>JAGVMA010000055.1 GCA_020054095.1 Bacteroidia bacterium | reverse complement strand
ATACCTGCTGCCGCCTGATGATACTATTAAACTTGGATTGGTTATAGTAGGTGCTATTGTTGTTTCGTTACAACCCGAAAAACCAAGTGCATCTGTTTTTATTAGCCATACATCTTTTGTATTGCCTTGACCAAAGGCAGATGAAAAACCTGAAAGTAAAAATCCGGCATCATAAATCGCAGAAAGTGATGTTCCTTTGTCATCATAAACAGAATTTTGTCCAAAATCCCCATACATTCTTCCCCATTGATGGCTACCATTTATATCCACTTTAAATAGAAATGTTTTTATTCCTAAGAAATAGGTAGACTCCATACCATTTGATAATCCAGAAAATACATATCCTAATGAACCACTTGACTTTCGAACCATCCCCGCCAAATCTTCATATATACCACCATAGGTTTTATTCCATAATACATTCCCAATGGAATCTGTTTTAATGATTAATATATCTGCCCCACCCGCTCCAAATCCACGAGTAGCACCGAGTAACAAAAATCCTCCGTCAGGTGTTTGTATAAAATCATTAGCTCCTTCAATCTGTATACTTCCATAAGATTTACCCCAAAGAAAATTACCATTTTTACTTACTTTACATATAAAAATATCTTGGTCGCTTGTTCCTCCAGCCGCAAATGAACGCGTGGTTCCATACACAGCATAACTACTATCAGTCAATTGTTTAACTAAAGAAAATGAGCCATTATCTAATGCCCCTCCATACCAATAAGTCCATTGTAGGTTAAAATTGCTGTCGTACTTTTCAATTTCATTGCCGCCAGAAATACAATATCCTCCATCATATGTTTGATGAATATTATAACCAAAAACTCCTTCCTTGTGCCATAAATAATTACCGTATTTATCTGTTTTTATTGCTACTGGTGTGGAGCAAGGGTTAAAAAGTATCGCCAAAAACAAAAAGCCGGAATCAGAAGTTTGTATAAGAGAAGTTGTTGACTCCATTTGGCAACTTAAAGATTGAAGGTGTTTTATCCATATTGTATCTGCGTATTTATCTATTTTTATTAAACATACAGCCGAGTTAGATTGTAATTGATTATGATTTAATAATGTTACATAGCCCGAATCTATAGTATTAATAGTAACACCGACATCGTCTGCATTGTAATGAAATGTTTTTTGAAATGTAATTAGTTGAGCATTTGCATTAATAAACACAAAAAATAAAAACGAAATAAAGCTATTCTTTAGCAGATTATACTTCATGGTAATAACATTAAAATAAGCATTTTCTGCAAATGGCAGAAAATGCTTATAGATTAATTATTGTAAAACAATTTTTCTCAAATACAATGTATTTTCTCCTTCTATCACCTTCACATAGTATATCCCTTTCGCCATTTGTGTTAAATCATAATCAAATTGTTTTTTATTTACATCAAGGTTAGCGTCTTCAAGTACTTGCTTTCCATTTGCGTCAAATATTACTACACAAGTGCCATTTTCTATCTGATTAAATTGTAAGCTGAATTTACCATCTGTGGGATTCGGAAAAAGATTGATTTCAGTATTCATTTGTTCTTTATCTTTTTCTGGGCTTATTAATCGGCAGCAAGTATTATTAACCGTAACTTTTACAGTCGCAGATTTTGACAACGCACACCCCCCAGTGGCGCAATTACCAATTGGACCATCGCAGCAACAAGTAGATGGAAAGATAACATAAAGTGTATATGTCGTTGTAACTGTAGGGCTTGCTGTAGGATTACAAACTGTGGCTGAACTCAGCCCTGTGGTTGGAACCCAACTATATGTATATCCAGTACACGAGCCACCAGACGAAACACAAGGACTCCCTCCGATTATTACACTGCCACCTGGGCAACATATTGATTTGTTTGAACCAGCTGAGACAGTTCCGCAAACTTGATTACACGTGTTCTGTGCATTAACCTGCGCTATGCAAAAAAGCATTAGCGAGGCAAATAAAAATTTAATTTTTGTTTTCATTCTTTTAGGGTTTTGTAAAGTTAAAAAATATTAATTACGGCAGCAATTTACAACCGCAAATAAATTATAAAAGAAAATAAACTTCTGTTCTAAAAACTTTATTTCTTGCTTTTCTCGTTTGTTTTTCTTATCTTATTGTATTATTTCTGTATACAGAAATAAATTTATTTTCATTAAATCTGCAAAAGCTAACCCTGTTGCTTACTCCCACATATATTGATTACACTAAAAACGCTTTATATTCAATATTTCAAAAAACACAAAAAAATATTATTCATTTATTTTTAGCCCTCCCACACCTCCGCGCGCGGTTTATGCATGCACGTAAAGCACTCGTGTGCTTGTGCGAGTGTTTCACTTGCGAACACAAAAGTTTCGTGTGCGCACATAAGCCATTTATGTAGGCCTATAAGAGTCTCGTGTGCGCACATGACTGTTAAAAAACACTAAAAACGCCTAAAAATGGGCTTTTCGGACTGTTACAAAATGGGTTTATCTATCAAAAAACAGCTACATGCCTTTAATATCAATAGTTTGAGCTATTAAACGGTGGCATTAGTGCCAAAAACTGCGCTGCTTTTGCATTATTTGCAAAAATAAAAGCAAAAACTCCCCAGCCGAAATAGCTGAGGAGTTTTTAAAAATTGTGGTTTCGAGTATTTTATTTCACTACTGAAATGTGCCCTACGTATTCGTGTTTTTTGCCTTTTATGTCTCTGAATTTGGCTTTCCACACATATACATCTTGCTGCACTATTTTGGTTCCGCCATTGGCAGTGCCCGGCCATCCTTTGCCCCATTGGTCGGTTTCCCATATAAGGTTACCCCAGCGGTCGTAAATCCATAATTGGTAGTTGGCAGGGTCTATGCCTATGCCTTGTGGCAACCAAGTTTGGTTATTGCCATCGCCATTAGGTGTAAATGCATTAGGTGCATAAAAAGTTACTTCTTCTTCCACGCGCAAGCAATACACAATTGTATCGGGGCAACCATTGCTGTTTTGCACAAATAAAGTGATGCAATACGAACCCGTATCGGCATACGTGTGGCAGGGATTGGTTTGCGTGCTGTTATTATCGGCAGGCAGCGCCAATGGGTCGCCAAAATTCCAGCTGCTGATAGTTGCATTGGTAGATAAATTAGTGAAACAAATTACAGGGTCTAAAATACTTGCATTGGTATTAGAGATAGAGAAATCTGCAGTAGGATTAGGATACACCGTTATAAGCTGGTTAACGAGCAATTGATTAGAGCATCCGTTATTATCGGTAACCGTTAATCCTACGTTATAAGTTCCTGGTAAAGCGTAGCAGCGCTGCGGGTTACAAGTGGTAGATGTGGTATTATCGCCAAATATCCAAGCGCAAGTTTGGCTATTAGTAGTGCTATTGGTAAAGTTTACACATAGCGGTGCACACCCTGCTGTATCATCAGGGGCAAATAAAATAGTAGGTAATGGATTTACAGTAACAGTAACATTTGCTGTATCGGGCGAAGAGTTACATGCATCGTTTACTATAACGGTATAAGTAGTGGTTGCAGTGGGTGTTACTGTTATAGATGAAGTGGTTCCGTTACCGGGACTCCACAAATAAGTGTAAGGGCCTAAGCCTCCATTAGGCGCAGCAGTTAAGTTAGTGTTACTGCCGGCACACAACGAAACCGGTGCAGATGCTGCCAGTGTTAATGGCGGGCTCACCGTTACTGTTACTGTTATAGGTGCCGATACACATCCATTGGCATCGGTTACGGTAATGGTATAAGTAGTAGTGGTAGTAGGGTTAACAGTTACGTTAGGGCCATTTAAGTTACCCGGATTCCAGGTAATAATATAGTTAGGTGTACCTCCGCTTGGTGTGGCAGTTAGGTTTGCATTTTGGCCGTTACATGTTATAGCGCCTGTGCTTTGCACGGTTAGTTGTGTGGGTTGCGTTATTGTAACCACAGTAGTATCCGTACAGCCATTGGCATCGGTGGTGGTACAAGTATAGGTACCTGCACATAGCCCTGTGGCCTGCACAGTTGTTTGGTTGCCGGGCATCCATTGGTAAGTGTATGGTCCTTGTCCGTTGGCTGCAGTTACATCGGCAATGCCATTACAGCCGTTAAAGCAGGTGGCATTAGTTTGTGCATTGGGGGTTGTGGTAACTCCTTGTGCAGCATTGATATTAACTATTACTGTTCCGGTGCATCCTGCAGCATCTGTAACCACACAAGTATATGTTCCGGTTTGTAAGCCGGTAGCGGTTTGTGTAGTTTGCACAGGGTTAGTTGTCCATGAATAAGAATAAGGGCCATTGCCACCGTTAGGTGTTGCAGTAGCAGTAGCACTGCTGCTTAAGCAAGATCCTGTATAAGTACCAGTAACTGTGAATCCACCACTTTGCGATGGCGCTACGGTTATAGTATCTTGATAAGTTACACCGCATGAAGTAGAAATAATTACGGTGTATAAACCTGCACAAAGGCCTGTGGCTGTTTGTGTAGTTTGATTACTTGGTAACCACGAGTAGCCCACGTTATTTTGTGGTACACCGCAAATTGTAATGTTGGTAGTTGCTGTTCCGTTACAGTTACTACAGTTTTGGTTTGGTGTAGATGTGGTATTGATAACTGTATTGTTTAGCGGCACCGTTAATTCCTGCACATAACCTAATCCGCAGGCATAAAGTTTACCATTGTTAGGGCCCATTTTTAAATCGTAAATGGGGCCGGTAGCTGCAATTGTGCTTTGCTGTACTAAACTTGGGTTATATACTTTAATAGTGCTGCCTACGCCCACATACACATTATCGCAAATATCCACAGTAGTTCCGCCTGTTTGATACATGGTGCCGCCAGTGTTTACTGTTAATAATTGTGCGCCTGTGGCTTTATCATATTTATTAAGCGTAACGCCATTGTATCCATAAAGCCAATTAATACTTGCTGCTAATCCATTAAATCCGTTGGTATTACTTGTAGCGTTACACACATAAGGCACGCTACCCACTTCGTTAAAGTTAAATCCGTTAACGGTATTGTATTGTAATGGAACAAGAGTAGGTAAAGGGCATTTAACAAAACTGTTACTTGGGCCGTTCCAGTTGTTTACACCTGCTACATAACAGAAATTAGCAACAGGGTCAATGCTTAACAAGTTTTGGTCTAAGGCCGATTGTTGGCTGTTGTAGATATTAACCGGATTCATGTTAACCAAGTTAGTATCAATTAAAATTGCCTGAAAGCAGCAAGTGGTTCCACCACCTACACCCACAATTGTACCTATACAACGGTTATATTCTGCGCGCCATATTTCGTTAAAGTTAGGGTTACCTGCCGATGCTACTATTTGAACACCATTGGTGCCAATTTTAAATACACGCGAACCGTTAGCCCAATCAAAACCCTCGGTTAAGTAACAGCTTCCGGAAATTTCATCAATAGCGCAATCGCCATAACAAGCAGTGGTTGAACAGCCGCTGTTATACATCGCAGCAGCAGTGTAAGTCCAAAGTATAACACCTGTTGCACTTAGTTTTGAAAGTGTCCAAGGGAAACCTCCGCCATAAGCCCACACGTTGCCATATTGGTCGTAGTTTACATCGTACACATTATTAAAACCGGGGAAATTAGGGTTAGTAGTCCATGGGTCAACAACTACTTCTTTTGTGTTGTCGTAATTTTCTAAATGAAAAGAAACAACATTGCCATTCATTTCAAATTTCGATTTAATTGGCTGTTTGCTGTCTTTATAAAAAGTTATAGGAGCGTGGTCAATAAATGCACCAAATGCGCTTTGCACTACCACATTTTTTTCGTTATCAAAAAACATTGCTTCTGAGTAATTGTATTGCATCATTACTTTTGAAACATCGGCACCCGGATGTAAAATCAAATTGTATTTAATGCCATCTTTATCGGTTGGCATCACATATTCCACATCAATATTCGGGTAAAGATTTTTATAGATAATTGATTTGTATGCTTTAGCAGTTATGGTTGCCGAGTTAACCGATGCATCTTTAGGGTAAGTAAAATATTGGTCAACTGCAACACCTGTAACTACCGTAGTGTTAGGATTAGCACCCACCCACTCCATGGTCAAATAATGTGGAATTGATTTTTTAAAGTGTTTTCTGTTCTCCTCTTCCGATACATTATCTTTTGGTTTGTAACCTGGCATTTGGGCAATAACTGCTTCACGCTCTTGCTCGTTCATGTTCTCCACTTGGTCGTGCTTGTAACAAATACCTTTTGCTGTAAAGTACACTTCGGTACCGGTGCTTCTTACACCAAAAAAAACAGGAATATTGGGGTTATCGGTGTTTTTATCAAACTGACCGTTGTTTTCAACAAACACTTTTTGGTTAAAAGGGTCGGCCGACCATTTTGCAGTTTGTGCTGATGCTGTTGTGAAAAGAATTGAAGCAGCAATTAACTGCTTTGAAATTTTTTTCAGGGAGATGTTGAGATTCATAGGGGAATTTTTTACTAATTAAACTAATATACTCATCAGAGACAACTTTCTTAAGCCAAAAGTTGCTTTAAGATTGCAGATTTAATAAAACAACCTGAGATTTAACCTACTAAAAATCAGTTATTTAAATTTAATTCGGGTATGTTTTTTAAAAGTCACGGTTTGTTAATGCAGGAATACATTTTTTCGTGCTGATTTTGATACTTTATAATCTAACTTTAGGGCTTTAAATTACAATATAATGCTATGAACAGAACAATTAAAAAAGTAGCCATTCTTGGTTCAGGTGTAATGGGAAGCAGAATTGCTTGTCATTTTGCTAACATTGGTATTGAAGTGATTCTTTTGGATATTGTGCCAAAAGATGCTGCTGCGGATAAAAAATCCAGAAACAAAATTGTGGATGATGCATTGGCGTTTGCTTTAAAATCGAACCCTTCTCCTATTTATCGCAAAGCATTTGCAAAACGTATTACAACCGGCAACTTTGATGATAACATGAAAGACATCGCGACTTGCGATTGGATTATTGAAGTTGTAATTGAACGATTAGATATCAAGAAACAAGTTTTCGGTAACGTAGAAAAATTCCGCAAACCTGGAACATTAATTACTTCTAATACTTCTGGTATTCCCATTCATTTGATGAATGAAGGACGAAGTGAAGATTTTCAAAAGCACTTTTGTGGCTCTCACTTTTTTAATCCTCCACGCTATTTAAAATTGTTGGAAATTATTCCAACACCAAAAACGTCACCTGAAGTAGTTGATTTTTTAATGAAGTATGGCGAATTGTATTTAGGGAAAACTACTGTTTTATGTAAAGACACTCCAGCATTTATTGCTAATAGAATTGGAGTTTACGGAATCATGAGTTTGTTTCACACCGTTGAAAAAATGGGTTTAACCATTGATGAAGTAGATAAATTAACTGGACCCGTTTTAGGCCGACCGAAATCTGCAACCTTCCGTACTTGCGATGTTGTAGGATTAGATACATTGGTACACGTTGCCAACGGAGTTGCAGCCAGCTGTCCGAAAGACGAAGCCATTGACGTTTTCAAAATCCCAGGTTATGTTTCTAAAATGGTAGAAAACAAATGGCTGGGCAGTAAAACAGAACAAGGCTTTTTCAAAAAGGTAAAGGGTGCTGGTGGAAAATCTGAAATTCATTCGTTGGATTTAAAAACATTGGAATACAAACCATCGGTAAAAGCAAAATTTGCAACATTAGAACAAACTAAGACGATCGACAACCTTCGCGATAGAATGAAAGTATTGTTAGCAGGAAAAGATAAAGCTGGAGATTTTTATCGCACTTCTTTTTACGGTTTGTTTGCTTACGTTAGCAATCGCATTCCCGAAATCACAGACGAACTATATAAAATTGATGCAGCCATGAATGCCGGTTTCGCTTGGGAACTAGGACCATTTGAAGCTTGGGATTCATTGGGCGTTGCAGAAACAGTGAAAGCCATGGAAGCGGCAGGCAACAAACCCGCACAATGGATTTACGATATGCTTTCTTCCGGAGCAACTTCTTTTTATAAAGTAGAAAACGGAAGCAAAAAATATTACGACATTCCATCAAAAACATTTAAAGTAATTCCTGGAACAGAATCGTTTATCATCTTGGATAATATTCGTGCCAACAAAACAGTTTGGAAAAACAGCGGTGCAACATTGACGGATATTGGAGATGGAATTTTGAACTTAGAATGGAATACAAAAATGAATTCCATTGGTGCAGAAGTTATTGAAGGGATCAACAAATCAATAGAGATAGCAGAAAAAGATTTCAGAGGTTTGGTTATCTCCAACGAAGGAGCAAACTTTTCTGCAGGAGCAAATGTGGGAATGATCTTTATGATGGCGGTTGAACAAGAATACGATGAATTAAATTTCGCAATCAAAACTTTCCAAAACACCATGATGCGTGTACGCTACTCTTCCATTCCGGTTGTTGTAGCACCTCACAATTTAGCATTGGGTGGCGCTTGCGAAATGAGTATGCATTCCGACAGAGTAGTTGCTCATGCCGAAACCTATATGGGATTGGTAGAATTTGGTGTAGGTTTAATCCCGGGCGGTGGCGGAACAAAAGAGTTTGCAGTTCGTTTATCGGATGAATTACAAGATGGAGATATTGAATTGAATAATTTCCGTGATCGTTTCTTAACAATCGGACAAGCAAAAGTAGGAACATCTGCATATGAAGCATTTGATTTAGGTTATTTGCGTAAAGGAAAAGATGTAGTTGTAGTTTCTCGCAATCGTGTTTTATCAGAAGCAAAATTAAATTGCATTGAATTAGCAGAAGCAGGTTATACAAAACCTGCGGCACGCAAAGATATCCGTGTACTTGGAAAACAAGCATTAGGATTGGCCTACTTAGGTGCAAACTCTATGCAGGTTGGAAATTACATTAGCGAACACGATGTAAAAATTTCTCAAAAATTAGCTTACGTTTTATGCGGTGGTGATTTATCATCTCCAACATTGGTAAGCGAACAATATTTGTTGGATTTAGAACGTGAAGCATTTTTATCGCTTTGCGGAGAAAGAAAAACATTGGAAAGATTACAGTCAATTATTACAGGTGGTAAAATTTTAAGAAACTAAAATATGAATGCATTTATAGTAGCAGGTTTTAGAACCGCAGTAGGAAAAGCTAACAGAGGTGGATTTAGATTCACCCGTCCGGATGATTTGGCAGCAGATGTTATCAAACATTTGATGGCTAGCGTTCCGAACATTGCACATGATCAAGTAGATGATTTGATTGTTGGTAACGCAATGCCCGAAGCAGAACAAGGATTAAACATGGCGAGATTGATTTCGTTAATGGCTTTTAACACCGACAAAGTAGCAGGCATGACCGTGAACAGATATTGTGCTTCGGGATTAGAAACAATAGCAATAGCTGCTGCAAAAATTCACGCAGGTATGGCTGATTGCATTGTTGCCGGTGGAGCAGAAAGTATGAGTTTAATTCCAATGGGTGGCTGGAGAATTGTTCCACATGCTGGTGTTGCACTCGCGCATCCTGATCATTATTGGGGAATGGGATTGACTGCAGAAGCCGTTGCGAATGAATATAAAATCAGTCGTGAAGACCAAGATGCATTTGCTTTCAATTCACACATGAAAGCAATCAAAGCCATCAAAGAAGGGAAATTCAAAAACGAAATCGTTCCAGTTAAAATTTCTGAAACGTATCTTGATGAAAACGAAAAGAAAAAAACCAGAGATTTTATTGTAGAAACAGATGAAGGTCCGCGTGCCGATACAACGCTTGAGGCATTGGCAAAATTAAAACCAGTATTTGATGCAAAAGGAAGTGTGACTGCCGGTAACTCATCTCAGACAAGTGACGGAGCAGCATTTGTAATGATTGTAAGCGAGAAATTTTTGAAAGAAAATAATTTAAAACCAATTGCGCGAATGGTGAGTTTTGCTGCTGCTGGTGTTCCTCCAAGAATCATGGGAATCGGTCCGGTTGCCGCTATCCCAAAAGCTTTGAAATTAGCCGGAATGAATTTAGGTCAAATTGATATGATCGAATTGAACGAAGCATTTGCTTCTCAATCTTTAGCAGTTTGCAGAGAGTTAAACATCAACCAAGAAATTGTGAATGTAAATGGCGGAGCAATTTCACTCGGACATCCGTTGGGTTGTTCCGGAGCAAAATTATCGGTGCAATTATTTTCAGAATTAAAACGTCAGAATAAAAAATACGGAATTGTAAGTATGTGCGTTGGTACAGGCCAGGGCGCTGCTGGAATATTTGAAATGTTGTAAAACGAAACTGGTGTGATTATTAAAAAAGCAAAACAGCATTTAAAATGGAAAATAAATGATGCGCTGTTTGGTTTAAATATTAAAAAAATATCTTCGACAGTAAAACCGACATGTATTATTTTGGTTTATCACGGTATAGATGAGATTAACAATACCAAGTTCAATTCAAGATTCATTAGCGAAAATATTTTCGAGCAACATATAAAATTTTTCAACGAAAACTGCAACGTAATTTCACTAAACGATTATTACAATAAAAACTTTGACGAGCAGTCTCCAACCGTTGTAATAACATTTGATGATGGCTATGCAAATAACTTACATCGTGCCTTGCCATTACTTGAGCAATATAAAATACCCGCTACATTTTTTATCACCACCATTCGCAATTCAGGGAGTGATATGCTTTGGGCAGATTGCTTAGATCTGGCAAGCAATGCAAATCAAAGCGATTTTTACCTACGCAATGAAAAGTTTATTTACAAACCCCAAAAAGGCTACGTATCTGCTAAAACAAATGCTACACTAAAGCAAATTTGCAAGGGAAGTGATTACTCTTACAAAGTCGAGATGATGAAAATTTTGCCGGGTGCAAAAGAGATTACGTCAAACAAATATTATAATGAATACTGGCAACTTCTAAGTGAAAATGAAATTAAGTTATTAAGTGAATCAAAGTATGCAAATATAGGAGCACATGGCTATTATCACAATTGTTTAGATAAAATAAAGATCCAGGATGCGGAAACAGAACTCATAAAATCCAAATTGTATTTGGAAAATGTAATGCAGAAAAAAATTGACTCACTTGCTTTTCCTGATGGATCATATTCAGAAGAACTTTGCAATAAAGCGTTCAATGTGGGCTATACAAAACTGCTCACCACCGAAGATTATTTAAGCAAGGCAAATGAAACTCCAATTTTAAAAACAAGGTTAGTTGTTAATACTCACATATCACTATTCAACCAAATGACTGCAATTTTCAATAACACATATTACTAATGCAATTGCCATTTCATAAAGCAGAAAGATTAAACGAAGAAAACATCTTCCACTTGATTCATTTGTATAAAAATGTATTTGGTAAAAAAGTTTCATTAGCATATTTAAAAGGAAAATACGATACGTCATATTTAGGTAAATCATATTACGGCTTTATAGCATTTGATGTAAATAATAAACCAATTGGCTTTCACGGATGCGTGTTGTTCAGAATAAAATATAAAGACATTACGGAGCTTGGTGCGCAGTTTGGCGATGGAATGACACTAAAAGAATATAACGGCAAAGGAATTTTTTCACTATTAGGCACAATGCTTGAAAATGAATTAAAAAAAGATGGTGTTAATTTCGCTTACGGTTTGCCTAATCAAAATTCGGAGTACACGTATATAAACAAATTAAAATGGCAACACACGGAGCGAGTGATCGGATTTAAAATAAAAACAAATGCGTTGCCAATTGAGTTTATTTGCAGAAGACTTGGCTTAAAAGGTATTTATCAAAGATTCGTAAAAAATAAATCATTTGGCACTCGTAACATCGCTCAGTACTTTCCGCACTCGCTAAACAATGATGAATTTGCAACTGTACTGCGTGATGAGCAGTTCTACAAATACAAATCTTTTGCACCAAATTTTATTGCAAACATTAATGGCATAAATGCTTGGCTTAAAGCAGATGAAATTTTACAAGTGGGAGATATTGACACCGATGATGAATCAAAACTTCATGAAACAATCTTTGAATTGAAAAAAATTGCGCGTAGTTGGGGATTGAGAGAGATTGTGCTACAATACCATCCAAGAAGTAAACAAGAACTTATTTTACAAAAGCACTTCAACACATTCTCTTCATGGGCTATTGTATATAAAGCGTTTAACACCAAAATACCACTTGAAAAACTACGATTTAACTACGGTGATTTAGATACTTTTTGATACAACTGATAGTAGGCATCGGCAGTTTGCTTGGCCGTGATAGGCAGTTTACGTTTTGTTATAATTTGGGAATCTAAGAAAAACAAAACAGCATCTGCCAATTCATCTACCGAGTTTACAATTTTTGCAGTTTCTGAATTTTCAATAATACCCGCTGGATAAGACACAATGGGTAAGCCACAAAGCATTGCCTCCAAATAAACAAAGCCAACTCCCTCAAAAGCAGAAGTGTGAACAAAAACTTTACATCTACTCATCATATCTAACACCTCGCTGCGTGGTAAACTACCGGCAAAAAAAACACTATTGCCTAAACCAAATTGCCCTGCCTTTTGCATGAGGCCCTTTTTTTCTGGACCATCACCAATAATTATTGCCTTAAATTCCGCTCGCTTTTTTTTAATTATTGAAACTGCCTCCATCAACAATTGATAGCGTTTCACATTTACTAATGAGCCAACCGCAACTACATCATAGTCTTTTATTGATGTTTCGTCAAGCTCAATTTCATCTATTCCAAATGGAATAATGTAATCAGGGATTTTAGATGTGTTTTTCGTAAACTCATTTGCATGCCTTTTACTCAATGCAACAGTTAGGGTTTTATCGTAAAAATATTTTCTCAGGTACCGATTAGCAGGTAAAACATCTTGCCCCATTAATGTATTTATATGCGGTAATTTATATTTACGCGACAAATAATTACCAACTACCATGCACTCCGAAAACCAGAACGAATGAATTAAATCGATTGGTTTTTCACTGTGCAACTGCTTAAAAATATCGCATGCTTTTTTCCAAGTATGAATTTTTTTGAGCCATTTTTTATTTTTACCACCAATAGAATAAACTTTTGTTGCGTGGTAATTATATATACCAGCAAAAAACGGATACTGAAAACTGATAATCGTAATCTGAAAATCAGGGTGGTGCGTTTGAAAAGATTTTAAAAAAACCTGCTGAGCCGGAATGCAAGTGTCATCTTGCTCATTTGCCGCAAAGCCCTGGCAAAGCCAAACTATATGCTTATTTGATTTCATAAAGTTGCCAACCGTTTTCAAATTTTTTAATGCTCACAAGCATGTAATTATTTGTTAATTCATACCAGTTAAGCATTGGATTTTTTTGGCTCCACTGAGTTGAAAATAATTTTTCGTTGAAAAGCACCAAGCTATTGTGCTCAAACGATGAATGGACTTTTGCATACAACCCAATTATGTTTCTATCGCTTATGTATGTTTTCAATGAAACATCCATATCAAACGAATAAATGTTTTTACTCGCTGTATTAGTTTTAATATATTCTGAAATTGATAATTCTAACTTATTTCTTTGAAAAAACACTTGTGCAGATTGCCAAAATAAAACAAGTTGAAGGGTTACAATAAAACTAAAAATCAAATACTTATTAAACTTAATTCTATCCATCAAAAAACAGTAACCAAAAAACGAAGTAACAACCAATAATGGCATTGCTATGATGAAAAAGCGTGAATTTTGAAATGGAGCTCCCATCAAGAAAACAAAGTAGGCTAAAACCGAAAACATCATTATTTTTTCAATCGCTAAAAACTTGTGTTTGAAAATAGCTATAGCAAGAAAAAACACTCCGGCAACAAAATAGCCGGGATGAAAAAGGCGGACAACTGTATAAACCAAATTTGGAAACATGTATTGACTGCGACCATCTATTGTGTTAAAATCGCTTTTTAGAAAATTAAATATATTCCAGCTGGAAAGTAAATTATGATTTAAAAAATCAACCGCATTTACATTTAGTAAAAGATGTGGAATAAAAAAAAGCAGCCCAACCATCAATATCATTAAAACACTAAGTGTATTCTTTTTTTTGATTAACGAATAAGCAATGCAGCAAGCCGGAATAAAGAGTAATAAAAAGGATCCATACCTGAAAAAAAATGCAGCGCAGCAAAAAACAAAAAAAAAACAAACCATACTTAACATTCTCAGTTTTAAAGTAACGAACGCAATAATAGTAAGCAGCGGTTATAAAACCGGCAGCTATCATATCAGCCATTACTAATAATGATTGGCGAATCACAAATGGAGAGAGCAAAAGAAAAAGAAAAATATAATTTTCCGCGATTTTATTATCACCATAGTTCTCTTTTATAATTCGTGTAGAAAAATAAAAGCACATTAACGCGCCAAGTACTGATACAATTTGTAATGATAAATCAATGCTCAAGAAGAAAAAAGATAGCAACGCTCCCAATGCAGGGTAGCCGTAAGGCCAAAAATATGTTCCTGGATTATCACCGTTGAGAAAAAAGTTTTTTAGCTGTACTGCATATCTGTAATATTCGTGTCCATCTTGTCCGTATAATCCATTAAATGGAATAAAAATTCGGATGGAAATAAAAACGGAAATAAAAAAAAGTGATTTATATATAAATGATTTAATCATTATGTAGTTTGATGAATTGAAAATACAAATAATATTAAACCGTATTAATTTATGCAATACAGATTTATATTAACTTTACTCCTATATGTAAAAATTAAAAAAATAAACCTATGGCAATTACAAAAGGCGGAGAATTTCTGATAAAAGAAACCGAAGCAAAAGACATATTTATTCCTGAGCAAGCAAGCGAAGAGCAGCAAATGATAATACAAACCTGTACCGATTTTTTAGCGCAGGAGATTTGGCCACAGCTCGATAAAATAGATGCGCAAGAAGATGGTTTAACAGTAAAACTTTTAGATAAAGCTGCCGAACTTGGTTTACTCGGCATTAATGCTCCTGAGCAGTTTGGAGGTTTTGAAAAAGATTTCGTAACAGGTATGCTCGCCACCGAAGTTTTGGGAGCCGGACATTCGTTTGCAGTTTCTATATCGGCACACACGGGCATAGGCACGCTTCCAATTTTATATTATGGCAACGATGAGCAAAAACAAAAATACATACCTAAACTAGCTAATGGTGAGTGGAAAGCTTGTTATTGTTTAACCGAACCGGGGTCGGGTTCTGATGCAAATTCAGGAAAAACAAAAGCAGTTTTATCAGCCGATGGCAAACATTATATTTTAAACGGGCAAAAAATGTGGATTACAAATGGTGGTTTTGCAGATGTGTTTGTTGTGTTTGCAAAAATTGATAACGATGAAAATTTAAGTGCGTTTATAATTGAAAAAAGTTTTGGCGGCATATCATTGAATCCGGAAGAACACAAAATGGGAATTAAAGGGAGTTCAACTCGCCAAGTATTTTTTAATGATTGCAAGGTGCCGATAGAAAATTTATTGTCAGAAAGACAAAATGGTTTTAAAATTGCTGTTAATATTTTAAATGTAGGTCGCATAAAATTAGCTGCAGCCGCTTTAGGCGGAGCAAAAAAAACTGCTGAAAAATCTGTTCAGTATTCAAATGAGCGAAATCAATTTGGCAGACCAATTTCGAAGTATGGCGCTATACGTTACAAACTTGCCGAACAAGCAATTCGTATTTACGCTGTGGAATCAGCACTTTACAGAGCATCGCAAAACATAGAAGATGCAATTAATGCCCTTACTGCATCGGGCATGCCCCACGGAAAAGCAATTTTAAAAGGAGTGGAACAATTTGCACCGGAAGCAGCAATTTTAAAAGTTGCCGGTAGCGAAGCGCTTGATTATGTTGTGGACGAAGGTGTGCAAATTTATGGTGGCATGGGCTATAGTGCCGATGCCCCTATGGATAGAGCGTATCGCGATTCGCGCATCAACCGAATTTTTGAAGGTACTAACGAAATAAACAGAATGCTTATTGTTGATATGATGCTGAAACGCGCCATGAAAGGAGAATTAGATTTAATGGGGCCGGCACAAGCCGTTGCAGCCGAATTAATGTCTATCCCTGATTTTACAACAGAAGAAGAAACACTTTTTTCAAAAGAAAAAAAATATTTGAAAAATTTTAAAAAAGCAGCGCTGATGGTTGCGGGTGGTGCAGCTCAAAAATTAATGATGGAATTAGCAAAAGAGCAAGAGGTGCTCATGAATATTGCTGATATACTTATTGATTTATATGTGTGCGAATCGCTTCAATTAAGAGTAGAAAAATTAACTGAAATGCGTGGTGCAGAAAATTGCAAAGCAGAATTAGAAATTATGCGAGTGTATTTTAACGATGCTGCTGATAGAATAAATAAAAATGGCCGCGATGCTATAAATAGTTTTGCTACCGGTGATGAGCAACGAGCAATGTTAATGGGCATTAAGCGCTTTACAAAAATAGAACCGCTCAATGTGAAAGAAGCTCGAAGAACAGTGGCTGCAAAATTGATAAGCGAAAACAAATATTGCTTTTAATTTTATTTAAATCCTAATCGCATTTGCATTTCGGAGCTAAGCACGGGCAGTTTTCTGCGTTCAATTAAAAAACTATTAAGCATTGCAATTTCTTTGAAAATATAATGCTTATCGAGTGCTCCTTTTAAATATTCTTTACCTGTGCTTCCGCCTGTACCTGTTCGCATACCAATTATGCGATGCACCATATTTATATGCCTGAAACGCCAAGTGCTCAGCAATTCATCAATCTCCAGCAAACTATTGAGCAAATTAAAAGGTAATTGCAACATCGGGAAACCACGATATACGTTTATAAACAAAGCCGCTCTAAATGCTGCCGGAGAAAGCGAACTGTTCTCTTGCTTTTTATCAGATAAAAATAAATCATCAAAAAATTTTATATTGTTTTTTTCTCCTTCCACTAAACTTTGCATATATAATTCTCGGTAATCGTTCCAAAAAATATGATGAGAACTTGTATTAGAACTTGCAGCTTTATAATTTTCCCAGTTTGCATCTTCATTAAAAAAAGGCATACGCTCAAGCCATTTATTTAATAACTCAAGCAAAGTTGGTTGGCTCTCCACATTTTTTATCATCTCCACTTGTGCCGGGCGTAATTGCGATGTGTAATAGCCTTGCCCGTGCCGGTGTTCAAACTTCAGTCCCAGTTTAGCTTCTATTATTTTAAACTGCCAACTTTGAAAACCAGATGCAGGGCGTAATAAATTTCTGAAATCAAGGAAATCCATCGGTGTCATGGTCTCCATAATATCTATTTGCTGAACAAGCACCTTTAATATCACTTCTATCCTGCTCAAACGGTGAACCACAGCTTGCAGCTCAGGCGAATTGTCATCCACAGTAGGTTTTTGTAGTATTGCTGATATAGAATCTATTTCAAATAAAATTTGTTTAAACCAAAGCTCATACGCTTGATGAATGATGATAAAAAGCATTTCATCGTGCGCCTCTACTTTATGCTTATCGCTTTCAGGAAACTGGGCATTTAAAATTTTTTCTAACTCTAAATAATCGCTGTAATGTACATCCTTTTGCATGTTGAAAATTTTACGCTAATGTAATCAGAGATTTAATTTAACCTTATTATTTTTATAATTATTTTAGTTACTCAATCATGTATAGCACAAACTATCAATCACCAATCGGAAATATTCAATTAATATCTACCAATTTGGGATTAACGCATGTACAATTTTCAGAAACTATTGTGAGTGAGAATTCGAATGACATATTGAGTTTAGCGGTTTATCAATTAGCCGAATATTTTTCAAGTAAGCGAAAAGCATTTGATTTACCCTTATCGCCCAACGGAACAATTTTTCAGCAAAAGGTGTGGAGCGAATTAATGAAAATTTCTATTGCCCAAACTTGCAGCTATTTACACATCGCAAAAAAAATGGGCGACAAAAACGGAACACGTGCCGTGGGAAATGCTAACAGGAAAAATCCAATAGCCATTATAATACCTTGCCACCGAGTTATTGGCAGCACAGGAAAACTAACCGGATATGCAGCCGGTGTGTGGCGAAAAGAATGGCTACTTAAACACAAAGGCGTGATTACTAAAAAATGCAGACAGAATTATTTGATGTAGCCGAAAATATTTGACTATTTTCATACACAATAAAAAATGGGAAAAGTAAATTTTTTAACACAGTTTTTTAAGCGCGAAAACAAAGTGGGCTCGGTTACACCAAGCTCAAAATATTTGGTGCAAAAAATGATTGATCCCATTGATTTTAAAAATGCGAATGTGATTGTTGAATTTGGGCCAGGTACAGGCGTAATTACTACCGAAATTTTAAAGCACCTTAAAAGCGATGGCCGCCTTTATGCATTTGAAATTAATAAAGAGTTTGCCGATGAGTTAAAAAAAATAGATGATGTTCGATTTAAACTGATTGAAGATTCTGCCGAAAAAATTGAACTTTATTTGAATAAAGATGGAATAGAAAAAGTTGATTTTGTAGTTTCATCATTGCCACTTGCTATCATTCCTAAAGAAATTGAATACAATATTTTAAATGCTGCTTCGCGTGCTTTAAAAAAAGGCGGCTCGTTTATACAATTTCAATACTCATTGTCGAGTAAGAAAAAACTGAAAGAAATTTTTCAGAGTATAAAAACAAATTTCACGCCCATTAATTTTCCACCGGCATTTGTTTTCACATGCACTAAAAGCTAATAGGCGTAATCCGCCAAGTACTCAAAGCGGCTTGTGAGTTTACCTGCTTTACATATACTACCACGATCAATTAAACCATCATTATCATTAATAATAAGCGCAGGTAAAACTTTATCTATTAATTCTTTCCCGAAATCTTCTGATGCATCGCGAGGCAACTCACATGGCAAATTATCAACCGCCATCACAGTTATTGTATCGTTTGAGAAAGGCGCACCTTCTTGTTCAGTAGCAGGATTGTAACCATAAAACGGTTCGGCAATGGACGATGCTCTTTGTGTGGAAGGAATAGAACCATTTATATCGCAAGTAACATCTGCAATAACACTAATTCTAAAATCAGGCGAGCGCATATCTGTTTTTGAAAACAAAACAGGTGCTTTCGGATTCCAATAAGAGCAATGAATTAGCAAATCGCAGTGCTTGGTGTATTTACTAAACGTAGAACGAAATTTTTCGGGATGGTTGTAAAAATTTTGGGTGTCCCACACCGAGCCATCTGCTGTTTCGTTGTAATTATTAGAATGTAATTGCGAATATGTTGCTTCGCGATACGAAAAATTAGAAAATTCAAACGGAGTAATTCTTCGCAAATGCAAACCACCCAATAGTTCTATTGCTCCGTTAGCAACTCTGCCATTGCCTGTTACAATAACTTTCACATTGGGCAATCTTATTTTCTGAAACTCGTTTCTCATTTCAGCTCTATCATGGCACTCATTGGCGGGTTTTAAATCAAACAAATTATATTTTTTACCATAACCCAAAATACCATTGTAAGCTCCCACTATTCCGGCATAATGCCCAAAACCAATGATGCGATTAAAATCCGAATCGGTAAGGCACTCGTAATCAATCATCTGAATTTTTTTGCTGATGAGTGCGCTCATCAACTTTTTATTATGCGCTTGTTTTTTGATAGTGTGCGAAAAGAAAAAATATTTTTTATCAGCAATTAAATAGTCTGCCGGAATTTCTTTTATTCCCATCAGCACATCGCAATCCGATAAATCTTCTTTTAGTTTTACACCAAGCTTTTCATACTCGTCATTTTTAAAACAGCGCCAGTCGCTTGGCTGCACATAAACTTCCACAGAAGTGAATATTTTTTCGATCGCAATGCACTGTTCAGGAGAAAAAGGCACACGCTTATCGCGCGGCATTTTGTGCTCTCGTAAAATTCCGATTTTAATTTTACTCATAGTATAAAAATTAAGCGGCTAAAGTACTATTTTGTACCTTTGATGCAGTTCTTTGATTAAAGTTTTGTTGAACATTTTTTAAAAATAATAATGGGGCCGAACGGTTTTGACAGCAGGACGAACGAGTAAATAAGCATGTGGTGCGTTGTGAATATGGCACCCTAAAACTAACTCTCACAATCACAACTGGCGAGAATAACTACGCCATGGCTGCTTAATCGCTCAGCGAATAAGTGCCTTAGCTTTGCGGGTAGCACCTCCTTGCCGCGACCCGATTTTAAGCTTCGAAAATGCGAGGATAGCTATTGGTGGCTGTGCCCAATGGCGAAATTAAAGCAGCTAAGTATTGCGATGGCTTGCAAGTTTGCCAAGTAATATCTACAATCAAAAATTTGATAAACATGTAGAAAGTTTATTTGCTCCCTGTTTGGACGTGGGTTCAAATCCCACCGGCTCCACTAAATAATTTATATAACGGTGGGATTCACGAATACAAAAAAAAGAATGAGCTAAATCCCACTGGCTCCACTACTAATATTTATGAGAATTTTTCTTTTATCGTTTTTCTTCTTAATTTCTTTTTTCGGCTATTCACAAAATGCTACCATCAAAGGCAAAGTAGTGGATGTTGCCACTAACGAACCCATTCCATCGGCATCGGTTACATTAATTGAAATAGGAAAAACTGTGCTTACCGATATCAATGGCAATTATATTTTTCAAAATATTAATGCCGGGCTTTACACCGTAAGCGCAAGTTTTATTGGCTACAAAAAAATAATTGTTTACGAAATTCAGGTTACAAATGTGAAAGCGGCAGCGGTAGATATCGCAATGGAAGAAGAAATTACCACACTCGACTCCATTACAATTACTGCATCGCCATTTAATAAAAAAGAAGAAAGTCCGAATAGTATGCGGACAATAAACTCATCAGAAATTTTTAGAAACCCGGGTGGTAATCGCGATATTTCAAAAGTAATACAGTCGTTGCCGGGTGTTGCATCATCGGCATCGTTTCGTAACGATATAATTATAAGAGGCGGTGCGCCTAACGAAAATCGTTTTTTTATTGATGGAATAGAAGTACCCAACATCAATCATTTTGCAACACAAGGTTCATCGGGCGGCCCGGTGGGAATGATAAATGTAAATTTTATACGCGAAGTTGATTTTTACACCGGAGCATTTCCTGCCAATAGAGGTAACACACTAAGCTCGGTAATGGAAATGAAATTAACAGAAGGTAACACCGAAAAATTAGTTACCACTTTTACGCTAGGCTCAAGTGATGTTGGATTAACCTTAGATGGACCGATGGGGAAAAAATCGAGTTTTGTTTTTTCAGCAAGACGTTCTTATTTGCAATTTTTGTTCAGTGCATTAAAACTTCCATTCCTTCCTACTTATAACGATTTCCAGTACAAGCAAAGTTTTATTATTAATGACAAAAACCGAATTACAATTTTAGGTTTGGGCGCAATAGATGATTTTGAGTTAAACCAATCGGCAAACGATGGTGTAACAGATTCTACTGTTCTGGAACGAAACAAATATATACTCAGCAATATTCCGGTGAACAACCAATGGAACTATACTGCTGGTGCTAAATGGCAACACTATCAAGGAAACAATAATTTTTTAATGGTGATTAGCCGCAATCATTTAAACAACTCGGCATTAAAATATATTGATAATATAGAAGTGGACAGTTTAAAGATTTTTGATTATCAATCGCAAGAAATAGAAAACAAACTGCGAATAGAAAACACTTGGCGAAAAAATAATTGGAAAATAAATTATGGCGTGAGTTATGAATTTGCAACATACACCAATAGCACATTTAAAAAAGTAAGCATACTCGATACAGTGATTACTGTCAACTTTAATTCGGAATTAAGTTTTGGAAAATACGCAGCATTTGGGCAAGCAAGCAAAACTTTATTGAACGATAAAGCTATTGTATCCTTTGGCTTACGAACCGATTTTGCTGATTACTCCGCAGAGATGCAAAACCCATTAGAGCAATTATCACCGCGCTTTTCGCTCTCCTATTCTTTTTCTAAAAAATGGGGGCTAAACTTAAACACCGGTTATTACTATCAATTGCCGGCATATACAGTAATAGGGTACAGAAATCAAAACAACGAACTTGAAAACAGAAACAATAAAATAAAATACATTGGCTGTGCTCACTTTGTGGGTGGCGTGGAATATAATGCCAACGAGTATTTAAAAATAACGGTAGAAAGTTTTTATAAAACTTATAGCAATTATCCTTTCACATTGCGCGATAGTATTTCGCTTGCCAACTTGGGTGGCGATTTTGGCGTGATAGGCAACGAACCGGTAAGTCCGATTTCAGAAGGCAGAAGTTATGGTGTAGAATTTTTTGCTCAGCAAAAGCTTGCTAAAAACTTTTACGGATTATTATCTTATACTTATGTAAAAAGTGAATTCACAGATAAAAATGGAAACCTTGTTCCCTCAGCTTGGGACAACAGACATATTTTAAATTTAACTCTTGGCCGAAGATTTAAAAAAAATTGGGAAGCCGGTGTCAAATTCAGATTACTGGGTGGCGCACCTTACACACCAATAAATGTACAGCTATCATCCATAAAGCAAGTGTGGGATGCAAACCAGCAAGGAATAGCTGATTGGACAAAACTAAATACCGAACGATTACCGCTTTCGCATGGTTTAGATATTAGAGTTGACAAAAAATGGAATTTTAAAAAATGGGCTTTAAATATTTATATTGATGTGCAAAACATTTATAATTTTCAGGCGCAAGCCGCTCCTTTTTTAAATGTATATCGCGATGCCAATGGCAACCCAATTACCAATCCCAACAATCCATCATCATACAAAACCTATTTTATCCAAAACACTAACGGCACTGTTTTACCTTCAATAGGCATGCAAATGGAGTTTTAACAAAGAGCGTTTAATAATTATTGTGTAAAAGATATAAACGCAGCGCCCTTCACGCTAAATTAGTGTATGCGAAAACTGCTGACTCTTGTCGTAATTCCTATTTTTATTTTTTCGTGCCGCAGCACAAAAGATAACAGCAGCAGTAATCAAAATAAACACAAAGAGTTAAAAGAAAAATATGCAAAAATATTAGGCGTAAAAGAAAGCGAAGTGATAAATACCAAACTTTATCTCTTTATTGATGAATGGTACGGAGTGCCTTACAAGTATGCCGGTAAAGATAAAACCGGAATAGACTGCTCAGGTTTAACTTGCCAACTTTACAAATCGGTTTACAGCAGAAATTTGCAGCCGCCCGCCACAAAAATAATTGAGCTGTGCGAAACAGTAAAAGAAAGCAATTTGAAAGAAGGTGATTTGGTATTTTATAAAATTGAATCAAATAAAATAACACACGTTGGAGTTTACCTGCAAAACAAAAAGTTTTTGCACGCTAGCAGTAAAAAAGGAGTAATGATTAGCAGCATGGACGAGCCCTATTTCAAAAAATATTTTTACAAAGGTGGGCGATTAAAACATGCTATTTGAATGGGTTGCGCTGCACCCAGGGTTCAGGCTCAGAATGACCTAAAAATGGTTTTATCAAATGATTGTGAATTGCATTACGGTGCCGGCCAAAACAAACTAAATTAACAGGTACTGCACCAGTATTACTTTTCATTTCGGCTGCAGTGCGGCCAAAGTGCAACTTACTTGCTTTTAAGTAAATTGCTTCGTTCAGATAATCGTACAATATATTTGGGTAGATATTATATGTTTTATTTTTTTCGTAATCCAAGCCTATAAAGTGTGCTTCGAGAATATGCTTGTTTAAAAATGAAGTTCTGAAAGCCACAATTGTGTTATCTAAATAATAGGCAGTAAAGAAAAACTGATTAGGCAATGCTTTTTGCATCGCAGCAAAATAGGCAGCATCGAGGGCTGCGGGCCGGAATCGTGCATTATTATATACCGACAGATAAAGTTTATTTATCACATCAGCGTTTGATTTTATATTGTCGCTGTTAAAACTAACTCGCTTTAGTACTGTACCATTTTTAAAAATTGCTGCGGCACGTTTTTTATATTTTGATGATAGCGCTGCCAGGTAATCGTTAAAAACATTCCAACTACTGTTTACATTTACAACCATGACGGGCTCGGCAGTAAACTTGTAATATTTTTTCTTATCAAGGAATGCGCTATTGTATTTTGCTGCATCAGTAAAATCCTTAACGAGTATTGCAGTTATTTTTTCGTTTTTCTTCTCCCCATCAATTATTAATTTACTTGCGTAATGTATAAGCTGAAAAACTGCCGATGAATCCACATCATCGCGAAAAGCAAAGCCATGCTCGCCACTTATAAATGTATTACCCGAAACCAATAATCTAATATCAAAATTTTTAGCGTTTCGTTTAAGCAGTTTTTTGAATTGTGATTTAAGGGCATTTGTTTCGCCTTTTTTTTCAATCGCAGTTCCAAAACTATTGCCCGAAAAATCAATTATCTGAAAATAAAAAATAGCAGCAGTTCCTTTTTCATCCTGTATAGAAAAATATTTATGGTGCAGATTTTTCGGCCCGCAAGTTTCAATACATTTTAAATATGTGCTATGCAAAAACAAATTACTGGCCGCTAACTTATCCCAGCTAACCACATCTATACCCGCAATTGAACTTGCTAAAACAAACTCAAAACCAATTACTGCTTTATCTTTTTTTACTTTACAAATATTGATCATTCAAAATAGCTGTATTGGTAATAATCGGTGAACGTGCCCGAACTCATTTCAGTTACAGTTCGTTGTTTCAGTTCGTTGTTTTCATCGTAACTCGAAATAGCCCTGAAATAAACCGTTCCGTCCACTTGTTTCTCCTCCTCAATAATATTGTCGTTTTCATCGTAAAAATATTTTGTAACATAATTGCCTTTGTATGTTTCTTGTATTAGCTGGCTTAATCTGTCTTTATCATCAAAAATATTTTTTGATTTGCCATACACCTTTCCATCTTTGTTATAAGTGATTGAACCCGATTCATTATCTAAATAAACGGTGCGAAGTTCTATACTATTAGCCATAATTGTTAAATGCTCTTCAGCAATATCGCCCTCATCATTCTTGTAGGTTAGCCTTAATTCTTCGCTCATATTATGTTCAGCGTCAAACTTTGTATGTTTTAGCACGAGTTTGTTTTTGTATTCCCAATTTTCCTCTGCCTCCAATACACCATCAGTATCAGTAGTTTTAACACCTATTTTATTATCCTGCTCATCGTATTCAAAATTTGCTTTTAGTTCTCCGCCATCAGCATATATTGTAATGTCTTGAAGCATCAGCCCTTTTTCGTTATACAAAAACTTGTTTGTTTCACTTAGCTCGGTTTCAAAAAAGTGGCGGCTTTCAATTATTTTTCCATTTTCATAATCTCGCTCATATCGCTCGGCCTCAGTTTCATCAGGATTATATTCGGCCTCTTTGCTTATTGTGCCATCATTATTATAATGTGTTTCTTTTACTTTAAATGCCTCATCAAAATTAGGTTCGGTATCGGGCATTTCGAGTAAAGATTGTGAGAGCCTATAAACTGTTTGGCTTTTTATTTTTTTCGACATATTGCTTTTTATAAAACATTTTAAAGTTAAAAACAAAATTGAATCTTAATTTTAAAACCGAAACCTTTCGTTTAAACTTTCGTTTAACTGCTCGTGAGACTCTGTTTTGCAACCCTATTATGCTTCTTTACTGTGCATACAAATGCACAAAGTTTTCATTCTTATAAAATATTATCGAAGTACGAAAAGCGCTGGGTGCTTGGGCATCCGTTCATTGCAAAAAAAACATTCAGAGTTACACAAGCTGTAATTCACATTTGCGATTCAATAAAAAAAGATTCGGTTTTTACAGGTAACGGAAATGGCGACCAATTAGATGCCTTTAGGCACGCATTGTGGATGGCAATGTTATGCCAGTACATAAAACCAGGTAAAGCTTACAAGCTCGGACAAGCTCACGAATTTGGTAACCGCTTGCAGTTTAAGAACAATGAAAAAGAAGATGGCGAAGTGCCCGACTCGATGAGTATTGCAATGGATATTATCAATAACCAAATTGGAATTGAAATGGGCATTAGGCACAACAGCGAATACAAAAAAATAAATAAAGAAAAACTGGTAAAGGAAATAATTGCCGAGATAAAAAAAGGAAATTTAAGAATACTACTTAAAGACAAAAGCGGAAACTATTATAACTGCGATTACAAACCAATTGATTTAAAAACTTACACCGGAGTGTGGGCACTGCCCAAGTGCCTTGTTCGTTCCAATACAATTCAAGAATAATTACTTTTTTCTTTCAGGAAAGAGCTGGCGTAAAATTTGCATACGCTTATCTTTCTTGGTAAACACACCATGGCTCGATTCTTTTACATCTTCAATTGAGTAAAACGCATCGGAGTGAAATTGTGCAATTAACTTTTCGGCATCCATTATGTTTTTTCTTTTCATTACCGAAAAAATAATTTTCACCGGGCCGTTTGCACCTTCGCCATCAATAACAGTTATTCCATGATTATCTTTTCTGAGTGCTTTTATAAGCTCTGTATCATCTTTGCTGGTAATTATTCGCATTACCTGCATGCCTAATGCAAGGCGCTCTTCTATTATCAAACCTATGTAATTACCAAGTGCAAAACCACCCGCCCAGCCAATGTAGCACATCCAATTATCGGCTGCATTCATCACTTGCTTCACAACTACTATCCAAATTAAAACCTCAAAAAAACCAAGTATGGGCGATAAATTTTTTACGCCTCGCGCATTTAACACATGGCGCAATGTGCCAAGCGAAACATCAAAAATACGCGAAACCATTATCAGCAGCGGAAGCAATACCCACTGGTAGTAATCAAAACTCACTTGCAATAGCATGAGTACAAACTTATCTTAAAAAAAAATCCGTAAACTTTTTCGTTTACGGATTTATTAAACCTTAAATGTTAATTCATCATTTCAGAATCATCTTTTTGGTTTCGGTAATTTCTCCTGCGCTTAATCGGATGATATAAATGCCGGCAGCAAATTTTTCGCGATTAAATAACACTTGCTGTTTGCCCGATAGCATTGCCTGTGCGTTAATAGGCGTTGCTGTAATTTTTCCGCTTATATCAATAATGTGGAGCGTTACAGTTGTTTTTGCAGGTAAATTAAATTCAATGGTAGCTTGGTCGTAAACAGGATTTGGGAAATTAGTTAAGCCCAATTGATTACCAAATTTTTCATATTCTTTTATCGTAACTATATCGGCAACAGAAGTAATGTAAGTAGAAAAAATTCCGTTGCTGTGCGTGGCAACCACCACCAAACCATCGGTGGTGCGGAAATCAATCATGTTGCAAACCGAATTGCCAATTGTATTAGCACCTTGCTGAACCCACACCGTGTTTATTCCTTTCAATGTATCGGTTGCAAATAAACCTACGCTTGTTGCAACCATGTAAACTTTTCCATCGCTAACCGGAATAATTGCTGCACCGCGCACCGATGGGCCACTACCGTTTGATGGTTCAAGATTACCGCCTACTCTGCTCCACGATGTGTTTGCAGGCAATCCGCCCGAAGCTGAATAAAACACACTTTGTGTAGAATAGTTAGAAAACGTAACCATCACTTCATCGGCATTATTAGGATTAACAGCCACGCTACTAATATTACTCCCGTTAGGAAATATGTGCGATGGTGTGGTGGATGTAACATTAGTGGGAGTGGGAGTTCCGGTGTGTGCATTATCAATTCGATAGAGTTTACCATTTGTAGTTCCGTAGTACAAGCGGTTAGCCGGAGTTTTAGAAACAGACAGTGCAGAAACTTTTGCCCCCGCTGTTAAACTATCGGGCAAGCGAACCCAGTTTGTACTGATGGTATCCCAATTATTAATCAACGGTATTTGACTTAAATCATTGTTTCGCCACACAAACGAACCACCTGCCAAATACATAACATTATTATTATTCCCATCAATAATATAAGGATTAATAAATAAATAGCCCGATGCTCCAATAGGATCTATGCGCGCATAGTTTTGCAAATTTCCGTTTACACCTAATTGCGCTTTCATCATTTTTCCGTTTTGGATGGACAGGTAATACATTGCTAAATTATTCGCAACAGCGCAATACGAGCCATCGCCACCGCGCGGAGTTACCCAAGGCGTTTGCAAATTTGCACTATTCGTAAACCAGCTTCCATTATCCTGCGCACCGGCTACAATTACATTGTTTGTACCTGCATGATCAATAGCAACGGTGTAAAACATTGATGTGATATAACCATCGTTAAGCGATTGATAGCTCACCGTGGGCGCTAAACAATTTGTTGTTTTGTGTATTCCGCCATCGGTGATAGAATACATAATATTATTATTTGATGGCTTAAACATAAGCACATGCTGATCGGGATGATGATTTGCATACATATTTACGATTGGCAAAGTAGCGCCTTGCTGATAACCACCAATAAATGTAGTTTGCGAATCATCAGCAAAACCATTTGTTGACCGATATAAATTAGTTCCGCCAATAAAAACAATATTGGTATCAGATGGATGAACCGCAACCACTAAATTATAAGAACCTTGTGCCGAAAATTTATCGAACAGGCCGCCTGTGGTAGGCAGCGCTGCCGATTTGTTTTGCCAATAGCCACCACTGCTATCGCCATCTCCGGAAAGGAAAGTATATTTCCACAAACTATTCCACTCCACTGCTCCCACAAAATTTGTATCAGGCTGGCCATCACCGGGCGTGTTTCCGAGAAACCAAATTTGGTTTTCGTCAGTAGGGCAAATTGCTATAACTACTCTGTTCATCGAATCGGGAAAAGTTTGCGGTGTGATATTGGTCCATGTTGTACCATCAGCCGAGCGCCATATTCCGGCATGTGTTCCATCGTAACTTAATGTAGCATAAACCACTCCGGTGGATGTAACTGCCACATCAGTAAAGTAAGAAGTATTGTTGCCCGTAGCGCCTCGCACCATTGTCCAGCTTGTGCCGCCATTAGTGCTGCGCATAATTGAACCATATCGGGCTACGTATAATTCATCGTTCACCGTTTCCGAATTATCTACTGCTACGTTCCAAATAATATCCCACTCGCTATTAAAAATATACGGACTGTTAGAACTTGTAGCCGCAATTTTTGTCCACGTAACACCGCTGTCGGCCGATGTCCACAAGCCATCGCCCAAATAATATGCGCCCGTAGCACTTGCCGAAGCACCATACGCTTCGCCCGAACCTGCAAACCATTTATTTTGTTTTCCCACACGTTTATCTTGCGCCAGGCAAGTGATGCTTAACCACTGATTGTTTGCAAACGTGCGCTGCCAAGTTTGTCCATCGTTAGTAGAACGCCACATACCACCCGA
Organism: Bacteroidia bacterium; assembly: GCA_020054095.1. GTDB lineage: Bacteria > Bacteroidota > Bacteroidia > JADZBD01 > JADZBD01 > JAGVMA01. The sequence goes on along the minus strand of JAGVMA010000055.1, from coordinate 40,537 downwards.
TGCCGAACCTGCAATTAAATTATTTTCATTGGCAGCATCTATACCAAAAGCGCGTGTGCGGCCACCTAAATTCCAAGGGCCACGCTGATTCCACACTGCCTGTGGCAGAAACCTATTATTGGCAATATTTGCATCATTGGGTAAGGTGGATGCGTATTCTAATTCGAGCTGACGAATGTTAGCCGGAATTTTTCCGCTTGCCGGATCGCGCAAGCGAATTAATTCATATTCATAAAAACTGCTGCCGCGTTCACCTTCTACCGATGTGGGTGCGCCCATGTTTTTATTGCTAACCGTTTTTTGCCCCGAGTGCGTGCTGTGCAAAAAAACTAAAAACGATGCGGCAATAAAAGAAGCTGTTATTAAAATAAATTTTTGTTTCATTTGATGGAGAGATTTTTTAGCAAATCAAATGTAAGAAAAAAGAATTTTATTTGCAGCGCGTGATTATAAGTAAGTAATGACGGGCAAAAACAAAGCACGCCATTACGAGCGGGTTTTTTTACGAGCAAAGTAATCTCAAAAAACACTACTAACTTAATTGAGATTGCCGCGCTTGGCTCCCTCGCAATGACGCGCATTAATTCACAATTATTTCTGAATAGTTACACTATGCACAGTAGTCCACTGGCCGCTGTTTTCGGGGTTTGATAAATTTACCCAACGCAAAAAAACATACAATGATTGGTTACCGTTTTCTTGCCCTGCCAAAAACTCAAACAGTGCTTTTTTGCTCATCAGATACTGCACACAATCGGCAGCGGTGATGGGAGGCGTGCCGCCTATTTGGTAGCGCATTTCCACGGCATCGGCAAGCGGGTGCATGCTGGCACGGCTGGCATCTTCATTTAGCCGCGTGCGAATTTCTACTCGCCCTCCGGCAAACGAGATTAAATTAGCATACGGCACATCTAATATGGGGCCGCGCGGTGTGGGCTGCCTATCGGGCAATGGCAGATTTAGCGTATTGCGGTCAGTGGGATTTACGGCTGAGTTTACGCTTACGCGAATTAAAATTGGCGACATAAAATTTATAATCTCTAATTTTAAATCGTCTTTAATATCAACTACTGATTTTGTTTTTTGCGAAGGGTCAATTAATTTATCCCACACTTCGGCCCATTGTGTGTTAGCATAATTGTTCCATTTATTGCGCTCAGGAACGGTTATGCCCAGGCGCACATAATTAATTATGCCGCCCGATGATGCGTTTAAGTATGTATTAGATGAGTTTAAAAAATTATTAAACTTGTTATCGTTACGTGGAATTGCCATGATTTTTGGGTTTTATAGGTTTATGTTTTATGGTGATGTATCCGTCATTGCGAGCGAAGTGCGGCAATCTCAATTTATTTTTGAGATTATTTCTCCGCCCGAGGCGGATAGTAATGACGAAAATTATGTTCTATTTAATCAATACTATTAAGTATTAAATCAAAAACGGACTGCCGCGATTTAATACAAGCCATTTTATATTTGCCAATGAACGCTTAAATTTTTCTAACGCAAGTTTTAAACTTTTTAACGGGTGTTGTAAACTTTTTAACGTACGTTTTAAACTTCCTAACGTACATTTTAAAGTTCCGAAACCAAGTTTTTGATCCATGAAAACAAAGTTATAGCACGCCAATGCCCTTGTAAATACTGCAAAAGGATGAAAAACATCATACCAAAGGATGATTTTTGAGGCTAACACAATAAAAAGCAGCAATTGGCGTTATTAGTACGCATCCCCATTCATAATGTGCCACTGTGTAATTTTTTTAGGGATTAAATAACCCAACAAAAAACCACAGTGGCATTTGTTAAAAAACTTTTTTACAATGGCACAAACAATTATTTTATCGCTCCGCGAAACAGAAGTGGCACAGCTTATGGCACTTGGCCACACCAGCAGGCAAATTGCCCAATTTTTATTTGTGAGTAATAATACCGTGCGCACCCACTTGCAGCACATCCGCCAAAAAACCAATTGCCATAATAAAACCACTGCCATTGCCGCCCTGCGCCAGGCAGGGATAATAAAATAAACGGGCTTGCGTGCCGTGCCAAGCCAAGTGTGTGGCAAAGGGCAGTAATTATTGATTAACTGTGCAGTGTATTTTTTTACTGTGAGTAGTAATTTTTATATTAGCTTAATAATGAGCGATTCTTTATTTTTGAACCTGTGCCTGCTTGCCGCAGGCTGGTGTGTGGTAAAAAAAATTGCCCATGGCAAATCTGCAAATCGTTAGTGGCGGTGCATACTGCTATGCTACCGCTTTATAACTATTTTCGCTAAAATATTAAACAGATGATAAAAAGGTATTTGGTTTTTATATGTATGATTATTTCGGTGCTATTAATAGTAATAGCAGCGGTATCCTATCCGGGCGGATCGTTGCTTGACAAAAATTCGGTGGGTTTTGGTTGGTCAAAAAATTTTATTAGCAATTTGTTTGAAACAAAAGCAATAAATGGTTCAGAAAACCCTGGCCGGATTTGGGCGATTATTGGAATGGCTTTCCAATCGGTTGGATATGGTGTTTTTTTTATAAATATGTCGAAAAAGTTTTTTTTTAACGCATGGGGCAATGTTTTAAAATACATAGGATTTGCTAACATTTTATTTATTTTTTTAATTGCAACACCTTACCGCGATGTGGGAACAATTTCAATTGTTTTAACATTGTTTGGCCTATTTATAATTACTTTTTTTGTCCTTAAATCAAAACTACATTTGCTTAAATTTTGCTGTATAATATGCTTATTAACTTATTACTGTTTCTTTTTTCTATATGGATTTAGTTATTTGAAATTAGCTTTTATAATGCAGAAAGTATATTCTATAAGTTCAATACTATTGGTTTTAGGACTTGAATATTTTACAAAACATGATGACTTTGCAAATATTAAATCAGAGAAACAAAAAACATGAGCAACAAATTGCTTCGATAGCGAGCGGCCCGGTGCTTCGCAAACACATTTGTGGTTAATCAAAGTTTGGTTCTTTGCATCAACATTGGTGGTGAAAATCGCCACCTTTGCCAAGTACCAAACCGTTAGGTTGTGAAAAAACACCTTTGACAAAAGAAATGATAATAAGTTGACAATAATGAGAATTATTTTTAGACCAATGATAGCAGAAGACTGGAAAAGCGTTTCTGAAATTTATAAACAAGGCATTGAAACCGGTAACAGCGGTATTGCTAATGCGGACATTGCTAATGCGGCCTAATGAGGATTTAAAACAGTGAGTGTAAACAAGGTGAAATTAATTTCGGAAATTAATGATGCATTTAAAGATGTGGTGCTTGGCAATGGCATTGGTTTGAGTGAAGCTGATGCCATAGATTCATACGCTGATTTAAAATTAAGGACAGAATGCAGGCAAAATGACGAGAAACATAACTGGAATTTGATTACCGCAGATAATCTAAATAAATACAATTGCAGTTTGAGTTTTTTTGATGCAGAGGGTATGCAATTTCATCTTCCTGCATTTATGATAGCCGACATTAATGAAGAATATAAGTTCGGAATGTCTTTCGCACTAACTAATTTATCGGATTATTCAAAATCTCAATTCGGGTTATTATCTCAAAAACAGAGAGGTGCAATCAGGTTATTTTTAGAATATATTTTAGAACATCCGAGTTACGAATTTGAAAGGCCGGAAATAAAATCGGCAATTGAGAGCTATTGGTCAAAATAAATTTGTTGGGAGCTGCCTGTGGCAGACGGGTAATTTAAAAACTAATTGAGATTGCTTCGGTCGCTTCGCTCGCAATGACGGGTGTGCAATGAGGGGCGAAAACAAACCACGTAATTACGAGCGAGTTTTTCGCGAGCGAAGTAATCTCAAAAAATAATACTAACTTAATTGAGATTGCCGTGCTTCGCTCGCAATGACGGGTGTGCAATAAGGGATGTATCACTGTTACTTATAAATAGTTTTCATTTTTTCGATGATGGCAGAAACAGCCGGGCATATTTCGGCATTTTTTAGTGTAGGCTCAAGCACTTGGTGAAATCGCTTTCTATCCGTGTGCGGATATTCGCGGCAAGCTGCGGGGCGCACATTGTAAATTTTGCAATAATTATTTTCGTTTAAAAATGTGCAGGGCGCTGTGTTAAGTACATAGTCTCCATCATCATCTATGTGCAAATGTTTATCTATTAATTCGGCCGGGCGCATTTTCAAGTGCTTGGCAATGCGATCAATATCATTGGGCCTAAAAATAGGGCTTGTGGTTTTGCAGCAATTGGCGCAAGTAAGGCAATCTATGGTTTTAAATGTTTCGTGGTGCAGATTTTGCACCGTATCATCTAAATTGCGTGGCGTGTGGCGTTTTATTTTTTCAAAAAAAGATTTGTTTTCTTTTTTATTCGCCTTCGCCTTAACAAGCAACGATGTTAAATTCATTTGCAAAAAGTGCTTTTAATTTATGCCTTAAGAAGTCTTCGACAGGCTCAGACTGACTGACTCATTTAATTACAAACAGCAAGATCATTCTTTTTTCTTTAAAACAATTTCAATAGGTACTCCGCAAAAATTAAAATGCTCGCGCATTTTGTTTTCCAAAAAACGCTTGTATGATTCTTGCACATATTGCGGATGATTAACGTAAAAAGCAAAATTAGGGTTGCGTGTAGGTAACTGAGTAATAAATTTTATACGGATATCTTTTCCTTTAATGGCTGCAGGTGGTGTTAGTTCTATCACCGGAATCATAGCATCCATTAATTTGCGAGTAGGAATTTTCTGAAACTTGTTTTTGTAAACTTCTTCGGCAAGTTCTACGGCTTTCATAATGCGCTGCTTATTAAGCACCGAAATAAATAAAATAGGAACATCTTTAAACGGAGCAATTTTGCTTTTTATCTCTTCTTCAAATTTTTTCACCGTGTTGGCTTCTTTGTCTTCCACCAAATCCCATTTGTTAACGAGTATCACAAGTCCTTTGCGATTGGTTTCTATAAGCTGAAAAATATTAAGGTCTTGCTGCTCGATACCGAGTGTTGCATCCAGCATGAGCAAACACACATCGCTATCTTCAATGGCGCGTATGGCACGCATCACGGAATAAAACTCAATGTCTTCTTCTACTTTGCTTTTTTTGCGGATGCCTGCCGTGTCAACCAAAATAAAATCGTGGCCAAAATAATTGTAACGGGTGTTGATACTATCGCGGGTGGTGCCTGCAATGGGCGTAACTATGTTTTGGTCTTTGCCAAGCAGTGCATTTACAAGCGATGACTTACCGGCATTGGGCCTGCCCACGATTGCAAACTTAGGCAAGTCTGATATTTTTTCTTCTATTGAATTATCAAATACTTTAACCATTTCATCGAGCAATTCGCCAGTGCCACTGCCGCTTATGGCGCTAATGGCATATACTTCGCCCAGTCCAAGCGAATAAAATTCGCCAGTTAATGTTTGCCTTTCGGGGTTATCTACTTTATTGGTTACTAAAAATATTTTCTTTTTTGTTCGTCTCAGCAACTTTGCCACTTCATCATCTAAATGCGTAACACCTGTTGAAACATCTACTACAAATAAAATTACGTTTGCTTCTTGCAATGCAAGTTCTACTTGCCTGCGAATTTCGCCTTCAAAAATATCATCGGAGCCATGCACATAACCGCCCGTATCAATCACTGAAAATTCTTGCCCGTTCCACTCGGCTTTGCCATAATGCCTGTCGCGCGTAACGCCAGCAATTTCGGCAACTATTGCTTTGCGGCTTTCTATTAATCTGTTGAACAATGTACTTTTACCAACATTCGGCCGGCCTACTATGGCTACTATATTTCCCAACTTGTGCTTTTTAAATTAGTGTGCGAATATACAAATGTATTCGGGGATAATCTTTATCCGCTGTAGCCAAATCGCTTTAGCTCACGGTCGCTGTTGCGCCAGTCTTTATCTACTTTAACAAATAATTCTAAAAATATTTTTTTGCCGAAAAACTCCTCCGCATCCAAGCGTGCTGCTGTGCCTATTTTTTTTAGCGAACTTCCTTTATGGCCTATAATAATTGCTTTTTGAGTTTCGCGCTCAACTAAAATATTTGCTGCAATCCTAATAATTTTATTTTCATCTTTAAATGCCTCCACTATCACCTCGCATGCATAAGGTATTTCTTTATCGTAATGCGTAAATATTTTTTCGCGAATTATTTCCGACATAATAAAACGGTCGTTTTTATCGGTTAACTGTTCTTTATCAAAATAGGCCGGATGCACGGGCAAGTATTTCATAATAACATCAAACACAATATTTATTTTATGCTTTTTTAATGCCGATACCGGAATTATTTCTGCTTTCGGAATAATTTTACTCCACTTTAAAGCAAGTGCCAATTGCTTTTCGTGATTCACTAAATCACACTTGTTAAGTATAACAATGGCTGCAGCATTTGATTTTATAATACGCTGCAAAATTTTCTCCTCAGGCGAATCGTCAGCCTTTACATCAATCACTACCAAAAAAATATCGGCATCCGAAACGGCATCATCCACAAAATTCATCATGCTTTTCTGCAATTTGTATTTCGGATTAAGAATGCCCGGTGTATCGCTGTAAATTATCTGAAAATTTTCGCCACTCACAATTCCCATAATCCTGTGCCTTGTTGTTTGCGCTTTGGATGTGATGATAGATATTTTTTCGCCCACCAGCGCATTCATCAGCGTTGATTTGCCCACATTGGGATTGCCTATAATATTTACAAAACCTGCTTTATGCATAAAAATTGTTTTGCGAATTTACTAAAACTAATTTCGGTTTAACTAATTAAATACTTTTGCGGTGTATGCACGAGCAACTTCCAATCCACGAAATTATACCTGATGTAAAGCGCACCTTGCACGAGCGCAACATCGCCATTATACAGGCATCGCCCGGAGCAGGAAAAAGTACCGTGCTGCCATTAGCGCTAATGAACGAAGCATGGCTTGGCGGGAAAAAAATACTAATGCTTGAGCCGCGAAGAATTGCAGCCCGATCGGTAGCAAACAGAATGGCTGATATAATAAATGAGGAAATAGGAAACACAATTGGCTATCGCATCCGATTTGAAAACAAAACCAACAAGAACACACGTATAGAAGTTTTAACGGAAGGTATTTTAACCCGAATGTTGCAAAGCGATAATGCATTAGAAAATGTGGGTTGTGTAATTTTTGATGAATTTCACGAGCGCAGCTTACATGCTGATTTAGCATTGGCATTAACACGAGAAGCACAACAGGTTTTAAGAAACGATTTACGAATTATTATCATGTCGGCTACGCTTGATGGCGAAAAATTAGCTGCCCTATTAGGGAATGCGCCAATAATAACAAGCAGCGGCAGGCAATATCCCATTACTCATTATTATATAGACGAGAAAAAGCAAATACCATTAGCAGCACAAATTGCGGATGCAATAAAAATTGCTATTGAAAAACACGATGGTGATGTTTTAACTTTTTTACCCGGAGCAGCCGATATTCAAAAAACAAATGAGATTTTACAACAGCAATACATTGATGCAATTATTTATCCTTTGTATGGCGACTTGCCGATGCGCGAACAACAACTTGCAATTATGCCCGATAAAAACGGGCGAAGAAAAATAGTGCTTGCCACATCTATTGCCGAAACAAGTTTAACAATACAAGGCGTAAAAATTGTGATTGACAGTGGCTATGCTCGCATCCCGCAATATGACTTGAGAAGCGGACTGACAAAATTAAAAACAGTGCGTATAACAAAAGATACTGCCGAGCAGCGTGCAGGAAGAGCAGGGCGACTTGGGCCCGGCATTTGTTACCGTTTATGGAATGAGGCATTGCAACATAGTTTAACTAAACATCGCAACCCGGAGATAATGGATGCCGACTTAACTCCCACTGTTTTGGAACTGGCAAATTGGGGCAAACAAAATATAAACGATTTGTGCTGGCTCTCGCCTCCTCCGGCATCATCTGTTAGTGCTGCAAAATCTTTGCTTATAAATTTAGAAGCAATTTCTGCCGAATGGTTTATCACAAAAAAAGGCAGAGAAATGCTGCAATTGCCCACTCATCCGCGAATGGCTCACATGATTTTAGAAAGTAAATCGGCAAATTTAACAGCACTTGCTATGGATGCGATTGCCGTGCTTGATGAGCGCAGCCCGTTACAAAAAGAAACAAGCGTAAATATTACACTGCGAATAGATGCACTAAGAAAATGGCGAAAAAAAGAATTTGTAAATGCAGATAAGAAAATACTTGAGCGTATTGATAGAGTTGCCGATGCGTGGAGAAAAATTTTAAAAACAACTGCTGATAATAGTTCGCCAATAGATGAAGAGGCGGGGAAACTTATTGCATGGGCTTACCCCGAGCGAATTGCAAAACGAGTTGGCAGTAGTACTAAGTATAGATTATCAAACGGAAGGTTTGCGAAAATTGCCGAACACGATGCGTTGTGCTCGGCCGAATATCTTGCTGTAGCAGAAATGGATGCCGGCACTAATGAGGGAAAAATATTTTTGGCTGCACCCATCGGCAAACAGGATATTACGCACTTGGCAATGGAAAAACAAAACATTTCGTGGGACACACAAACCGGAATTATTGTGGCGCAGAAAGAAATAAGTATTGGAGCTTTGGTGCTGAATGCTGAGCCGATAAAAAATGTTACGGATGATTTGATTTTGCCCGTACTGCGAGATGTAGCTATAAACGAATGGGAAACTATTTTTGAATGGACCGATGCTGCAAAAACTTTAATTGCGAGAGTTAATGCTTTAAATAAATGGAATAGTTCGCTCGTTTTTCCGCCCATGAATAACGATGATTTAAAATCGGACTTAGAAAAATGGTTACTGCCATTTTTATCGGGTGTGCGCAAGCGCGATGATTTTAAAAAATTAAACTTAGCTGAAATATTTTTAAGCCGCCTTAGCTGGCAAGAGCAGAAAAAATTAAATGAACTTGCTCCCGAAAAAATTGAAGTGCCAAGTGGTTCGTTTATATCTATTCAATATTCGCAACAAGGTTCGCCACCAATACTTGCCGTGCGCCTGCAAGAATTATTTGGCATGATGGAAACCCCGATGATAAACAATGGCAAAACAAAATTGATGATTCATTTGTTATCTCCTGCATACAGGCCAGTGCAGGTAACGCAAGACTTAGCAAGCTTTTGGAAAAACACTTATCAGGAAGTTCGGAAAGAATTAAAAGTGCGTTACCCAAAACACTCGTGGCCCGAAGACCCTTTTACAGCTAAGGCGGTACGTGGAGTTATAAAAAAAAGGCATTAAATATTATTTGGCAGTTTTATTGGAATATTGTATTATTGTCGCCTTAATTATTAAAAAAATACAATTAAAATGAAAGTTGGAACAGTAAAATTTTTCAATGAAACCAAAGGTTATGGTTTTATTAAAGACGATGATGGACAAGAAATTTTTGTTCACGTATCGGGATTAAAAGAAAAAATCCGCCAAGATGACAAAGTAACATTTGAAATCCAGGAAGGTAAAAAAGGTTTAAATGCAGTGAACGTAGAATTACAGAAGTAATATTATCTCACAGTACCTTTAAAGCCCCGAGCAATCTCGGGGCTTTTTGTTTTATTTATTTGCTCAATCAGAAAATTCATCTATTTTTGCGCCACATTTTTCGGGATGTATGTTCTTAAAAATCAGGACCGGTAGTTCAGTTGGTTAGAATGCTGCCCTGTCACGGCAGAGGTCGCGGGTTCGAGTCCCGTCCGGTCCGCCAAAATATTACTCCATTGCGGGATAGAGCAGGGGTAGCTCGTTGGGCTCATAACCCAAAGGTCGGAGGTTCGAATCCTTCTCCCGCTACTTTAAAACCTAAGTTTTGTACTTAGGTTTTTTTCATATTTTTAATTGAGAAGATTTTATTGGAACATCATTCAATATTATTAAATCGTGGATTTACGATATTATTGTATATGCTACCAAAAGTAAATCTAATGCCAAAATTTATTTCGTAATTGAAATTCGCTGGAAGTTGTTGTGAACCTAGGTAATAAGCCTCGTCCGACAATGAATTTTTAAGAAGCGATATTTGATCGTTCATATAAAACCCTTGTCCTTCAAATGTTAATGCAAATCCCTCAAATAACCTGAGTGCAAACAGTGCATTAAATCCGGTTCTGTTTTGATTATAGTTATCTAAGTAAGCATTATGATATACTCCGGCCATAATGCTTCCCCACGGGCGATTATATTCTATATTCAAAGTAATTCTGTGATAGGGTCTCACTTCATTTAATTTGTTATAGATTGTAGTATCAAAATAACTAAAACTGTTTACACCTAATTGGTAGGCAACTCTCACTTGCTTATTGGTATTAATAGAGAACGGAAATATGTTGTACTCTATTACAGGGGCAGCTTTTATTGTGTTGGAAATATTTAAGAAGGAATTATATCCATACTGAAGAATTGCGCCTGCACTCCAATGCTGATTGATGGATTTTGCGTGCAACAGATTAATTCCATAATCAATGGCTTGCCCTGTTAATCTGGTAGAGTCTAATTTTATAAATGAAGAAAAATAATTGTAATAAGGTTTAGCAATAAATTTCGATTTGCTGTTTATTCTTCTGATTGTAATGTCGCTTTTTAATCCTGCCCACCTATTACTAGTACCACCTTCAGCCCAACCTTCAACTCCCGGAGCAAAAACCCAAAAGTTCCATTTGTCTTTAATTGAATCTATTTGGTTAATTTCTCGTTTGGGAAATTGCACTATGGCATTATCAGGAATATATTTTATTGGGACAATTCGCATTAAAAATAGACTAATGCTCTGCGCAATTTTAACTCTTACGTCATCAGGTGTTGCCGCTTGTTTAATATTAATAATCAGTGTGTCGTTTATTTTTTGCCAATCGTTAGTCCCTTTAAATTGAAGTGTAAATTGCTTTCCTCCGTTGGACTGTTCTTGTTCAATAATTAGTATTTGTATATCGGCTTCAAACCGATCTCTTACAAAATCAAAGTAACTTAATTCGGTTCGCAAAAAATCCTGATAACATTCTTTGGAGCAATTAATGAAAAGACTTGGCTTGTTTGACTGGGCAGATAGTTTAAAACTAATCCACAGCAACAGTAGTGGCAGGAATATTAATCTCTTCATTCTTTTTTACTGTTGTTTTTTTTCTTCTTCCATACCAAATATAAAATCCTGTAATAGGTAAACTTGCTACTATCAAGCTCGCAAAAAACACCAAAAACTGTCCGGGTAATCCTAAAATTTTGCCAATGTGTATGTCGTAAAACATATTGCGTACAGTTTGTCCGCCATTTAAGTCATTCGGATTCTCATATTTTAATAAGTCGGCAGTTTTGGTATCGTAATAAAATGTTTCGGCTTTGTACCATGTTTTAGAAGAAGGATTTATGTAAGCATAATAACTATCCGATTTTTTTTCGGGGGCATACATATAAATACTTTCGTAAGATTTACCATAACGCTTAATTACATCTGCGTAAACCTTATCCTCAATATTTGTATAATTAACTAATGTAGAATCGGATTTTATTTTCACCTCTTCCCATTCTTTGTATTCTTCTCCGCCTGATGCAACAAAATAAATTGTTCTATCCATCCAAGTAAATCCCCATGCCAAACCGGTTAACGCAATAAAAATTACTACCCAACTCGCATAAAATCCAAGTATGTTATGCAAATCATAATTTTTTCGTTTCCATTTTAAACCTTGTTTCCATTTAAACCAAAAGCGCTGCTTAGCTGCTGCTTTATTTTTAGGCCACCAAAGAATAATACCACTAATGAGCATGATTAAAAATATGAGTGTAGCGTAATCTACAATATAACCACCAACTTCGCCAAGCATTAAATTCACATGCAATTCAATAATGATTCCGAAAAAATTATGTTCATTTTTTGCTATATGTAAAACCTCTCCTGTATAAGGATTCATAAAAACGCTGATGTGATTGTCTTTGCCGTTTACTTCTTCATACATGCTTAGTTCAGCTGCACGGTCTTTTCCTAAGAAGTTGATGTTTTTTATTTGCTTATCGCCAAAATGTGGCTGTGCAATTTCTTTAAGTTTTGATGGTAATAAATATGCTTTGTTTTGCGGTTCTACTGTTCTGTATGAATATATCATATCAGAAATTTCTGACTCAAATGCCCAAAATGCACCTGTGATAGCTACAATAAAAACCACAAGCCCGGAAGTTAGTCCGAGCCATAGGTGAATAAATCCAATTATTTTTTTGAAAGTCATCTTTACAATTTGTAGTTTATTGCTAACCTAAAATTAGTTGGTGCTGTCATTGAGCCACTGAAATACGCTTGAGTTGGGTCAGAATTTGAATTCCACCAACCGTTGCTCAATACACGTTTATTGGTTAAGTTAAATACATTTACTTGAAAAGTAAATTTTTTCCAATCGTAACTTGCATTGGCATCCCATAGTGCATAAGAAGGTAAGGTTTTGTATTTATCTGCCGGATCAGTCCAGCCTGCCCAAACTACACTTACATCATCTGTATATTGCACACCAACTCCAAATGATAATCCTTTTAATTTCTTTTCGGTAAACTTATAACGAATCATTCCATTGGTAGTATGTTTTGCAACACCATAATTCGGAAACCCAATCATGCTTGTATCTACATCTTTAGTAATTTTTGCGTCAGTGTATGTATAATTCACGTTCAACATTATATTTTTTGTAACATTTCCAATTACTGCAAACTCAAATCCCTTGCTTGTTATTTGTCCGCGTTCTTCATAAAGTTGTGTGAGTGGATTTTGAATTAAGACATTGTTTTTAACTGTATTAAAGTACGATGAGTTAATGGCTAAGCGATTATTTAATAGCTCAGCTTTGTAACCAAACTCAATATTAGTACCAGTAAGAGGTTTTGGTAATTGCCCTTCGGCCATTCTTCCTGTTTGAGGCAAAAATGATTCGTCATACAGTCCGTATATCGACATTTTCTTTGTGATTAAATACGTTAATCCAAAGCGAGGCGTAAATTTAGTGTCGAAGACAGTCATGCTATCATAACTTGCGAACGATTCTGTGTAAGAATACCTGCCCGCTACGGTTAAAATTATCTTATTATAAAACTTAATATGATCTTGTCCATACCATGCAAGCCACTTAGTACCTACTTTCCAAGGCTCGTATAGTGTTGTGTCACTCATCCAATTGTTATCTAAGTTGTAATTAGGGTTAGCAACAACTAACGGATTATTCTCTCCCCAAGTATCGCTTCCGGCCTCACCCCAAGTAGATGTAATCCGTGTGTTTCCATAGTCAAATCCTGTTAAAATAGTATGCTCTATTTTTTCTCCTGTTTTAAATTTACCATCTAAAAATGTTTGTGCAGTAGTTACTCCGTTTCTCCAATCAGTATACCAAAATTGACGATAAAGCGTATCAAAATTTGCGGTCATATTTGACACATACATTCCATCGCCAATCCATTTACCACGAACATCAGCAGCTTGTGTTTTTAAACTCCAACCATTCTTGAATTTGTGTTGGTGTGATATTCTTATATAGTTATCGCTTGTCTTCATCCCCTTTAGTGCGTTAGGGTCAGCAGCATTAAATGTTTCTGAAAAAATAAAATCTTTACCATTGTAAGTAATGTTATTGTAATTATCAGCTTTAAATATTCCATCCATGTAATTAGCTTCAATTTGTACAAATGATTCGGGCTTGTACGTATAGCGTAATGATCCAACACCGTAGTAGCGATAAGATTTATAAAAATCATAAAATGAATTAGTATATTGCCCGCCAATAACTGCTCTGTAACTAAATTTACTTTTATCAGAAAATTTTCCACCTAAATCAATTCCTGCTCTCATTAAATTAAAGCTTCCGTAGCCAATCATAAATTCTCGTGTTTTAAATCCATCAGCTTGTTTAGTAACTTCATTTAATAAACCTCCGGGTTCGCTGTTCCCAATCATAAATCCGGCAGGGCCTTTCACAAATTCTACACGGTCAATCATAAAGGCATCGCTTTGTTGGTTCCACCAATAACTACCTACACCGTTTCTAAAAATATTGTTGGTTGCATCAGTTCCTCTGATAACAAAAGCAATGTCGTTATCATTTCCATATCGCTTGGTGATTCCACTTGTTAAGCGACTCATTTCGCCCGTTCCGGTAATTCCGAAATCTTTTAGGGTTTGCTGAGTTGCAACAGATATGTTTTGTGGCGTTTCAATTAATGGAGTAGTGATACGCAATGATTGCGAGGGCATTGTTTCTACATAGTGCTTTTCTTTTTTTTCGGTGATGTCAACCTCGGTAAGTGTTTTGCTGTCTTCTAACAAAGTAACAGTGGGCACTTGAGTAATTTCACCAGCTTTTACATTTACGTTTACCGAATCGGTTTTAAAACCTACAAACGAAAACAATAACCAGTGGTTACCGGCAGGTATGTTTTTAATTTCATACTGCCCATTAGTAGCCGATGTGGTTTTTAGCGCGGTGCCTTTAATCCATACATTAACCATTTCTGCGGCTTTGCCATCGGTGTTTTTTAATGAACCTTGTATGGTTCCTGTTTGCGAAAAAATAATTCCGGCATTTATTGTAAATAAAATTATAAATAATTGTTTCATGTTTATTTGTTGATTGTTTTAGATGTGTTAAAAAAATTGGAACTTGATATCACTGAATAAACGCGAGTCATATTCGTATCGCGATTTATGTTTAGCATTTGCATAAAATACTTTATGCGCTTTTCAGCCAATGCTTCTTGATTTTTCTGTTTGCTGCTTTTTGTCATTGAAATATTTTTTTACGCTGCAAAACTGTTATTTAAACCAATTCTAAACAATACCTTATTGTAGGTAAATTTTAAACGAGGGCATACCTAAAAGTAGGCATAGAGAAATTTCAACAGGTTAAATAAATTGAAAAATTTTGCGAAGCGGTTTTACTAAAAAAGTGTAAAAGCGCGGTTTTAAATTATTTAGTTGCCATGCCATTTTATCTTCGGCATTGGCACGGATACGATTTTTAATACTTACATTGCTCACACCGCCTGTTCGCATTTTCACTATCACTTGAGGCAAATAGGTAATTGTAATTTTGTGCTTGTGCAGCATGCGCAGCATTAGTTCATAATCGGCAGCGGTGGTAAAGAGCATACTGTAATTGCCAAATTTTTGATAGCATTTAGTTCTTAAAAAAAATGTGGGATGCGGTGGCATCCAACCGTTAAGAAACATACCGTGCTTGTATGCTCCGGATTTCCAATAGCGTTTTACTTTATTTATATCGGTGCGGTTCACGTATTGCAAATCGGCATAAAGTGCATCGGCAGCGGTAGCATAAAATTGCGCAACCACATTCTTTATCACATCGGCATCGGCATAAAAATCATCGGCATGTAAAATGCCAATTACTTCGCCAGTGGCCAAAGCAATTCCTTTGTTTAAAGCATCGTAAATGCCGCGGTCTTTTTCTGAAATTGTTTTACTGATTTTATTTCCGAAACTTTTTACAATCTCAAGCGTATTGTCGCTTGATTGTCCGTCAACAATTATGTATTCAATATTTGGATGTGATTGTGCAAGTACTGATTTGATAGTATCGGCTATGGTAGCGGAGCTGTTATAACAAGCAGTAATTATTGTAACGCGCATCAAAGTTCAATTTTTCGGTCGCGGATTTTTACTGCAGGGTTGCCTTGATAAACAGTGTATGCTTCTAAATCTTTGGTAGCAACACTCATAACCGATAGCACACTGTGCTGTTTACATTTTACTCCGGGGCACACCATTGCCCCGGCTCCTATCCATGCGCCTTGCTCTAATAAAATGACGCCTGTTATTAAATCAAAACTTGTTTTCTTATAATTATGATTTCCGGTGAGCAGCATTGCTCCTTGCGATATACACACATTATCGGCAATGGTAACTTGCGCTAAATTATCAATCCACACATTTTCGCCAATCCACACATGATTGCCAATGGCAAGCAGCCAAGGGTATTTAATATTTACACCCGGTTTTATTACCACACTTTTCCCTACTTGTGCGCCAAAAATTTTCAGCATAAAGATTTTAAATCCGTTAAACGGAAACGATGATTTAAAAAACAGCGCATTGGTTTTATACCAGCATAATCGTTTAAATGCCGAAGCACCTGTTTTATACCAAGTGTTATTAAATTTTGATAAATCGGTTTTTTGCATCGCGAACGCTAAAGTACAAATAGTTTAGCGTTTAATGTTTCGGGCATCCAATGCTTTTCTATATTTTGCCGCATACACATTATGTTGTTCAAGTGTTTTGGAAAAATTATGGCGGCCGCTAAAATCTTCTTTTGCACACATAAATAAGTAATTATTTTTTTCGTAGTTAAGCACCGCATCCAACGATGAAATTTCAGGAATGCAAATTGGTCCGGGCGGCAGCCCCGTATTTTTATATGTATTGTAAGGCGAATCAATTTCCAAATCTTTATTTAATATTCTTGTTCGGCCAAAATCACCCAAAGCAAATTTTACTGTAGGGTCGCTTTGCAACGGCATTTTTTTATTGATGCGATTAATGTAAAGTCCGGCAATAATTTTCTTTTCGTCATCAAATCTGTTTTGTTCTTCTTGCACTATAGATGCAAGCACAGCTACTTCTGTTTGCGAAAGGTTAATAGTTTTCGATTTTTGCTTTCGCTCTTCTGTCCAAAATTTTTTGTATTCCGCAGCCATGCGTTTTAAAAATTCTTCGGCACTTGTATTCCAATAAAATTGATATGAATTAGGAATAAACATACTCAACACTGCTTGACCTTTCAACCCAAATTTTTCCATCATCAGTTCATCATCATTAAGCACTTTATATAATTCATTAGAATCTACTTCGAGTTTGCGAGCCACTCGCCCACTCAGTTGCTGCTTAGTGCGTATGTTGTTAAACGTAAGTGTAACCGCTTCCTGATTGCCTGAACGAAGCATATTTATCAATTCATTATTGCTCATGTTTTTTGTAACCCGATAGCGGCCGGGTTTTATATTGTTTTTGTATTTTTTTTGCTCTGCCACCCAATCAAATGATTTTTCGTTTTTTAATATTTGTTTATCGGCAAGTATTTTTTTCACATCATCGTAGGTAGAACCGGTAAGAATAAACACCACTACCGATTTTTCGTTACCTAAATCCACATTAGGGAAATACACATCTTTATAAAACCAATAAAACGCTGATGCACCGCCAAGCAGTATAATAGTAAGTGTTAAAAATATTTTTCCTTTTTTACCCATTTATATATTTAGTTAATGCAGCTAATGCTTCTATTGCTTTTTTACTTTCAGGATATTTTTTTAAAACCAATTGCAATTGCGTTTTAGCTTTAGAAAAATTGTTTTGCAAAATATAAACTTGCGCCTTGTTAATGAGTGCAAGTTCGTAATCCGGATCGAGTAACAATGATTTATCAATTAACTGCTCGCCCATTTTCACATCGGCTTTCAAGAGCCAAACATAACCCAAATTATTATAAGCCGGGGCAAACTTATTATTCTCAGCTATTATTTTTTCGAAAATAGTTTTTGCTTCATCTATTTTTCCATTTTCTAAAATTGTGCGGGCGTAATTATTTTTAAATTCTAAAATAAAAGGCGCAAGTTCATCGGCATTTTTATAAAACAAAATGGCTTGTGTTAAATTATTTTGGTTGTAAAAAGATTCGGCTATTCTATAACTACACCAAGCGTGGGCGTTATCCCAAGTTTTGTTTAGGAGCATAGTTTTTATAATTGTTTCGGCATCAATTATATTTACCATTTCGGTAATGCGCTTGTAGTTCCGTTTCACAAAATAATAATGCACCAATGGCTGAAAATTATTTTTCACATCATCGGCAGTATTATCCGGCAAATATTTTTTTGCTGAATCTAAATAGTAGGGCTTGTACTCAAATTTTTCGTACTGCTGTATGTAAGCAATTGCTTTGGTTTTATCCGATGGTGTTTTTTCGTTTATTGCAAACAGACCAATGAATTTTTTCAACTCATTTACTTCGTTTTTGGTTTTATGCACACGTATATAATGGTCAGTAACGGTTACGTGCGGTATATCCACCGAACCGCTCTTGGGCATGTGGCAACTTACGCAGTTGTTTTGTTTTGCTTTTAATGTTTCAGGTTTTTCTTTACAGGTGTTTTGGGTATGACAATTAGCGCAAGCGGTATTAAATTTTGCCGTGTTAGTTTCTTTCACACTCACATGCGGATTGTGGCAAGTAACACAAGTAAATTTATTTTTATAGGGTTTTAAGCTGCTGTTGCTTGTTTCGTTATTAGCCGATGTATTGATAAAACACTTGCTTTGTTTTAATCTATCGGCATGGCTTGCCATAATAAATTCATCGTCAGCGTTTTCGTATTTGGGTAAAAAAACAGTCATCACATCACTCAGTTTCATCCCGGGTTTAAACGAAAAAAAAGATTTGCCATCTTTTAAAACCGCATTGCCTTGCAAGTGGCAACGCTGACAAACATCAAACTGTAAATCGGCAGGCAACTTGCCGGGGTTTACAATTGTATAGTCAATGTATTTAGAAGTATCTACTATCAAGCCTGCCAATTTTTGTTTCACATGAATTTCTCCGGGGCCATGGCAGCGCTCGCAAGTTATTCCGTTAGGCACATTTGTAAATTTATTTTCCGAACCCATTTCAAATTGTGGTAAGGCATTGTGGCAAGACATACACTCCAATCCAATTTTACGACTAAAGCGCGTGTTAGCCCCGTTTTCAAATCCGGGTGGCAAATCCCATTTGCCTTTTTGTGTGTAAAAAGTCATGGGCATTTGGTGCAAGTAACCATTGGTATTGAAAATATGCGAATTGGTATGCTGCCCCGAACCAATAATATAATCAACCTTTTCGGTTCGTCTAAAAATTGTATCTGCACCACTTAATCTATATTCAGTTATTACTAAATTTTCTCCGTGCCATGATGGGGAATACCAAAAATTGGTGTATTTATCATAGATAGCAGTGTGCTTTTCAAATTTTGCTGCTGATTTTTTTTTTGTTGCCGAATCGAAACTCATACCCATGCCGGTGTGTACAAATGTTTTATGTTTACCATCGTGACAACTCATACACTGCTGCACGCCCATGTATTGTACTGTATCGTTTAAATTAAGGTATGTGGTGTCAGTAGTATTTTTTTGCGAAACAGGTTTATTATTGTCGCCACAAAATGAAAGTGAAGCGGCAACTGAAAGAAACAAAAAGAGAAAAAAATAATTAATTGATTTTACTTTCACAATACTGCAAAAATACCAATAATACGGTTAATGTTGGGGGTTTATTAGCTGCAATGTAAACTCGTTACACCAGCCGGCAGGTGTTCTGAGCCACATTTTTTTAGTGGCGCAAGTTTCAAAATTTAGTTTTTTAAATAAATTTAAACTTGCCTGATTATCATCGGCTACATTGCAGTAAACTTGTTTTAATAAAAGTGTGCTGAAGCAATACATGATTAAAGTTGCAAGCGCATCGGACGCATAACCGTTTCCGCGCTGGGCATCATCGGCAATCAAAATTCCTATGCCGGCACGCAAATGCATCGCATCAAAATCAAATAAATCAATTACGCCTATCGGCAAGTTATCGTTCTTGCAAATCATTAAGCGTAATTGCTTGTGCGTGTATATATCATTGGTTGCAGATAAAACATATTCGTTTAACAACTGTTTTGAGAATGGAGTTAAATTATTGCTCACACGCCAAATTGCAGTGTCGTTTTCCCAGTTATAAAGTGTTTCTACATCGGCAGGTTCAATGGCGCGCAAAAATATTTTTTCGCCTTTTATCATTAATTGGTAAGTAGTTGGTTTTGTCGCACCGAATCGTAAATATCATTTAGCGTGTATTGGTGTAAGGCAAAATTATTTTTCTGCATGTATTTTTCCATATTGAGGTGATAACAATCGCTCAGCTTATTTTGCAGTTCGAGTTTTGGCAGCAAATCAAAAATAAAGTTCACATTTTTAGTATCGGTTGCGTATACTGATTGGCAAAAATCTTTTATAGGCGCAAGACATGTGGCCGCACCCACATCTACCCGCGGATAGGCGAGTGTGTATTTTTTTATTTCGGACTTTAACTGTTCGACAGTAAATAATTGCGGCATGTTTAAGCGCACAAAAATAGTTTCGATACTATTTTTTTTAATGGTTCGAAGCAGCGTTGTTATTTCTCCGTCTACGGTTGCTCCTTTTACAGTAAGTGTAAATAATTTTCCGTTTATGGTTAATGCCAAGTGAGGCGGAATTCTGTTTGCATAAAGTATCACCAAAAAAATATCAGTCGCAAGAACTGCATCGTTAGCGGCTAAAATATTTGAGAGTGTATAGTTATTATGGGCTTTCATTGCTTTCAAAAGTAAAAATTAACTGTTAGCTGCGTTTATATTTTTTAGCGCTACTGCTGTTTCAGTTTTCAGGCGGTCAATAATTTTTGTACATGGTAAAATATCGTTAATGTGTTCTACGCTTTGGCCTGCGCACCATAGCGTTTTATAACTTGCGGGTAAAATACTTGCTTCTAAATTTTTAAATCCGCGCAATTGCACCAGCATCTTAAACCATTTTTTAGTGCGCTTGTTAGTTGAAAGTAAACGTTCGATCCAATTTTGCTTGTAGCCAATTTTTTTTGCATAAGGCGTATTTATAATGGTGCATGGTGTGCCCGATATTTTTTCGGTTAAAACTATATCGGTCATATTTGCGTTAACAATTGCGTTTTTATACTCTACACTAACCTTAGCTTCAGTACAGGCAATAAAACGAGTGCCTACCGAAACACCTTCTGCCCCAAGCACCATAGCCGAAACAATTGAACTTCCTGTTGCAATGCCACCGGCTGCGATGGTAATTTTATCAGGAAACTTGTTTTTTAAGGCCGGCACTAAAACATGCAACGGAAATGGCCCGGCATGCCCACCTGCACCCTGTCCCACAGCTATAAACCCATCACAACCTAAATGGTAACATTTTTGAGCATGCTCCATATTTGTAACATCGCAAAAAACTTTTGCTCCATAAGCGTGTGCTTGCTCTATCACCTTTGCGGGATTGCCTAATGAAGTGATGTAAAACGGAACTTTTTTTTCAACGCATATTTGCAGGTGCTTTTCATAATATGGATTACTGCGCTGAACAATAAGGTTAACTCCATAATTGCCTTTTGTGATTTTTGTCTTTAATTTATTTAATTCATCGAGCACATTTCTTAATTCTTGATCTGTTCTGTAATTCAATGTGGGAAAAGCTGCAGCCACCCCGCAAGCCATTCCCTGCTGCATCATTGCCAGGTTTGTTACCAAAAACATGGGTGCCATAATCAGCGGGAAATCAATATTTAAACTCTCAGTTAACCGATTTTTAACGTACATTCGTGGCTGCTATAATTAAGTAGCCCTAAAGTTACTGTTATTATTTGCCCAAAATTTAGTTAATGGAAAAAAAGAAAAAAGTACGTTTCACGAATAAGAACCGCAGTAATTTTTTAAACACCGTTCGTGCCCGAGTTGATCAATATTTTATTGACAAAAAAATATCTAAACACGCAAATGCTGAGATGGTAGCCAAAACGGTTATACTTTTAAGTGCCTATCTTTTACCCTATATTGTAATTATTAGTTTTAATTTACCCACTTGGGCGGTAGTTACAAATTGTGTACTCATGGGTTTTGCGATGGCGGGGATTGGCATGAGTGTAATGCACGATGCTAACCACAATGCATACTCGGCAAACCAAACTACAAACAAATGGATTGGTTATTCGCTTTGCCTGGCCGGAGGTGCTGTTTTTAATTGGAAAATACAGCACAATTTACTACACCATACTTATACTAATATTGCAGGGCTTGATGATGATATTGACAGTAAACTTGCCATGCGCTTTTCGCCACATAGTGACAAAAAATGGTATCACCGTTTTCAGCACATTTACGTTTTTGCGTTTTACTCCATTTTAACGCTTTACTGGGTAACGCTAAAAGATTTTGTTCAATTGATAAAATATCGTGCAGAAAGTGTAAATAATATGAGCAGGCGTGAGTACGTTAACAGCACACTAATCTTAATTGCATCAAAAGTGATTTACTTTTTTTTCGCTTTTGTTATACCTTGTGTGTTTTTAAATTACAGTTTTAGCACAATACTTATTGGATTTTTAGTAATGCACAGTATAAGTGGTTTGGTTTTAAGTGTTATTTTCCAGTTAGCACACACGGTAGAACACACCACGCATCCGCTGCCTAACGAAAAGCTAGAAGTAGATAATGAATGGGCGATTCACCAAATGAACACAACAGTTAATTTTTCGCGATACAACAGATTTATTAGCTGGTATGTTGGCGGATTAAATTTTCAGGTGGAACATCATTTATTTCCTACCATTTGCCATGTGCATTACCGCCCTATTTCAGAAATAGTGAAAAGTACGGCCGAAGAGTTTGGAATAGAATACTTAGATAACCCTACATTTTGGGGTGCGGTGGGTTCACACATTCGTGTTTTAAAACATTTTGGCAATGTTGAAAAATCAACACAAGCACAAGCGGCTTAATTAGTATTATAAGAATAAACTGTGCTGGAATAAAATTGAAAAACTAATCAATAAAAGCTATTTCACCTGCAAGTTAGTACCCACGCCCCCGCCAAAAATTATAGAAACATTTTTGTTGTCTTTTATTAATTCTACTTTTTCTTTTTCAATTTCCAATTGACGTAAATGTAAATATTCAGTAACCGACATTCCCATTTGATTTTTATATGCTTGGTCGGCAATTGCTTTATTTATTTCTGCTTGTTTACGAGCCAATTCGGCATTAGCGCGCGCTTGTTGAGTTAAAATACTTTGATTTTGTGCAGCAGTGTTTTTTGTTTCAGTTAATACTTGTTCGGGTGGTGTAATGGCACCAATGGATACTTGCAGAACATCCACCGGCAAGTTTAATTTTTGTGCATATTCCAAAATGTCTTTAAAAATATCTTTTTCTAATTGTGCTGATATTTCGCGTTTACTTGCCAGTTCAAACATTTTAAATATGCTTGCTTTTTCGCGCACCATAGTTCTGAATGTTTGTTGCAATGAATTGCGGTACCATTCTTCACCAAAATTTTCATATAAAATAGGAGTTTGCCCTCCTCGAATTTGTATTTTAAGATAAGCGCTAAACGAAACAGGTGTATTGTCAGAAGGAATCATGTTGTTAAACTCCTCGGTAACAGTAATGGGTGTAACTTGAAACTCTTTGTGATCAGTGGTCCACGCACACCATGTTGCGCCTGTTGTAACGGGGGTATCATCTACTCCGCCATGTCCAAAAAAATAAGGTTTATACACCAACACACTTTCTTGGCCTGCATCTGGTTGAACTAGATAACAACTGGTAAAACTTGTTGCCAAAAATAAAATGGCAATGTAATTAATAGTAGTTTTCATGTTTTTTATTTTTTTGTTATTTGATAAAAAAAGCCACCGAAATTTTGGTGACTTTTTATCAATTAAATTACCATTAGCTATTAAGTTGTTTTTATTTCACTCAAAACTTTATTCATAGCTCTAACTGCATCAGCACTTTTATTAAATGCGGCTTTTTCTTCGTCTGTTAAACTGAAATCAATTATTTTTTCCCATCCGTTTTTACCTATTACCACAGGCACGCCAAGGCAAATATCTTTTTGGTTGTATTCGCCATCGAGACTTACGCAGCAGGTGTACATTTTTTTATGGTCGTTAATTATACTATCAACTAAGGCAGCTACCGATGCCCCTGGTGCATACCAAGCACTGGTGCCAAGCATAGCTGTTAAAGTAGCACCGCCTACCATTGTATCGGCAGCTACTTTTTTAAGCTTTTCTGCATCCAGTAAATTAGTTACAGGCAAACCATTATAGGTGGCAAGGCGTGTTAAAGGAATCATGGTGGTATCGCCATGGCCGCCAATAACGTAACCTTGCACATCGCTTGCCGGAACTGCTAAAGCTTTTGATAAATAATATTTAAAGCGACTGCTATCTAAAATTCCGCCCATGCCTATAATTTTATTTTTAGGCAAGCCGCTTTCTTTTAATGCTAAGTAAGCCATCGTATCCATAGGATTACTCACGATAATAATAATTGCATCGGGCGAATGTTTTAGTACATTTTCGGTAACATTTTTTACAATACCTGCATTAATGCCTATCAGCTCTTCTCTTGTCATGCCGGGTTTGCGCGGAATACCGCTTGTGATTACAACTACATTGCTATTTGCTGTTTTTGTGTAATCGTTTGTACTGCCTGTGATACGCGTGTTAAATCCGTTTAATGTTGCCGTTTGCATTAAATCCATTGCTTTGCCTTCGGCAAAATTTTCTTTTATGTCTAATATTACTACTTCGCTTGCAATACGGTTAACTGCAATGTATTCGGCACACGATGCTCCCACGTTGCCTGCTCCAATTACTGATACTTTCATTTTTTTAGTTTTTTTTAAAATCGCAGCTAAATTAAAAATAGCACACAAACCTACAAGTTCTAATTTTTAACATTTTACTGACTTGCGATAAATGCAACCATTTCGGCTGGTTTTATATCTTTGCTATACTTCAAAATGAATCGGCTAAAGCGTATTTTACGGTTGTTTTCCTTCTTGCTTGTATTGCTTGCTGCACTGTTTGCCTCTCAAGCCAAAGCGCAGGTTTTTGCCGGAAACGATACTGTAATTTGTCAGCCGGGTAATGTTACATTAAATGCAACGGTAACACCTACTAATGGTACAAGTTCTTACGCAGTAAGCACTATTTCTTATGTTCCTTTTCCTTACAGCACGGGCACACTTGTTAATTTCCCGAGTAATTTAGATGAAGATATTTCAAATGCATTGCCAATTGGTTTTACCTTTTGCTTTTTCGGAAATACCTATACTCAGTTTTATGCCGGCACCAATGGCTGGATATCTTTTGCGCCCGGACAAAGTGTAAATGGTAATGCCTCCACTCCTATTCCATCCACAGGGTTTAATGTACCACGCAATTGCATCATGGCTTGTTGGCAAGATTGGTATCCGTTTGCAAGTGGCAATGTGCGTTACACAACCCAAGGCACTGCGCCTTTCCGCAGATTAATTGTTTCGTGGGAAAATCTTGCCATGTATCAATGTACCAACAACACAGGCACTTTCCAGATTATCTGCTACGAAACAACAAACATTATTGATATTAATATTTTAAACAAACCCGCCTGTTTAACTTGGTTTAATGGCAATGGGGTGGAAGGCGTACACGATGCCACCGGCTTGGCAGCGGCTACGGTAACTGGTCGCAATGCCACACAATGGACTGCAGTAAACGATGCCCAACGATTTACGCCCAATGGTCCGCCTAATCCCTATGTGGTTAATTGGTTCGATATGACTAACACGAACATTGGCACCGGCAATAGTGTAAACGTGAATGTGCCAGCAAATAGCACGTATTATGCTGTTGTAAATTATTCGTGTAGTAATATGAATGATACCGATTCGGTTAATGTAGTAGTAGGCATACCGGCTAACGCATCAGGAACGAATGAAACATGTTTTGGCTATGCCAATGGCAGCGCAGGAGTTAGCACCACAGCCGGAGGCCCTTATACCTATTTGTGGAGCAATGGAGCTACTACCGATACCATTACTAATTTATCTGCCGGAACATATACAGTAACAATTTCTTATGGCTCGTGCCAATATGTGGATAGCGTAACCATTACTTCGCCCACACAAATTTTGCCCAACAGTAATTTGGCCGATGATACCTGCTCGCGTGGAGTGGGAATGGTAAATACCAATGCTTCGGGCGGAACAGTGCCCTATAGTTATTTGTGGAGCAATGGCGCCACCACTTCATCCGTAAACGGATTAGCGCAAGGAAATTACAGCGTGATAATTACCGATGCTGCCGGATGCACCACCACTGCCACCGGCACAGTTGCTGATTTGCCACCACCTACTGCGGGATTCACCTTTCTGCCACAAACACCCACCTTGCTCGATCCTATTGTAACATTTGCGAACACTGCAACAGGCGCCACTCAGTGGACTTGGGATTTTGGAGATGGCAGCAACCCGTCTTATCAGGCAAACCCTAATCACACTTATACTGCCGAAGGAACATATATCGTAATGCTGATTGTGCAAAATCCTTATGGCTGTGTGGATACCATTTTCCAAACATTGGTAGTTGAAGGGTTTTATACATTTTATTTCCCAAATGCTTTTACGCCAAATGGAAACGGGAACAATGATTTATTTTTCCCGGAATACTCGGGCATAGAAACAGATGGCTACCAAATGTTTATTTTCGACCGATGGGGAAGCATTGTTTTTGAAACAAAAGAACCAACAGAAGGATGGAACGGAAAATTTAAAAACACGGGCGAGCAAGTAAAATCAGACGTATATGTGTGCATGTTCACCTTCATGGATTTTAAAGGATATTACCACGAGTTATATGGGCGAGTTACTGTGCTCGGCAAACTAAAATAGAAGCATCAGCTCAATTTTTACTTCAATATATTTTAATTATTTTCGTGCGAAAGAAATATAAAAAATGAAATAGCCATATACGTTTGGCATACCAACTAAAATGAATATATGGCGCATTCCATTGACCTTAGCATTAAAATTATATACAGATGAAAAAAGCACTTGTTTGCGGAGCCGGAGGATTTATTGGCGGCCATTTAGTAAAAAAATTGAAAGCCGATGGCTATTGGGTGCGAGCCGTAGATTTAAAAAATAACGAATACAGCAAATCGCCTGCCGATGAATTTATAGTTGGCGATTTAACCGATCCTACGGTGGTAGAAAAAGTTTGCGATTTACCTTTTGATGAATTGTTTCAATTAGCTGCCGACATGGGTGGAGCAGGTTATATTTTCACGGGCGAAAACGATGCAAATGTGATGCACAATTCAGCTACCATTAATTTAAACATTGCTAATGTTGCTTGTAAAGTGGGCGTAAAAAAAATATTTTATTCTTCATCTGCTTGCATGTATCCGGCCCATAACCAAGAAGATCCCAATAATCCAAATTGCCAAGAAGATTCGGCATACCCTGCCGCACCTGATAGTGAATACGGCTGGGAAAAACTTTTTAGCGAACGATTGTATCTTGCCTACAATCGTAATTACGGATTAAATGTGCGCATTGCTCGTTTCCATAATATTTTTGGAATAGAAGGAACCTGGCAAGGCGGAAAAGAAAAAGCACCTGCTGCTGTTTGCCGCAAAGTTGCCGAAACACCCGAAGGCGGAACGATTGAAATTTGGGGCGATGGGTTACAAACTCGCTCTTTTCTTTACATAGATGAATGTGTGGAAGCTGTGCAGCGATTAATGGCAAGTGATTTTACAGGACCCGTAAATATTGGCTCAGACGAAATGGTAACCATTAACCAGTTAGCAAAAATGGTGATGACTGTTGCCAATAAAAATTTAACGATAAAAAATATTCCCGGTCCACTTGGCGTTAAAGGAAGAAATTCTGATAACAACTTGATACAAACCAAGCTCGGATGGAAACCATCAAAACCACTTACAGAAGGATTAGCAAAAACTTACACCTGGATAAAACAGCAGCTGGATAATAAACAAAAATGATTTTAACACGCGTTCAAGGCGGACTTGGCAACCAACTATTTCAATACGCATTTGGAAAAATGTTGGCGCTTAAAAATAATACGCAGCTAAAAATTGACACCTCGCTTTTAACAGATAACCTAAAAAACGAAAATGCGGTTATTCGCAATTTTGATTTAGATATTTTTGAAACAACTATAAATTTTGCATCGCAAAGCGAAATAAGTTTTTACAACGGCTACCCCGATGGAAACATTTTACTTAGGGCATTCCATAAAGCCGACAAAGTTTTCAGAAAAAGAAATTTACTGATACAAGACAAGCACCTATTTAATCACGAACACCTAAATGCGACTAGCAACACTTGTATTGTAGGCCGCTGGCAAAGCGAAAAATATTTTGAAGAAAAAAAAGAGGCCATTATTGCTGATTTTAAAATCAAAAGTAGTTGGCTTTTAAATTCGACAGCAAATGAAACTATAGCCAATGCTGCTGTGCCAATATCAATACACGTTAGGCGCGAAGATTATGTAAAAGATAAAAATGGAAACGTGGTGCGAAGCGGTTTGGTAAATGGCAATTTAGATGTTTCATATTACCTCGATGCTGTAAACTATTTTATAAATCTTTTTCCTAATGCACAGTTTTTTGTTTTTTCTGAGGATTACAATTGGTGCATACAAAACTTACAGTTTATTCCGCGTGCTGTATTTGTGAAAACCGAAAAAAATAAAAAAGGCATGGCCGAAGATTTGTATCTAATCGGCAAGTGCCATCATCACATTACATCGCACAGTACGTTTTCGTGGTGGGGAGCATATTTAAGTTCGTTCGATAAAAAAATAATTGTTGCGCCTAAGCAGTGGTCGTTCACTACCGATGATTTTACACCACCGCACATTGTACCCGATAGTTGGGTGAAAATTTAACTGCCTTAAATTTTTTGTTTTAGAAATTTTATTGAAGGTATGCTGCTGCGGAACTTAAAACCAAGTTGCTTTAACAAGGAAGCATAATTATTTTCGTAGCCCCACTGCCCGTATATTGAATGCTGCAGTAAAAACTTTGCTGCCTTCACATTTTCTATGGCTGATGCTGCATTAATAAACTGCTCACAATATTGGCTGTTTTCCGAAAACGATTCTGTGAAGTTTACGTAAATCAACAAACGGTCGGCAGGTTTCATTAGCTGCTTAAACTCATTTACCGATTGTAAAAGTTGATTAGCTGCTGCATCAGAATTTATTGCGCTGCTGGTAGCTGAATAAAGAAATGTGCATCTATTATTTTTTGTAAAATCGGCAAACCGCGCACACCGCTTAGTAAATGTTACTTTTGTTGCCGGATTACTGATCACATCAGGATAATGAAAAAAAACGGCAAACGGATTACGCGATGCATACACTTGATTTTCGGTATTCAGCTTTAAATCATCCATAAAAAACCTGAAATTGGTTTTAATATTATCGCACACATATTCTAAACCATTAATGGGGTGCGTTAGTTGCCAATCAAATGGCATGCTCATTTTTCGGAATCCCATCGCATCGAGTAAATAAGCAGGATGACAGGCACTGCCAAGCGAAATAATATTTTCGCTCGTTTTAAATCGCTTACGGAATGCAATAGCTATTTTATAGTTTTTAGTTTTAAAAACAGGTATTGCTATTTTAAATGGAATGCGCATATAATGAGCTAAAACAAAGGTAAGAATGTATACTTTATATAAAACAATACTTTACTATGGCTTTGTTTCAAATTATTGGTGTTTTTTGTTTTTGTTTATCCGAAACCGATTTTGGTAAATCTAAAAAGCAATTGAGATTTACGTATTGTGAATTAAGAATACAATAAAAGGACTTACGGATGGAGCAAGAGCATATCCTCTTGGAGTAAAAGGAGCTACGGATGATTATGTTTGTGTTTAAATCAATGAACTGTTATTCAGCTACTTGACAACGCGTTTCATAAAATCATTAAACGAAACGCCCCTTTGCTTATCGCAAAGGGGCGTTTTATACAATACTACTTATATGTAGTTTAATTAAAAACTATGCTTCTTCTTCTACTGATTCGCGTTTAGAAGCCATTAGTTTTTCGTACTCTTCTTTTGAACCTACTATTATTTTCTCGTAAGCACGCAAGCCGGTACCTGCAGGTATTAAATGCCCAACAATTACGTTTTCTTTTAATCCCATCAAGTGATCCACTTTACCACTTACGGCTGCTTCGTTAAGTACTTTAGTTGTTTCTTGGAACGATGCCGCAGAAATCCAACTGTTAGTTTGTAACGATGCGCGTGTAATACCTTGCAACACAGGGTTAGCCGTAGCTGATGATGCTATACGAGCAGTAGCTTGTTTTTGGTCTTTACGTTTTAGTAACGAATTTACATCGCGCAATTTGCGAGCTGATACAATTTGTCCGGCTTTTAACTCATCCGAGTCACCTGCATCTTCTACCACCATTTGACCAAAAATACGATCGTTCTCATCCATGAAATCGGCTTTGTTTACCAATTGTTTTTCTAAGAACATAGTATCGCCTGCATCGTCAATATCTACTTTACGCATCATTTGGCGTACAATTACTTCAAAGTGTTTATCATTAATTTTCACACCTTGTAAACGATAAACTTCCTGTATTTCGTTTACTAAGTATTCTTGCACGGCAGTAGGTCCTTTAATAGCAAGTATATCGTTAGGCGTAATTGCACCATCAGATAATGGTTCACCGGCTTTAACGAAATCGTTTTCTTGAACAAGGATGTGTTTTGAAAGCGGAACTAAATAGCGTTTAATATCACCTGTTTTGCTTTCTACCACTACTTCGCGGTTACCGCGTTTAATTTTCCCGAAAGAAACTACACCATCAATTTCAGATACAACTGCAGGGTTACTTGGGTTACGAGCTTCAAACAATTCGGTTACGCGTGGTAAACCACCTGTGATATCGCCTGTTTTGCCCGATGTTCGTGGTATTTTTACAAGTATTTGTCCCGGCTCTATTTTATCGCCTTGGTTAACTACTATATGTGCACTTACAGGTATGTTGTAAGTTTTTAATGTATCGCCACCGGCCACAATTTTAATTGCAGGGTTTTTCGATTTGTCTTTCGATTCGATAATTACTTTTTCGCGGAAACCGGTTTGCTCATCAGATTCTTCACGGAAAGTAATACCTTCTTCGATATTATCGAAATCAACTTTACCACCAAATTCAGAAACGATAACTGCGTTATATGGATCCCAATCGCAAAGCAATTGTCCTTTTTTAACTTTCTCGTTAGGTTTCACGTATAGTTGAGAACCATAAGGAATATTAGCGGTAGTTAAAAGAATATGCGTGTTAGCATCAATGATGCGCATCTCGGTAGAACGACCAATTACCACATTCACTTTTTCGCCTTTTTGTGCTTTGCGCTCTACGGTACGTAACTCGTCAAGTTCAACTATACCATCGTATTTAGCTTCCACTTTTGATGCCGATGCAATGTTGCTTGCAGTACCGCCTACGTGGAATGTACGAAGCGTTAACTGTGTACCCGGCTCACCGATTGATTGTGCTGCAATAACTCCCACGGCTTCGCCCATTTGCACCATCCTGCTGGTAGAAAGGTTACGGCCATAGCATTTTGCACACACACCCACACGCGATTCGCAGGTTAATACCGAGCGAATTTCAACGTGTTCGATTGGTGAATCGGCAATTTTTTTAGCGTACTCTTCTGTTACTTCTTGCCCGGCATTTATTATTAAATCGCCCGATATTGGGTGATATACATCGTGAACGGTTACGCGTCCTAAAATACGGTCGTATAATGATTCCACTACCTCATCGTGCTTGCGTAATGCCGACATAACTAAGCCGCGCAGTGTTCCGCAATCTTCAATAGTGATAATAACATCTTGTGCCACATCTACCAACCTACGTGTTAAGTATCCGGCATCGGCTGTTTTCAAAGCTGTATCGGCCAATCCTTTACGAGCACCGTGAGTAGAAATGAAATATTCAAGAATTGATAATCCTTCTTTAAAGTTTGATAGAATCGGGTTTTCGATAATCTCGCCCGATGAACCTGATTTGCCTGGTTTTGCCATCAAACCACGCATACCGCTCAACTGCTTAATTTGCTCTTTTGAACCGCGTGCGCCTGAATCAAGCATCATGTAAACCGGATTAAATCCTTGACGATCGTTACTTAATTTATCTAATACAAATTTTGTAACGCGCGAATTGGTGTGCGTCCAGATATCAATAATTTGGTTGTAACGCTCGTTGTTTGTAATGAAACCCATGTTATAGTTTCCTAACACTTCGTCCACCTCGCCATAAGCTTGTTTAATTAGTTTTTCTTTTTCGTCAGGGATAACAATGTCTGCCAAGTTAAACGATAATCCTCCGCGGAAAGCGGTCATAAATCCAAGACCTTTAATCTCGTCAAGGAATTTAGCAGTTGTAGGCAGGTCGGTTTTCTTAACAATTTCGCCAATGATATCGCGTAACGATTTTTTGGTCAATAACTCATTAATGTAACCCACTTCTTTTGGCACCACTTGGTTAAATAACACACGCCCTACAGTGGTTTCAATAACTTTAGTTACAAGTTTATCGCCTTCTTTGTGATTTGTAACTCTTATTTTGATGATTGCATTTAAGTCAACTCGTTTTTCGTTTAATGCTATCACCACTTCATCGGCCGAATAGAATGTTAATCCTTCGCCTTTCACTTTATCTTCTTTAGTATTCTTTTTGCCTTTTGTTAAATAGTATAATCCAAGCACCATGTCTTGCGATGGAACTGTGATAGGCGCACCGTTAGCAGGGTTAAGAATGTTGTGTGATGAAAGCATTAATAAATTTGCTTCTAACACAGCAGCATTTCCCAGCGGAACGTGAACTGCCATTTGATCACCATCGAAATCGGCATTAAATGCAGTACAAACCAATGGGTGTAACTGAATAGCTTTTCCTTCAATTAGTTTTGGCTGGAATGCTTGAATACCTAATCGGTGTAATGTGGGGGCACGGTTTAAAAGAACCGGATGTCCTTTCAATACGTTTTCTAAAATATCCCAAACAATTGGTTCTTTGCGATCAACTATTTTTTTAGCTGATTTAACCGTTTTAACTATTCCTCTTTCAATTAATTTGCGGATAATAAATGGCTTGAACAATTCGGCCGCCATTTCTTTTGGTAATCCGCATTCGTGTAATTTTAATTCAGGACCTACAACAATTACCGAACGTGCCGAGTAATCAACACGTTTACCAAGTAAGTTTTGACGGAAACGGCCTTGTTTACCTTTTAATGAATCGGATAATGATTTTAATGCGCGGTTAGATTCTGTTTTTACTGCATTTGATTTGCGTGAGTTATCGAATAACGAATCAACTGATTCTTGCAGCATACGTTTTTCGTTACGTAAAATCACATCAGGTGCTTTTATCTCAATCAATCGTTTTAAACGGTTGTTACGGATAATAACTCTGCGGTATAAATCATTCAAATCTGAAGTTGCGAAACGGCCGCCATCTAATGGAACTAACGGACGCAATTCCGGTGGAATTACAGGTACCACGCGCACTATCATCCATTCAGGATTATTAGTGATGTTACGATTGGCAGCACGGAAAGCTTCTACTACGTTTAAGCGTTTTAATGCTTCGTTTTTACGTTGTTGCGATGTTTCGGTATTTGCTTTGTGGCGTAACTCATAAGATAGTTCGTCTAAGTTCACACGTTTTAATAAATCGTGTAAAGCTTCGGCACCCATTTTTGCAATAAATTTATTTGGGTCGCTATCATCTAAATATTGATTTTCTTTTGGAAGTGTTTCTAAAATATTTAAGTATTCTTCTTCTGTTAAGAAATCATACGTTTTTAAAGTGTCGGCTTTTATACCGGCATTAATTACTACGTAACGCTCGTAGTAAATAATCATATCTAATTTCTTGGTAGGGAAACCTAACAGGTAACCTATTTTATTAGGTAGTGAACGGAAATACCAGATGTGTGCAACAGGAACTACAAGTGAAATGTGTCCCATGCGCTCTCTGCGAACTTTTTTCTCGGTTACTTCTACACCGCAACGGTCGCAAACGATTCCTTTGTAACGGATGCGTTTGTATTTTCCGCAGTGGCACTCGTAATCTTTTACCGGACCAAAAATTCGTTCGCAAAATAAACCATCGCGTTCAGGTTTATAAGTGCGGTAATTAATGGTTTCGGGCTTTAATACTTCACCGTGTGAGCGCTCCAGGATTTGCTCCGGAGATGCTAACGATATAGTAATTTTCGAGAAATTACTTTTCAACTTTGTATCGCGTTTAAAAGCCATGTTTTAGTTATCTTATTTTATGTGAATTAATTTTTTTGTTGCTCTTTTTTCTGCTTGGTGTTTTACTAATCCAATGTTACATTTAATCCAAGTCCTCTTAACTCGTGTAACAATACGTTAAATGATTCTGGAATTCCAGGTATTGGCAAGTTTTCGCCTTTAACAATGGTTTCGTAAGTTTTAGCGCGTCCCACGACATCATCAGATTTAACAGTGAGTAGCTCTTGAAGAATATTGGCAGCGCCAAATGCCTCAATTGCCCACACTTCCATTTCACCAAAACGCTGACCACCAAATTGTGCTTTACCGCCCAATGGTTGTTGTGTAATAAGCGAGTATGGCCCGATTGAGCGTGCGTGCATTTTATCGTCCACCATGTGGCCAAGTTTCATCATATAGATGATACCCACAGTAGCCGGCTGATCGAAGCGTTCGCCTGTTCCGCCATCGTGCAGGTAAGTTTGTCCGTAACGTGGGATGCCAGCCATATCAGTGTATTTGTTAATCTCGTCAATGGTAGCTCCATCAAAAATTGGTGTAGCGAATTTTAATCCTAATTTTTCTCCGGCCCAAGCAAGTACAGTTTCGTAAATCTGCCCTAAGTTCATTCGCGAAGGCACGCCAAGTGGGTTAAGTACTATGTCCACAGGGGTTCCATCGGCAAGGAAAGGCATATCTTCTTCGCGCACAATACGTGCAACTATACCTTTGTTACCGTGGCGGCCTGCCATTTTATCGCCCACTTTTAATTTGCGTTTTTTCGCTACATATACTTTTGCTAATTGAACAATGCCCGCCGGTAACTCATCACCAACTGTTAAAGCGTAAGTTCTGCGTTTGTAAGCACCTAACAGATCATTGTATTTAATGCTATAGTTGTGTAATAAGCGTTCTATTTGCTGGTTTTTGTCTTTATCAGTTGTCCAGTGGCGAGGGTTGATGTTCTCAAAGTCTTGTTTTTCAAGAATTTTTTGAGTGAATTTCTCGCCTTTCTTAATCACTTCTTCTTTAAGTGTGTTGTAAACACCTTGCGAAGTTTTTCCGTTTACAAGTACAAAAAGCTTTTCAACGAGTTGCGATTTAATTTCGCCCACTTGCTCGTTAAATTCTTTTTCCATTTTATCAAGAACTACTTTTTCTTCTGCTTTAGCTTTTTTATCTTTTATAGCACGAGAGAATAAGCGTTTTTCGATAACCACCCCGCGGATAGATGGCGGAACTTTCATTGATGCATCTTTCACATCACCTGCTTTATCACCGAAGATTGCACGTAAAAGTTTTTCTTCCGGAGAAGGATCTGTTTCGCCTTTCGGGGTAATTTTTCCGATAAGTATATCGCCTTCTTTCACTTCGGCACCTATTCGAATCATGCCATGCTCATCTAAATCTTTGGTAGCTTCTTCGCTTACGTTGGGAATATCGGCTGTTAACTCTTCCATTCCGCGTTTAGTTTCGCGCACTTCTAACGAGTATTCATCAATATGTAACGAAGTGAAAATATCTTCGCGCACTACTTTTTCAGAAATAACAATCGCATCTTCAAAGTTGTATCCTTTCCATGGCATGAATGCGACTTTTAAGTTACGTCCTAATCCAATCTCGCCATTTTCGGTAGCGTAGCCCTCGCTCATTATTTGTCCTTTTTTCACTTTGTCGCCTTTGCGAACTGTAGGGCGTAAGCTGAAACATGTATTTTGGTTCGTTTTACGGAACTTAGCTATGTTGTAAGATTTTACATCGCCTTCAAAGCTGATGAGCTTTTCATCATCTGTGCGGTTGTATCTTACTATTATTTCTTTTGCATCTACGTATTCTACTACGCCATCGCCTTCGGCAGCAATTAACACACGCGAATCGCGAGCGATTGATGCTTCTAAGCCGGTGCCAACAATAGGAGCTGATGGGCGCATAAGCGGAACTGCTTGGCGCTGCATATTCGATCCCATTAATGCACGGTTAGCGTCATCGTGTTCTAAGAACGGAATGAGTGATGCGGCTATAGATGCAATTTGGTTAGGAGCAACATCCATTAACTGAACTTTTGCAGGTTCAACTACCGGATAATCTGCCTCTAAACGAGAAACTATTTTGCTATCTAAAAATTTTCCTTTTTCATCAATTGGCACGTTTGCCTGCACAATTGTTTTTTGATCTTCTTCTTCGGCACTTAAATAAACAATTGGTTTATCCACATCCACTTTTCCGTTAGTAACGGTGCGGTAAGGAGTTTCAATAAAACCAAGTTTGTTAATTTTTGCATACACACAAAGCGATGAAATCAATCCGATATTCGGTCCTTCGGGTGTTTCGATTGTACACAAGCGACCGTAGTGAGTGTAGTGAACATCTCGCACCTCAAAACCTGCACGCTCGCGGCTCAAACCACCGGGCCCAAGGGCTGATAATCTGCGCTTGTGAGTAATCTCTGAAAGCGGATTGGTTTGATCCATGAACTGAGACAACTGATTGGTTCCGAAGAACGAGTTAATTACTGATGATAATGTTTTAGCGTTTATCAAATCAATAGGCGTAAACACTTCATTGTCGCGTACGTTCATTCGCTCGCGAATGGTGCGAGCCATACGAGCCAATCCCACACCAAATTGTGAATGTAATTGCTCACCCACAGTACGCACGCGTCTGTTACTTAAGTGATCAATATCATCCACATCGGTTTTAGAGTTTACTAATTCAATGAGGTATTTAATGATGGAGATAATATCTTCTTTGGTAAGAACTTTAGTATCTGCATCAATGTTAAGGCCCAATTTTTTATTTACACGGTAGCGACCTACTTCTCCTAAATCATAACGCTTATCAGAGAAGAAAAGTTTATCAATTATACCGCGTGCTGTTTCTTCGTCTGGTGGTTCGGCATTACGTAACTGGCGGTAGATTTGCTCAACCGCTTCTTTTTCAGAGTTGGTTGTATCTTTTTGTAATGTGTTGTAAATAATGGCGTACTCGTTAGAGTCCACATTCTCTTTGTGAAGTATTATTGATTTAGCGTTACCATCAATAATTAAATCTACATGCGATTCATCTAAAATAGTTTCGCGCTCTATTAATACTTCGTTACGTTCAATTGAAACAACTTCGCCTGTATCTTCATCCACAAAGTCTTCAACCCACGATTTTAAAACACGCGCTGCTAATTTACGGCCTACGTATTCTTTGAGTTTTGCTTTTCCGGTTACTTTAATTTCATCAGCAAGGCCAAATATCTCTAAAATTTGTTTATCGCTTTGGTAGCCAATTGCACGTAGCAATGTGGTTACCGGTAATTTCTTTTTACGATCAATATAAGCGTACATCACGCTATTAATATCGGTTGCAAATTCTATCCATGATCCTTTAAAAGGGATGATACGTGCAGAGTAAAGTTTGGTGCCATTTGCGTGGCGGCTTTGGCCGAAGAACACGCCCGGTGAACGGTGTAATTGTGATACAATAACACGCTCGGCACCATTAATAATAAAACTACCGCGAGGAGTCATGTAAGGAATTGTTCCCAAGTACACATCTTGTACTATGGTTTCAAAATCTTCATGCTCTGGGTCGGTACAGTAAAGTTTTAGTTTCGCTTTAAGCGGAACGCTGTGTGTTAAACCGCGCTCGATACACTCATCAATGGCGTAACGAGGAGGGTCAATGTAATAATCAAGAAACTCTAACACGAAGTTGTTTCTTGCATCTGAAATTGGAAAGTTTTCGCTAAAAACGCGGTATAATCCTTCGTTTTTGCGATTTTCAGCTGTCGTTTCTAATTGCATAAAATCCTGGAAGGATTTTATTTGTATATCCAAAAAATCAGGATAATCGATAAGGTGTTTCGCCTTAGCGAAGTTAATTCGCTGTGATTTTTTTTGCTGAGCCAAAGTGATAAAATTTAAAAAGTTAGTATAAATACAAGAACGAACAAATGATTTAAAACAAGTATAGGTCTCGTGTTACGGAGACCTTTACCTGCAGTATTATAGAGCGAGATTATTTAATTTCAACCTCAGCTCCTGCTTCTTCTAATTGTTTTTTAATTGCTTCTGCGTCAGCTTTTGCAATTCCTTCTTTAACCGGTTTTGGTGCACCGTCAACTAAGTCTTTTGCTTCTTTTAAACCTAGTCCTGTAATATCTTTTACGATTTTCACAACACCAAGTTTAGCTTGTCCGCCACTTTTAAGTATTACATCGAAAGTAGTTTTTTCAGCTGCTGCTGCGCCACCACCTGCACCGCCACCTGCTGCTACAGCTACTGCTGCTGCTGCCGGTTCGATACCATATTCGTCTTTTAAAATTTTAGCTAAATCGTTAACCTCTTTTACAGTTAGGTTTACTAATTGATCAGCTAGTGCTTTTACGTCTGCCATTTTATTTTGTTTTTAAAGGATTAATTTTTAGTTTTTGTTTTGTTTGTTTTACTCGGGTTTTTCTGACAATGTTTTTACAATGCCTGCTAATTTATGTTTGCTCGAGTTAAGAGCTGAAATAACATTTTTAGCCGGAGATTGTAATAAGCCAACGATATCGCCAATGAGTTCGTTTTTCGATTTGATAGCCGAAAGGAATTCTAATTGGTTATCGCCCACATAGATTGTTTCTTCTACGTACGCTGCTTTAAGAACAGGTTTGTCGCCACCGCCATCTTTACGGAATTCTTTAATTAATTTAGCCGGTACTGAGCCCGATTCGCTAAACATAATTGCAGTATTTCCGGTTAATGCAGGAAATAGTTCAGAGAAATTTTTTCCTTCAGAACGCTCCATTGCTTTTTGCAACAGTGTGTTTTTTACTACACGCATTCTTACTTTTTTCTCAAAACACATTCTGCGTAACTTACTTGTTTTTACACCTGTAATGGTAGATGTATCGGCCAAGTAAAAGTTGGCGCTTGCTGCCAGTTCTTTAACCAGTTCGTCAATAACCGCTGTTTTTTCTGCTTTGGTCATGAACTTGTTTTGTTTTTAATAATGAGAATTGTACTAAATTGTATTAAACATTTAAACACCTAAAGTTTTTGTATCTATTTGCACGCTTGCACTCATCGTAGATGAAATGTAAACGCTTCGCAGATACGTACCTTTAGCGGAAGCCGGTTTAAGTTTAATTATTGATTGTAACAGCTCATTCGCGTTTTCAGTTAATTTTTCGCTCGCAAAAGATGCTTTCCCTACTGAGGCATGTATAATTGCCT
This sequence comes from Bacteroidia bacterium, assembly GCA_020054095.1. Taxonomy (GTDB): domain Bacteria; phylum Bacteroidota; class Bacteroidia; order JADZBD01; family JADZBD01; genus JAGVMA01. The sequence continues at coordinate 1,375 of JAGVMA010000055.1, read as the reverse complement.
GCTTGTCAATTTTAAAATCAATTGACCCTGCTTTTTTCTCTTTTACTGCTTTGCCAACTTCCATGGTAACTGTACCTGTTTTTGGATTAGGCATTAATCCGCGCGGACCTAAAACTTTACCCAATGCACCAAGTTTACCCATGATGCTTGGCATAGTGATGATAACATCAACATCGGTCCAGCCGCCTTTTATTTTTTCTAAATATTCATCTAAACCTACAAAATCAGCACCTGCTGCTTTCGCTTCGGCTTCTTTATCGGGCGTGCAAAGTACAAGTACTTTAATGGTTTTACCTGTGCCATGTGGCAAGGCAACCGTGCCGCGCACCATTTGGTTCGATTGTTTTGGGTCTACTCCTAAACGTACGCTTACATCTACTGACGCATCGAATTTAGTGGTAGTAATATCTTTAATGATTTTTGATGCTTCGGCTAAAGAATAAACTTTGTTAGCATCGTATTTGCCGATTACTTTTTTGCGATTTTTTGATATTTTAGGCATTGTTTAAAAGTTTTCGATGTGCGAGCGTTCGCATAAGGCGAACTCCATCGGGTTTAACTTTACTGAATTTTAATTTTTAACTGGCGCTGTTCCGCCTTCTACGTTTATACCCATGCTGCGTGCAGTACCGGCAACCATAAGCATTGCAGATTCTACAGTAAAGCAGTTTAAATCGGGCATTTTTCCTTCGGCTATTTTTTTAACCTGATCCCACGATATTGAACCTACTTTTTTACGATTAGATTCGCCTGAGCCTTTTGCAATTTTAGTAGATTCTAAAATTGAAACTGCCACAGGTGGGTTTTTAAGGATAAACTCAAACGATTTATCGTTATAAACGGTGATGATAACAGGCGTTACTTTTCCTGCTCTATCTTGTGTGCGAGCATTAAACTGCTTGCAAAACTCCATAATGTTAACGCCCTTAGCACCTAATGCCGGACCAATTGGTGGAGCCGGGTTAGCAGCGCCTCCTTTAATTTGGAGTTTAATGATTGCTGTTATTTCTTTTGCCATTTTTATTTTTAGTTTTTAGTTCTTGAGTTCGAGTTAAAAGTGGAAGCTTTTAAAAACTTTAAACTTTGAACCTAAAACCTGATTATTATTATTCTTTTTCTACTTCCATGAATCCAAGTTCGAGCGGAGTTTTACGGCCAAATATTTTTACCATAACTTTTAGCTTTTTCTTTTCTTCATTTATATCTTCAATGGTACCACTAAATGTATTGAACGGACCATTTATAACTTTAACACTTTCGCCAACTGTAAACTTGTTTAACACAGTAGCTTCGTTTTCTGCTAACTCATCCACTTTACCAAGTATGCGGTTAACTTCGCTCAAGCGCATTGGAACCGGCTCTCCACCTTTAGTTT
>JAGVMA010000087.1 GCA_020054095.1 Bacteroidia bacterium | reverse complement strand
TTTTTGCAACACTTTTTTCTAAAAAAAGTGTGAAAGAAAAAACAACAGCCACCTCGTGCGAAAACGCATCAGCACATTATCAAAAACGAATTATGGAATCCCATAGTTTCGGTTAAGAAAATAATTGCTTTTTGCAAACTGATTTAAACTTTTACTTTTGCCCCACTAAAAAAATAAAAAATGAGCAAAGGACCCATCTCACAATTTATAGAAAAAAATTATTTACATTTTAATGCTGCCGCATTGGTAGATGCTGCTAAAGGTTACGAAGCGCACTTAACAGCCGGTGGCAAAATGATGGTTACCCTTGCCGGTGCTATGAGTACTGCCGAGCTTGGCATATCGCTTGCCGAAATGATACGCCAGGGCAAAGTGGATATTATATCGTGCACGGGCGCTAATTTAGAAGAAGACATTATGAACCTGGTGGCGCATAATAGCTACAAGCGTGTGCCTAATTACCGCGACCTTACTCCGCAAGACGAATGGAATTTATTAGAAAACCATTATAACCGTGTTACGGATACTTGCATACCTGAAGAAGAAGCTTTTCGCAGGTTACAAAAACACATACATAAAGTGTGGACCGATGCCGATAAAAATGGCGAGCGCTATTTCCCGCACGAATACATGTATAAAATGTTGCTGAGTGGCGATTTAAAACAGTATTACGAAATAGACCCTAAAAATAGCTGGATGCTGGCAGCAGCCGAAAAAAATATTCCTATCGTAGTTCCGGGCTGGGAAGATAGCACGATGGGAAATATTTTTGCATCCTATGTAATTAAAAACGAAATAAAAGCTAGCACCATGAAAAGCGGAATAGAATACATGGTGTGGCTGGCCGATTGGTACCGAAAAAATTCGGGCGGAAAAGGTGTTGGCTTTTTTCAAATAGGTGGCGGTATAGCCGGAGATTTTCCTATTTGTGTAGTGCCCATGATGTATCAGGATTTAGAATGGCACGATGTACCTTTTTGGGGATATTTTTGCCAGATTTCAGATTCTACAACCAGCTATGGTTCATACTCTGGTGCCGTGCCCAACGAAAAAATTACTTGGGGCAAATTAGATATAAACACACCTAAATTTATTGTAGAAAGCGATGCAAGCATTGTAGCACCGCTTATGTTCGCCTGGATATTGGGTTGGTAAACGGCTTTTTGAACATCATACTTCGACAAGCCCGCCTGCGGTAGGCAGGCTCAGTATGACAGTGTGCGTGCGGTCAGTCTGAGCCTGTCGAAGACCATGTTTTAGATTATTTCTTTTAAAGTATTATCACGTTTCGGCTACTATGCTCAACCTGCTGCTGCATTGCGGTTTTTAAAAACTACTGCCCATCAATAATTATATCTTGGTTATTGTTGCCGTTTTGCTCTTGCTGCATGTTTTCTTCTATTTGCTGTACCATGTTACGTTTTTGCTGCATGCCGCTAAAATAATTTTTGGTTGTAACCATTATAACACCGCCTGTTACATCGCCATACATGGCAGGTACACCGCCCGTGTAAACCACCACACCCTGCACTGCTTGCCCCGGAACATCAAATGTGCCAAATGTTTTTTCGCCATCCACAAAATACTGATTGCTGCCTTTGCGTGCACCACGCACATAAAGGTCTTTGCCATCGTCAGTTGGTAAAACACCCGGAGTAAAGTTTACAATAATGTTAATTACATCGTTACGCGGTGCAGCACCATTTTTTATTTGTGTGTAATCAATATTCATCCCTATGGTCATGGTTTTTTGCACCATCGATTCTACATCCGGAACAATAACAATATCATCAAGTGTATCTGTTTTAGCTTTAAGCTGAATGTTAATGTATTTGGTTTTATTAGCAGCCACCTCTATTTTTTGGCGTATATGCGTAACGCAACCCATTTTTTCCACTTTTAACTCATAAAAGCCGGGCACCACTTGCTTGTAAAATACAGTTGCGTTTACATCGGGTTTTTGTTTGCCTATTACTTGGTCGGCACTGGTAAGTGTGCAAATGGCATCCATTGCCGGGTCGCCATCAGGGTCTAAAACCTCTACTTTTATTTCGCCATTTTGTGCAAATGCGTTAGCCGATAAAATTAACGCAGTAAATACGGCTGTGGCTGATTTGTAAAACTTGCTTTTCATAACCTTAGTTTTTAATTATTACGGGGATTTTGCATCAGGACGAAATCCATCAAAAAATTCCATAAAGCCGGATGAGGTTTTATTCCCTTCTCAGTTAAAGAGACAATATCTCCTTTAATTGAGAGGGGCAGGTGGGGACGAAAAGGCAAACGATTTTTTACGGAAACTTGCAAAAAAACAGGACCAACAAGTATTTTTTGTGCCTGAAACCATTAATTTTAAAGGCACATAGCCCAGTTTGATAGATAAGCCCGTTTTTTAACTGCTCAAAACACGCATTTTTAGGGCTTTTTAGCGTTTTTAACCCTTTATGTGCGCACATGAAACCCTCGTGTGCGCATATAAGACTCTCGTGTGCGCACATAAGACTCTCGTGTGCGCACATAAGACTCTCGTGTGCGCACATAAGACTCTCGTGTGCGCATATAAGACTCTCGTGTGCGCACATAAGACTCTCGTGTGCGCATATAAGACTCTCGTGTGCGCATATCAAACACTTATATGCATGCATAAGCCGCTTGCGGAGGTGCAAGAGAATTTACTTTAGTTAGAAAAGAAATTTAAAAATCTAATAAATCTTTGGGGGGAATATCAAGCGCATGTGCTATTGAAAAAACAGTTGTTATTCCGGTGTTAACTTCTCCTTTTTCAATACGCTTTAAAAGCGATAACTCAATATCAGCATCAAATGCAAATTGGCGTTGTGAAATATCTTGTTGTAAGCGAAATGCACGAACTCGTTTACCGAATTTTTTTAATGCTTGGGAATTTCGCTTTTGTTTCACATGAGAAAATTCTCATGTTTTTTAAATTTTGTTGGCTATTATTGTAGCCAATTCGATTTTTTAGTATATTCGTTTTAACATGAAACACCTGGAAATACAGGTATTTCTGTATACAGAAATAGGTTAAACTAAAAAACGAACAAAATGAAAAAACAAAAAATTATTTATTTAGCATTAATTGCCGCATTCGCAATTACTAAAACAAATGCCCAAAATTTAATTTGGGCAAAACAGTACGATAGCCCGAACTATACCAATGCATTGGACTATGGCAGAGCAGTAACCGTTGACCAAGCCACAGGCGATGTATATGTAACAGGGGGTATAGATCAATCAAATGCTACACCTGTGCAAGACAAAAAAATATACACAGCAAAATATAACGTAGCTGGGGTATTGCAATGGCAAACAATTACAAATGGCTGGGTGGTTTCAAGTTCAAGCAGCTTTGAAAAAGGAAATGCAATTGCGCTTGATGGGCAGGGTAATTTATGGGTGGCTGGAACAATTGATAATTCTGTAACTGCCCGCGACATAGCATTAATAAAATACAATGCAAGCACTGGTACAATTGCAGTAAACTACCCCAAGCGATATCCAGATAACTCAGGTATTTTAGAAGTGGGAGGATATTCATTAAGTGTTGTAAACTCAACTAATGTATATGTCGGTGGAAGAACATATGATCAAGGCACAACATTATGGCATGGTATTGTGTTAAAAGACGACCCAACAGGCACAGGTTGGGCGTGGACTTATACTTTTACTGGTTTGTACAATGGCACAAATCCCTCTTGCACGGTAACGGATATAAAAAATGATGCAAGTGGTGCTGTGTATTTTACGGGTTGGAAATACGATACATCAAGTGATAGTAAACTTGTAACGGGCAAATTAAGTTCAACAGGCACACTTTTGTGGACCCAAACATATAATCCTTATAACTTGGAAGACAGGTCATATGCACTTACACTTGTAAATGTTAGTCCTGCTGCTGATGTTTATATTGCCGGTAGAGCAAGATCAAACAACGGACAACAATTAAATGGAATAGTTGTAAAGTATAACGGGTCAAACGGAAACTTCATGTGGGTTCATAATACCGGATTTGCAGGAAAAGATGAAGGATATGTTGATATAACTTCGGTTGGAAATTGTGGTGGTGGTATATCACTTGTTTATGCTTGCGGGCACATTGAGCAAAATCAAACTCCTTGGAACTGGGATTACATGGTAACTGCATTAAATGCAAGTACCGGTGCAGTGGCCACTTGCTGGGGCACTAATCCGCAATATTACGATGGCTCTGCATGCCCATCAAATTCATGTGGAGAGCCGGGTGGCGTTGATTTTGCTAATGCGATAGAATATTCTCCACAGTCGGGTCTGCTGTATGTAACAGGCACTTCTTTTGAAACTATCAGTTCTCAAAATTCTACAAACATTACAACAAGGTGCTATAATGGAACAACTGGCGCAGTAATATGGTCGCGTTCGTATGATTATGGTACAGATTTAATTATTAATGCCGATTTAGCCGACTATAAGAATTGTCTTGCAATTAGATACGATACCTATTTATGTAAAGACGAAGTATTTATTACAGGTGAGTCGTTCAGGCAACACACATTACCGCAGGTAAACAGTTTCGATGTTACTACATTAAAATATGCATGCGGAACATGCGCCCCATGCGGACCACCACCCAACTCAGCCACCGAAGGCCGATTTGCCGGCTTTAATGTTGGATTTTATCCTAATCCTTTTAACACAACTGCAAATTTAGTGATTGATGATGTGGTTGAAATCATAAATGCGGAGTTGAAAGTATTTGACATGAACGGAAAAGAAGTGATGACCATTACTAACATTAATCAAAACAACATTGTAATAGAAAAAGGTAATTTAAACCAGGGTATTTATTTTTACCAATTAGCTGATGCACTAGGATTAATTACAAAAGGAAAATTTATTATTCAAGAATAAACAACTAAAAAGCGGTGAATTGCAGTTCACCGCTTTTTTACTAAATTTAATATCATGAAAAAATTACTTGCCTTATGGCTGCTTGTTTTATCTTTTTTTTCAACCTTCGCTCAACCCGTTTGGAAACCGCTAACAGATGTTAACAGCGGCAATGCGCATATTGATGGTGGCAGTGTAAGGACACTGTTGCCATTAGGATCTGGTAGCATGTTAATAGGAGGCGAATTTGATAGTGTTCGGTTTCTTAATGGAATTGCACCTTATAAATCTTTAATTGAATGGATTGCAAGCGGAGACTTTGGATTTATGGATTGCACACCAGGCGTTGACACAATCCCTATTGAGAAGCCAGCAGTATACTGCTCTGCTATTGCATATGATTCAGCTTTTGCACTTGGTGGACTTTATGCAATTGCGGGCAGATTTACACGAAGCGACTGTGGCATGTCTCCTTGGGATATGTATCAACATATGTACGCCTCGAAAAATATTCAGATGTGGGATCCAAACTTCACTTCATATTACCAATACTTTCATCAAATGACAGCAATGGATACGGTATTTGCGATAGCCATGTCTTCTAATAAACCACACACAGTATGCATTAATACACCAGGGTTGAAAATGTATGTTGGTGCTCGTAGAAGTTTGTGTACCGGCAGTCCTTATTTGCAAAGTGGTGATACCACAGCATACATTTCAATGTATGACCCAGCTCTTACATGTAATTTTGACCCTACGCCTAACTATATGCAAGGCGGCACTAATGGCCCTGTGTATGCCATAGTAGCTACTGATAGTGCGCATGTGTATGCAGGTGGCTTGTTTGATAGTGCAGGTATTGCATATGCAAATAATATTGCCATGTGGAATGGCGTAAGCTGGAGCAACTTAGGCGGTGGTGTAAATGGTAAAGTAAAAGCAATATGTGTTTACAAAGGCAAGGTTTATGTGGGTGGTGTTTTTACAATGGCAGGCAATGTGCCTGCTAATAACATTGCCATGTGGGATGGCACACAATGGACAGCACTGGGCACAGGCACTAATGGCGCTGTGTATGCATTGGGTATTCATAAAGATAATTTAATAGTGGGTGGCGCATTTTCGCAAGCAGGCAGCAGCCCTGCAAGTAACATTGCAAAATGGAACGGCAACCAGTGGTTTGATTTAGGTGGCGGGCGCAATAACGAAGTGTATACTGTAGCATCGTTTCAAAACTGTATTTATGCAGGCGGCAATTTTACAGGCGGCACAGCCGATACTGCAAAATACATTGCATACTTTAACGATACACTTACAGGAACACTTGGCATAAAAAATTATTACCACAACAGTTTAGCAATTAGTGTTTACCCCAACCCCAGCACTGGCATTTTTACCATCACAAAAGAAACCAGCAGGCAAGCGCAAATTGTGGTGTATGATTTTACAGGGCGCGCAGTTCTCACATCTAACATCTCAAATCTCACTACATTAGATTTAACCAACCAAGCCAAAGGTATTTATTACGTTACCGTAACCGAGGGCCATAAAACCTTTTCGCAAAAACTGGTGGTGCAATAACTTTTGTGCCTAATAAATTCATCAACACACGGCTGTTAAAAAAGTTTTGCTAATTCCAAAACACTTATTATCTTCGCACCCCCTTATAAAAAAGGGATATTAAAATATACTAACTAACTAATTGAAAATAAAGTGGATGCAGTAAGTTTTAAAACGGAATACCTTAACAAGGCAACCGTTAAAAAAGGATGGGTTTTGGTAGATGCCGAAAACGAAGTTTTAGGCCGCCTTGCCTCTAAAGTAGCATTTATCCTTCGCGGTAAAAACAAAGCAGGATACACGCCCCATGTGGATTGTGGCGATAATGTAATAGTTATAAATGCCGAAAAAGTAAAACTTACCGGCAATAAAATGACCGAGAAAAATTACATACGCCACACCGGTTTTATGGGTGGTCAGCGTAGTGCAACTCCTAAAGAAATGTTGGCTAAAAAACCTACTTTTTTGGTGCACCGTGCCGTAAAAAAAATGTTGCCTACCACTAAGTTGAGCAATCGTATAATCACTAACCTGCATGTTTATGCCGGTAGTGCTCATCCGCACGAAGCGCAACAGCCCAAAGCAATTAAACTAAGTGAAATTTTAGAACACAATAAATAATGGAAGTAATAAACACCATCGGTCGCAGAAAAACCTCTACCGCTCGCATATATGTGAACAAAGGAAAAGGCAGCATTACTGTTAACGGAATTGACTACAAAGAATATTTCAAAACAGGCACCTTGCAATACAAAGTGGCGCAACCACTTGTACTCACCAATAACAATGATAAATTCGACATTACGGTTAACGTAGATGGCGGTGGCGTTAACGGCCAAGCCGAAGCAGTGCGTTTGGCAATATCAAGAGCATTGGTTGAAAACGATGCACAGGTAAAACCAACATTGCGTGCAGCGGGCTTAGTTACTCGCGACCCTCGCATGGTTGAGCGTAAAAAGCCGGGACATAAAAAAGCCCGTAAACGCTTCCAGTTCAGCAAACGTTAACCTATTCACTAAAAAATTAAACACAATAAATAATATAATGGCAAGAGTAAATTTTGATCAATTATTGGAAGCCGGAGCACACTTCGGTCATTTAAAACGCAAATGGAATCCGGCAATGGCTCCGTATATTTTTACCGAGAAAAACGGAATCCATATCATTGACCTTAACAAAACAGTTGTAAAACTTGACGAATCGGCTGCAGCGCTAAAGCAAATTGCAAAAAGCGGCAAAAAAGTTTTGTTTGTTGCTACTAAAAAACAAGCAAAAGATATAGTGGCTAATGCAGTGAAAAAAGTAAACATGCCTTATGTTACTGAAAGATGGCCGGGCGGTATGCTTACCAATTTTGCTACTATCCGTAAATCAATACGCAAAATGAGCACCATTGATAAAATGAGCACCGATGGTACTTTTAACAATATTTCTAAAAAAGAAAAATTAAGCATAGCACGTACACGCGCTAAATTAGAAGTTCAGTTTGGCAGCATTGCAGACCTTACCCGTTTGCCGGCAGCTATTTTTATAGTTGATATTGTGAAAGAACACATTGCTGTTGCCGAAGCAAAAAGACTAAACATACCAACATTTGCTATTGTTGATACCAATGCCGATCCTAACTCGGTTGATTATGCAATTCCGGCTAACGATGATGCATCTTCTTCTATCGAGCTAATCATTAATACTTTGATGGCTGCGGTTCAAGAAGGACTATCTGACAGAAAAGTGGAAAAAGATAAAGAAGATGAAGCAGCAGAAGAAGGCAGCGACAGAGATGAAGCAAAAGTTACCAAAAAATTAGAGTTGATTGAAGCGGGTGTGGACGATGAATTATCGGGAACTAAAAAAGAGAAGAAGAAAATTGTAGCCACTCAAAAAATGGGTGTGAAAAAGAAAACTACTGACGTTAAACCCAAAATTTAATATTTAAGTACAATGGCAATTACAGCTGCAGATGTAAATAAACTTAGGCAAATGACCGGTGCAGGAATGATGGACTGCAAAAAAGCATTGGAAGAAGCTAATGGCGATTTTGAACAAGCAATAGATTTCTTACGCAAAAAAGGACAAAAAGTAGCTGCTAACCGTGCTGATAGAGATGCCAAAGAAGGATTAGTTATTGCTAAAGTTACTGCCGATGGCAAAAAAGGAGTTTTGGTAGTAGTAAACTGCGAAACCGATTTCGTTGCTAAAAATGAAGATTTCACAAACTTTGCAAATACTATTGCAAACGTAGCATTAGAAAAACAACCAAAATCAATTGATGAGTTAAAATCACTTTCGTATGCAGGTAATGGAATTACCATTGCTGATAAAGTGATGGAATACACCGGAAAAATTGGCGAAAAAATTGACGTATCTAAATACGAAATGGTAGATGCCGAGAAAGTAATTGCTTACAATCACCCGGGAAATAAATTAGCAACAGTTGTAGGTTTCAATAAAACCAATGTTACTGAAGAAGTTGCAAAAGATGTTGCAATGCAAGTAGCAGCAATGGCACCTGTTGCTGTTGATAAAACCGATGTTGATCCTAAATTGCTTGAACGCGAAGTTGAAATTGCTAAAGAACAATTGCGCAACGAAGGCAAACCGGAAGACAAAATAGAAATGATTGCAAAAGGTAAAATTGAAAAGTTCTATAAAGAATCAACTTTACTTAACCAAGAGTTTATAAAAGACGGAAAGAAAAACGTGAATCAGTATTTAAAAGATGCCGATAAAGAGCTCACCGTTACGGGCTTTAAGCGCTTCTCGCTTTCGTAAAAAAATTAATTTAAAAATCCCTCGCCATTAGCGAGGGTTTTTTTTGCACTAACTAAAATAAATGTATGACATATAAACGAATACTATTAAAACTAAGCGGAGAATCGCTGATGGGCGAAAAGCAATTTGGCATTGATAATGCCCGATTAGTGGATTATGCACACGAGATAAAAGAAATATGGAACAGCGGAACCGAAATTGCCATTGTGATAGGTGGCGGAAATATTTTTAGAGGTGTGCAGGCTGCCGAAGGCGGTATGGAACGCACGCAAGGCGATTATATGGGAATGCTTGCAACCATGATAAATAGTATGGCGCTACAAAGCGCTCTCGAAAGTATAGATGTGCCCACTCGCTTACAAAGTGCTATTGAAATGAAAGCAATAGCTGAGCCATTTATTAAGCGCAGAGCCGTGAGACATTTAGAAAAAAAGCGTGTAGTAATTTTTGGTGCAGGCACCGGAAATCCATTTTTTACAACCGATACAGCTGCATCTTTACGTGCAATAGAAATTGAAGCAGATGTGATATTAAAAGGTACTCGCGTGGATGGAATCTATACTGCTGATCCGGAAAAAGATAAAACCGCAAAAAAATACGAAACCATTACATTTGATGAAGTGTATCAGAAAGAACTGGAGGTGATGGATATGACAGCATTTACATTGTGTAAAGAAAATAAATTACCCATCATCGTTTTTGATATGAACAAGAAAGGAAACTTATCTAAAATAATAAAAGGCGATAAAGTGGGTACAACCGTTGAGGTTTAATTTTTTTCTTTTTAAAATTGTTTCAATAAAAACACAGTTACTATTTTAGCAGAAAAATTAAAGCACCATGGAAGAAGTAAATTTTATTATTGACAGTATGAAAGAACAAATGGACGCATCAATAGTTCATTTGGAAAATGAATTAACTAAAATACGTGCAGGCAGGGCAAATACTTCGATGCTGGAAGGTGTTTTTGTTGATTACTATGGAACTCGCACTCCATTAAATCAGGTAGCAAATGTGAACACGCCCGATGCGCGTACAATTTCGGTGCAGCCGTGGGAAAAATCAATGCTCGATCCTATTACAAAAGCAATACAGGCAGCTAATTTAGGATTAAATCCTACCAATAATGGTTCGCTAATAATTATGAATGTACCGGCTTTAACCGAAGAGCGAAGAAAAGATTTAGTGAAAAAAACAAAAGGAGAAGGCGAGCATGCTAAAGTATCTATCCGCACGGCAAGAAAAGAAGCGATAGATGAAGTTAAAAAACTTGCCAAGCTGCCGGAAGATGAGAAGAAAGGTACAGAAGAAGAGATTCAAAAAATTACCGATTCATATTCAGCAAAAGTTGATAAGCACTTGGAAGTGAAAGAGAAAGAAATAATGACTGTTTAGTTTAAGGCGCTGTAGCGCGTTTAGCTTTTTCAAAAAATATTCGTCCGTTTATTGTATCACCCATGTTCATGTAAGTGCCGCCTATGTTATTAAGTGTGCGTGCGCTGTTAGAATTTTTGCTCAATGATTTATTAAATGTTTCGAGTGCATTTTTAAAATCGCCCATCATGGCGTAACAAATTCCTAAGTGCTCAATAGAAGCTAAATCACCGGGATTATACAGTATTGCTTTTTGCAAATATTCAATAGCTTTAGCCGGTTGGTTTTTTAATTGCCCATAAACTTTGCCCATCAACCCTTGCGTGTTAACGTGTGTGGGGTAAAGTGCCAGTACTTTATTTAAAAAATAAATTGCCGAGTCGGCATTATTTTGCTGAACATATATTTGCCCCAAATTGTAAAACGAATGATGAAACTTTGGAAAAAGTTCGGCAGCTCGCTTGTTGTAAAATTTTGCTTCTTGCAATAACAGTTGTTTTTCCTGCACTGGCGTTTTATCATTAAGTGCCTTATTCAGCAATTCGTTTCCGTAATAATAATTTGCTTTTGCACTATTAGGTACTGTTTTTATATCGGCAGCAAAAAGCGTTAGGTTATCGTGCCAGGCGGTGTTTCTCGAAATCGCTTTTACCGAAAATAACATTAACACAGCGCCTATCGGCAACATTATTTTTTGCGGAACATTAGCGCTGCTATTGCTACCCGAATTAAAGTACTGATTAAATAAATGGGCAGCAGCCAAGCAAAAAGCCACAGATGGTAAAAATAAAAAACGCTCACCCATTGGAGCGCCAATATTTACAAGCAAATTGCTTACAATGGAAACCGACAAAAAATAAAACAAAATAGTGTATGCTAAAATATTACGCGATTTTATTTTAATAATTGCAAATGTAATTAACCCTGCGCAAGCTGCAAATGAAATCAATGCAAAAACATCTGCAAATGAAACGATAGGAATATGGTACAAGGAATAATCGCTACTGAGTGGGTGTGGCAGCACAAGTAGTTTAATATAGTAGCCCATGGTGAGACAAACGGTTGCAATTTTTTCTAAAAATGAAATTCCGTAAAACGGATTTTCCATTAAATCTGTACTCTCGGTTATTTTAGATGTTTGCAAAAGCTGCATTCTCGCAACCAGGTAGAGCAGTGCTATGCAGAGGTATGGAATTGTTTTTAGCACCGCTTGCTTTAAATCCATGTTTTTAAATGTGTAAAGCGTAAGCGGAATAATGGCTAATAATGTAAGCCCGTTTTCTTTTGAGAGGAGTGCAAGCAAATAAAAAACCCAGCTGAATAAATTTTCTTTTTTATCGCCCGAGGAAATAAAGGAAAATAAATAGTTGAGCGATAGCAATAAAAACACCAGCGAAAAAATTTCATCACGACTTTTAATATTTGCCACTACTTCGCTGTGGATGGGGTGGGCAGCGAAAATAAGAGTAGATAAAAACGCTACCAGCCACATATCCGGAATAATTTTTAATAATGTTTTAAATAGTAAAACACAAGTGAGAGCAAATAATAAGACATTAATAAAATGACTCATGCCCGGTGCTTCGCCAAAAAGCTGCCACTCAATGGCGTGCGATATAAGCGGTATAGGTCTAAACCTTCCGCCCGTTAACTCGAGCGATGAACCATTCATGCCGGCAAATAAATCGTGTGTAGCCAAATAGCTAATTCCTGAAAATCCTTTTTGTGTGTAAGGGTTAGCGGTTATAACCACCGAATCATCAAAAGCATATTTGTTGCCAATGGTGTTAGCATACAATGCAAATGCAAAACAAAAAATAATATAATAATATTTGCGAAAATTTACAGCCGTTTTTTTTGCAGCTTGTGTTTTCGCTGTCGCTGAATTAAAATCGCCAGTATTTTTTTTCTTCTTGCTCAAGAGGTTACGCAGTTATTTCACCCCGCAGCGATTTTGTGAGCAGGCGTGTAATTTCTTTTTTATTTAATTTCTGGGCAAGTAAAAACATTAGTTTGGTTACTGCGGCTTCGGATGTTATATCTTTTCCGCCCACTACACCAATTTTTTTCAACTGAGCACTTGTTTCGTATTTGCCTTGCTCCACTGCACCGGCATTACATTGCGTTACATTTAAAATTATTTTACCACTTTTAATTGAAGCAGCCAGTAAATCAGTAAGCCATTTTTCAGTGGTACAATTTCCAGCACCAAAAGTTTCTAATACAATTGCTTTTAAATTTTTTGCCGACAATATTGCTTCCACTACATTTTTATTTATGCCCGGAAACATTTTCAGAATTGCAATATCGCTGTTAAGTGAATTGTACACAGTTAATTTTTTTGCACTTGCTTTTGCCATTGCCTGATGGTTGTATTTTAAATGCACACCCGCTTCGGCAAGTGGCGGATAGTTTGGCGATTCAAATGCATTAAAATGTTCCGCATTGTATTTATGAGTTCGGTTGCCGCGATAAAGTTTATACTCAAAATAAATACACACTTCGTTTACAACAGGTTTTCCGTTTTGTTTTGCCCCGGCTATTTCAATTGCAGTTACTAAATTTTCTTTTCCATCCGTTCGTATAATGCCAATAGGTAATTGCGAGCCGGTGAGAATTACGGGCTTGTTCAAATTTTCTAACATAAAACTTAATGCCGATGCCGTGAACGACATGGTGTCTGAGCCGTGAAGAATAACAAAGCCATCGAATTTTTCGTATTCTGTTCTTATCAGTTCGGCTAATTCAATCCAAATTTGCGGATGCATATTAGATGAATCAATAGGTTTTTTAAATGCCACTGACGATAATGAAATATCAGACTTTTTTAATTCAGGAATTTGCTCTGCTAAATAGTTGAAGTTAAACGGTTTTAGTTCACCGGTTTTTGCATCTTGCATCATGCCTATTGTGCCACCCGTGTAAACTAATAAAACAGAAGATTTTTTTTTGCTCATTATAAATTAAATATTTCGTTTGCATTGCGTGTGGTTATTTCCGCAATTTGTTCAACAGGTATTTTTTTTAGTTCGGCTAATTTTTCGGCAATAATTTTAATGTACGCACTTTCGTTTCTCTTTCCACGGTTTGGCATGGGGGCGAGGTAGGGCGAATCGGTTTCCAACACCAGGTGTTTTAAATCAATGGCTTCAACCGTTTTGTCGAGTCCGGAATTTTTAAATGTGAGCACACCACCAATTCCCATTTTAAATCCGCCAAGTGAAATTATTTTTTCGGCATCGTCAGCAGTTCCTGTAAAGCAATGAAAAATTCCTTTTAGATTTTTATCGTTATGCGATTTTACAATTTCGTAAGCCACATCAAACGAATTGCGTGTGTGAATAATGATGGGCAAATTGTTTTTTTTAGCAAGTTCTATCTGGCGCGAAAACGCATCCTCTTGTTGCCTGCGGTAGGTAATGTCCCAAAATAAATCAATACCAATTTCACCTATTGCGTAAAATTTTCGTTTACTTAACCAGTGTTCAATAATTTGCAGTTCGCTGTTGTACATGTTGTTTACCGAGCATGGGTGCAAACCAATTGTGGGGAAACAATTATCCGGAAAATCGCTACAGAGTTTAAATAAATGGACGATTGAGTTGCTATCTATATTAGGCAGATACATTTTTTTTACCCCCACGGCAATTGCCGAATTAATTACGGCAACTCTGTCGGTATCAAATTCAGATGCGAATAAATGGGTGTGTGTATCTACAAACATTGCAAACAAAAATACTTATTAACTTTAAAGTTGAAATGAAGATAGGTTTATTTTTTGGTTCGTTTAATCCTGTGCATAATGGCCACATGATAATTGCCAATTACATGGCACAGTTTACCGATTTAGAGCAAGTGTGGTTGGTGGTATCTCCGCATAATCCGCATAAAGAAAAAAAAACACTGCTTGCCGATAATCAGCGCCTGCGCTTGGTGCGCGAAGCCGTTGCCGATATTCCGTTTTTAAAAGTAACCGATATTGAATTTGGTTTACCGCAGCCTTCCTATACAGTAGATACTTTAGCTTACGTTTCAGAAAAATACCCGCAACACGAGTTTTCAATTATAATGGGCGAAGATAATTTGCAAAATTTTAGCAAATGGAAAAACCACGAAACTATTTTGGATACTTATACTATTTATGTTTACCCTCGTCCACATTCTGTACAAACTATTTTCCATAAACATTCTAAAGTGAAAATTACCAATGCGCCTTTGGTAGAAATATCATCTTCCGAAATTAGAGATGCTGTTAAGAATAAAAAAAATGTGCAGTGCTTTATGCCGCTACAAGTTTGGCAATATTTAAAAGAAATGCATTTTTACGAAAAATAGTTTTCTTAGGCCGTAACTAAATTTACTATTGACTGAAACAATAATTTTCCGTCTGTGTTATTTAGTTCTGTATCTGCGGCTCGTTCGGGGTGAGGCATCATGCCAAATACATTTTTTTTAGCGTTACACACACCTGCAATATTTTCAATTGCTCCGTTAGGGTTACTTTCGGGTGTTATATTGCCTTGTTCATCGCAATAGCGGAAAAGTATTTGTCCGCTATCGTTCATTTTTTTTAGCGATTCTGCATCATTAAAATAATTTCCTTCGCCATGTGCTATGGGTATTTTAAGTGATACTTTACTGCGAGATATTTGGTTGGTAACAAGTGTATCGTAATTTTGTGGTTTTATAAAAACATTCTTACAAATAAATTTTCGCTCCGTATTGTGCATCAGCGCACCGGGTACTAATCGGGCTTCGCATAAAATTTGAAACCCGTTGCAAACGCCAAAAACATAGCCGCCCTTTTCGGCAAAGTTCCCTACCGCATCCATGATTGGTGAGAAACGCGCAATTGCGCCCGAGCGTAAATAATCGCCATAAGAAAAGCCACCGGGCAAAACAATAAAGTCGCATTTTTTTAAATCGGCCTCTTTGTGCCAAAGCTCCACCACTTCTTGTTGCATTACATTGCGCAGCACATATATCATGTCTTGGTCGCAGTTTGAACCCGGAAATATTACAACTCCAAATTTCATTTTCTCAGTTTTTTAATGATTACAAATTTAATGTTTATAGCGTAATTATATTTAAATCGGAAAGGTAATTAACTAACAAAAGGAGCAAGAAAAATGTAAAAAATGTTTCGGTTGCATTTTTGCGTTTTGCTGATAGAAAATAATTGGCAAAATAAACAGTTAGTGGAATGGCAAGGACAGTAAAATATTTTACGGATAAATTAGGGCTTACCACGATTGATAGCGCGCCCAGTAAAAAAAACCAATGTATGAGCCAAATATTATTTTTAGCGCGTGTGTTACTTTGCACAATTCCACCAAGTGTGCGAAAGCCCGATAGTATGACAAGCAAAACGAAAATGGCTAAAATAAAAAGCTGTAAATAATTAAATTCGCTAATGGTGGTTTTGATGCTGATGGGATAAAATATTTTATCGTACCATAAATAATCAGTAGTGCCTTGCCAATAGTAAGCCATAAATACATACAGATACGGAATTACAAAGCCGATGAGCGAAACTATCCATTCGCGCCAAATAAATGGCCTGATAATAATGAGCGATACCCATATAAACGGAAAAAATATAAACGAGGGCACATAAAACAGTGTGGCGATGGAAATTAAAATTCCGGCAGCAAAAAAATCGGCTAAAGCATAATCTTTGCGGTGTGTACTCATTACTTTTATTAGCGCTAATACTAAAAACAAATTACTGAAAATAATGGGGTGTATGTTTTGTATGGAGTAAAACCCGCTCATGATTACAATATAAATAAATGCCGGAAAAAATGTTTTTGTGTCTAATATTTCTAACTCGGTGATGAGGTGGTTAATTAAATATGCTGTTAAACATATAATGCCTAAGCTGAGTAAATGCTGGAAGTATATCCACACCGATGTTATGGAAAACGTGAGCTCGAAAAAGGGCATTACGTGCTTGTAGTTTTCGGTTTGAGGCCAATAAAGGGATGGTGCCCAGAAAATTAAGGCATATGCAGGCAACAGAAACATTGATTTGGTGCGGTTATTTTTAAAGTAATTTATTATCAATGTTTTTGGTATTGCAGGTATGAATATTTTGTTATTTTTGAAGCGTAAATATACTTCGTATGAATTTAA
Source organism: Bacteroidia bacterium (assembly GCA_020054095.1). Lineage (GTDB taxonomy): Bacteria > Bacteroidota > Bacteroidia > JADZBD01 > JADZBD01 > JAGVMA01. Next base: position 16,025 of record JAGVMA010000087.1, on the reverse strand, counting down.
CAAGTTGTTTTGAATTTATCGGTCGCGCATCTGAGTGGTTTTTCATTAATGTGATAGAAAATCTAAAAAACATGCCTAATTTAGTTTTTATAGCTATTGGCACTGTAACTTTTTTAATTTGGATGTGGCAAATGGCTAAATACAATAAAGAGGCTGCCGAAAATGGTACTTATAAATAAGTATTAGGCGTTTTCTTTCTTAAAGTATTTTTCCAAGTCTTTACCTATGTCTTTTCTGTAATACATGTTGTCGTATTTTACTTTTTCGGCACTTCTGTATGATTTTTGCACCGCCTCGTACATGGTTTTTACGTAAGATGTAATTGCCATTACTCTTCCGCCATTTGTACACACTTCTCCGTTTTTTAATGATGTGCCTGCGTGAAAAACTAAACTATCGCTCACAGCTTCAAATCCTGTAATTTTTTTTCCCTTTTCATAATCGCCCGGGTAGCCACCCGATACAAGCATTACAGTTGCGGCATATTGCTCATCAATCTTGAATTGAATGGTGTTTAGTTCTTCGGTTACAACCGCATTAAAGAGTTCTAAAATATCGTTTTGCACACGAGGTATAACCACTTCCGTTTCCGGGTCGCCCATTCGTACGTTGTATTCAATAACATAAGGTTCGTTATTCACATTCATCAGGCCAATAAAAATAAATCCTTTGTAGGTGATGTTTTCTTTTTGCAGTCCATTAATGGTAGGAATTATCACTTGCGTTTCTACTTTTTTCAGGAACTCATCATCGGCAAACGGTACCGGAGAAACGGCACCCATGCCTCCGGTATTAAGTCCTGTATCTCCATCGCCAATTCGTTTGTAATCTTTGGCTGCGGGTAATATTTTATAATTTTTTCCATCGGTTAAAACAAATACCGAAAGTTCAATACCATTTAAAAACTCTTCAACTACCACCTTAGCCGAAGCATTACCAAATTTTTCATTGGCAAGCATTTCAGTTAATTCTTTTTTTGCTTCACTCAATTCAGTGGGAATTACCACACCTTTACCTGCTGCTAAGCCATCGGCTTTTAGTACAAAGGGCGGTTTTAGTGTTTCTAAAAATGCCAAGCCATCAGCTAATTGCTCTTTTGTAAATGTTTTATACTTGGCAGTGGGAATATTATGTCGCTGCATAAATTTTTTTGAAAAATCTTTGCTGCCTTCCAATGCAGCTCCTTCTTTTGATGGGCCTATAACGGGTATGTTTTTCAGTAAATCATCTCCTAAAAAAAATCGTAAATGCCTTTTACAAGAGGAGCTTCGGGGCCTACCACTACCATTTCTATCTTCTTTTCGATAACTATTTTTTTTATAGCATCAAAATCAGTTTCGCTTATGTTTAGGTTTTCGCCACAAAGTGCGGTGCCGGCATTGCCGGGTGCTATGTATAGTTTTGTGAGTAGCTCACTTTGTTTAATTTTCCACGCAAAGGCATGTTCTCTGCCGCCTGATCCTAATAATAAAACATTCATAGTGCCACAATTTTGCAGCAAAGTAAATAATAATAAAAGCGATGGCTTTTAAAAGAAATTAACAGTTAAACCAATTATAAATAGAAATTAGTTTACCTGATTTTTTTATGAGCGTATGAGCAGAGGCTTGTAATTGGTAAAAGCCGCCAATAATTGAAAAGCATATCTAAAAAATAATGAAAAGTGGTACTAATTAAATCGAAGTGTTAAATCCATATTGGTGGGATTTAGACTATCTTCCGTTTCAATATACAATATCCGAATAAGTTATGAGTAAGGGCAAAAAAGCGTTTACCTGGTGGGTACCAAAAATCTGCGGAAGGATAGAGTATGTTATTGGTATCGTAAAAGATTACCGAATTGTAATAGATACACGTTTCGCTTACAGATGTATAACCCAGAAGCTGTTTTATGCTAATAGCTTGCGGATTTGCAAACTTAAAAAAGCAGTTAGCAAGAATCTTATACAGGCTTAGGGATTATAGTTTAATGGTTGCTTTTATAATGGAATATTTCCATGTTTTTTGCGCGGCAATTTTGCTGCTTTGTTTTTTAGCATCTCAAATGCGCGTATCAGTTTTTCGCGCGTGTCTTCCGGTTTTATTACTTCATCAATAAAGCCACGCTCGGCAGCACGGTAAGGGTTTGCGAATAATTCATTGTACTCTTTTTCCTTTTCTTTTAGCTTGGCAGCGGCATCTTTTGCCTCGGTAATTTCTTTTTTGAAAATGATTTCAGCAGCGCCTTTGGCGCCCATAACTGCAATTTCGGCAGTTGGCCAGGCGTAGTTCATGTCAGCTCCTATGTGTTTGCTGTTCATTACATCATAAGCTCCGCCATAAGCTTTGCGTGTTATAACTGTAATACGAGGCACTGTTGCTTCGCAGAAGGCATATAACAGTTTTGCTCCGTGTGTTATAATGCCGTGCCACTCTTGGTCGGTGCCGGGTAAAAAGCCGGGTACATCTTCAAATACAAGCAGTGGTATATTAAAACAATCGCAAAAACGAACAAAACGCGCTGCTTTGGTTGATGAGTTAATATCCAATACGCCTGCTAAAAATGCAGGTTGGTTTGCTACAATACCAATGCTGCGGCCACCTAATCGGGCAAAACCTACTACAATGTTTTCGGCAAAATTTTTATGTACTTCCAGAAACGAATCAGCATCGGCTACATGGTTTATAACATCGCGTATATCGTAGGGTTGATTTGGGTTTGCGGGAATGATGGTATTTAGTTCAGGTCGTTTTTCGTTGGCAGCTTCATAAGCTATAATTGGAGCATCGTCCTCGCAATTTTGAGGCATGTAACTAAGTAGTTGTTTTATGTTATTGATGCACTCAATTTCATTGGTACACGAGAAATGGGTTACCCCCGATTTAGTAGAGTGGGTGGATGCACCGCCTAATTCTTCGCTGGTTACTTCTTCATGTGTTACGGTTTTCACCACATTGGGTCCGGTAACAAACATATAAGATGTGTTTTCGACCATTAAAATAAAATCGGTAATGGCAGGTGAATAAACTGCACCACCAGCGCAAGGCCCCATAATTGCTGATAATTGCGGAATTACGCCCGATGCCAATGTGTTGCGATAAAATATATCGGCATAGCCACCAAGCGAAACCACACCTTCTTGTATGCGTGCGCCTCCGCTATCGTTTAATCCTATCAATGGCGCACCGTTTTTAATGGCGAGGTCCATTATTTTGCAAATTTTTTCGGCATGTGTTTCTGATAGCGAGCCGCCAAATACGGTGAAATCTTGCGAGAAAACATAAACCAATCTGCCATTTATAGTGCCATATCCGGTGATAACGCCATCGCCTAAGTATTTTTCTTTGTCTATGCCAAAATCAGTGGCGCGGTGCGTAACCAGCATGCCTATTTCCTCGAAACTACCTTCATCCAACAAAAAATGAATACGCTCGCGAGCGGTTAGTTTGCCTTTTTTGTGTTGCGCTTCTATTCGTTTTTCGCCACCACTCAAATGAGCTTCTTTAATTTTATCTTCTAATATTTTAAACTTGTTTGCCATTATGTTTTAAATTTTTGCGATTAAAGTATTTATTTTTTTGCTATCGGGAGCTAAAAAAAGAATCCCCGCCCTAAGGCGAGGATTCACAAGATTGATGATTTTTACTAACCAAATCTACATCATCAAAAATTACAAAGCGTTAAACCAACCGTGAATGGGTACAACTTAGGTCCTTTGTTTGTTTCAAACAATGTGTTAAGCGCATACGAGGCGAATAAATTAAAATCGCCAAATCCGGCACGGACTGTTGCGCTGTAACGGAATGGGTTAATGTTATAATCATCTTTCTTTTTAACATCAAACTCGTAGCCATTGATGCTGTATTCTTGTTTTGTTTTTGTAGCAATATTGTATGATAAAATAATGCCGCCACTGATGTGGAAAGAGCGGTCGGCATCTTTATTATTGGTATTAAATTCAAGCATTAGCGGCAATGTGATGAACGAAGTATTGAGCTTGTTTTTCTCATAAGTCATGCTCGAATCCCAATATGCACCAGCGTAATTTGAATCGGCAAACAGCGTGATAGGGTTTCTAAACGAATAGTGATTAAACTCAAAACCAAGTCCTGTAACCAACTGTATATTGTGGCGGTAAATTTTAAATCCGTGTTCAAAAAAGTTGGCATTAAAATTTAATGAGCGTGCATAATTCAAATCCAGAAAGTTATAGCCATTAGGCATTTGCAATTTGTTGTTAGCGTTTAAAAATCCGTTTACACCTAAATCAAGCCCGGCCCAGTGTACAAAGTCATCATCATCGTCATTATTTTTTTTCTTTTTATCGTTGTCTTCATCTTTTATCATCACAAATTTGCGGTCGCCAAATTTTATTTTTGTGGTATCGCCATTGCTTTCGGTTTTCACATCATCGGCTTCCGATTTTTTTATGTTGCTGGCGCCTGTTTTATCGGCCACCACATTTTTAGCACCATCGCGATAAGTTACAGTGCTTGCTCCGCTGGCATTAATTATTAAATCGTTAGTGGCCGATACACGTGCGCTTGATGCGCCTGTGGCTGATACTAAGGTGTATTCGGTTATAAGGTTAAGTGCTTTTAATGAAGCTGCGCCCGATACATCGGCAGTTAGTTTTTTAGAAGTGCCCACGAGCGAAACTATGCTTGAGCCACTTAAATTTGCCGTAATTTCGTTAGCCGTAATTTTTAGCTTTACTGATGATGCTCCCGAAGCAAGTATTTTTATCACATCGGCATTAAAATTCTCTTCTGATTTCACAGATGATGCACCCATTGTTTCAATATCGGTGAGTGTTTTTACGGTAACGTAAACTTTTGCATCATCGGCATCACCGCCTATCACAAGTGTGCCATTGGTTACTTCGGTGGTTATTTTTTTCAAGTCTTCGCTCGATTCGCATTTTACTTTTACGCTCACAGATTCACCTTGTAATAAAATTAATTTTACTCCTCCGCTGGTTTTTAATCCCGAAAAATCGCTTACCGTTCTGGTTTCTTCGTTTTGTGCATTAGCGCCCGATAAAACGCCAATTAAAATTGTTATGGTTAAAAATATGTTTTTCATTTTTTAGCTGGTTTTAGGTTATGACGATTAGGTGATTTAATTTGTTACAGTTCGCTTAGCTTTTTTTCATTTTGAACGATAATTCAACTGAGTAAACAACTCCGGGTTCGCTGTAATTTTCTTTTATTTTCATTGATTTTAATTCATTGGTAACGTATTGCTTAAGTTCATTTATTTTTGCAGTTATCGAAACCACCTCTACTTTGCCTTGTGCAGTAACAGTAAATCTTACAGTTACTTTTTCATCAGCATCGGGTTTCTTTAAAAACTGAGGGTAAGCAATGTTTTTTGAGATTTGCTTGCGTAATGCATCGTTATTATTTCCAAAAGAGATGGTTGCAAACAAAATAAGAACGGGGATAATTAGTTTTTTCATTTTTATGTTTTTTTTAGTTTGTTTTTTGTTTTCGCTGCGATTTTGGTATATGACGTTTATCAATTTTTAAATGTTACAGTCGCACTCTAAAAAATGATTTCACAAACACGTTTTACATAAGCAACCATCGTTGCCAAGGCACGTCTTTTTGCTACAAAATCATCGGTATAAAACCATAACTAATGCTTTGTTTTTTAGGATTTTATTATATATTTGCCTCTTAATAAAAGAAAACCCCCATGAGTAAAAAATTACGCTCGCTTTTATTCGTTACCTTATTTCCATTGTTTGCGCTCGCCACCCACATTGTAGGCGGCTCACTTACATACGAACACTTAGGCGGATCAACTTATAGAATTGTTTTAAAACTATACCGCGATTGCGCTGTTGGTAATGCCGCTTTCCCCGGAAACGTGGGTATAAGAATCACCCAACCTAATGGTACTTTAATACAAACAGTTACAATACCATTTCCGGGAGCTACTAATGTGCAACCGCAGATTGACTCTTGTGCAGTTGACCCGGGAATATGTTTGCAAGAAGCAATATACTCTGCCGTAGTTAATAATCTTCCTCCTAACCCGGGAGGTTACCACGTATATTACCAGTATTGCTGTCGCAATGCGAGTTTGCAAAACGTGGTTGCTCCGCTAAGCACAGGCGAATCATGGTACACTTATATTCCTGATAATAGTATTTGGTTAACCAATAGCAGCCCTGTGTGGACTAATTTCCCTCCGGTTTTCGTTTGCCAAGGCAATCCATTAAATTTTGATCATTCAGCTACTGATATAGATGGCGATTCGTTGGTATATTCACTTTACACGCCACATAATAATAATGCACCTACTTTCCCTGGTAACGTGTGTACATTTACACCAATTACTTGGGTGGGTGGTTATGGTCCTACTAATGCGTTGGGCGGTCCTCCAAACTCACTCACAATATCAAATACAGGTCTTTTAAATGATAATCCTCCGCAGATAGGTCAGTTTGTGGTTGGTATAAGATGTGAAGAGTGGAGAAATGGACAAAAAATAGGTGAGATATTAAGAGATTTCCAATTTAACGTAGTATACTGTCCGCCTTTGGCACAGCCGGGTTTCACGGCATTAGGAAATTGTTCAGGATCAACTGTTCAATTTACAAATACTACAAGCCCGCCTGCAACTTCTTATTCATGGGATTTTGGAGACCCGATGTCCGTAAATGATACTTCTACTCAGGTTAACCCACCTGCTTGGACTTATTCCGGGTTGGGACCATATTACGTAACATTAATTGTTAACTACGGTACACCTTGTGCCGATACAATAATGGATACCATTGCTATCGCATGGACAAATGCCTCTTTTACACACAATGCTCCTGTGTGTGCGGGCACATCGGTTCAGTTTACAGACAATTCTACTGTATCGTTAAACAACAACGTAACCGGTTGGAGCTGGACTTTTGGTGATCTAACAAGCAGCACATTACAAAACCCAACTCATCCTTATTCCGGAGGAGGTAATTATACGGTAACACTCTATACTTTTTCTTCAGCAGGATGTACAGATACTTCGGTTCAAACAATTTATATACAACCACGTCCAATTTCAAATGCAGGGCTCGATACAATAGCGTGCTTAAATAACCCAACTGTACCACTTGGCGGCACCGTGCTTAATGCTACTGGCGGTATGTGGATAGGAGCAGGTGTATTTAACCCTAACAATACCACGCTTAATGCTACTTATACACCTACACCACAAGAAGTAACAAATGGGTCGGCAACTTTACTTTTAATAAGTACAGGTAATGGTTTATGTGCAGCCGATACAGACACGATAGTTATTACTTTCTACCCAGGCCCTACAGCCGATGCGGGTCCGGATACAATTTATGTTTGCCGCGACACCGGTTATATCAACTTAAATGGCGTGGTAACCGTAGCTACAGGCGGACAGTGGAATGCTATTAATGGAACGGGTACGTTTAACCCTAATAACACCTCGTTAAATACGAGCTATATTCCAAGTAATGCCGATACAGCACAGGGCTTTGTTACTATTGTGCTAACAACAACGGGTAATGGGAATTGCTTGTTATCATCAGATACGCTCACCATTTATTTTACAGCCCCACCTACGGTTAGCATTTTAGCGTCTGATACAGCATGTTCCGGTGATTGGATACAATTAAATGTGAACACATCTACAGGTGCCGGAGTGTGGACAACTTTAGGAGATGGAACATTTAACCCAAGCAACACAATTCTTAATCCAACCTATATACCAGGTACAAACGATGCTAACTTGGGATTTGTGCAGTTAATCTTTAGTTCAGGAAATAATGGTGGCTGCCAAATACAAAGAGACACATTCCTTATTCGTTTAATTCCATCACCTACTGCTCAGTTTACGTCTGTTAGCGCCTGTCCTAATGATACAGTTCAATTTACTGATACATCAGTCCCAAACGTGGGAAGTATTACAACATGGAACTGGAATTTTGGAGATAGCAACATAAGTACACTGCAAAACCCATCACACGTTTATACAGCTCCTGGCCCTTATGTAGTAACACTTGTGGTTACATCTACCAATGGCTGCCGAGATACAATAGTTGATACCGTTAATGTTTATTATCCTCCCGTGGTTGATTTCGGTTACATAGGTGGTTGCCAAAACGAAGCAGTGATGTTCTATGATTCTACATTTGTTAATGGCGGCACACCCGTTAGCTGGAGCTGGAATTTTGGCGATAACTCTACCGGAAACACGACTCAGAATCCATCGCATAGCTATGCAAGTGGAGGTAACTATGGCGTAACATTAACAGTAATTTCAAACCAAGGTTGCGTAGGAACAGCTACGTTGCCGGTAACTATTTTTGCTACACCGCTGGCTAATTTTAATGCCGATGACTATACGGCTGTAATAGGTCAAAATATATCGTTTACAGATTTATCATCGCCCGTAGTATCATGGCAATGGTATTTTGGCGATGGCGACTCCTCATTTGTTCAAAACCCGACACATACTTATGGTGCTGGCGGAATTTATACAGTAATTCTAGTTGTAACAGATAGCAACGGCTGTGTAGATACCATTTACAAAGAAGTGGTAGTGTCTATGCCGCCCGATGTTCCTTCGGGATTTTCACCTAATGGTGATGGCGTGAACGATATAGTTTTTGTTTACGGGGGGCCGTACAAAAAATTAGAGTTTAGGATTTATAACAACTGGGGCGAATTAATATTTACATCAACTCGCCAAAATCTGGGCTGGGACGGAACCCGTGACGGGAAACTACAGCCAATAGGCGTTTATGTTTGGACCTTGCAAGCCACCACAGAAGATGATGTGGCACACGAGTTAAGTGGCGATGTAACATTAATGAGATAAAGAAAGAGAGAAGAAAAACACTATGAAAAAAATTTACGCTAAGGGAAAGAAGTTAATTTTCACTACCTCTTTAAGTATATCGGCATTATTAGTACAATCGCAAGATTTTCACTTTTCGCAATACGATGCTGCCGCACTAAACTTAAACCCATCTAACACAGGCCTGTTTGATGGCTGGTACCGTATTCACGGGCAATACCGCACCCAATGGTCGTCTTTGGTAAACAATCCATTCCAAACCTTTTTGGTTTCGGGTGATGTGGCATTGAAAAATTTTTCCATTGGTGGTCAAATAATGGATTATCGTGCCGGAACCGGAAACTATAACGTATTTGGCTTTTTGGCATCAGCTGCTTACGATTTTTCGGTTGACAAACAAGATAATCACCACTTTTCAGTGGGCGCACAATTGGGTATCATCCAAAAATCAGTTAACGTAAATAAATTAACTTGGGGTACTCAATACTCTAACAATAACGGTGGAGGTTTTGATAACACATTACCTTCTGGTGAAGTTTTTGGGACCAATAGTATTCTTATGCCCGATGTAAATATTGGGTTTACATACTATTATGGTAAAGAACAATCGCGAGTTAATCCGTTTATCGGATACACAATCCAGCACTTAAACTACCCGAAAGAAAGTTTCTACTCGCAAAATAATCGCTTGCCATTAAAGCATACCGTTAATTTAGGATGCAAGATTTATATAAATAAAACCATACAGCTATTACCTAAAATTTTAATAATGCGCCAAAGAAACGCCAAAGAAACCTCTATGGGTTTAATAGCACATTATTACTTGAAAGAATCTGACGCTTATTTAATATTCGGGCCTACCTTCCGTTTATCGGGTCCATTGGCAAAATCAAAACCGGGTACGCTTGAGAAAGACGCTGCTTTAATAGAAGCCGGCTTGAAATACGGCAAATTTGAATACCGCATCAGTTATGACATTAACACATCAACTTTACGGCCATACAGCAGTGGTAGAGGCGCTTTTGAACTATCAGTAACATATATTGCAAGAAGAAAGAAACCAGCACCAATTATTAACTGCCCAAGACTATGATGAAGAAACTACAAGCTGTAGCCGTTTTATTTTTATTAGCTGTTTCTGTTTTTGCACAAAGCCGCAAAGAATGGTTAGATTGGGCTGATGAAGCCTTCAAGAACGAAGATTATGCATCGGCAGCATATTATTACCAACGTGTAATTGACCCCAAAACAGCAAACTCAAAAGAATATACATTGCCTTATGTGCCAAAATCTATCGCAATGATGGATTCAGCATCGGCAGATAGTGCTAAAACTACTGATGACAAAAAAATTAAACTCGATTCGGTTGAAAACAGTAAAAACCTTTTATCTGCAATTCGTTATAACTATGTGGTTCATCAAATAGCAGAATCGTATCGTTTATCTCGAGATTATAATAACGCAGAAATGTGGTATGCAAAAGCAGCATTGAGCATAACCAAAGAATTTCCTTTCGACCCTTACTATTATGGTGTGTGTCTGATGCAAAACAAAAAATACGATGACGCAAAAAAATTATTTGAAACATATACTAAAGACTCAACAAAATCAGAAACACCTTTATATAAACTTGCGCTAAAAGGTGCTTTAAGTTGCTATTACGCTGTTGATTCGAATAGTGTGAAAAAAGGTCAAACCGTTCATATCTTAGATTCAACCGTAAATGCCGGAGTTTCAAGTTTTGGACTTAATTTTTTTGGCGATAATTTAGATGTGATGTTCTCGTCTGCCCGCAAAGGCAACAAAGTAACCGATTCCAAAATAGATAATCCGCTTAGCGTAATAGATATTTATACCGGAAATAAAACAGGCGAAACTTTTACGAATGTTAAAAATTTTGGCGACCCGCTTAATACCCCTTTTAACGAAGTAGCCGGCTGTTTATCGTTAAATAAAGATTTGTTCTTTTTTACCCGATACAATTCACAAAATCCATCAGACTGCAAAATATATGTGAGTAAGTATTTAAATGGTAAATGGCTTATTCCAATGATGCTGCAGGGTGTGAATATTGATGGATATAAATCAATGCATCCTAACTTATCGTTTGATGGAACAAAACTTTATTTTTCTTCCAATCGTCCGGGTGGAAAGGGCAAAATGGATATTTGGTATTGCGATATTGACGAGTTTGGAAACGTAGGGCAAGTATATAATTTAGGTCCTAAAGTAAACACTCCCGAAAACGAAATTGCACCATTCTATCATTATAAAACCAAAACAATCTATTTCAGCTCAGATGGACATGTTGGTTTTGGCGGATTAGATATTTACAAATCATACAACGATGATGAGTACAACGAAGTAGATGCTGACACCATTTGGTCAACTCCGTTAAATATTAAATCGCCCATCAATTCCAGTAAAGACGATGCATATTTTGTAATACAAAACGATCAGCGCTTGGCATATTACAGCTCAGACAGAGAGCCGTGCAAAGATTGTGGTGAAACGCCAATGTATTGCTACAAAGTATATTCTGTAGATAAAGAGCCGCTTAATTTTTCACTTAGCGGATATGTGTATGACCGAGAAACCAATAAACCAATTCCAAATGCACTTTTAACATTTAAAGATGTTTCGGGCGATTTGCAACCGTTTTTCATCACTACTGATGATAAAGGGTATTACTTTACTCCATTGCGCGATGAATTAGAATTATACATAAAAGCGCAAAAAAATAAATATTTTGGTGATGCAGCTTCTGTTTCAACAAAAGGAAAAACCGAATCGGAAAACTTTACGCAAGACTTTTTCTTATCTAAAATTCCGGCAGGTGAAATTGTTATTCCTGGTATTGAGTACGATTTCGATAAAGCGACACTTCGCCCAGAGTCGAAAAAAATATTGGATGATTTGGCAAACTATTTAACACTTAATAATCAAATATATATTCAAATTAACTCACATACAGATTTTAGGGGTAGCGATGACTACAACGAGCGCCTGTCGAAAGAGCGCGCTAAGTCGTGTGTTGATTATTTGATTGAAAAAGGCATTGACCCAGCCCGATTAATGTCGGAAGGATATGGTGAAAAACAGCCAATAGAGTTGAAAGATGCTAATGGAAATATAATAGCCACGCTCACAGAAAAGTACATAACTGCACTAAAAACGAAAGAAGAGCAGGAAGCAGCCCATCAGAAAAACAGGCGCACAGCATTTATCGTGGTGAAAGAGGACGATATTAAAAATCCGAAAAACAAGAAAAAGCCAGAGTAAAAATGTTTTGGGGACCAATGAAACAAATCTCCCCATCTGATTCCACTGGTACACCCTTACCCCAAAACTCTTGCGATTGCAAGTAATGTCCAAATGTATGTTATGGTAATTGTTTTTGGCAAATCAAAAATTAGTCAATCTTATCATTCGGGAAGTATAAAAATCACTGAAAATTAAAAATCATCTTCTTGCTTATCTTCTTTTTTATCGTCCCAATTAATTATAAACTTGTTGCCATTAGGGCTTTTGCTGTCTTGCTTATCGTTATTTTGGTTGTTTGAGTTTTTTAATGTAGTATCTTTTTTAAACCAGCCAAACTCATCTTTTAGTATTTGCTTTAAGTTTTGCTTCTCCTTTTTAACTTCTTCTTTACGTTTCTCTTTTTGTGTTTTATAATCTTTTTTGAAAATAGGGTTATCAACCGTTCCGGTCATTGTATAATACAATACTTTCCCGATGCCATCATTTTCCTCTTCGCCAAACTCTTTGTTTTGCTCCTTACGTTTTTTTTCACCTTTTGTAAATACCTCTGAAAGCAGAAAGCTAAAATGGTAATCAATCTCGTTTTTAAAACTGTGCCAGCCGCTAAAGTCAATATTCATTGCCGATGATTTAATAAGCATGGGTGAAAATGTAATTTTCTGTTTCTTAATTTCTATTTGATTTTTTAAAGAAGAAAATTTTATGTGTTGCATTTTTTTGCTGAACTCATCCACTTCAATAAACTGCCGCATCAAAATATCTTTTTTTATGTCATCGGCAATTTCAACAAATGGCGAAAAACTGACAAGCTCCCCTTGCTCAATGGTAACATCGCACAAGGCGTATATCTTATCCATGTCAATTTCTAATCGGTTACTCCACACCGATGCAAATTGAATGTTTGCGGTTGCAACGCCTTTGATATGTTTGTCTTCCAAGTACGTTTGCCCAAAATTTTCAAACGAGTAAAAAATTTTATTCACGTTTAAATTATCAATTGAGGCATCGCATGTAATTAATATTTTTTCGGCATTAGTTGCATCTATCATTAGTGATGTTTTTATCCCACCTTGCATTGTTCTGAATTGTAATGGGTCGGCAATTATTTTTTTGTCTTTCATTTTAAAAGCACCTGAAATAGCTGTTGCTTTGAATTTTCTGAAAACCATTTCAGTTATATTGCAGTTAAGATTAAAGTCTATATTCTCGGGCAGAACTAAGGTATATGCGCTTGTGCCGGAATTAGTTTTATCGGCAAGCAACTCATTCAGATCAATTTTTTTAGAATTTAACTCGGCATTTACAAGTAATGCAGAATTGCTCGTGAGCGCGTAAGCCAACGCATTTTTAAATGTTCCTTTTAGTTCAAAATCGCTGTTAGAAATACTGCCGGTAAAACTATTTATGCCTATGTCGTTGTTTTTAAAATAGAAATCACCATTTATATTAGTCCACTCAATTGGATTTTTTTTCCATTTTATTGCCACATTATTTAAACTCATTTCGCCCGAAGTTTGATTATTGCTCAAATCAGATTCAACGTATTTTTTTAGTGCTTTTATATTACCGTTATAAATGGCATCTACTTTTAAATCTCCGGTTATAGTTTCAATGGTGTCAATTTGCAGTAGCTGCTTTAGGTCTGTTAAACTAATTTCGCCTTTAGCTTTTGCAGTTAAATAAGGATTATTATTTCCGGTTAGCGAAAACGCACCATTAATTTTCCCTTTCCCAAGAGTTGCCGAAATGTCTTTTACAACCAGTTCTGGTAATTTTTCTTTTAAAGATTTAGTGCTGTAACTACCTGTTAAGTTTAAATTACTTACGCTAACAGCTGTTTTGGGGTGGCTGATGCTGCCATTGTTTACGCCAAATACACAGCTAAAAATAGGTTCTGCTTTCTCTGATAGCAATCCTTTTATTTCTGATTTGAGGTAAAAATTTCCTTCGCTGTAATAGTCAGCTATATCGGTTTTATATTTTGCAGGCAGCAATGATAAAACCGATTGTATGGATAAATCTTTTCCTTCAATAGCCAAATCAAAATCAGTTCCTTTTTCACTTTGTACAATTTTTCCGCTTGTATGTAAGTTTAGTTTTTCAATGCTTGCGTAAATGTTTTTAAAAGTATAAACATCGTTTTCATCATCCACATTTAATTTAAAACTCGCAGTCAGTTTCTTTTCAGATAAATAGTTAATGCTATCTGCTTTTATCATATTTACAAAAACACCCGATTCAATATCGGCATCATAACTATTGCCATTTATCAGCAGCGATAAATTTGATTCTATTAAGTTGCCGCCAATGCTCACATCGTTTTTATAATCATTAAACAAAACAGAGGTATTAAATATATTTATTTCATCGAGCGCGAAAGCAAACTTGGCCGAATCATTACTTGTTGCAGTATCAGCTTTCAGAAATTCATAATTATTTTTCCCCGACTTGAATATTTTAAGATTAACGGCAGCCTCTTGTATCTGCAATTTTTTTATGGTGTAGTTTTCATTAAAAATATCCCACACATTAAACTGAAACGAAACCAACTTGGCATTAAGCAGTGTGTCTTTTTTCCTGTAATTAACTGCTTCGAGCGCCTTTATGTTCCTAAACTCAACGGCAGCTAACGGGAAATTTTTAATAATTGTAAAATCAATATCATCGGGGTTAATAAATACCTGTGTATTTAAGTTTTTATTCAGTTCATCTATGGCATATTGTTTTATTTTATCGCCATATATCCAGCCGAGTGTGATTACACACAGAAACAAAATAATAAAAACCACAAAGCAGTATTTTAACACACGCCATAAAATGCGAAATGTTTTATTAAAACTGCTTTTGGGTTTCTCGTTATTGGTTTGCGTTTCGGGCAAATTTTCCATTACATCAAAAATGCGTAATGATTTTACATGTTGCGTGTGTTTAAAATTGAATTATTAAACGCAAACTGTTGAATAAAGGTTACAATGCGGCTGCCGGAATCATTTTTAAAATGCCTATTTCTTTGATAGAAAGGTGTCGCCATTCGCCACGGGGTAAGTCTTTTTTTGTTAGTCCGGCAAAATAAACTCGGTCTAATTTTATTACATCATAGCCCAAGTGTTCAAAAATTCTGCGCACTATTCGGTTTTTGCCCGAGTGTATTTCAATTCCTATTTCATTTTTAGCATCGCCCACATAATCTAGCGCATCTGGTTTTATAGGACCATCTTCTAATTCAACACCATCTTTAATTTGCATAAAATCATCGTGCTTTACGTTTTTATCGAGCACCACGTGATATATTTTTTTTATGCCGTAGCGCGGATGGGTTAATCGCTTAGTAAGTTCGCCATCGTTTGTAAATAGCAAAAGCCCGGTTGTATTTCTGTCTAATCTACCTACTGGGTAAACACGTTCACGACAAGCACCATGCAAAAGTTGCATCACGTTTCTGCGCTCTTGCGGGTCGTCCATGGTGGTAATGTAATCTTTCGGCTTATTGAGTAAAACGTATTGCAGCTTTTCAAGTTTTAAAGTTTGGTCACCATAGCGCACCACATCATCCATCTTCACTTTGTAACCAAGTTCGGTTACAACCTCGCCATTCACTTTTATAACACCCGAAGTAATTAAATCATCGGCTTCTCTGCGTGAGCAAATGCCGGCATTGGCAATGTATTTATTAAGTCGCACTAATCCATCGGCAACTTTTACTTCATCAAATCCTTTGCCTTTACCTTTTCGGTGAAAAGGTTTACGTTCAAATGGTTTTCCTTCAAATCTTTTCTTAGGCCTGTCTTCGCTATCACCATCAAATTTTCTGAACGGCTTGCGCTCGAACGGTTTATCGCCAAATCTTTTCTTGGGTCTGTCTTCGCTATCGCCATCAAATTTTCTGAACGGCTTGCGCTCGAACGGTTTATCGCCACCGCCAAATCTTTTCTTAGGTCTGTCTTCGCTATCG
>JAGVMA010000074.1 GCA_020054095.1 Bacteroidia bacterium | reverse complement strand
GCAATGTCATTTATCAATCTTTGAAATCAAATCACAACTTTTTTTTGCTCGAATATATAAGCCAGTTAAATGTCATTTATCAATCTTTGAAATCAAATCACAACTTGTTTTTGATGTGCTGTGTGTGGATTTTAATGTCATTTATCAATCTTTGAAATCAAATCACAACACTCTGGAATAAAGTATTGGCCGGCACTGAAATGTCATTTATCAATCTTTGAAATCAAATCACAACCCATACATAGCTACACATATTTGAGTACCTAATGTCATTTATCAATCTTTGAAATCAAATCACAACCAATTGGATGAAGCAATTGATCGGTTACCCAATGTCATTTATCAATCTTTGAAATCAAATCACAACCTCTATGAGCTTTAACATTTTCTTTTTCTCAATGTCATTTATCAATCTTTGAAATCAAATCACAACAGTAGAACTGCAAAGGAGAATGAATGTAGGAATGTCATTTATCAATCTTTGAAATCAAATCACAACTTTACAGACGGAATTTCTCTGCACATAACAAATGTCATTTATCAATCTTTGAAATCAAATCACAACCGTTGCCAAAAAAGCATTCGGGTCAACGCAAATGTCATTTATCAATCTTTGAAATCAAATCACAACCTACTGCAAATATTTTTTTGTGGATTGTGAATGTCATTTATCAATCTTTGAAATCAAATCACAACCAGCAAGAGACGCAAAACAAATTATTGGAAAATGTCATTTATCAATCTTTGAAATCAAATCACAACCAAGACTACAAACGAACAGTAGAGTTAGCAAATGTCATTTATCAATCTTTGAAATCAAATCACAACATAGTATGATTTTTTGCACCGACTACTCTAATGTCATTTATCAATCTTTGAAATCAAATCACAACCCCTCATTACTACTTGCAAGTATTAGTCGTAATGTCATTTATCAATCTTTGAAATCAAATCACAACAGTTTAAGCTGTTCGCCATATGTTTCGGAAAATGTCATTTATCAATCTTTGAAATCAAATCACAACAGCAAATTAGAATTAACGGAAACAATAGAAAATGTCATTTATCAATCTTTGAAATCAAATCACAACGCGTACCATTGGACTGAAAACAAAAAATAAAATGTCATTTATCAATCTTTGAAATCAAATCACAACTGGCTTCGGTGGGTAAGCCATTTGGCACTTAATGTCATTTATCAATCTTTGAAATCAAATCACAACCACATCTGGCAGTTGAGAACTACAATTGGAATGTCATTTATCAATCTTTGAAATCAAATCACAACCCTTTAGAAAGGTGGTACAGTACCAACGTGAATGTCATTTATCAATCTTTGAAATCAAATCACAACCTGTTCTATTCTATCGTACAAATCTAATTTAATGTCATTTATCAATCTTTGAAATCAAATCACAACATATTTACTGGTGAACAAATCATCTTTATCAATGTCATTTATCAATCTTTGAAATCAAATCACAACCCTTTATCAATAAGGTATTTGTGTGCTTGTAATGTCATTTATCAATCTTTGAAATCAAATCACAACTTAAGGCAACTGGCTTTGGTTAAGTTGGTCAATGTCATTTATCAATCTTTGAAATCAAATCACAACTGTATTTAATGCCTGGATTATTAAAATCTGGAATGTCATTTATCAATCTTTGAAATCAAATCACAACTCGTTGATGTGCTTTCATCAATGGTGCGGTAATGTCATTTATCAATCTTTGAAATCAAATCACAACCTCTCCCTCGTTATCATTCCACATAGGAAGTAATGTCATTTATCAATCTTTGAAATCAAATCACAACTTGCCTTTTATATTATAGTCTCTTAGTTTAAATGTCATTTATCAATCTTTGAAATCAAATCACAACAATGTGTTCAGGTGGTGTCCATCCGTTTTGAATGTCATTTATCAATCTTTGAAATCAAATCACAACTGCGCATCACATTTAATGGTAGCATCTAAAATGTCATTTATCAATCTTTGAAATCAAATCACAACTGTAAACCTGCCGATAGCTTGTCTACACCGAATGTCATTTATCAATCTTTGAAATCAAATCACAACATACACAGTCGTAGTATTGCCTGTAACGGTAATGTCATTTATCAATCTTTGAAATCAAATCACAACCTATATTTATTCGGAATTTGAAACCGCTCAAATGTCATTTATCAATCTTTGAAATCAAATCACAACCTAACTCGTAGTCCTCGCATTTTGATTCCAAATGTCATTTATCAATCTTTGAAATCAAATCACAACTAATGAGTTCGATTGCTGTCTGCTGCATCTAATGTCATTTATCAATCTTTGAAATCAAATCACAACGGCAAACCAACAAGTACACCTGCACAAAACAATGTCATTTATCAATCTTTGAAATCAAATCACAACGTATTCAAACGTGGTTCAAAAGGCGGTAAAATGTCATTTATCAATCTTTGAAATCAAATCACAACTTACATCGGCTTGCGCTCAATAGCCTATAAATGTCATTTATCAATCTTTGAAATCAAATCATCCGGCTCAATGGCTGGATTTATCAATATGTCAACGAACTTTTATACTTGGGTAATATATACTTGGGTAATAATCAATAACAAATATAAAAAAAGATGATATTATCCCCTGCCAAAATTTCCTATTTCCCTTGCAGCCCTTTGTTTACCGTAAACTGTTTTAAGTTTTAGGTGAAACGGTTTCGGTTTTTTTACAAGCAGTTGTGCTTTTTAGTGAGCTGCTTGTGGTAAAAGCTAAGCGAGTTCGGGTTTTACTTGAACTGTTTATGGTAAAAGCACGGGCAGTTGTGGTTATACTTCAACTTGTTATATTTTAAACCAAACTGTTTATATAAAAACCTTAACCGTTTTTACTTTTTTGGCAGTTAGCCGGGTAAAAACCGTAATTGGTTTAATAAATAGTTAAACCTGTTTGCTACAATGCTGAGCGGGCTCAGAAAAAAGGTGAACAGGTTCACTAAAAAGCTGAACTCGCTCGCCAAAAAGGTAAATAAGTTCAGCAAAAAGCCCCAAGCTGCTCGGTAAAAAGAGAAGCATGGGGGCTTTTTTAAAAAATGGGTTTACGCATTAACCGCCACTTTGGGTGCAGCTTCTAAAATTTCTTTACTGGCTGCAGCGGCATATTGTTCAAAGTTTTTGATGAACGATGCTGCCAACTGTGCGGCTTTGGCATCGTAAGCATCTTTATCTTTCCAGGTATTGCGCGGGTTTAAAATTTCGGGCGGCACACCGTTAATGGCTGTGGGTATTGCAAGGCCAAAAACAGGTAATGTGTCGGTTTTCACTTTTTCTAGTTCGCCATTAAGTGCTGCCGTTATCATGGCGCGGGTGTAAGCAAGTTTCATGCGGCTACCGGTGCCATAAGCGCCACCTGTCCAGCCGGTGTTAACTAACCACACGTTTACTTTATTTTCTTTTAGTTTTTTACCCAGCAACTCGGCATATTTGGTAGGGTGCAATGGTAAAAATGCTTTGCCAAAACATGCCGAAAAAGTTAAAGTAGGTTCGGTAATGCCCATTTCGGTTCCGGCAACTTTAGCCGTGTAACCCGATATGAAATGGTACATTGCCTGGCCGGTTGTTAGTTTGCTGATGGGTGGCAACACACCAAATGCATCGCAGGTTAAAAAGAAAATATTTTTGGGTACACCTGCCACCGATGGTTCTATGGCATTGCTGATGTGATTAATGGGGTAACTTACGCGTGTGTTTTCGGTTTTTGAAATATTATCGAAATCTACGGTTGATGTGTTTTCGTGGTACTCGATGTTTTCTAAAAGAGCGCCAAATTTAACGGCATCCCATATTTGTGGTTCTTTATCGCGTGTTAAATTCACGCACTTGGCATAGCATCCGCCCTCGAAATTAAACACTCCTTTTTCGCTCCAGCCGTGTTCGTCATCGCCAATTAATCCGCGATTAGGATCGGCAGATAATGTGGTTTTGCCTGTGCCTGATAAGCCAAAGAAAACAGCAGTATCGCCATCTTTTCCCACATTAGCGGAGCAGTGCATGGATAGCACATTTTTTTCTTGCGGCAGTATGTAGTTTAAAAGTGTGAATATGCCTTTCTTTATTTCGCCTGTGTAACCGCTGCCGCCTATGAGTATAACTTTTTGGGTAAAATTCATGATGGTGAAGTTATGCTGGCGGGTGCCGTCAATCTTTGCATCGGCTTTAAAGCCTGGTGCGCATACTATAGTCCAATCGGCACTAAATGTTTTAAGCTCATCGGCCGTGGGGCGCAAAAACATATTGTGAGCAAACATGCTTGCCCAGGGCGTTTCGGTAACCACACGCACACTCAGGCGGTGTTTTACATCGGCACATGCAAATACATCGCGCACATATACTTCTTTCCCGGTAAGGTAGGCCGTAACGCGATTGTAGAGGAGGTTAAATTTATCGGTATCAAATGGGTTATTTACATCGCCCCACCACACGGTGTCTTTGGTAATGTTATCCACCACCACATATTTATCTTTAGGCGAGCGACCTGTAAATTCGCCTGTATCTATTGCTAATGCTCCTGTATCGGTGAGCATTCCTTCGCCTCTTAAAATGGTTTCTTCTACTAATTCGGCAGGTGTTAAATTCCAATAAGCTGCCTCTACGTTGCTTAGGCCCAGGTTGCTTAGTGTTGCACCTTCGGCTCTTAATCCGTAATGATTCATTGTTTCAATATGTTTTTTTAAAGGGACGGATGGGGTTTGCTCGCTTTTCATCTCCCTTTGTTGTTATACGTTTAACAGCAAACCACTTTTTATTATGGCTGCGAATTTAACGAAAAAACCTGCGCATGATAGGCGCAGGTTTTCAACAAGGTAAGCTACTGAAAATCAGTTATTTTTTGTGCTGACAGGGTACATTTTCCAACACATTCACCCTGTCTGATTTGTTCAATATTTCCTTAGATTTCTCGATAAACTTTAGTTGCTCTTTGGCAGATAGTTCGGATAGCTTAAAGCAAAGGTCATATTCGCCTTCGCGGCCCCATCCTATTCGTTCGTAAATAACGCTTGGGTAACTGTTGAGCAAAAATTTATCGTATTTCTCTTTTGTATCGTGGTCGGTACCATTTCCCGGGCTAAAAAACGATGCTATAAAACGGTAGTTAGCCGAATCTACAGGGGCAGTATTGCTGCTGGTGTTAGTAGTTTGCTTCGGGGTTTTATCCTTGCTTTTGCAGGATGTGAGAATGGCGGCAAATGCCGTAATGGTTACTAATAAAATTGCTTTTTTCATGTGTATGTAGGTTTACAGATTGTAAATGTACTTGTATTTGTTTTTTACATAATCCATAAAATAGCCGAAACTTAGTTTTTCACCCGTAATTTTTTCACATAATTCATCGGCCGGGTAAAACTTGCCATATTGATGGATTTGCTGGCGTAACCATTTCAACAATAGTGCCATGTTACCTTTTTCTATTTCTCCGGCAAGGTTAGGTATTTGTTCTTGCGCCTTAGCAAAAAACTGTGCGGCATAAAAACTGCCAAGTGAATAAGTGGGAAAATAACCAAAACTGCCATGGCTCCAGTGTATGTCTTGCAGCACTCCTTGGGCATCAGTAGGCACTTCTATTCCTAAATACTCTTTGTATTTTTTATTCCAAAACGAAGGCAAATCTTTCACTTCTATGCTGCCTTCAATGAGCGCTTTTTCAATCTCGAAACGTATCATGATATGAAAATGGTAAGTTACCTCATCGGCATTGGTACGAATGAGCGATGGTTTTACCAAATTCATGGCTTTGTAAAAATCTTCGGCTGTTATATCTTTTAATTCTTCAGCAAAATATTTTTTAAGCAATGTTATGTTTCCTTTCCAGTAAGCCAAGCTGCGGCCCACATTGTTTTCCCACAGGCGCGATTGCGATTCGTGTATGCCGAGCGATATGTATTCGCCCGATGGCAAGCCGTATTCGCTGATGGGCAGCCCTTGTTCGTATAGTGCATGGCCACCTTCGTGTATGCAGCTCCATATCATTTCGCTCAGATTATTTTCGGCTATGCGAGTGGTTACGCGCACATCTTGCGAACTAAAATTGGTGGTAAACGGGTGTGATGATACATCTTGTCTGCCGTGATTAAAATCATATCCCATTTGGCGAAGCAAATCAATTCCAAAGTTCCACTGCTTTTGTTTATCGTAATGCCGATACATAAATGCATCGGTGTTTTGTGGTGCGGCTGCTATTTGTTTCACAAAATCTACTAACTGCGAGCGTACATCTGCAAAAAGTATTTCAATGTCTTTGGTTTTAGCACCCGGCTCGTATTGGTTAAGCAGCGCATCGTAAGGGTGATTTTCGTAACCTAATAGTTTACATTCTTCGCGCTTTAGCTGCACTAATTTTTCGAGCTTGGGAGCGAATAAACTAAAATCGCTTTTTTCTTTTGCCTGCTGCCATGCCTGAAATGCTTCTGAAACGCTCCTACTCATTTCTTGCACAAATGCAGTGGTGTATTTTTTACTGTCGTTATAATTTTTTAGCGATTGTTTGATGTTGCGCTTTTCTTTTTCTGAAAGCGATGTATCTGCGCTAAGCGTATTTAGCAATGTGCCAAATTCACCGGCCGAACTTAATTCGTGCACAATGCCTGCCAGTGTAGATAGCTGCTGTGCTCTTATTTCGGCACCGCCTTGTGGCATATAAGTTTCTTGATCCCAATTTAAAACTCCGGATGCGTAACTTACATCGGCAATTTTACGCATGTGCGTTTTGTATTTTTCGTAGTTATTCATAGGGCAGTAAAATTAGTTTTTCATTTTTAGCGTGCCGAGCAAAATAAACACCCATCCTAAAATAAAACTCATTCCGCCAAACGGAGTTATGTGCACCAGCCATTTAAAACTTAAAATGCCCATGCCGGTTGTTAACGCATAAATATAAAGCGAACCGCTAAAAAGCAAAATGCCTGCCGCCCAGAAATAACCTGCTATTTTAAATTTTTTATCGGGGAAATGCTGGTAAACAGGTGCAAGTGCAAATAAAGCAAGTGTGTGCATTAGTTGATAGAGCACTGCTTTTTCGTAGGTATGCAATGTTTCTTTTAAAACATCTTTAAAAGCATGTGCGCCCATGGCGCCAAGCGCCACACAAGTTATGCCCGATAGTGCTGCGGTGATTAATAGTTTTTTGTGGTACATGTTACTTTATTTTAATGGGATTTTGGCGGGTATCAAAAATATGAACGATAAAGATATTTTGTTTTTCAGCGGTATATAAAACTTTGTAGTGGCGTACAATCATTCTTCTGTGTTCAGGCGCAATATCATCTGTTTGATATTGCTCAACAAATTTTATTGCTTCAACAGCGTTCACAATTTCAGTAACAATATTCGTTGCTGCTTTAGCAGATAAAGGGTAATAAAAATCGAAAATTTGTTTTAGTGCTTTTTCCGCTTTGCGCGACCAACTAATATTTATTTTTTGCCCCACAATTTTACTTTTGCTTTAACACGGGCATGGCTAATGGTTTTTCCTTTTTTTATTTCGCGCTTCGCTTCGCTTAGCTCGGCAATGTATTGTTCGCTTGTAAGCGGAACTCCATTGGTGGTGTGTGCAACCACATTTTTATCGGCATAGGCAACTGCTATAGCATACACCATTTTTAAAAAACGCTCATCGGCATTTTCTATTATTTTATTAAGCTCGTTCCTAAGTTGTGGTGTGCTCATTTGTATTTAGCTACCCAAATTTACAATAAATACTTATCAATAAACTCGCGCACACAGGCATCGCCTCCATTGCGCTTTAGTTTTATTTTGGCAATGGCTTTAATTTTATCCACTGCATCGGCAGGGCATGCTGAAAGGCCTACGGCAGAAATTATTTGCAAATCGTTTACATCATCGCCTATATATGCTACTTGTGCTAACGATATTTTTAATTCCTTGCACCATTTATTAAGCACATCTAATTTTTCATCTAAACCCACATAAACATATTTCACGCCTAAAAGCTTTGCGCGATTTTTTATAATAGTTGAGTTTTTTCCTGAACTTATAAAACACACTTCAATACCCGCTTGTTTAACAAGCTTAATTCCCATGCCATCTTTGGTATTAAATTTTTTAAACTCATCGCCTGCTTCGGTATAATACATGCCACCATCGGTAAGCACACCATCAATATCGAGTGCTAAAAACTTTATTTTATTTTTTTTTGCCATGCTATACAATATTTCTTCCCACCGCTTTTGCAACGGCATTAAGCGACTGGTAAAGATTAGTGAATTGCTCAAAGTTTAATTGCTGCGATGCATCTGATTTTGCCACAGCCGGATTGGGATGCGTTTCTATCAATAATCCTTCAATACCCATTGCCAAACAGGCGCGCGATAAATCGGCTACACCGTAAGCATATCCTATTGCATGGCTTGGGTCTAATATCAATGGCAAATTGGTGTTTTCTTTTAACCAAGCTACTCCGCATAAATCTAAAGTAAAACGTGTTTTGGTTTCAAATGTGCGGATACCGCGCTCGCAAAGTATAACATCATCGTTACCTCCGCTTAAAATAAATTCGGCTGATTGCACAAATTCTTGCAACGTAGTTCCAAAGCCGCGTTTTAGCAAAACAGGTTTACGCACTTTTGCACACGCTTTTAAAATGCCGTGGTCGTACATTGATTTGGCTCCTATTTGAATAATATCAGCATAATCAATAATATCCTGCACATGTGTACTGTCGCGCACTTCCGAAATTATTTTCAATCCATACTTTGCACGCATTTTATCAAGCAACTTTAATCCTTCTAATCCTAATCCCTGAAAAGTATAAGGCGATGTGCGTGGTTTAAATGCTCCGGCTCTGAAAACATTAACGCCTAATTTAACGCACAGTTGCGCGGCTTGTTCCAATTGCTCTTCCGATTCTACCGAACAAGGGCCGGTAATTACTACCGAATTATTTGTTTTACCGCCAATGGTAACTTTATCGCTTATTTTTATTTTGCGCGTGTGCGGAATGTATTTTTTGCTCGCAAGCTGTATGTCATCATCAAGCACCACAAACGAATCTACAAACGATTGGTGCTTATCTTCAACCGATTTTAGTTTTGATGGCGTTACTAAAACATAACCTGATGGTTGTTTCACCACAAATGCTTGCAGTTCTTTTCCTATTTCGTGTGCTTTTTGTTCGGTAGCTTCTTTTTTTAATCTGAGTATCATGGTTTATTCTCCTTTAATAAGATTGGTAAATGTGATGGAACCTGTAAGTTGATTGGCACTGTTAACCACCGGCAGGTATAAAATATTAAATCTCGAATTTTTCACCATTTCAATCATTTCATTGATGGTAAAGTCTTCGTTCACTTTTATTGGATTGCGGTTAATTATATCGGTTACGTTTAAATTATCTAAGTCATTCATTTTTTTGATAAGTCCTTTTCGCACATCGGCATTACTAATAATACCGGCCAAGTTGGAATGGTTATCGGTTACAGCAGTAAAACCCATGCTGTATTTATCAATTGCAGTTAACACATCGGCAAAGGTAGCTTTCAGTTCATCTACGTAAGGTGTTTCGTTTTTGGTAAGCATAATATCTTTTACAAGCATACCCGATGGTACATAGTAATCGCTTCGCAAATTGTGCAAGGCATTTCCCACCAAATCGGAGTTAACTAAATACGAACCCGACACTACCGAATATACACCCATGTTTCGTAGCACGAAAGAAACATCGGCATTAACACCACCATCTACGTGTATTTTTTTATCAGGATATTTTTGTTTGAACTGTCTGATTTTAGAGAAATTATCTTTGTTAAACTTTCCGCCACTTTGCCCGGGCACGGTGGTCATAAACAAAATAAAATCAAATTGTTTTTTATATTTCTCAAATACATTAATATCCGTTTGCGATATAATTGCCAAACCTAATTTTGATTCTATCCCATCGGGAATAGTTAAATCGCCTTTTATGTTTTCGTACTGAAATGTTACCAAATCAATATTGTTTTCGATGATGGGTGCATAAAATTTTTCGGGCTCGGCACTTATAATATGCAGGTCAATTGGTGTGGTGCTTATTTGCCGTATTCGTTTTATATCCTCAAAAACCGATAAATCATCATTGCAGTCAATGTGAAAATAGTCAACCGTGTGGCCGTCTAATTCTTTAACTAAATCGGTTAGTGTTTTGTTTTTTCCGGAATATAATGATGCAGAAATTTTCATTTTATGCAACGCAAAGTTAAGAGAAAAATGGTCGGTAAAATTTTAACTTTGCTGCCGCAATGGGAAAAAAGCTGCCAATTTATTTTATTTGCGAGTACCTGTATTGGTACTTGCTGTTTGCTTTTTTGCGTTCGGTTTTTATGCTCGCTAATACGGATGAGCTATCGGCCATCCCTTTTACCGAAACACTTTCTACTTTTTACCACGCCTTGTATCTCGATACTTCGATGGCATCGTACTTGGTAGGAATAAGTTTTTTCGCTTATCTGTGCGCAAGCGCGTTTCAAAAAAATTTGTTCCTGAAAATTAATCGCGTATATGCTGTAATCGTTAGCAGCATACTCACCATTTTAACACTTGCCGAGCTTGATATTTATAATGAGTTCGGGACAAAAATTGGTTATGAGCATGTGCAGCATATAGTTGACTTAAATGAAGTTTTTCAATCGGCAAAAACCTGGTATTTAATTTTTGGATTTTTTGTGATTGCGGCTTTAACTTGGCTATGGTTTAAAATGCATCAAAAAATTACGCTTAAGGAATTAAAGAACGAAAAAAACAATTGGCCCATTTTTATTTTATTTTTCTTGATTACCCCCATTTTAATTGCACTTGGAATAAGAGGTGGCACACAACAAATACCTATTCAAACGGGTGAGGCCTATTTCTCGAAACACAATGTGTTAAACATTGCATCAGTAAACACGGGTTGGAACGTGGGTATGAATATTATTGAAAACCGAAATGTGCTAAACGGAAACCCATATTCTTACTACGATTTAAAGGAAGCCGAAAAAACTGTGCGCAAAATTCACAGCACAGAAAAAGACACAACGGTAAAAATTTTAACCACCGATAGGCCAAATATTATTTTGCTGATTATGGAAAGCTGGAGTGCCGATTTAATAAAATCGCTTGGCGGATACGACAGCATAATGCCCAATGTGGAAAAAATAATAAGCGAAGGAATTTTATTTGAAAACGCTTATGCAAGTGGTAATTTATCTGACCAAGGGATGGCTTGTGTTTTAAGTGCTTTTCCGGCACAACCCATTACATCTATTATTTCGCAACCAAGTAAATATACTCACCTGCCCTGCATTACAAATGAAATGACAAAAGTGGGCTACAGCACTCAATTTTTATTTGGCGGGCAGCTGAGCTATGGAAATATAAAAGCATACATCTACTATAATCAGTTTGATAAAATAATAGAAGAACAAGATTACGACCCTGCAATAAAGCGCGGCAAATTAGGTGTGCATGATGAGCATACATATACTCGCAAATTAGCTGAGTTAAAAAAAATGAAAGAGCCGTTTTTTTCGGCTGCGTTTACCACAAGCACGCACTCCCCTTTCGATTATCCGGGCAGCGAAAACCGTCCCATTAAAATGGGTGGTGATGAAAACGATTATGTAAATGCAATGCATTATGCCGACAAAGAATTATATAAATTTTTAGAATCATCAAAAAAAGAATCGTGGTTCAGAAACACACTTTTCGTTATCGTTCCCGACCATAGCCACCGCTCACCAAAGCACTGGGATTTTACACAGCCCGAATTTAAACGAATACCCATTATTTTTTGGGGCGATGTAATTAAACCGGAATACCGAGGATATAAACACAAAAAAATAGTTTCGCAAATAGATTTGGCATCCACAATACTTAATCAACTTAACTTGAGCGATAGTGATTTTATGTGGAGCAAAAATGCTTTTAATCCTTACACGCCTGAATTTGCCTATTTTGAAACTAACGAAGGTATTGGGTGGGTACGCCCAGATGGCTATATTGTAATTGCTCATTCATCAGATAATATTTACCACGAGCTGGTAAAATCAAAAGAGCAAAAAGATTTATTTACCCGAGAAGTGAAAAGCTATTTGCAGGTATTGTTTCAGCAATACACTGATTTTTAATATACCTACTTTTAGGTATCAACTTTGCAAAATATACCCTTATTGAGGTATTGTGGCTTAAACGTGTAAGCTCAATATTTGCAAAAAAAATTAAAATGAACATAACAAAAATAGCAACAAGCGGATTATTATTTATTTCTTTAACAGCATTAGCACAAACAGGTAATGACAGCATACAACAATTGCCCGATGTTACAATAACAGAACAACTGTACAGTAATCAAATGAACCGCCTGCCTCAAACGAGTGGAACACTTATATATGCAGGTAAAAAAAATGAAGTAATTAAATTAGGGACAATTGATGCCGACCTATCAGTAAACAATTCACGCCAAGTTTTTGGAAAAGTACCCGGTTTAAGTGTTTGGGAAAATGACGGATCAGGAATACAAATCGGAATTTCTACCAGAGGATTAAGCCCCAATCGCTCATGGGAATTTAATGTGCGCCAAAATGGTACGGACATTACAGGCGAAGTTTTTGGCTATCCAGAATCATATTTTAACCCACCATTGGAGTCCATTGAACGAATAGAGATTATAAGAGGTGCTGCATCGTTGCAATTTGGGCCACAATTTGGTGGTTTGCTTAATTATGTTGTGAAAAAAGGCGACCCGAACAAAATTATTTCGTTTGAAACACAGCAAACCACTGGCACATTTGGCTTATATAATTCATACAATGCATTTGGCGGAACATATAAAAAATGGTCGTACTACACTTATTTTCATTACCGCAGTGCAAGCGGCTGGAGAGAGAATAATCAATATAAAATAAATACAGGTTACGCTTCTCTTAACTATGCCTTATCAGACAGAATAAATATTGGGCTACAATACACAAAGACGAATTACATAAGTAAACAACCGGGTGGTTTAACAGATTCGATGTTCAATGAAAATGCACAGCAATCAATACGCGAACGCAATTGGTTTAGTGCGCCATGGAATGTGAGCCAGCTTTATTTTAATTACGAAATAAACAGCACTACAAAACTTAACATAAAATTATTTAATGTAACAGCTGAGCGAAACAGTGTAGGATTTACAAAAGCACTAAATGTGGCAGATACATTTAATACTGCTATTGGCTCCTACAATCTAAGGCAAGTGGATAGAGATTGGTACAACAATAGTGGCGCTGAAATTAGATTTTTAAAAAGCTATAATTTGTTAAAACAGCAAAGTAGCTTGGCTTTAGGCGTTAGATATTACAATGGTACAGTTGAAAGAAAGCAATTAGGAGTTGGAACAACAGATTTTGATTTTGATTTATCATTAACACAAAATACTTGGGGGCGCGATTTGAATTTTAAAACCCAAAACATTGCATTTTATCTTGAAAACATTTTCAAGATAGGTAACAAGTTATCAATTGTGCCGGGGATTAGGTATGAAATAATTAATTCAGGTGTTTCGGGATATATAAACACAAGTTCAACAGGCACACTACCGGATAACACACAAAGCCGATCGGTATTACTTATGGGCTCAGGCGCAGAATTTAAAGTAAATAAAGCTAGCAATGTTTATGCAAATTTCAGTCAATCGTTCAGGCCTGTTTTGTATTCGGAGTTAACGCCTTCAAGCACAAGCGAAATAGTTGACCCCAATATTAAAGATGCGACCGGCTATAACATAGATTTTGGCTATAGAGGTAATTATAAAAACATTGTTAACTGGGACGTAGGTTTGTTTTACTTACATTATAACAACAGAATCGGCACTATAACTCAGAATAATGCTCCGTTTCGTACAAATATTGGCACCTCTGTCAGTCAAGGAGCGGAAGTTTTTGTTGAAGTAAATCCGTTAAAATTTATAAAAAACGGTGAAGAAAAATTTGGCAGAATAACTCTGTTCACTTCATTCGGATATATTGATGCAAAATATACTCGCTGGGACAATCCTGCAATTGCAAACGACCCCACAAAATCAATTTTAAATAAAAGAGTTGAAAATGCACCTAACACAATTGGCAGATATGGTATAACTTATGTGTACAAAAAATTATCTGCTACATTTCAAATAAACCAAGTAGGCGAAGTTTATGCCGATGCTGCTAACACAGATAAACCAAATGCAACTGCAACTACGGGCAAGATTCCTGCTTACAGCATAATGGATGGCTCTGTTACGTTTTTATTCGGAAAAATTTACAACCTAAAAGCAGGTGTGAATAACATTGCAGATACCCGCTACTTTACAAGAAGATCCGGTGGATACCCTGGACCAGGATTGATGCCCGGAAATGGACGAACAATTTTTATTAGCATTGGCGCTAGAATATAAACTCAAACTAATGCTGCTTAAACTGCAACTCAAATAATTTTTTGTAATGTCCGTTTAGCTTCAAAAGTTCGGTATGTGAACCCTCTTCTATAATCTCACCTTTATCAATCACTAAAATGCGTGTTGCGTTTTGTATGGTTGCTAAACGATGAGCAATAACAATTGATGTTCTGCTTTCGGTTATTTTTTTTGTTGCTGCTTGTATCAGCAATTCCGATTCGGTATCAATTGAAGATGTGGCTTCATCTAAAACCAAAAGAGAAGGGTTATAAACATAAGCTCTAATAAATGCAATTAGCTGCCGCTGCCCCACCGACAGCATTGCACCGCGCTCCATCACATTATAATCATAGTTAGCCGGAAGCTGCATTATAAAATCGTGTGCGCCTATTGCTTTTGCCGCGGCTATAACTGTTTCGCGCGAAATATTTTTATAGCCAAGTGTTATGTTGTTTAATATAGTATCCGAAAACAAAAAAACATCTTGCAATACCACGCCTATATTTTTTCGGAGTGATGATAGTTGATATGATCTCACATCTGTATCGTCAATCGTAATTTCGCCTTTATTGTGTTCGTAAAACCTGCCCAATAAATTAATGATGGATGTTTTACCGGAACCTGTAGCACCCACCACAGCAATAGTTTCTCCGCTCTTTACTTTGAAAGAAATATTTTTTAGTACCCAATTTTCGTCAATGTAGGCAAACCAAACATTATTAAAACTTACATTTCCTTTTATATCATCGGCAATTGCTTTTCCATCATCGGCTATGTATTCATTTGTATCTAAAACCTTAAATACCCGCTCAGATGAAACCATACCCATTTGCAATGTATTTACCCTGTCGGCCAACATACGTATTGGACGAAAAAAAGAATTTACAACCATCGCGAAAAAAATAACATCGCCTTCTTTTATCTGTAAATGAAAAAGTTGGTTGCCCGCTTTCCAAATTACCAATGCAATTGCAAGCGATTGCAAAATTTCTACCACCGGAAAAAAAACCGAATAGCTGAAAACCGAACGTATATTAGCATCGCGGTGCTTTGCATTTATCGCTTCAAAACTTTTATACTCATCCTCTTCGCGATTAAAAACCTGAACAATTTTCATTCCCGTTATGTGCTCCTGAACAAATGCATTTAGCCGTGCAATTTGCGTGCGTACATCTTGAAATGCAGATTTAACTGAATTTTTAAAAATATAAGTTGCGAACAATAACAACGGAACGGTTATCATCACCATCAATGCCAATTGCCAGTTAACCAGAAACATGGCAACTACAAATGCAATTAAAATTAAAATATCGCCCATTATCACTATAAATCCTTGCGAAAAAATATCGGCAATTGATTCTATATCCGAAATAACACGGGTTACTAAAGTGCCTATGGGCGTGTTATCGAAATATTTTGAGCGCAGCCGAATAACATGATTATATAGTTGCACACGCATATCGCGAACAATGGACTGCCCCAGCCAGCTTGTGTTATAAGAGTTAAAATAATTTAACAGACCTTCGGTGACAAGTAAAAAAACAAGAAGCAGAATAGCATAACCAAGCATCACACTGTTTTTTTCGGCTATGTAATTATCCACTGCATATCTTATAACAATAAAGCGCGAAATAGAAAACACGGTAATAAAAACCGTAGTAAAAACGGCAAAATAAAAACGCTTTTTGTACGGATTTACATATGTGAATATGCGCCCGAATAATTTAAAATCAAATGCCTTGCCCGTTACCGACTGCTGCTTATCACTCATTCACAAAAATATTTTCGGGGTAAATAACAGATGATAAATAAAGCGCATGAGCAGGAACAGATACTCCGGCATTTGAACGGTTTTTGCTTTTTAAAATTTTTTCAAACTGCTCTACGCTGGTTTTTCTTTTGCCCACATCTAATAATGTGCCCACAATGGCTCTTACCATGTTTCTTAAAAAACGATCGGCAGTAATTTCAAAAACCAAAAAATGGCCCGATGCAAACGGCTGATTAGTGATTTCTTTTTTCACCCACTTTGCATCTGTAACATTGCAAAAGGTTGTTGCGGAATTTGCACCCGATTTGCAAAAACAATTAAAATCTTTGGTCAACAATAATTTCTTACACGCTTCGTTCATTAAATCTATATCTAAATTTTCGTGAACATAAAAAGCTGTGTTTGCCAAAAAAGGATTACGCTCAGTTGTGATCCAATACTGATAAGTGCGTTGCACAGCATCAAAGCGCGAATTGGCTGTAGGCATCACTTTAAAAATATCGCTCACAATTATATCATTAGGCAATATGCTATTAAACTTATAAACCCAATCGGTTTGGCAAGTGTGTAAACTTTCTTTTGCAGAATCAAAATGAGCATAAAAACAAGATGCGTGCACGCCTGTATCGGTTCTACCACAACCGGTAAATTCAATTTGTTCGGCTAAAACTTTGCTCACGCTTTCGTTTAGCACCTGCTGAATAGTAACGGCCGTGTTTTTCTGAATTTGCCATCCGTTATATCGGCCACCGTTGTAAGATAATTTTATAAAATAGCGAGGCATACGTAATTAGTTTGCTAAGATAACCATAACTGCAAAGGCACTTGCCACAAAAATATTTTAACAAATATTAACAGTATTAAACCTTGTAAAAATGAGATAGGAAATAAATTTGTAGTGCTAATAAATATACTATGACAGATATACGAGAAATTAATGAGCGCATCCAGCGCGAAAGTTCTTTCATTGAAATTATTGAAAATGAAATGAGCAAAAGTATAATCGGACAAAAACACATGACCGAACGATTGCTGATAGGCCTGCTTTCTAACGGGCACATTTTACTTGAAGGAGTTCCCGGCCTTGCAAAAACCTTGGCAATTAAATCACTCGCATCGGTAATTGATGCAAAATTCAGTCGCATACAGTTTACCCCCGATTTGCTTCCGGCAGATTTGGTTGGTACAATGATTTACAATCAAAAGAAAGAGGAATTTGCTGTAAGAAAAGGACCTGTTTTTGCAAATTTTGTTTTGGCTGATGAAATAAATCGTGCACCGGCAAAAGTGCAAAGTGCATTGCTCGAAGCAATGCAAGAACGGCAAGTTACCATTGGCGAAGAAACATTTAAACTTGCCGAACCTTTTTTAGTTTTGGCTACACAAAATCCGGTGGAGCAAGAAGGAACTTACCCACTACCCGAAGCGCAAGTTGACCGCTTTATGCTAAAAGTTGTAATCGGTTATCCTACTAAAGAAGATGAAAAAAAAATTATTCGGCAAAATTTAACTCAACCGCCACAGCTTAATAAAGTAATTGGCCAAGCCGAAATAATTAATGCGCGCAATATTGTAAAAGAAGTTTACATGGACGAAAAAATTGAGCGTTACATTGTTGACATTGTTTTTGCGACCAGAAATCCGGAAGAATACAAACTAGAAAAACTAAAACCACTTATTGGTTTTGGTGGTTCGCCACGTGCAAGTATTAACATAGCATTAGCATCAAAAGCTTATGCATTTATAAAACGCAGAGGATATGTGATACCCGAAGATGTGCGCGCAGTTTGCCACGATGTATTACGACACCGCATTGGCCTCACTTACGAGGCAGAAGCAGAAAACATCACGACCGAAAATATTATTAACGAAATATTAAATGCAGTAGAAGTTCCATAAATGGATACGGCAGAACTATTAAAAAAAATACGGAAGATTGAAATAAAAACCCGAGGCCTTTCCAGCCAGGTTTTTTCTGGCGAATACCATTCGGCATTTAAAGGGCGTGGCATGGCATTTTCTGAAGTAAGAGAATACAATGCAGGGGATGATATACGAACCATTGACTGGAATGTAACTGCACGTTTTAACCATCCGTTCATAAAAGTTTTTGAAGAAGAGCGCGAGTTGAATGTGATGCTGATAGTAGATGTTAGCGCATCCGAAAATTTCGGAACTAACAAACAGTTAAAAAAAGAATTGATAACTGAAATTTGCGCTGTGCTTGCATTTTCGGCAATACAAAACAATGATAAAACAGGAGTGATACTATTTTCAGATAAAATTGAAAAATTCATTCCACCTAAAAAAGGCAAGTCGCACATTCTGAGAATAATTCGCGAACTAATCACTTATAAACCCGAAAGCAAAAAAACAGATATATCGCAAGCCATGCGTTACTTTTCAAATGTTATAAAAAAACGCAGCATTGCATTTGTTATTTCCGATTTCTTGGATAAAGATTTTACTGATGCAATGAAAATTGCAAACAAAAAACACGATATAGTTGCTATACGGACGAGCGACAAGCACGAACAAAGTTTACCTAATATTGGCTTGGCGCAGATGAAGGATAACGAAACAGGTGAAATAAAATGGATAGACACATCGAGTAGCTTAGTTCAGAAAAAATTTGCAAACGAACACAAAAAATTTGAAGCATGGATTAACGAAACATTTAACAGATGCGGAATAGATGCAGTAAGCATAAAAACCGGAGAACCGTATATCATTCCACTCATGAATTTATTTAAAATGCGCGAAGCGAGATGATAGCTTTTCAAAAAAACAAATGGTTTAAGCCGGGCGTTAGTCAATTGATTATTCTTTTGCTGATTTACATATTGTTATCGGTAAAATTATTTGGGCAAGCACCTAGCGCAATTGCCATCTTGCAAAAAAACAGTATGCGAATAGGCGAGCAAACCGAACTTGTATTAAAAGTAAATTACAATTCAAAAAGCGTCAGCAAAGTTACTTTCCCAATCATCAACGATACTATTATAAAAGGAATAGAAATAATTTCTAAATCAGAAGTGGTAAAAAACACGCCCGATAAGAGTAACCCATCGGCAATTGAGCAAGAACAAAAATTAATTATCACCTGCTTCGATTCGGGTTACTACGCAATACCACCCTTTATTTTTATGGTAAATAATGATACCGCTCAACGAATAGAGACTGAAGCGCTTTTGCTGCAAGTGCAAACGGTGGATGCCGACACCACCAAACCAATAAAAGATATTAAGCAACCAATGGATGCCCCATTTTCGTTTGAGGAGGCGGTGCCATATATATTAAGTATTGCAGGCGTAATTGCCATTGCATTGGTAGCATACTACTTATACGATAAAAATAAAAAGCGACCCATCATCATTAAACCAAAACAGCCAGAAATTCCTCCACACGTTTTAGCATTAAATGAACTGGAAGTAATACAACAAAAAAAATTATGGCAAGAAAACAAATACAAAGAATATTACTCATCAATTACTGATGTCCTTAGAAATTATATCGAAAAAAGATTTCCGGTGAATGCCATGGAACTAACTACTGATGAAATAATTTACAGATTCAGAAAAATAAATATCAGCCGCACAACAAAAGAGAAACTAAAACAAACATTACTGCTTTCCGATATGGTAAAGTTTGCAAAAGAAATTCCGCTTGCTGATGAAAATGAATTAGCAATTAAAAATGCAATAGAATTTGTAAACGAAACGGTGATTAGTGAAGAGCTCGAAAAAACTGACGACAATGCTTAGCGCCATTAAAACATATTTCTCATGCTTTGCTGAGCCATGGTACTTTTGGTTGCTGTTATTGGCACCAGTAATTGTTACGCATTATATTTTCAAAAGCAAAAATAATATTTCGAGTATCAGGGTTTCATCAATTGCGGCATTGAATGTGAAATCATATAAAAACTATATTGTTCATTTACCAATACTTCTAAAACTATCTGCATTTATACTTTTAGTGTTCGCTTTAGCTCGTCCGCAATCGAGCACAAATTTCAAAACTATAAACACCAAAGGGATTGACATCGTTCTTTCGCTCGACATATCAGCAAGTATGCTTGCACAAGATTTTAATCCAAACAGATTAGAAGCTGCAAAAAAATATCGGGCGATTTTATTTACCAGCGACCTGATGACAGAATTGGCTTGGTAATTTTCAGTGGCGAAAGTTTCACTCAATGTCCGCTCACAAGCGACCATCAAGTGATAAACAGCATGTTCGATAATATACAAACAGGAATGATTGAAGATGGAACTGCAATTGGCATGGGCTTGGCTAACGCTGTTTCGCGCATAAAAGAAAGTAAAGCAAAAAGTAAAGTAGTTATACTTTTAACAGATGGAGTGAACAATGCGGGAACGGTGGCACCAATTACAGCTGCCGAAATTGCAAAAACTTTTGGAGTTCGTGTTTACACAATTGGCGTAGGAAGCACGGGTAAAGCATTATCTCCTGTGGCAATTAATCAACTTGGTGAATTTGAATTTGATTACGTGGATGTTAAAATTGATGAGACACTGATGAAACAAATTGCAGACATGACCGGTGGAAAATATTTTAGGGCAACGGATAATAAATCGTTAAAAGCGATATATGCCGAGATAGACAAATTAGAAAAAACAATTTTTGATGAAAACAGTTACACTCAAAAAGCAGAAGAGTATTTACTTTACGCATTAGCTGCCGGAATATTGCTTCTATCAGAGTTTTTATTGAAAACAACAATACTAAGAATAGCTCACTAATTTGATACGCTACGAAAACATAGAATATTTATTTGCGCTCGGTATCATTCCGCTTATGCTGATTATATTTTTGCTTTATATGCGATGGAAAAGTAAAGCATTAAAAAAATTTGCCGACAAAAATTTGCACGAAATAATAGTTCCCGATTACTCAAAACAAAAGCAAATTGTAAAATTTACACTTACACTCTTTATTTTCTTTATGCTCATTATTGGATTAATGAATCCGCAAATGGGAAGCAAAACAGCCGAAGCAGAGCAAAAAGGAATAGATATAATGATATGCCTGGATGTTTCTAATAGCATGAAAGCGGAAGATATTGCACCCAATCGTTTGGTTCGAGCTAAGCAGTCCATTTCAAAACTGATAGAAAAACTAAATGGCGACAGAATTGGAATAATTGTATTTGCAGGAAATGCTTATGTGCAATTACCAATCACATCCGATTACGGAGCTGCAAAACTATTTTTAGATAACATTGATACTGATATCGCTCCCGTGCAAGGGACTTCTATCAGTAATGCTATTGATTTAGCGTTACAATCATTTGGAAAAAATAACGCAAATAGTAAATCAATAATTGTAATTACAGACGGAGAGGATCATGAAGATAGCGCCATCGAATCAACTAAAAATGCTGCCGATAATAATATAATTGTGCATTGCATTGGCATGGGATCACCAGACGGTAGCCCTATTCCTATATATTATAATGGCGAACCGGCAGGGTATAGAAAAGACAGAGAAGGTAACACCATCGTTACAAAACTGAACGAAAACATTTTAATAGAAATTGCAGCTACCGGCAAAGGAACATATGTAAGAGCAACGAATGCTGAAACCGGATTAAATACCATATTTAATCAACTAAGGAAAATGGAGCAAAACAAATTTGGTACTAAAGTATTTACTGATTATGAAGATCGTTTTCAGCCGTTTATTTTAATCTCATTACTATTATTAACCACCTCATTTTTCGTAAGCGACAAAAAATCGGAATGGTGGAAACGGTTAAATCTATTTGGACAAAAAAATGCTTAAATACTTTGCACACATATTAGTTGTTTTGTTTACCAATATGCTTTTTTCGCAAAGCGGAAATAAAAATATTCGTGATGGAAATAAGCTTTACAAAGAAAAAAGATATAAAGATTCGGACTCGTTATACCGCAAAGCATTAAAAACTGACAGCAGTTCTTTTAAAGCACAATTTAATTTAGGCGATGCACTATACAAACAAGCAAAACATGATGAGGCTGTGAAACAATTTGAAAGTGTGATACTAAAAACAAAAGACAAGAACTTGCACGCTGCTGCAAATTATAATATTGGTAATTGCTATCTGGAACAAAAAAAATATCAGGAGAGTATTGATGCATTTAAAAAAACATTGCGAACAAACCCGCAAGATGAGGATGCAAGATACAACCTGGCATACGCACAGAAGATGTTGAAAAAACAACAAGAAGAGCAAAAGAAAAATGACAATAAGAAGAAAGATGAAAACAAAGACGACAAGGATAAAAAGGATAATGACCAGAAAAAAGATGATAAGAAAAACAAAGAAAATAATGAGAATAAAGACAAAAAAGATTCAAAAGAAAATGAAAATAAGCAACAAGAACAAAAGCCCGAAATATCAAAAGAAGACGCACTACGAATATTAGATGCGCTAAAAAATGACGAGAAAAAAGTACAGCAAAAACTAAAACAAAAAAATGCCAAGCAACAAAAAGTACAAACTGAAAAAGACTGGTAAAACTTGAAAGGCAAAAAACACATATTACTATTTACGCTCATCACCTGTACTTTTTTTTCATTTGCACAGGATGGAAAATTTGTGGCATCGGCAAGTAAAACAAAAGTTGCAGTAGGCGAGCAATTTCAGCTTTCGTTTACTGCAAGCGGAAATGCGAATTTGAATTCGTACAAAGCGCCAAATGTATCGGGACTAACAGTGTTAATGGGCCCAAGCACATCGAGCAGCGTGCAAATAATAAACGGAAACATGTCGCAGCAAATTGCAATTACATATATAGTAGTTGCAGAAAAAGAAGGTGTTTGTTCTATTTCATCTGCATCGGTTATCATTAATGGAAAGCGAATAGAA
This sequence comes from Bacteroidia bacterium, assembly GCA_020054095.1. Lineage (GTDB taxonomy): Bacteria > Bacteroidota > Bacteroidia > JADZBD01 > JADZBD01 > JAGVMA01. The sequence continues at coordinate 54,091 of JAGVMA010000074.1, read as the reverse complement.
TCAAACCCGTTAAAAATTGAAGTAACGAAAAATCCGATTAACGATGGGAAACAAAACGGAAATAACAGTCAATCATCAAATTCATTCGTAAGCACGGTTGTATCGCAATCAAAAATATATTTGGGCCAACAATTTACAGTAACTCACAAAGTATATTCTCGCGACCAAATTGTGGGATTTAAGGATATCGAATTTCCGAACTACGAAAGTTTTTGGTCGCAGGTGATTGATAACAAGCGACAAAACATTCAACTTTCTATTGAAGTAATTGAAGGTGTAGAATACTACTGTGCAGAGATGAGGCAGGCGGTTTTATTTCCACAAAAAACAGGAAAGATTGAAATTTTGCCCGTGAATGTGGACATGGTGGTGAAACAACCCTCAAACAAAAAACCAACTACCATCTTCGAGCAATTTTTTGGAACTTCCTACAAAGAGGTAGAACTAAAAGTAAAAGGTAAGCCAATAACGATTGAAGTAGTTACCCTACCTGAAAACAACAAGCCCTTAAACTATAAAAATTACATAGGCAATTTTAGCTGCTCCACTAAATTGAATAAAGAAAACGCTAAAACTAATGAAGCAGTAACACTATCAATTACAATATCCGGCAAAGGAAATTTAAAAATGATTGAAGCACCTGAAATAAATTTACCTGCCGAAGTTGAAAAATACGACCCTAAAGTAAACGAACGAATTACAATCAACTCATCGGGGATGAGTGGAAGTAAAACATTCGAATACACATTAATACCACGCGCATCCGGAAAGCACAACGTGAAAATAGAACCACTTATTTTTTACGATTATGATAAAAAGCAATACATAACTATTCCGTCTCCTGAATACGAATTAAACATTGAGAAAGGAGCTAATGATGAAAAAAACCTTGTGCTTAGTCCGACTGAAAAACAAGATATAACAACGCTAAATAACGATATACGCTATATAAAAACAGGCCATTTAGAACTAAGTAAGAAACAAGATTTGTTTCACGGCTCAATTCTTTTTTACTCATTAATTGGTTTGATTGTCCTCCTGTTTCCGGCTCTTATTGTTTTCAGAAAAAAATACAACTTACAAAATGCTGATACAATTGGCAACAAAAGAAAGAAAGCTGCTGCGGTGGCAAAAAAACATTTAAAAACTGCCGAAAAATATTTGACTGAAAACAACAGTGATAAGTTTTACGATGAAATACTAAAAGCAATGTACGGTTATTTTTCCGACACTTATACTATAGCGCTGTCAGAGACTAACAAAGAGAAAATAAAACATATTTTATCCGAAAAAGGAATTGCAGATGAGTTGTCTGTGTCATTTATTAAATTATTGAACGACTGTGAATTTGCAAGATATGCGCCAAGTTTAGCAAGCCCCAAAAAAGAAATTTATGATAGTGCTATTAACTGTATAACACAAATTGAGGAATTAAAAAAATGAGAAATTTAAAACCTATAGCTCTTTTACTTTTGTTACTGGCTTATAATTATGGTCGGTCAAATTCCGAGTTTGCAAAAGCCAATAATCTATATGCCAAACAAAAATATAGCGAAGCCAAACAAGTTTTCAAAAAACTGATTGCAGATGGGTTCACACACGCTCACATCTATTACAATTTAGGTAATTGTTATTTTAAAACCGACAGCATAGCATGGGCAATATTGTATTACGAAAAAGCGAAAAAGTTTTTGCCAAATGATGCTGAAATAAATTTCAACATCGAGGTATCAAAAAAATACCTGACAGATAAAATAGAGCAACCGCCAAAGCCCGTGATTACGCAACTGCTTAATTCAGTGGCACAATCCAAAAGCACTGATGGCTGGGCGGCAAATTGCATTATTATGTTAATTACATCTTTTATGCTCTTTGCCATTTTTTTATTGAGCGAAAAATCAATCACAAAACGTATTTCATTTTGGACATCAGCCATTTCAGTTATAGCGGCAATTGTATCGTACACAATGGCTGCACGTAATTATAATTTAATAAGCAGCAAAAACGAAGCTATTATTTTAGGCAGTTCAGTTGAAATAAAAAGTTCGCCCGAAGAAAACGGCAAAAATTTATTTATCATTCATGCCGGAATAAAAGGTGAAATATTAAATAAAGCAGGCGATTGGTTTGAACTAAAATTATCTGACAATCATGTGGGATGGGTGCAAGCAAAAGAGATAGCCGAAATTTAAAGCTCACCTTCTGCCATCATCAATTTTGCCTTTAACACAGCAGCTACAGTAAGCGAATCAGTAATTTCCCCTTTTTTAACCATTTGATACAAATCATCGAAACAGATTTTTTTCACCACTAATTGCTCCGATTCTTCAGGTGAACTTTCGTGGAAAGATAAATTACGCACAATATAAATTACCGCAAACTCATCTGTTGCCGAGTTACTCAAATGCATTTCCTGAATTTTAATCCAAGTAGTTGCTTTAATTCCTGTTTCTTCTAATAGCTCACGCTTTGCCGATTCAATTGTGTCAATATTTTTTTTGCCACCACCTTCAGGTATTTCCCAAGAATATGCATCTAACGGATAACGATACTGACCAACAATCCAAGTATTATAATCATCATCCAAAGGCAAGATGCCTATTGCAATATTCTTAAAATGAACTACCGAGTATATTCCGGGATTACCCGATGGGTGAATTATATCGTTCTTAACAACTTTAATCCATGCCGATTCATAAACACATTCTGTATTGGTAGTTTTCCAAGGATTTTCAGTTTCGTTTATCATACAATTTAATATTTACCGAAAAATATGAATGTTTCAGCGAACAAAAATCAAAACGAAGCGAAATTTTTGAAAACCAAGTATTTATTAATTTACTTTAGAACAAAATAAAAAAATGCAAGGCTTTATTTTTGAAGGCGACACGATGTACCCCACCATTGTCTTGAACAAAAAAGATAATGTTTTTTGCATCAGAGGCAACTCAACTCCCGATAACGGTAAAGAATTTTTTGAACCCATACTTAACTGGATAAGTGAATACAACAAGCAGCCAAATACTGCTACTGAGTTTGTTTTCGAACTCGATTTTTTTAATATATCATCCTCAAAGGCAATACTATTTATACTTTACAAGTTGCTTGAATTAAAGCAAGCCGGAAACGATGTAAAAATAACTTGGTGCTATAACGATGCATATATTTTAGGAGCCGGCAGAGATTATGCGTACATGCTAAAACTACCTTTTGAGTTCAAGAAAACTATCAAGAAAGAAAAAGTTGAAAAGGACGTAGCTGCTTAATAATTTCTGTTCGCATTATTTTTTAACTTTAACCTTTGTATGTCATTTACAAAGGAATATATCAATTATAAAAAAGCCAGATTTCCAAAGCTGTTTACTGATTATATTGATGGCGAGAAAAGTCTCGCTCCGTTTTATAATCAATACCCATCAATTGAAAATTTCAACAAAATAATTGCAGAAGCCGCTAAGTATAATTTTAACAGAGATATTGTAACGGAGGAATTAATTGCACGAAACAAAAACCATTTTGATATGCAGCCCAAGCTGCAAGCGGCAATTAAGTCACTTAAAGATAAAAACACATTTACAATTTGCACCGGCCACCAACTTTGCCTCTTTGGCGGGCCACTCTATTTTATTTACAAAATAGCTACTGCCATTAGCTTGGCAAAAGAGTTGAAGCATAAATACACCGATTACAATTTCGTTCCGGTATTTTGGATGGCTACTGAAGATCACGATTTTGAAGAAGTAAATCATTTTCATCTTTTTGGAAGATCACTAAAATGGAACACAGCCGCAAAGGGAGCCGTGGGGCGAATGAGTACTGATGGATTAGAAAAAATATTTGCTGATTTTTGTGAGTTGATAAAAGGAAATGCCAATGCAGAGGATTTAAAAAAATATTTTGCTGATGCCTATTTAGCAGGGAAGAATCTTTCAGAAGCCACTCGGCAATTTGTTTACAGCCTTTTTCCTGATAGTGATTTAGTGATTATAGACGCTGACAACAGAAAATTAAAATCGCTTTTTGTTACCGAAATGAAAAACGACATTTTACAAAGACAAAACGAAAAGCAAATAGCCGCCACTACTTTAGCGCTCGAAAAACTGGGATACGAAAAACAAATAAGCGCCCGCGAAATCAATTTTTTTTATTTAGACAACAACTTGCGCGAGCGCATAATATACAATGATGAAACAAAAAAATATGATGTTTTAAATTCCACTCTTAGTTTTACTGAAACCGAATTATCAGGGTTAATTGAAAGTTCGCCCGAAAAATTCAGTCCTAATGTAGCACTACGCCCTGTTTACCAACAAACAGTTTTACCCAACCTTGTTTACATTGGCGGAGCTGCCGAAATAAGTTATTGGTTGCAGCTAAAATCAGCATTTGATTTAAACCAAACTTTGTTTCCCATACTTTTTCCACGCAAATCATTAATGATGATTGAAAAAAAATGGGCTGAAAAAATTGCTAAGCTCGACTTAGTGTGGTCTGATTTTTTTGAAGAACAATCAGCTATCAATAAAAAATACTTGGCTAAAAAATCGGATGCAACAATCAGTTTAGAGAAGTATAATGATGAATTGAAAATAGTATATAATTCTTTAGTAGAGAAAATAAGTAGCATTGATAAAACGCTAAAAGCTGCTATTGAAGCCGAACACCAGAAGTCAATCAGTGGCCTTAAAAACATCGAGTCGAAAGTAAATAAATCGTTAAAATTGCAATACGAAAATTCAATTAGTCAGATTTCTAAAATCAAAGAAAATCTATTTCCTGGTGGTGCTATGCAAGAGCGAACTAATAATTTTTCATCTCTGTACCTTAATTATGGGAGTGGTTTTATAAACACAGTTTCTGAATTAAGCTCATTTGATTTCAGAGTAACTGTATTAAACGAAGCGTAACAGCTATTCGTTTGTTTTTATCACATTCTTATAAATTCCACGCAAGCGCTTTTTCATTTTAAAAAGTTTGTAACTAAAGCCTGCATAATAGCCCACATCGTTAATGCCCGTTCCTAACTCGGTAGTTGAAAAGCGGTACCTGAAATCGGCAAAAAAAGTAACACGGTTTATTGACCGCTGTATACCGAAACCAATGTTTACGCCTATTCTTTCTTCTCTCACACGCGTTTTTGGCTCAAAAAAATTGGTCAAGCCATAATTATCGCCACTGCCCGTAAAAAAGCCCGACAGATAATGGTAGTTCAGTCCCATCAAAATATAAATTTCAGTTTCTTGATTTATCACATCGCCATAAATTAAAAAATTTGCGCCTCCATTTGACGATTTTATATTTTGCCAAGTAGGTTTTGCATCGAATGGCTTTGCAATACTATACTCGCCCATGATGGCAAAAGTTTGATTAAAATGATAGGTAATCCTTGCGCCATAACCCAAATGCGGCCGTATAAAATCGTTGCGATAAAGATTAATTGATGATAGCGACAAGTTAAGACCAGCTTCTACCATTCCTTTTTTTACATCCGGAAATGATTGTGATTGGAGCAAATTAATTGCAACTGAAATCTGAAAAACTAAAAATATCGCTACTCGCTTAGCCAAACTGTAATTGTTTATCTTCAAAAATACTCAATTCGGCTGTTAATTTCAGCAGTTTATTGTTAACAAATTAAAGCGTTTTAAACCCGTAACCATGCCTAAAACGCTAATTTTGCTACTTAAACGATAAAATACACACTCACAACAATGAATTTGAAACTTAAATCCATAATTCTATCAGTTTTTATTTCAGGTATTTGTTTTGCTCAGCCCAATAAAGGCGAGTTCAGGAAACTATTTGAGCAAGGAAATTTAATGATGCTCGAGCAGTTTTACGATACGGCTTTATCCACCTTTATGCAATTGCATAAAATGGATAGCAATAATGCAAATGTTAACTACAAGGTTGGCTATTTGTATTTACAATCTACAACCCAAAAAATAAAATCGGTAAAATATTTAGAAAAAGCATGCACCAAGCTAAACCCTAAGTATATTGAGTTTGAATCATCCGAAAAAGGTGCGCCAAACATTGCCCTTTATTACCTTGCCATTGCTTTCCATTTAGATTACCGATTTAATGATGCAATTTCAACATTTGAAAAATACAAAGCATTGGTAGGAAAAAAAAACAGCGATGTGATTGATGATATTAACCACCGAATAGATTGGTGTAAAAACGGGAAAACGTATGTAAATGCTCCTGTAAATTACGTAATCACAAGCATGGGCGATAGTATAAACAGCCCATTGCCTGAATATAGTCCTGTGATTTCGGCCGATGAAGAATATTTATTTTTCACCTCGCGCAGAAAAGGAACAGGTGGAGAAGACAACAAAACACTGCAGGGCGAATATTTTGAAGATATATGGGTAAGCAGACGTGTGAATGGAAAATGGGAAGGCGCAAAAACAATTGGCTCTACCATCAATACATTTGATCACGAAGCTACCATTGGCCTTTCGGCAGATGGACAGCAACTATTTATTTACAAAGATGATAATGGCGATGGAAATATTTATGTGAGCGAATTGAATGGTGATGTATGGTCAGTGCCAGAAAAAATGGGAGTGGGCGAAGGCGAAGTAACCGACATAAATACTACTGCATGGGAAACACACGCCTGCGTTACTGCCGATGGGAACACACTTTATTTTGTGAGTGAGCGCAAAGGCGGCTATGGTGGCCGAGACATTTACATGTGCCGTAAGTTACCGAATGGTAAATGGGGAAAAGCGATTAACATGGGCGCAAAAATAAATACGCCTTATGATGAAGAAGCTCCATTTATTCACCCCGATGGTGTTACTATGTTTTTCAGTTCAAAAGGGCACCAATCCATGGGTGGTTTCGATATTTTTTTTACATCCAAAAACGATACCGGCTGGAGCTCTCCTGAAAATGTGGGCTTTCCGCTAAACACCACTGAGGATGATGTGTTTTATGTAACATCTACTGATGGTAAACGAGCGTATTTTTCATCTACTCGCGAAGGCGGACAAGGTGAAAAAGATATTTACATGGTAACCGTTCCTGCACCACCCGTTGAGCCGGTGGCGCTTATGATATGGTTTGTGAAAATGTACGATGGCTCAGCATTGCCTCCAGGAACAGCAGTAAGAATAACCAATAGCGAAACAGGGGAATACAAAGATTATATTCCGAATAAACTAACCGGAAAAATGATTACCGCCCTGCCTCCCGGAAAGCAATTTAAATTGGAAGTAGAAATTGATGGCAATATTGCACACACCGAAAATTTCAAATCTGTATTTGATGATTATTACGAGTCGCAAAAAGAATCGGTTTACAAAACAATTTACATTGGCGGACCACAAGGCGGAACAGGCAGCGGAGATTTAATTGCTATTAGCGGAACTTTAGTAGATAAAAAATCTGCTCCGCTCAAAGATGTGGATGTTACACTTACAGATTCAAAGAATGATAAAAACATGAGCATTAAAACCGATGCGAATGGTTATTTCAAATTTACCAATTTACCTAACGACCGCAATTACATAATTGATATTAATGAATTTGATGATGTGCTAAAAGCGAGCACTGTTGCCAATATTCAAAAAATGAGTGGCGAAGAAATTCAAACAGTGCGTGTAACCAATAAACCGAATATTATTAAGTACCTGATGAGTGCCAATAACTACACCGTTATACTCAATATTAAAAAACGTGGTAAAGATGTGGTGGTGAATAATCCTAAAACAAAAATTGAAACAATATGCGTTGAAGGAACATTAAAAGACAAAACAACCGGAGCGCCTATCACCAAAGACGTAACAGTTAAATTAACTGACAACAACGGAAAAATAACACAAACAGTTACAACCAAAAATGGAGTATTCAAGTTTTGCGGATTACCATCAGACAGAAGTTACTTAGTACAAGTATCAGAGTACGATGATGTGCTTACAAAAATGCTTGAAATAAATGTAACCGATGAAACTACAGGGATGCCAATTCAAACATTAAAAGTGAGCGATAGTGGTAATAAATTTAAAATTGTTGACATAAAACAATCAATCACAATTAAATACTTAAAGCAAGGAAATACCACATTGCCATCGGGTTACAACCCATCTCCTAATTCGTTTGGTGATGCGCTTTACGAGTTCCATTTTACGTATGCTAAAACAACAATTGATGTGGAAGAAGAGCAGTTTACTAAACTGATTGATGCAATTATTGAACGATATAATTCTACCGGTTATGTAAAAGTATACGTCTCTTCATGTGCATCAAAAGTACCTGTTAATGCAAAGGTATATGCCAATAATGGCCTGCTCGCAAAAGCTCGTGCTGCAGAAACTGAATCAAAAATTATTGCCGCATTAAAGAAACGTGGTTTTGATTACAAGAAAGTGGTGTTTACATCAAACTATAAAGTAGGCGGCCCTGAATACCAAAAAGATTACTTAGAGAACAGAACCGAATACGAAAAATGGCAGTATGTGCGCGCTTGGTTAATTGATAAACAATAGCTGTAATTATTATTTAAAAAATCCCGTTGTTAAGCAACGGGATTTTTTTATTTTTAAAACGTGAGCGAAGAAACTAAATTACTTACCATAAAAGCTTGGGCAGAAGAAGACCGACCAAGGGAAAAGCTATTAGAAAAAGGCCGCCTTACATTAACAGATGCTGAGCTAATTGCGATATTAATTAGTTCTGGCAATAAAAACGAAACGGCAGTTGATTTATCTAAAAGGATACTTAGCGAGTACAAAAACAATTTGCATGAATTAGCAAAACTAAACGTAACAGATTTAACGCAATTTAAAGGAATAGGCGAAGCTAAAGCAATAACAATAATAGCTGCACTTGAATTAGGCAGAAGAAGAAAAGATGCTGAACCGCAAAAGCAAATAAAAATCACAACCAGCCGCGATGCCTATGTATACATAAAAAGCTATATGCTTGATTTGCCTCACGAAGAATTTCATGTTTTATATTTGAACCGAGCCAATGCAGTTATAAAGAGCGAACAAATAAGTACGGGAGGTGTTAGCGGTACTGTAGTTGACACAAAAATCATTTTCAAAAAAGCAATCGAGCAGTTGGCGTCCTCTATAATTTTGTTTCACAATCATCCATCCGGAAATTTAAAACCAAGCGATGCTGATATAAAGCTCACTAAAAATTTAAAAGAAGCTGGTGCAATACTTAAAATACCTGTTGCCGATCATATTATAGTAACCAATCATGCTTATTATAGTTTTGCTGATGAAGGAATGATTTAAAAAAAGAAGACGATGATAAAAATACTAACCGTAATAGGCGCAAGACCACAAATTATAAAAGCTGCTGCAATTAGCAGAGCGATAAAAAATAATTTCTCGGACAAGATAAAAGAACTAATTGTACACACCGGACAACACTATGACGAGAACATGTCGCAGGTTTTTTTTGATGAACTTGGCATACCTGCACCCGATTATAATTTGAATGTAGGCAGCGGTTCGCACGGAAAGCAAACTGCAGCAATGATAACCGGAATAGAAGAAATTTTACAAAAAGAAAAGCCAAATGCAATAGTACTATATGGCGATACCAATTCAACATTGGCAGGAGCCGTGGCAGCATCAAAAATTCACATTCCGGTTGTGCATATTGAAGCCGGCTTACGCTCTTTTAATAAAACAATGCCCGAAGAAGTAAACCGAATTATGTGCGATCATGTTTCCACGTTGCTCTTCTCTCCTACCCTTGCCGGATATAAAAATTTATTGAACGAAGGATTTAAAGAAAATAACAGTGCACCTCACAACAACGACAATCCTAAAATTTACCATTGCGGAGATGTGATGTACGATAACAGTTTATACTTTTCTGAGATAGCAGAGAAAAAAACCGATGTACTCGCAAAAAATAATTTAAAGTCAAATAAATTTATTTTAGCAACCATTCATCGCGATAATAACACCGATATTGCTGAGCGACTTAATACCCTTTTTAGTACACTAAATGCATTAAGCATAAAGCACGAGTTAGATGTGGTGCTCCCGTTACATCCGCGCACCGCCAAAATGATTGAAAAAAATCTTACTGCGGAAAACTTAAAATCAGTACAAGAAAATAGCCGATTTAAAATTATTGCACCTGCATCTTTTTTAGAAATGGTGGTTTTAGAAAAAAACTGCCGAATAGTTTTAACTGATTCGGGTGGTGTACAAAAAGAAGCATTCTTTTTTAAAAAACCATGCCTAATATTAAGAGCGCAAACCGAATGGGTAGAATTAGTAAACTGCGGCTGCGCTAAAATATGCGATGCCGATGCCAAAAAAATAACAAACGGTTTTAACTCCTTTTTGAATAATGTCGAATTAAAATTCCCTACACTTTTTGGAGATGGTCAATCGGCTAAATTCATATGTGAGGAAATCTTGAAAAATATCTGTTAAAAATCCGAAAGCACATCATCAATCTTTTTGCATTGAGGAAAATAAGAAAGAATTTTCTTTAGCACCTCATCCACCATCGAATCGGGGCATGAAGCTCCACTTGTTAAAATTATTTTCAACGGTTTGCTTCCCCGCAGATAATTTATCGTCTCTCTTTTCATTTTTTCGCTGTAAATAAAATGCGAAATTTTTGTGCTTGATTTTATTTCATCAGCAGACGATATAAAATAAGTAGGTAACTTTTCTTCGCATAGCTCCACTAAATGCGATGTGTTAGAACTGTTATATCCACCCACCACAAAAGCAAGGTCGGCATCCTGCTTAAGTAATTCATAAGTAGAATCTTGATTTTCGTTGGTGGCATAACAAAGCGTGTCGCGCGTATCAGCAAAATGATGTTTAATATTCTCTGCTCCGTATTTTTTCTCCATTATTTGTTTTAAATAATCGGCAATGGCTTGTGTTTCGGTAGCAAGCATGGTAGTTTGATTAATAACTCCTATTCTATTCAAGTCGTTTTGCTTATCAAAATTTTTAGAAATTTTACCGCTAAACTTTTCATCAAAATCACGATCTGTTTTATTCCCTAAAATATATTCGCCCAAAAATATGGCATCATCTATATTTTTTACAACTATTGAAGGGGCATGCGTTTCGCTGCGCGAAAAGGTGGCACGAGTTTCTTCGTGGCTATGCTTACCGTGAATTATAATCGTGTATTTTTCTTCCCCTAATTTTTCTGATTTATTCCATACACGTTCCACAAACGGGCAAGTGGTATTGTATTTTTTTATGTCGAGACCAATTTCACTTAATTGTTTTTCTATGTTTAAAGTTGTGCCAAATGCCGGTATAATTACCACATCGTTAGCTGTAAGTTTGTTAAAAGGTGTAATAGTATTGCCTTCAGTATCCATTAAAAAATTCACGCCTCGCTCCTGCAAATCTTTATTCACTGTAGGATTATGAATCATCTGGCTAAGCAAATAAATTCGCTTACCTGGATTTTCGTCCACAGCTTTAAAAGAAATTTCAATTGCGTTTTCCACACCATAACAGAAACCGAAATGGCGCGCAATGTAAAAAACCACATCTCCAAAATCTAAAATCGTAGGCGATAAATCTTTCTTCTTTGGGTCTAATAATTTTCGCTTGTTTTTTATTCTCGAAATAATGGGGCTACGATAAAAATCGGGTATCTGAAATGTTTTCACAATTTAAAATTACAAAAAACCCCCGCCTGTGGCGGGCCTTTACTTTATTACTAATAGTAGGTTAATCTTCTAACTTCGGCCAAATGCTTTGCAAATCTTATTACCTGGCGCGTGTAACCATATTCATTATCGTACCAAACATAGAGCACCACATTTTTTCCATCTTTACTGATGATGGTGGCTGGGCTATCAAAAATACTTGCGCAAGGGTTTCCTACACAATCACTCGATACTAATTCGTTTGAAAACGAATACTGAATTTGTTCTACTAAATCGCCATTTAACGCTGCATCGCGCATAGCTTCGTTTATTTCATCTTTGTTAGTAGGTTTTCCGAGCGTTAAATTTAAAATCGCTAACGAAACATCAGGGGTGGGAACACGCACTGCATTTCCTGTTAATTTGCCGCCTAATTCAGGAATCACCTTTGCAACTGCTTTATCGGCACCGGTTTCGGTAATCACCATGTTTATTGCTGCCGAACGGCCTCTGCGAAATTTATCATGATAATTATCCAATAAATTTTGGTCGTTAGTGTATGAGTGAATGGTCTCAATATGACCTTTTTCGATTGCAAATATTTTATGAACTACTGCTAAAACAGGAACAATTGCATTGGTAGTACACGATGCAGCAGAAAAAACAGTTTCATCGGCTTTATATTGTGTGTGGTTTACACCATGCACCACATTTGGAATATCGCCTTTGCCCGGTGCTGTTAAAAGCACTTTTGCAATCCCTTTTGATTTTAAATGTTTTGACAATCCTTCTCTGTCGCGTGCAACACCGGTATTATCAATCAATAAAGCATTATTAATTCCGTATGACGAATAATCAATATTAGTTGGGTCGGAAGCCGAAATCATGTGAATAGTGTGCCCATTTACAATCAGAGAACGGTTAGGCACATCAGCTATCACTGTTCCCGGGAAAGGTCCGTGAACCGAATCGGTACGTAGTAATTCGGCACGCTTTACAATATCGTTATCTGATTTGTCGCGGGTAACAATTGCACGCAAACGTAACTGCTCACCTTTGCCTGCCTGCGAAATAAGTTCGCGAGCAGCTAAGCGACCTATCCTGCCGAAGCCATATAACACCACATCTTTTGGTTCGAGTGAAAATTTTTCGTTGCCAATAAACCCGCCTAATTTGGATTTCAAAAACTCCGCTACCGATTTATTTTTTTCCTGATTCCACTCGGCAGATAATTTACCAATATCAATACGTGATGGTACGATTTCTAAATTTTGTATTTCACGAGCAAGTTGCAAGGTATCGTTCACGTCAATTGGTTTTTTCACCACATCATTGGCGTACTGATGCAGTTGCATTAGTTCAGTAGCGCTTCTGTCAATTAATTGATTACGAAAAATTACGAGCTCTACTGATTTGTCAAACCACAATTTCCCTATTATACCTATTAATTCGATGGCCGCTTTTTCTTGCTGTATCCAGCCGTTCAACTGATTTTCGTAACTCGCTTTTGATTTTTCTTTTACTGCTTCCATAGTGTGTTTTATGTTTTGTAATAAATGCGAAACCGCACAGTAGGTTTTAATTTTTCCTTGCTGTGCGGTTTCGGTTAGTTGGTTTCATTTATAGCTTAACCCAAATATGCTTTTAGAAGTTTGCTGCGCGAACTGTGGCGTAATCTGCGAACAGCTTTTTCTTTAATTTGACGAACACGCTCGCGTGTTAAATCAAATTTAGCTCCTATTTCTTCTAACGTGTAGCCATGGTTTTGGCCTATTCCAAAAAATAATTTCACTACATCTCTTTCTCTTTCTGTTAATGTAGAAAGTGAGCGTTCTATTTCTTTTTGTAACGATTCGTTCATCAAACTTGTATCTGCTTTTGGCGAATCGGGGTTAACCATCACATCCATCAAAGTACTGTCTTCTCCATTTGCAAATGGCGCGTCCATAGAAACGTGCCTGCCGGAAACACGCATAGTATCAGCTACTTTATCTTCAGGTAAATCTAAAATTTTTGATAATTCTTCCGGAGTGGGTTCGCGCTCAAATTCTTGCTCAAGTTTAGAAAACGCTTTGTTAATTTTATTTAACGAGCCCACTTGGTTAAGTGGCAAGCGAACAATACGGGATTGCTCGGCCAAAGCTTGTAAAATAGATTGACGAATCCACCAAACTGCGTAAGAAATAAATTTAAATCCGCGCGTTTCATCAAAACGCTTAGCAGCTTTAATCAAACCCAAGTTACCTTCATTAATTAAATCGGGTAAACTCAATCCTTGGTTTTGGTATTGTTTTGATACCGACACCACGAAACGCAAGTTAGCTTTGGTTAATTTTTCGAGTGCCCATTGGTCACCATCGCGTATGCGTTTGGCCAATGCCACTTCCTCTTCGGCTGTAATCAACTCTTCCCTGCCAATTTCTTGGAGATATTTGTCGAGAGATGCACTCTCGCGGTTGGTTATTGATTTGGTAATTTTTAGCTGTCTCATTGGTTAATTTCTTTTCTTATATAAAACGTAATTCCCGGTCAGAAATTTTGTGCAAATGTATCTTTTTTTAGATATAGCGCAAGTTTTGTTAACTACATTTTACGGTTTTGTTAATCATTTAGATTTCTGATTGTCAGCACTTAACAACAACAGTCGGTGAGTGAATAGAAGGCGCATACGAATTGCGCCTTCTATTCGACCAAACAACGGGATGTTGTTCATTATTTTACAAGCCAAAGGCATAATATGCTTTCATTCCGTTAGGGTAAATGCCCTCTATAAGCACTCCGCCTTTTTTATTTTGCAAAGCGGTTTCTAAATCTTTTACATTGTTAATTTTCTTTTTATCTACAGCGGTGATGATAAATCCTTGATTAATACCGGCACTTCTGAGCTTGCCACCTTCTAAATCGGTTATTTGCGCTCCACCTGTTATGCCCAATTTTTTCATGTCATCGGCACTCACGTTATCGAAAATAGCGCCCAGCATTTTTGAGTTTTCAATATCGGGCTTGTTTACCAACTTGGTATCTCCGTTTTTGTTTTTTAGTGTTACGGGCAAGACCATCTCTTTACCATTGCGTTTAACGGTTAAGGTAATTTTATCGCCAGGGCGAAATTTGCCAATTTGTTCGAGCAATGCCGATGTGTTACTCACTTTCATATTGGCAACTTTTACAATCACATCACCATCTTTTATTCCTGCTAATTCAGCGGCTCCGCCTTCTGTTGTTCCATTCACATATACTCCGTTAAGGGTATTGATATTATTTTTCTTGGCAAAGTTTGCGTCTATGTCGCGGATGCTTACACCCAAAAATGCACGCTGCACATTGCCAAATTCCAATAAATCGTTAACTACTTTTTTAGTAATGTTTACAGGTATTGCAAACGAATAACCTGAATACGAACCCGTGTTAGATGCAATGGCAGTATTAATCCCTACCAATTCGCCTTTTGTATTAACGAGCGCCCCTCCGCTATTTCCGGGGTTTACAGCAGCATCCGTTTGTATAAACGATTCAATAGGTGCTTGTCCGTTTCCGTTATTATCGTTAATAATATTTATGTTGCGCCCTTTGGCGCTTACAATTCCGGCTGTAACCGTAGATGTTAAATTAAACGGATTACCCACTGCCAAAACCCATTCGCCCACTTTCACATCATCCGAATTACCATACATGAGATACGGCAAATCTTTCTCCGTAATTTTAAGCAAAGCTAAATCGGTAGATGGGTCGCGCCCTACAACTGTTGCATCATAAATGCGCTTATCGTTAAGCGTAATTTCTATTTTTTCACCGTTTTCAATCACGTGATTGTTGGTAACAATGTATCCATCGCCTGATATAATTACGCCCGAACCGCTCGATTCTTGCGGCTGCTGATGTGGGTTGCCCCAAAAAAAATCGCGAAATGGATCGTATGACTGGTGATTGCTTGTGGGCTGACTGCCATAACTTGTTTTTACGTGTACCACAGCATGTACCGAAACATCGGCAGCTTGCACAAAGCTAATTCCGCTTTCAGGTACTGTGCCACTAAATCCTGTGTACTTTACCGGCTGCTGGCTAATAACAAGTGAATTAGTCGCTGCTGGCGTAGCCGATGTAAAAAAATGATTGAGCCCTAAGGCAATTGCCCCTCCAAGGGTGGCTGTTGCAAAAATTCCGATGTACTTTTTCATAGCGTTATGATTTTAGAGTTATAAAATTACAATGGTTAAACGCAAAACATTTGCCATTGTTGTAAACAAACGGCTGTTTTAACTTTTTTTAACAAGTATAAGTCTGCTCTAATGCCAATTAACTAATTTTACAATTCAATAGCTGTGAATTTCTCAAACAAAATAATTATTTACCTGCTTGGCATCGCCACCGGTCTATTAATTGGATCTGGTTTTTTTATTTTTAAAATTGATGAATACATTAGTAAAATGGAACTTTTTAAAGGCAGTTCGGATACTATTTATTCCATATCAGAAACAAAGCCGACAGAGATAATTAAATATGTGTCATCAAATAAAACTGACACTAAACAAAACGCAGACTCAATAAAATCTGCTACGGATTCTACTTCTATAAATGGGAAAAACTACTTTTCGGACTCCATTATTTTTGATAGCACCTCAACTGCCACCATTGTAAATACCGATGACATTGTGGTAATGAAAGACGAACTTTTGGCAGTAAAAATCATTGAAGTAGCTAACCCAAATAGTGAAATAAAAAACACAAAAGACTCTTTGCTGCAAAAAGAAAGCGGAGTTAGGGACGATAGTAAAAAGCTGCTCGGGAGTTACAGCGTAGAATTTTGGCAATCGCCAATAAACTACAAAGGATACAAACTGATAAACAATAAAATTGTGTTGTTTGGTATTGCCAAAGAAGAAACCCCACAAGTTTTCAAATTGGATGATGTGATTTATCTAAAACTAAAACAAGTAGTTTACCGATTAGATAAAACAAATAATTTTAAGCAATTTGAAATTGTGAAAGACCAAAATCTGTTAGCCAAAATAAAATGACAATTCCTTTTTATAAATACCAAGGTGCCGGCAACGATTTTATTTTAATTGATAACCGAAAAAATATTTTTGAAATCGGTAATTTAAAACTTGTAACTGAACTTTGTGACAGAAAATTTGGCATCGGTTCAGATGGACTAATGCTATTACAAAACAAAGCAGGATACGATTTTGAAATGATTTTTTATAATCCAGATGGTTCGCAAAGCTTATGTGGTAATGGCAGCCGATGTATTGTGGAATTTGCAAGACACCTAAACATAATTAAAGACAAAGCAAGTTTTGTAACATTTGATGGTGCGCATACTGCCTCTGTTTTAAACAATGGAATCATTAGTTTGAAAATGAATGATGTATTGACTGTGGAACAAAACCGTGATTCGCTTTTTTTAAACACCGGTTCGCCACACGTTGTGAAAAAAGTAAGCGCGTTAGATTCATACAATGTGTATGAAGAAGGAAAAAAAATGAGGTACGATAAAAAATATTTACCCGGTGGTACTAACGTAAACTTTATAGAAGAAGCTGGCGACTATGTACGCATCCGAACCTATGAGCGCGGAGTAGAAAACGAAACGCTTGCCTGCGGCACAGGGGTTACTGCGGCCGCTATAGTTGCATCGCTATTATCCATCGCAACAAGCGAAAACTATTGCAAAATAAAAGCAAAAGGCGGTGAGCTAAATGTGCGGTTTAAAAAAACAGGTGCGCATACGTTTACTGATATTTATTTGGAAGGTCCGGCCGAATTTGTTTATAAAGGCGAAGTAACAATTTAATGGTAAAGTTTACGGCAATTATTCAGCGCTTTTCAAAAAATGGTGAAAAAACAGGATGGACTTATATTGATGTGCCTACCGACATTGCACAAAAATTAAAACCAGGTAACCGACAATCGTTTAAAGTAAAGGGAAGCATTGACGAGCATCCTATTGAAATGAAAGAGGTAATGCCGGCAGGCGGTGGCGTTTTTATTTTTCCGCTAAATGCCGAAATACGAAAAGCCATTGGAAAAACGAAGGGCGCAGCAGTTACCTTAAAATTTGAACTCGACAAAAGAGAGTACAAGCAATCGCTTGATATGCTTGATTGCATTGCACAAGAGCCACAAGCAATGGAAACATTTAAAAAAATGAGCCGAAGCAATCAGAACTATTTCAGCAAATGGATAGAAAGTGCAAAGACCGAAGAAACAAAAGCAAAGCGAATTGCGATGACGGTGAATGGCTTGGCTCTTGGACTAAATTATGGCGAAATGATACGCCATTATCAAAAATTAAAAAACTGATTTTTTAGTTTTTTACAAATTTGCCATTTAGCACTTTACCATTAACAAGTACTAGTTTTACTAAATAAAAACCTTCGCTGCAGCTTGCTATGTTTAAGTATGGTTTTGCAGCAAAGTTAGTTTCAGCAAGTATTTCCTTGCCAGACGCATCGTAAATAGTAACGATTAACACATCATTCGCATCAATGTTATTGACGAAAATTAAATCATCACTAACTGGGTTAGGAAAAATAACAAGCAGATTAGCTGATACATTAAAATTAACGGCAACAATTTGCGAGTAGGTGAAATTTCCGTCAAAATCGGTTTGCTTTAAGCGATAATAAGATGTACCTGAAAGCGGTAATTCATCATTCACGTTATAATTTAAAATCTGATTGCTGTTACCGGCACCATCAACTTTTGTTAGAGCAGAAAAGTTTATTCCATCGGCACTACGCTCTACGGTAAAAAAGTCGTTATTAGTTTCGGTGGCAGTGCTCCAAGTTACATTCACTATATCGCCTTGCGGCACTGCATTAAAACTAAGCAGCGAAATTGGCAGCGGTGATGCTACTATGTTGCGCGTTCCTATTGTCCATGTGTTATTTACATTGGCACTTGATAAACCTGTGCGGTTTACTTCAAGCGGTGTGTTTACACTTGTAGAAGCGCTAAAGGTACCAACAGTAGAAGTTAAAAGGGATGCATTAATATCGGTTAAAACAAATGCATCAAAACCTTGTCCGCCAAAGCGCAACTGGGCAGTGGAGCCATTAAATGCCAAACTGTTTCCGGTAGCAATTGTCCAGTTAGAGTTTGAAACTGCAATCACCGTATTTCCCCAGCTTGCATCGTTATATGCAGTAATGCCATTGTACCATGCCGGGTAAGTTGGGTTATGAGTTACACTTATAGTACCACCGTTAGATAAATTAGCAGTATAAGCAAGCCACACCGGGCGATAGTGATTATTGCTGGTTCCCATAGGGAAATGTCCGCGAGCACTGGCTATTGTCATACTTGCAGCAGCAAACCATCTGCGTAATGTTCCGTTAAAGAAATAGCCGGCAGTGTACGTAAGCGTTCCGGCAGTAGCAGTAGCAGTGCCAATTGATAATGTGTTACCATTCAAATTTATAGTTCCGCTGGTCATGGTTACAGTTCCGGTTGTAAAATTCACATTGTTAACGGTAACGCTTATTCCCGTTCCGGTATTCGTATTTGAAATTTGAACATTGGTAAATGCCGGTGGAAATGCTGCAGGACCAGACAGTGTTTGAGTGGTGCTTCCATCAAAACGTGCTCGGGCAAATGTGATAGTTGCTGTGCTGCCGGTGGTGGATACATTACGTGCAAAAGTGCTTGGAGTTGTTGCATTATTAGCCGGCTGCAAAGCTCCGGTGCCCGTTTGCACAAATGTTACATTACCATCAAAATTATCGGTAGCAAATTGGCCGAAACTTAAAATGGCTGTATTAGAATTAGTGATTGTTGTATTGCCCGATGAATTGGTAAAGGTGTTTCCTCCATTTCCGATGCTGTTTACAGTACCCGAAAAATTAATTGTATTGGTTAATCCGGCAAAAGTATTGTTACGCACCTGCATAGTATCGCTGATGATAAATGAGCAATTGTTATTGTAAGTTGCTGATGTAGATATCAATCGTTTTGTAGTAACTGTGAACGGGCCGGCAAAAGTGCATGGCAATGTGGCCGATGAAATATCAACATAGGAGTTAGCTCCTGTTGTGGTAATTGTTTGAGTGTTAGTCCCGTTTTGAGTTACGTTACGCATCAAAATAAGTGTTTGTCCTAAAACAGAACCTGCAATAAACTGAGCATTAGTTGTAAGCGTAATAGTTCCCAATGCGCCATTCCCGAACCGGATATCACCGGTAGATGTTGCTGTTGAATTACACTGAATGGTGTTATCAAAAGTTACGTTATAGTTAAACGCACTGCCACCTTCAGAAAAGTTTACGTTTCCGCTTAAGCTCACATTAATTATTAGAGGTCCGTAAAAAGTTGCAGAAGCTCCTGCCGTGCCATTGTTACGGGTAATAAAAAAACCACCGGCAGTAGTAGACGTTATAGTTGTTGTGCCATAAAATTCGTTTCCGTTTGTTTGTCTGCCAATAATAAAATTGCCGATCCCATCATGGATAAAAGAAGCATTGTAAAATATATCGGGGTTGACATGTCCCATTCTCCATCTGTCACCACCGGGTATAGTTGTAAATGAGCAAGTGCCATTAAACACACATCCTCCTGCACAAT
The DNA here is from genome assembly GCA_020054095.1 of Bacteroidia bacterium. GTDB lineage: Bacteria > Bacteroidota > Bacteroidia > JADZBD01 > JADZBD01 > JAGVMA01. The sequence goes on along the minus strand of JAGVMA010000074.1, from coordinate 33,912 downwards.
CGTTAATTCCAGTACCTGTTTTTGTAAAATTTTCGGTACCGTAAAAATCCGAGCCATCGAAATAAATATCATTGGCTGTTACATTGGTAGTAAAGCCAAATGTGGCATCGCCAAACTGGGTTCCATCAAAATCTACTCTTCGTAATACAGATGCATCAGTAACAGTAAAAGCTGTATTATTACCTGTGGTTAAAATGCTTCCGGCTGTGAATGTAGAATTAACACCAGACATGGTTAAGGCAAGGTCATTGTTATTCATCTGCAATACGCCCGTAGCATAGGTAATAGCCGATGTATTAATATTAACGCTTGTACTGTAAGCAGGGTTTGTTACCGATGATGACTGAAAATAAACATCGTAAAATGTTTCTCCGGCAACAAGCGGATTGCTAATAGTTTGAGTCCCGCTTGTGGCAGCAAATGTTACACGGCCTTGTTGTTCAAGAAATGGATCGGAGTTGGTACTTGTTATTGTCCAGTTGCCAAGTAATGTAATTCTTCGATTATTGGTTACATCTGCATCCAACACTGCGGTGTTTTCTACCGTAAGGTTTCCGTTTATGATGATGTCTCCACCCATTAATTTCGTTCCACTTGTGGTTACACGCAGGTGATGATAAGTAACACCGCGGATAGTTTGCGCTCCTGCACCATTATAGTTTACAGTATTACCGGTTGCCGTTGCAGTGAAAGTTAATGCTGTGCTAATGTTGTTAACAGTTGACGAATAGTTTAAAACCATATTTGCCGCCTGCACAAATGTGCCCGAGCCAGAAAGGTTGTTTGTAATATTTAATGTTCCGTTATTGGTAAGCACTGCTGCACCGCCTGTAACCGAAAGGTTAGGAATAGTGTATGTACCAACTATTGATGAAGTTGTTCCTGTAAAAGAATAATTACTGGCTGCTGCCGATGTAGCACTTGCCGTGAAAGTTCCATTATTAGTTAATGTACCCGAAAATGAAAATGCTTCATCGGCAGCACCACAATTCCAATTGCCTGTTGCAGCAATTGTTACAGAAGAAAATGTTTTTCCACCCTGGTTGTTAGTGAATGCAATGGTTCCGTTAATAGAAGTTAAACCTGTAACCGAAATGGTTTGGTCGCTATAAGTTAAAGTCGCACCGGCCGAAACGGTCATAGTTCCATTCACATTCATTACTCCTGTGGTGGTTCCGCTAATTGTTACTGCTCCATTAATTATTAAATTATTTGATAAAGTAAGCGTAGGGCTTGCATTGTAAGTTAATGCACTTCCTCCATTGAATGTTACGTTTCCTGTAAATGTTTTAGCTCCTGTTGCGTTGTTGAATAAAAGTGTTCCGTTAACGGTAGTTGTACCTGTAATTGTAAACGTGCCTCTACCCCAAGTGCTTGTTCCTCCTGCAGAAACGGTAGCAGTGCCACCAACAGTTAAAATCCCTGTGGCTGTTCCTGTAATCACACTTCCGCTGTTTGTAGTAAGTGTGCCCGTAACGGCAAGAGTAGCTCCGACAGCATTAAAATTAACTGTTCCTGTATTATTAAAATTTCCGGCAAGGTTAATTGTGCCTGCCGCACTGTATGTTAAAGCTGCTGTGGTAGAGTTAATAGTTAAATTACTTGACATTGTTACCGTTTCGACAACAGAAATAGTAAATGATCCAGAGCTTCCAATAGTAACATCGCCTGTAAATGTTTTTACTCCGTTTACACCCGCAATAATAAAAGCTCCGTCAATGGCGCTCGTTCCCGATACTGTAAAATCTATGCCTATTATATCGGCTGCTGTTGCTGTAGCTGATACTATCAAATTACCGGCAACTGTCATTACCCTCGTTGCACCACCACCCGAAGTTCCATCGCTTCCATTAAGGGTATAATTCCCCCCCACTGCAAGTGTACAACTGTTAGTGTTAAAATTAATAAGTCCGGTTCCGTTTTGAATTAAGTTATTACACGCTGCGTTTATGTTTATATTTACCTGATGACCGGTTAAAATGGTAACATTATCATTTGCATCAGGCACACCATCAGCATCTGTTCCAGATACTAAAGTCCAACTGGTATTCAGACTCCAATTACCCGCAGCGGTATTGCTATTGAAGTTCGCTTGTGCAAATAATTGACAAGAAATTAAAGACGAAAAAACAAAAAAATGAGTAATTATTTTTCTCATAATCAAGGGGTTGGATAATGGCTGCTAAATTAAAATTATTTCTGTATACAGAAATAATTAAGATTTACGAAAAAGACTTTTTGTCGGATTTTTGGTGGATTTAGTCGAAAAATGTTAATGAAATCTCAAAAACATAACAATTGATAAACTTTGTTTATCTTTTTACGAAGCAAGAAATAATATCAGCCAAACTATTTTGCAAATTATAAGATGGCTGCCACAAAGTGTGGCTTTTAATTTTAGAGCTATCGCCAATAATAATCTTATTATCGTTTGGCCTAACGAGCGAGGAATTTAATTGCTTCTCAACTTTAATTTCTAGCATTGCCGACATGGCATCAATTATACCATTAAGCGATGTACCTGTTCCGGAGCAAATATTATAAACTTCGCCTTTTATGCCTTTATTAAAAAGCAAATGATATGCGTGCACCACATCTCGCACGTCCACAAAATCGCGAACAATTGAAGTATCGCCTGTGGTTAAAATATTTTCTGCGGCATTGTTTTTTTTCATCTCCACCAATTGCTTTGCAAACGATGGAATAACAAAAACCGGTTTTTGGCGCGGACCAATGTGGTTAAAAGAGCGTGTTAACACAATATCCATTCCATATCCATCAACATAAATTTTAGATAACATTTCCTGCGACACGCGAGCTACAGCATAAGGACTAAGCGGCTTGGGATGCATGTTTTCTTTCAAAGGCAAATCGGCTGCTGCCACATTACCATACTCTTCTGATGAACCAACCGAAAGAACGCGGCAGTTTATTTTTTTCAGGCGAATAGTTTCAATCAGGTTGAGAAAAATATTGGTATTGTTCGCAAAACTCTCAACCGGATGTTGCCAGCTAAAAGCCACACTGCTATATGATGCCAAGTGCAAAACATAATCAGGAGCAAAATCTGCAAAAATATTTTCTACCTGTGTTTTATCGAGTAAATCAATTTTCTTGAAACTGCAGTTTAAATGATTGTAAACATTAAAATCAAAGTCGGGCGCATTTGTATCCACACCCACTATTTCGGCTTGCATTTTGTTTTGCTCCAAATAATCTAAAAAATGATGACTTACAAAACCCGAAAAGCCGGTTATCAAATATTTTTTTAGTTCTGCCATTGCGTGCGCTAAAATACATAATCAGAATTAAACAGATAAAATTTTACCTTCGTTCTCTGCTATGAAAATTTTACAACTCTGTAGTAAAATTCCGTTTCCGCCAACCGATGGCGGTACACAAGCCATGCACGTTTTAACCGAAGGCCTTATTAAGGCCGAAAACGATGTAACCGTGATGGCAATTAAAACACATAAACACAATACACCCACCGAAGAAATAGATGCAGATTATCGAAAAAAAACAAATTATCAATCGGTTTTTATTGACACAAGAGTAAAGCCATTGCAAGCTTTTGCCAATTTATTCTCATCAAAATCGTACAACATAAGCCGTTTTTTTTCTGCAAGTTTTGAGGGAGAATTAAAAAAACTGCTAAAAGCAAACAAGTTTGATATTGTTCATTTAGAAACGCTTTACGCCACCCCGTATTTGGCCACAATAAGAAAACATAGCAATGCAAAAATAGTTTTGCGTTCGCAAAATGTAGAGTTTATGATTTGGAAACGAATGGCTAAAGCGGTTAGTAATCCATTAAAACGATGGTATTTTAACTTGCTTGCATTGCGCTTAAAAAATTACGAGTTGCAAATGCTTAACCGTTACGATGCTATTATATGCATTACACAAGCCGATGCCAATGTTTTCAAAAGCATGGGTTGTAATGTGCCGACACTCAGTTTTCCGTTTGGTATTAACATAAATGATTACAGAACCGCAACTAATTCTCCGGAAGTAAATACCGTTTTTCATTTAGGCGCCATGAACTGGATGCCTAACGAAGAAGGCGTTAAATGGCTGATAAACGATGTGTGGCCCGTTGTGCAGAAACAAAACACAAATTTAAAACTACACCTTGCAGGCCGCCACATGCCCGCTTGGCTAAAAAACTTAAACGCCACAAATATTATTATTGACGGTGAAGTAGCAGATGCACATGGATACATACATTCCAAAAATTTGATGATAGTTCCGTTGCTTTCGGGTGGCGGTATGCGCATAAAAATTATAGAAGGCATGGCTATGGGCAAAACTATAATTGCTACCACTATAGCTGCCGAAGGAATTGAGTACACCAATAACCACGATATTTTAATTGCAGATACACCTCAGCAATTTGCCGATGCTGTTACTCAACTATTAAATGATAACGAGCATTGTAAAACAGTGGGCAAAAATGCCCGAGAACTTGCAGCCACAAAGTATAGCAATGCCGATATCTGTAATCGGCTTAGCCAATTTTACAGTCAATTAATCAACAACAAATAGCTTTCTGCACTTATTGAAAACTTGTTAATACTTTAATTAGCACGTTTTGCACTATACTATATATTTGCACCTTGAAATGAAGAAAATAATCGTCCGCTAAAAAATCCTCCACCACAAATGGAGGATTTTTTTTGACCATACTCAAACAAAAAAAAACAAAAAATGCCAAAAGACAACAGTATAAAACACATATTAATAATAGGTAGCGGCCCCATTGTAATTGGTCAAGCTTGTGAATTTGATTATTCAGGCTCGCAAGCCAGCCGATCTCTAAAAGAAGAAGGCATTACCGTTTCGCTCATCAATAGCAATCCGGCAACTATTATGACTGATAAAGTTACTGCCGATAATATTTACCTGAAACCGATTACAAAAAAATCAATAATTGAAATATTAGAAAATCACAAAGGAGAACATCGCATAGATGCGGTACTGCCAACAATGGGCGGACAAACCGCACTTAACCTTGCTATTGAATGTGAAAAAGCCGGAATTTGGAAAAAGTACAATGTGAAAATGGTGGGCGTAAATACAGATGCTATTCACACTACCGAAGACCGTGAAAAATTTCGCCTTTGCATGATTGGCTTGGGAGCAGGAGTTTGTAAAGGCCGCACCGCCACCAGTTTTTTAGAAGGAAAAGAAATTGCTCAAGAAATTGGCTTCCCGCTCGTAATTCGCCCATCATTTACATTGGGTGGCACAGGCGGTGGTTTTGTAAATACAAAAGAAGAATTTGATGCCCTGCTCACACGCGGCTTACATGCATCGCCCGTGCACGAAGTGCTGGTAGAGCAAAGCATAGTTGGCTGGAAAGAATATGAACTTGAACTTTTGCGCGATGCTGGCGGTAACGTAATAATAATTTGCTCTATCGAAAACTTCGACCCGATGGGAATACACACGGGCGATAGTATAACCGTAGCACCCGCCATGACACTGAGCGACACCTGCTACCAAAAAATGCGCGACCTCGCCATTAAATGTATGAATGGAATTGGGCAGTTTGCCGGAGGATGTAACATCCAGTTTTCGGTTAACCCAAATGACGAAAACCAAATCATTGTTATAGAAATTAATCCGCGCGTGTCGCGTTCTTCTGCATTAGCAAGTAAAGCCACCGGTTATCCCATTGCAAAAATTGCAGCCAAACTTGCCATTGGTTATCATTTAGATGAGATAAAAAATCAAATCACAAAATCTACATCGGCTTATTTTGAACCATCTATTGATTATGTGATAGTAAAAGTACCACGCTGGAATTTCGATAAATTTAAAGGAACAGACAGGCACTTGGGCTTGCAAATGAAATCGGTGGGCGAAGCGATGGGCATAGGCCGCAGCTTTCAGGAGGCGTTGCAAAAAGCTTGTCAGAGTTTAGAAATAAAACGCAACGGCTTAGGAGCCGATGGGAAAGGATTAGCCGACCAAAAACAAATTTTAGATAGTTTGGAACGCCCATCATGGAATCGCCTATTCCATATTTACGATGCTTTTAAATTAGGCATACCCTTCAGCACCATAAAAAAATTAACAAAAATTGATTCGTGGTTTTTAAATCAATTAGAAGAATTAGTAGTGCTCGAAAACGAAATTGAAAAACACACACTCGATACTATTCCAAAAGAATTATTGCGCGAAGCAAAGCGAAAAGGATTTGCCGACAGGCAAATAGCGCATTTACTCCGCTGCCTGGAAAGCCAAGTATTTACGAAGCGAAACGAAATGGGCATTAAGCGTGTGTTTAAATTAGTAGATACCTGTGCTGCCGAATTCGCTGCAAAAACGCCTTACTATTACTCTACTTTTGAAGATGAAAACGAAAGCACACCATCAAATAAAAAGAAAATTGTAGTGCTTGGCTCGGGTCCCAATCGCATTGGGCAAGGCATCGAGTTTGATTACAGTTGTGTGCACGGTGTGCTTGCCGCAAAAGAATGTGGTTATGAAACAATTATGATAAACTGTAACCCCGAAACGGTTTCTACCGATTTTGATATTTCGGATAAACTTTATTTCGAACCCGTTTTCTGGGAGCACATCTATGATATTATTTTACACGAAAAACCCGAAGGTGTAATTGTTCAGCTCGGTGGGCAAACGGCTTTAAAACTTGCCGAAAAAATGGATAAGTACGGTATTAAAATTATTGGCACAAGTTTTAAGTCGCTCGATTTGGCCGAAGACCGCGGCAGTTTTTCAACACTGCTTCGCGATTTAAAAATTCCGTACCCAAAATTTGGTGTAATAGAGGATGCCGAACAAGCCGTAAAACTTTCGCGCGAATTAGGTTTTCCGCTTTTGGTTCGCCCATCTTATGTGCTTGGCGGACAAGGAATGAAAATTGTGATTAACGAACAAGAATTAGAAACCCATGTGGTGAATATGCTTAAAGATATTCCGGGCAATAAAGTTTTGTTAGACCATTTCCTTGATAAAGCAATAGAAGTCGAAGCCGATGCAATTTGCGATGGCGATGACAGCTACATAATAGGAATTATGGAACACATTGAACCTGCCGGCATACACAGTGGCGATAGCAATGCAGTTTTACCGCCATTCGACTTGAGCGATAACGTGATAAAACAAATTGAAGATATCACTAAAAAAATCGCCAAGGCAATGCAAGTAAAAGGATTAATAAACATTCAATTTGCCATAAAAGATGAAGTGGTGTATGTAATAGAAGCAAACCCACGCGCATCGCGCACAGTGCCTTTTATAGCCAAAGCTTATGACGAACCGTATGTAAACTATGCCACCAAACTTATGCTGGGCGAAAAGAAAGTGAAAGATTTTAAATTCAGCCCAAAGAAAAACGGTTATGCAATTAAAGTACCCGTTTTCTCGTTCAATAAATTTCAGGATGTGAATAAAGAACTTGGCCCCGAAATGAAATCAACGGGCGAAGCCATTTACTTTATCGAAAACTTAGAAGATGAATTTTTTCAGCAAGTGTATGGCGAGCGAAATTTGTATTTGAGTAAATAACATTTTTTAAGAAAATAAAAAACCATCCGTTAATGGCTTATTTGTAAATTCGCCCTTAGCAATGCAAGAAATATTTTTCACCATTTTAGTGGTTTGGGTTCTTTTCCGAATTTTAAATTCGGATAAAATTACCGGTGGCCGAACCACTGTTTTTAACCAACACCATCACTACGAAAAAAAGAAAGACGAAACCACTATTACCGTTAAATCATCTGAAAAAAAGAACAATAAAAACAGCTCGCATGATGACGAGTATGTAGATTTTGAAGAAATAAAATAAACTATGCAACAACAAACTACCTTTCAAAAATTTTTGCCACACATTGCCGCATTTCTAATTTTTATGGCTGTTACCGTTGGTTATTTTAGCCCGGTAATAATGGGCGGCAAAAAAATAGCTCAAAGCGATGTTACCAACTTTTTGGGCGGAGCAAAAGAAATAATTGACCACCGTGAAAAATATAACGAAGAACCACTCTGGACCAACGGAATGTTTTCAGGAATGCCGGCTTACCAAATCTCTACTTACTATCCGGCTAACCAATTAAGTTTCGTAAGAAAAGTATTAACCTTTGGTTTGCCCCACCCTACTTATGCCATTGTGCTTGCCATGCTTTGCTTTTATTTACTTATGCTTGTTCTCAATGTTAATCCATGGATTGGCATTTTTGGTTCGCTTGGCTTTGGATTAACCTCTTTTTTGTTTGTCGTTATTGAGGCAGGGCATAATCCGCAAGCAATTGCTATTGCTTATATGCCTGGAGTTTTAGCCGGTTTTGTTTTGGCATATCGCGGAAAAATATTGCTGGGTGCTGCACTCACAGCATTATTACTTGGTTTGCAAATTTTTGCGAATCACTTGCAAATGACCTATTACTTGATGATGATTTTAGGAATATATGTAATTGCTGAAATGATAACTGCTGTTCTGAAAAAAGAATTGAAAAAATACATAATTACATCAGGAGCATTATTAGCAGGAGTTTTATTGGCGGTGGGCGCAAATTTTTCTAACATAATGGCTACTTACGATTACGGAAAATATACCACACGCGGAAAATCAGAATTAACGATTAATGCAGATGGCAATTCAAACAAATCGGACGTAACCTCAGGCCTCGACAGAAGTTATGCAACAGCTTGGAGCTACGGTATAGATGAAACATTTACACTGCTAATACCTAATTATAAAGGTGGTGCCTCCGAACCTATTGGTGTTAATCATAAAGATGCTGTAGAAGCAGTTAGCGATCCGCAAATGCGCGATTATATTTCCAAAAGCGCATCGGCATATTTTGGCGACCAGCCATTTACATCGGGGCCGGTTTATGTGGGCGCTGCGCTTGTGTTTTTATTTGTGCTGGCATTAATGTTATTTGAAGGGCCATTAAAATGGTCAATGCTTATTGTTTCGGCTATAGCTGTGATGCTCGCCTGGGGCAATAACTTTATGTCGTTCAGCAATTTCTTTTTTGATAATGTGCCGGGCTATAACAAATTCCGGTCGGTATCATTTATACTTGTTATTGTAGAACTCACGGTGCCATTATTGGCTGCACTCATGCTCGATAAAATTGTAAAGAACCCCGATATTTTTAAAGAAAAATTTATGGACAGCAGTTTTTCAAAAATGCGTGTGATGATAGTTGCATTTGCGCTCACAGGCGGATTTTGTTTGCTGTGCTATCTTTCACCTACCATGTTTAACACGCTAATATCTGACGAAGAAAATGTGGCGCTCACGAAACAAATGACCGAGCAACCGAAATACAGCGACCAAATTGCAGCATACATGGATGCACTTACCACAGCTCGCACGGCAATTGTTAAATCCGATTCTGTTCGCAGTTTCTTTTTTATAACAATAGTTGCGCTTGCTATTTATTTTTTCACACAAAAGAAAATATCATCTACTATTTTATTCTCTATTATAATTCCATTACTCGTTTTTGATTTGTGGACGGTTGACAGACGCTACTTAAACAACGATAATTTTGAAAACAAGCCAAGAACAAAAAACGAAAATCCGTTTGCTAAAGAAGGAAGACCATGGCTTGCTGACCAGCAAATATTAGAAGATAAATCGCCAAGCTATCGCGTATTTAACTTATTAAAACGCCCCGACCAAGATGCAGGAACATCTTACTTTCACAAATCGCTTGGTGGCTACCACGGTGCAAAACTAAAGCGCTACCAAGAGTTGGTAGATTTTCACATTGGCCAAAATTTCATGATGCTGAACAATGTTTTAAAACAAAAAGCAACCGACTCACTTGTTAATGGCTTGCTCGCACGCATGCACGTTTTAAATATGCTCAACACTAAATATTTAATTTATAATCCTGAAGCACCGCCAATTGTAAATCGCAATGCGTATGGCAATGCCTGGTTTGTAAACAATTGCAAATTTGTAACCAATGCCGACTCAGAAATTACAGCATTAGATGTTACTGAATTACGCTACACGGCAGTGGTAAATAATAAATACAAAGAAATGGCGTCAGGAAATTTCAAATCAGATTCATCTGCAACTATAAAAATGACACAATACAAAGCCAATCATTTAATTTATGAATCAAATACTGCATCGGAGCAATTAGCAGTATTTTCAGAAATTTATTTCCCTACCGGATGGAATGCATACATAGATGGAAAACTTACTGATCATTTTAATGCAAACTTTGTTTTACGTGCCATGAAAGTACCGGCCGGAAAACACACAGTTGAATTTAAGTTTGAACCCGATGTTTATTATAAATCCGAAAAAATATCATTGGCAAGTTCCATCTTATTGTTACTCGGAGTTGCCGGAGCAGGATTTTTAGAATGGAAAAAAAACAAAGCAAAAACCTCATAAATGTCCGCAACTGGCGGAAATAAAAAACTGCTTGTAATTACTTACTATTGGCCACCATCAGGCGGTGCAGGTGTACAACGCATTTTAAAATTTTGCAAGTATTTGCCATCGTTTAATGTATCGCCTTATGTAATTTCGGTTGATGAGAAAATCGCCTCATATCCTGTTACTGACCAATCACTAATCAATGATGTGCCAAATACAGTATTGGTTCATAAAACAAAATCGTTTGAGCCACTTACAATTATTTCGCGATTATTTGGAAAAGATAAAATACCTCATGCAGGTTTTGCAAATCATAAAAAAGAAAAATTAAGCAGTAAAATATTACGTTTTATACGCGGCAATTTTTTTATACCCGATGCGCGCAAAGGATGGGTAAAGTATGCTTTCGCAAAAGCATGTGAGTTGATAGAAAAAGAAAAAATTAAAACAGTTTTAATTTCATCGCCTCCGCATAGCTCACAATTAGTTGGAATAAAACTGAAAAAGAAATATCCGCACATCAACTGGATTGCCGATATGCGCGACCCATGGACGGATATATATTACTATAAGGATTTAATGCACACGAAGTCTTCTGCGCGAAAAGATGCAACATTTGAAAAAGAAGTTTTAACAAGAGCGGATAAAGTAATTGTAGTGAGTGATGACATTAAGCGATTGTTTTCAGAAAAAATTTCTGATTCATCCAAAATTATTGTACTGCCAAACGGATACGATGAAGAAGACTTCATCAATAAAAACGAAAAGAAAACAGAAAGTGATTTCACAATCACTTATACCGGCACCATAGCGGAAACATACAAGACAGCAATTTTTTTTGAAGCAGTTGCCGAATTTTTAAAAATCACAACTAAAAAAATAAAGTTGCAATTTGTCGGCAGCACCTCATCAGCAATAAAAAAGGAAATTGAGCAGTTAAACTTAAGCAGAGTAACCACCTACATTCCTTATGTAAAGCATGCAGATGCCATAAACTATATGTTGAATGCCGATGCTTTACTTTTAGTTATACCTGATGTAGCAAATTCAAATGGAATCTTAACCGGAAAATTGTTTGAATATCTTGCTGCACAAAAACCTATAATTACTATTGGTCCAAAGAATGGCGATGCCGCTAAAATGATTAATTACTGTGAAGCAGGAAAAGTATTTGAGCGAAATGAAAAAGAAATTCTGCTGGGCTATCTTATTTATTTAACAGAAAATAAATACAATAGTTCGGGCAATACTAATTTCAAAAATTATTCGAGGCAAAAACTTACTGGTGAATTGGCCAAGCACATTTACTAATTATGCTCTTATGCCTATAATAGTAATATCATCCACTTGTTCTAAGCTGCCTTTCCATTCTTGCAGTTTACTGTTCAATATCTCTTGTTGCGAGGCAAGTGGCAAGAGATAAATTGTTTTCAATAATTCTTCTAATTGCTTGTACTTAAACTTTTTGCCTTTTGGTCCACCAAACTGATCGGCATAACCATCAGAGAAAATGTAAAACACGTCACCACTTTTGCAATCTATATCGGTGTGTGTAAATGTTTTAGTTACATCATCTATTGCGCCACCAATTGCGTTTTTATCTCCGTTGTATATTTTCAATTCTCCGTTAGAAAAATGTAACAACGGACGGTTTGCTCCTGAAAACTGTAATGTGTTTTTTGTTTTATTAAAAGCGAGCAACGACATATCCATACTATCGCGATAGGTACGATTGTTTTTGTTAAGTGTTTCTGTGAGTTTTATATCCAGTTGGGATAATGCCACCGAAGTTGTTTTCACTTCTTCCTTCAGCAAAATATCTTGCAGCATTTCGTAACCGAGCATGCTCATAAAACCTCCCGGCACACCATGCCCGGTGCAATCCGCTAAGGCAATAATATTATTTTTTTTGCTTTCTGAGAACCAATAAAAATCACCACTCACCACATCTTTTGGTTTAAATAAAATAAACGCATCTGAAAAATATTTTTTTAATTCACTCTCAGGAATAAGTAATGCTTCTTGAATACGCTTTGCATAATTAATTGAATCTTTAATTTCCTTATGCTGTTCTTCTATCTGATGATTTTTGTAAGTAATCTCTTGGTTGAAAATTTGCAGTTGCTTATTTGCTTTTTGTTTAGTCTTATAACTGTAAAGCATAATGCCGGCAGCAATAACCGAAAGTGCGATAATCAAATAAAGATAAGTTTTCAGTTTTGCATCTTTATCTAATTGAGTTTTTTGCGATTGATTGGTAAAGTTCAAATCATTTATCTCGTTCTGCTTTTTTTCGGTTTCGTATTTTGTTTGAAGTTCAGCAATTTCACCTTCATGTGTTTTTTGCGTGATACTATCGCGCATTTTTACGGATTTAAAATAATACTCCAGTGCCATCTCATGGTTGCCTTGCAATTTATGATAATCGCTAAAATGACTGAGAATAGCGGGAACGATGTCTAAATAACCTATTTTATAACAAATAAATAAAGCACTGTCCAAATAAATTTTAGAATTTTTGAATTCGCCTAGCATTGTGTAACTCGATCCTAAGTTAGCATACGAAACTGCAGCGCCATATTCATCATTATTAGCTATTGCCTCACTAAGTGAAAGTTTTTCGTATTTAGCAGCACTTTTATATTCACGTTTATCGGCATAAATAGTTGATAAATTTGTGTATGAAGAACTGAGGTTAAGCTTTTGGGTTTTACAGGCGAGTTTGATTTTTAAAGATTTCAAGCCATATACCAGGGCGCTATCAAGTTCGTTTTTTTCAAAGAATAATCCTGATAAATTCGAATAGCAATTTGCAATAAGTAACGTATCGGTAGTGGTGGTCGCAAACTTTATAGCTGTTTTAAAGTCTTTTTCAGATTCAATATGACTTTTAATATTTCTATTTAAAATGCCAATATTCATTCGCGAAGAAGCATAACCGCGTATGTCATTAATTGAGAAATAAATTTTTTCAGCTTGAATATAATTTTTAATCGCATCGCTGTGCTTATTAAGAAGATGATACCCAACGCCTAAATAGTTATAAGAACGAGCAATAATGTGCGCTACATTAGATTTAAGCGCAAATTTATTCGCCATCGAAGCATAATCGTAACATAGATTAAAATCTAATCTGCGGTATTTCATTGATGAGTCGCAAAGCAATTTGGCAATAACGGAATCCGGTTTGCCTATGTTTTGACTAACGCACTTATCTACGCCTGTCTGACAGTAAACTGATTGAAATAAAAAAAGAATTAAAACTGAAAGAAGAATTTTTTGCATTTATTTATGCAATGTTCCCAAATTCGGTTGAAGTTGTATTACGACTTTTGGGTGTAGTTGTACTTGCAAATGAATTTTTGCTTTTAGTTTTTTTAATTTTAGTATTCAGAACTGATACAACTTTTTTTACCGTTTTTTTTGCTGTTTTCTTTTTCATGATTTTTAGGTTTATAAAAAATCCATCGTATTTTGGGGAAGGATTTCTCAGGTTTGTTATTTATGCTTTTACCGTTGCTCTGATTATGTTTAGTGCTCCACCGGCTTTAAACCATTCTATTTGTTGAGCATTATAACTGTGATTAACTTTTATTTCTTCTTTGTTGCCATCGGAATGATTAAGCGCAAGTGTTAGTTGAACACCCGGAGCAAATGAAGTTAAACCGGCAATATCTATCAAATCGTCTTCTTTTATTTTTTCGTAATCGGCAGTATTGGCAAAAGTTAATGCAAGCATGCCTTGTTTTTTCAAATTTGTTTCGTGTATGCGTGCAAACGATTTTACTAAAACTGCTCGTACTCCCAAATGGCGTGGCTCCATAGCAGCGTGTTCGCGTGAACTGCCTTCGCCATAATTTTCATCACCTACTACTATTGAACCAATTTTTGCTGCTTTGTAGGCGCGTTGCACTTTTGGTACCTCATCATAAGTATTCGTCAATTGATTTTTTACGCTATTAGTTTTCTCGTTAAAGAAATTAGTAGCTCCAATTAGCATATTGTTAGATATATTATCTAAATGGCCGCGATATTTTAGCCAAGGGCCTGCCATCGAAATATGATCGGTAGTACATTTGCCTTTTGCTTTTATTAAAAGTTTTAATCCTTTTAAGTCCACACCTTCCCAAGCAGCAAAAGAATCGAGCAATTGCAAACGCGATGAAGTGGGTGAAACCAGTACTTGCACTTGCGAACCATCGGCAGCAGGTGCTTGGTAGCCGGCATCTTTCACATCAAATCCTTGTTTCGGTAATTCATCGCCCGATGGAGCATCTAATTTTACTACTTTGCCTTCTGTATTAGTTAGCGTATCAGTAATGGGATTAAAAGTTAAATCACCTGCAATGGCAAGTGCAGTAACTAATTCGGGTGAAGCAACAAAGGCAAGCGTATTTGGATTACCATCGGCACGTTTAGAAAAATTGCGGTTAAATGAATGTACAATTGTGTTTTTTTCGCCCTTCTCCGCTCCTTCTCTGTCCCACATTCCGATACAAGGACCGCAAGCATTAGCAAAAACAGTAGCGCCAATATTGTTGAAAGTATTTATAAATCCATCTCTGTCTATCGTATATCTCACAAGCTCAGAACCTGGTGTTATGGTGAATTGCGATTTAGCTTTTAGTTTTTTATCTACAGCTTGTTGCGCAAGTGATGCTGCACGCGAAATATCTTCGTAAGAAGAATTAGTACACGAGCCAATTAAACCTACTTGCACGTTGGTAGGCCATCCGTTAGCTTTAGCAATCTCTTTCATTTTGCTGATAGGAGTTGCCAAATCGGGTGTGAATGGGCCATTCAAATGCGGCTCTAATTCAGATAAATTGATTTCGTAATACTCGTCAAAATATTTTTTCGGGTCGGCATACACTTCTGCATCGCCTGTTAAATGTTCTTTAATAGTGTTAGCTAATTCAGCTATATCGGCACGTTTGGTAGCACGCAAGTATCTTTCCATTGATGCATCGTAACCAAAAGTAGAAGTGGTAGCGCCTATCTCGGCACCCATGTTACAAATTGTGCCTTTACCTGTACACGAAAGTGATTGTGCGCCTTCGCCAAAATATTCTACAATTTTATCTGTTCCGCCTTTCACGGTTAGCATGCCGGCAACTTTTAAAATCACATCTTTTGCCGATGTCCAGCCGTTCATTTTTCCGGTAAGTTTAATTCCTATTAATTTAGGTTGTTTTAATTCCCAAGGCAATCCGGCCATTACATCGCAGGCATCGGCACCGCCCACGCCTATAGCTATCATGCCTAATCCGCCAGCGTTAACTGTGTGTGAATCGGTTCCTATCATCATTCCTCCCGGGAAGGCATAATTTTCTAATACTACTTGGTGAATGATGCCTGCTCCCGGTTTCCAAAAACCGATTCCATATTTGTTAGAGACAGATGATAAAAAGTCGTAAACCTCTTTGTTATTTTTTATTGCAATGTCTAAATCTTTTGCCGAGTTGTCTTTTGCAGTAATCAAATGGTCACAGTGAACGGTGGATGGAACGGCCACTGATTTGCGGCCGGCTTGCATGAATTGCAACAATGCCATTTGTGCGGTAGCATCTTGCATAGCCACTCTATCGGGGTTAAAATCTACATACGATTTACCTCTTTCATAAGGTTTGGCAGGCAAAGCATCAGCCAAATGAGCGTACAATATTTTTTCGGCAAGTGTTAATGGTTTGCCAACTAATTTACGTGCTGCTGCAACTTTTTCAGGAAAAGAGGCGTACAGCTTTTTTATCATTTCAATGTCGAATGCCATTTTTTTGTTTTGGTTTTTTCGGGTTATAGTTTACTTAAAAAGAACATTACAAATTTATCAATTTTACTACTGAGAATATTAAAGAATTTAAACTTTTATACCAATAATACACACATCATCCACTTGTTCTAGTTTTCCTCTCCAGTGTTCAAACTGATTTTCGAGTTCGTTTTTTTGCAATTGCATTGGCTGTGATGATACACTGAGCAAGATTTCTTTCAACTTTTTGTACTTCAGTTTTTTACCGCTATGGCCTCCAAACTGGTCGGCATAGCCATCGGTAAAAAGGTAAACAGAATCGCCTTTTTGTAGCTTAATAGTTTGCTGTGCAAATTGCTTGGCATTAGTTGATGAAATACCTACGGGCTGCTTGTCGGCTGCAAATTGCATTAATTCACCACCACGTATAATCCAAAGCGGGTTATTTGCAGCAGCATAAGTAAGTTCGGTTTTTTCTTCATTCATTCGGCACAGTGTCATATCCATTCCATCTTTGTTTTCGCCCATTTCGCCTTTTTGCTTAAGTGATAAAATTAGTTTCAGGCGCATCATATCTAAAATATCTGTAGGGTCGGTAATTTTTTTTTCGTTCACTATTTCATTCAGCAAACTAATGCCGAGCATACTCATAAATCCGCCAGGCACACCATGTCCGGTACAGTCAGCAGCAGCAAAATAATAATGATTGTTAATGAAAGTGAGCCAGTAAAAATCGCCTGAAACTATATCTTTTGGTTTAAACAAAACAAAACTATCGTCAAACAATCGTTCAATTTCATTCACTTCAGGAAGTATTGCTGATTGAATACGCTGCGCATAATTTATGCTGTCTAAAATATCTTTGTTTTTTTCATCTACTAATTTCTTTTGCTCTTCAATAATATTTTTTTGGCGCGATGTTATTTTATTTCGCTTGTATAAGCTAAAAGCAAAATACATCACTATCAAAAGCGAACCACCAACAATATAACTTATAATGCGCAACTGTTGTTTTTCGTTTTTGGCTATTTCGTTTTGTTTTTCTTGTTCTTTTTGGATAGCAATTTTTTCTTTGTCGAACTCGTAACGCATTTCTAATTTATCGGTTTCCTGCCTTGCTTCTTGCATATCTAAACTATCTTTTACTTTCGCAAATATTTCGAGGTAATTGATCGCAACATCGTATTTACCCATGCGTTTATATAAATCATATAATGCCTCGTACCAACTTAAAATGCCTTCCGACTCGCTCATGTCTATTGACATCTGTAATGCTTTTTTTAAATATTGCTCTGCTTGTACAAAGTTTGCTTGAGCGGTATAGGTAACGCCAATGTTTCCGGTTGTGGATGCAATACCTGAATTATCGCCAAGTTCTTGCCTCAGCGCCAAGCTCCTATTGTAATAGGCCAATGCAAAATTATACTTACCGCCATCTTTATATAAGTTACCAATATTATTGAGTGACATGGCTATGCCTTGCTTGTCGTTTATTTCTTCGCGTAAGGTTAAGCTACGCTGGTAAAATTTCATTGCATTTGTTGAGTCGCCTTTTTCGAAATAAATATTTCCTATGTTATTTAATGCCAGTCCAATTTTCTTTTTACTATCAACTTCGGTAAAAAGCTTAAGTGCCAAAAAACAATAGTTAAGTGCTTGGTCGTAATTTTTTTGGTTCCAATAAATAAGTCCAATGTTATTATACGAACTTGCCATGCCATGTTTATCATCAAGTTCTTCTTTAATTTTTAGTCCTTTAAAATAATATTCCACCGCTTCTTTATACATTCCCTGATAATCGTATATGACGCCTATGTTATTGAGCGCTTTTGAAGTTTTTGCCTTGTCGCCTGCTTCTGCCGCAAGCTGCATCATCTGAAAAAATTTATCGTAAGCCGCTGCGTAATTTCCTTGCTCCACATAAATGGTGCCTATACAATTGTAAGCATCCGGCATCCACTTTTTATCTTTTGTTTTTTGGGTGTGGTCTTTCATTAACAAAGCAAAAGTCATAGCTGTATCGTAACTATTTAAAGTATAGTAGGAATTAAAAAGCGAAAAATAAATTTTAGAGATTGTACTGTCGGCATTGTTTTTTTTCAAAAGCAATTTCAGCGAGTCTATTTTGATGTACGATTGTGTCTTAGCCAAATCAGCATAAAACAAAAAAACAAATACTAAACTAAATTTTATAACCCTCAGCATAAATCCCGAATTCAACATGTTCATTAAACTCTAATTCCGATAACACAGATATCATCTACTTGTTCTAAGTTCCCTTTCCAGTTTTCAATTGCTTGGTTTAAAACATCGCACTGTTCATTAAGGGGCTTGTTGGCATTTGCGATTAATATTGACTGTAGTTGCTTAAACTTAAATTTCTTTCCCTTTGGTCCTCCAAACTGATCGGTGTAGCCATCGGTTAAAACATAAATAGTGTCGCCTTTTTGGAGTGAAATATCATGGTCAACGAAAGTTTTATCGTTATCAAAATAACCGCCTATGGAGTGTTTTGAGGGTTTAATTTCTTTCATCACGCCATTGCTTACAATTAATAGCGGACGGTGTGCCCCGGAAAATTGCAACGTGCCTGTTTTTAAATTATAGGCACAAAGCGCTATGTCCATTCCATCGTTTGATGTTCTGTCGGCACTTTTATTGAGCAAACTGTGCAGCTTTTTATCCAATATGGTTAATGCTTTCCCGGGCGAAGTAATTTTTTCATCACCGATAATTTGGTTCATGAGGTTATTACATATAAGTGACATAAATGCGCCCGGCACACCGTGCCCCGTGCAATCTGCAACAGCAAAAACAAATACTTCATCATTAAAATTCTGGAACCAATAGAAATCACCACTCACTATATCTTTTGGCTTGTAGTAAATAAAACTTTCAGGGAAACTGTTTTTTAGTAAATCGGAAGGGGGAATTATTGCCTGCTGAATTTTTTTTGCGTACTTGATGCTATCGGTGATGTCTTTATTTCTTTCTTCAATAATTACTTTTTGTTCTATCACTTCTGCTGTGCGTTCTTTTACTTTTTCTTCAAGTCGTTCGTACATATTAGCATTTTCTAATGCTATTGACATATAGGTGGCAAGTGTTTTTAAAATATCGAGGTGATACTCGGTATAGGCATATTTGTTAAAACTTTGTATTGTAATTACGCCAAGTACTTTTTCGCCCGCCATAATTGGATAAAAAATAAGCGAGTGGGGCATATCGCCTGCCACCACATTTATTTCTTTCACATATTTTTTATGCTCATTAATGTTATCATTAATAAATATTTCTTTTTTGTTTTTTATACACCACACAGAGTAATTGTTGTCGTTATCCATTGGTATAAGTACCGGTATAAAATCGCGTACTCCGTTTTCAATTTCAAATTTATATTCTACTGCATTTTTATCGGGATGATAAATGCGAACACCGAAACATGCTGAGTCCATCAATTGGTCAACATAAAAGTGGAGCATGTTAAAAATTTCATCGAAATTAAGTGTGGCGGTAATTTTTAAACCTATTTCGCTGAGCAATTTATTGTTTTGATATGCTTTTCCAATTTCTTCGTTTTTTACTATAAGTTCTCTGGTTCTGTCAGCTACAATTTTTTCTTGCTCTTGATATAACGCTGCTTTTTCTAATGCTATGGCTGTGTAAGCTGCCATATTTCGGAGCACATTCAAATGATAATCTTTATAGGCATTAGTACTAAAGCTTTGTACCGTAATAACTCCAATTGCATTATTGCTTATTAAAAGCGGAAGGTAAATGGTAGATGTAACCTGCTTTCCGGCAAGTGGCGGTTTGTAATCTTTAACGTAATTATGAATTTCGTTTTTAAAATTATTTATTACAATTTCTTGTTTGTTAAGAAAGCAAACATTGGTGAGCCGGTTAATATCCGTTAAATCATAAATGATATTTTCAAATCGCTCGTTATCTTCTATGTAAAGTGGATACACAATTTGGTTTTTATCCGGAAGAAATATTCCTATTCCAAAACCGGTAGCATCCATCAGATTATTTACGTGTGCATAAACTGTATCAACAATATCCTGAACATGAAGGTGCGAAATAATTTGCTGGCCTATTTGGCTAAGTAAAACTAAGTTATCAGAAAAATTTTGCAGCTCTTTTGCCTTTTCTTCCAGCACTAATTTTTCGGCCTGTGATTGCAGCATTTTATTTTGCAGCTCCATGCTTTTTTGCAACTGCGAAGATTTTTGGTTACGCACCTCTTCTTTAGCGCTGTGAAATATTTTGTAGTATTTCAACGATAAATCAAACTTGTTTGTTTTTTCGTAAAGCAGCGCTAACTGCTCACTCGATTGGTAAATGCCTTCTTTTGAAGATATAGTTTGTGAAATTTTATACGACTCTTCAAAGTATTGTAAAGCTTGAGGGGTGTCTCCTTTATCAAAAAAAAGTTTTCCTATATTGGTTAGCGTAAGTGCTTCGCCTACTTTAAAACCTATTGTTCTCCGAATTGATAAACTCTTTTCATAGTTAAGTTTTGCCGGCTGGTATTCTTTTAATGCAGCAAGAGTTCTGCCTAATCCATCGAGGCAAAATGCTTCTACTTGTTTAAAATCATTATTGGCCGATGTAATTTTTATACCGTGCTCGTAATATTTTTGAGCTAAAAAATAATCTTGCTTGTTATAATACGCATCACCCAATCCATCTAAAACTTTAACAAGCACATCTGTTGCTTTATGCTTTTCGCAAAGTTGTTTGCTGTTCAAAAGCAGTTCAATTGCTTTTTCGTTTTGTTCAATGGTGTAATACACCGCGCCTAAACCATTTAACGCATCGGCCATGCCGGGTTCGTGATTTGCGGCAGTATATAAATCAAGCGATGTAGTATAGTAACGCAGCGCAGTATCGTAATCCGATAAGTAATAAAAATTGGTAGCTATATTATAGTTTGTTTGCGCTTCGTTTATTTTATCGCCTATATCTTTAAACGCAGTGATTGCCGTAAAACTATAATTCAGAGCCTCTTCGTTTTTCGAAATCCAAATATTAGATGCTCCCAAAATACGGTTGGCATCAGCTATTCCTTTCAGGTATTTCTCAGCTTCGGATTTGGCAAGTGCCTGCTTAGCTAATTCAATTGCTTTAAGCGGCTCTTTTCTGTTAAGTAGCCATGCATCAGCGTTTAGCTTATCAATGCTAACGGTAGTGGCAGTATTTATGGTTTGCACCGACATAATAATTAACGCTGTAAGGTACACGTTTTTGCTAAAACACAAAAGATATTACTGCCCCCTAAATTAGCGCCTTAGCCACTTTTTGTTATTGCAATTAAATTGTTAAGTTTGCAGCCATTTTTAAAAAAATACAAATAAACATTTGATTTAAAACCAATTACATTAATTAAAACACTATGGATTTACTATTATTATCAGTTCCGTTTTTAGGATTACTTGGCTTATTAGTGATGGCAATAAAATCGGCTTGGGTAAATAAACAAGAAGCCGGAGACGCTAAAATGCAAGAACTATCGGGCTATATTGCAAAAGGCGCTTTGGCCTTTTTGAAAGCCGAATGGAAAATACTTTCTTATTTCGTTGTTATAGCAGCTGCATTATTAGCATGGAGCGGCACTACTGTTGAAACTTCGAGCCCCGTAATAGCTATATCATTTATTATAGGTGCAGTTTTTTCGGCCGTAGCCGGATATATAGGCATGAACATTGCCACAAAAGCAAACGTGCGCACCACACAAGCAGCACGCACCAGCTTAGCAAAAGCATTAAAGGTTTCGTTCACTGGCGGTTCGGTTATGGGGCTTGGCGTTGCCGGTCTTGCTGTAATTGGCTTGGGTTCGTTGTTTATTTTGTTCTATAATATGTATGTGATAAGTACAGGCGCAAGTGTGAACGGTGCCGAAATGGAAAAAGCATTAGAAGTATTGGCAGGTTTTTCGTTAGGTGCTGAATCTATTGCACTGTTTGCACGCGTGGGCGGTGGTATATATACAAAAGCAGCCGATGTGGGTGCCGATTTAGTGGGAAAAGTAGAAGCCGGAATTCCGGAAGACGATGTGCGTAACCCGGCTACCATTGCAGATAACGTGGGTGATAACGTAGGCGATGTAGCAGGCATGGGTGCCGATTTATTTGGCTCTTACGTTGCCACCATTTTAGCTACTATGGTTTTAGGTCGCGAAATAGTATCTGACGACAAATTTGGAGGCATTGCACCGGTTTTACTTCCCATGTTTATTGCCGGATTAGGTATTGTTTTCTCCATAATGGGAATGTGGTTTGTGCGTGTAAAAGATGAAAAAGGTGATGTGCAGGCAGCTTTAAACATGGGCAACTGGTCATCAATCATTTTCACGGCAGTGGCATCGTATTTTGCTGTAATGTGGTTGCTGCCCGAACACATGAGCATACGCGGAGTTGACTTTACCAATATGCAAGTATTTTACGCCATTATTTTAGGTTTAGTTGTAGGCGCACTCATGAGTATCATTACCGAATATTATACCGCAATGGGCAAGCGCCCTGTTAATTCAATTATCAAACAATCGGCTACTGGCCATGCTACCAATATTATTGGCGGCTTGTCGGTAGGTATGGAAAGTACTGTATTACCTATTTTAGTTTTAGCAGCCGGCATTTATGGCTCTTATGCTTTTGCAGGATTATATGGTGTTGCCATTGCAGCAGCCGGAATGATGGCTACTACAGCAATGCAATTAGCCATTGATGCATTTGGGCCTATTGCCGATAATGCTGGCGGTATTGCTGAAATGAGCCAATTGCCTGAGGAAGTTCGCCACCGCACAGACAATTTAGATGCAGTAGGAAACACAACAGCAGCAACCGGAAAAGGTTTTGCAATTGCATCAGCAGCATTAACATCGCTAGCGCTTTTTGCAGCATTTGTGGGTGTTGCCGGAATTAACGCAATTGATATTTATAAAGCCGATGTATTAGCAGGGCTTTTTGTTGGCGGTATGATTCCATTTATTTTCTCATCACTTGCAATAGCGGCAGTAGGCCGTGCAGCAATGGACATGGTACAAGAAGTACGCAGACAGTTCCGCGAAATACCGGGCATAATGGAATACAAAGCAAAACCAGAATACGAAAAATGCGTTGCCATATCAACCAAAGCATCTATTCGCGAAATGATTTTGCCGGGTGCAATTGCATTAAATACTCCTGTATTAGTTGGCTTTTTATTTGGCCCCGAAGTATTAGGAGGTTTATTAGCCGGTGTAACAGTTAGCGGAGTATTGATGGGAATGTTCCAATCAAATGCCGGTGGCGCTTGGGATAACGCCAAAAAATCTTTTGAGAAAGGCGTATTAATAAATGGTGAAACTTTTTACAAAAAGTCTGAACCTCACAAAGCATCGGTTACAGGCGATACTGTAGGCGATCCATTTAAAGATACTTCGGGCCCATCAATGAATATTTTAATAAAACTAATGAGCATCGTATCACTAATCATTGCACCACACATTGCTGTAAAAGGTGGTCATCACAGTACAACCGAAAACCATAACACCTTAACGGAAACCGTTACGCTTGTTGGTGGAAACTACGCAATCAACGCAGATTCATCTACTGTGCAATGGATTGCTCGCAAAACTACAGGCCAGCACGATGGCTTTGTTAAAATTACTTCGGGCAGTTTCACGATTGATTCTTCAGGAATTGCAGGTGGCTTATTTGAACTAGATATGAACTCGCTGTCGGTTGCTGATATTAAAGAAGAAGAAGACAATAAAGGATTAGTGGAGCATTTAAAAAACTCCGATTTCTTTAATGTTGACACATTTCCAACTGCTAAACTCGAAATTATCTCGTCTGAAAAACTTTCGGGCAATTCATATAATGTGAAAGCTACTCTTACTTTAAAAGGCGTTACTAACGAAATTGTTTTTCCGGTTGTATTGAAAAACGAAGGAGAAAATTGTGTTGCAACAGCCGAAATACTTGTTGACCGAACCAAATATGGCATCAAGTATAAATCAAAATCTTTCTTTGCAGAGTTTGCGAATAAATTTATCTATGATGAATTTACTGTTAAAATAAAATTAGTTACCAAAAAGTAATTTCACACCTTATTTTAGTTCTGAACCCCGATCACACATTCGGGGTATTTTTATTTAAGTTGCTATACTGAAAACGATTGACCATTATATTCACGATCGTTAAACTTTAAGTACTACCTAAAAACAGGGCTAACATCTAACACAGCTAAACATTATGCAAAAGTATAAGATGGCTACATATAGATTGGCACACTCGATAATGGAGCATATTAGTTTACACAGAAGTTTATCTGTTCAAAACATTTCAACAAGTGGAAAGGACTGAACGAACAAATTGATGATGTGCTGCTGCTTGGAATAAAACTCGCTTAACTGTTATTCGAATCGGAGTGCTTCTATTGGGTCGAGTTTAGATGCTTTAATGGCAGGATATATGCCGGAAATTAGTCCAACTATAAAGCAAATGCTTACACCCAAAGAAATCCAGTTCCATGGTATTGAAAACGAAACACTCATTGCAAGTGAAAGAAAAAAACCTGCGAGAACTGCAAACAAAATACCGAACAAGCCACCAAGCTGACAAATTACTACGGCTTCAATTAAAAACTGGTTGCGTATAGTTTTGCGAGTAGCGCCAATAGATTTCCTTATTCCTATTTCTCTTGTTCGTTCGGTAACACTCACAAGCATAATATTCATCAAACCAATAGCTGCACCCAATAATGTAATAATTGCAATAAGCGTGGCACCCATTGTTACATTTGCCAAATTAGAAATAAGCATATTTGCCAAGCCATCGCTTTTCATTATTTCAAAATTATCTTCTTCGCCCACAGGCAACTTTCTGATTTTTCGGAACAAGCCGGTTGCCTCGCCTAATGCCGATTCGAGCTGATTACTGTTTTGAGCAATAACACTTAATGTGAACGACATATTTGGTCTGCTGAAATATGTTTTTGCATTCTGCAACGGGATGATGCAAATTTTATCGCCACCAAAAGCCATACTGCTGCCCTTCTCTTTAAGCACACCTATAATTTTATATTTTCCGCTGCCAATTGTTATCACTTGGTCGAGCGGCTTTTCCCTTTTCTTAAATAGTGTTGTAACAATATCTTTACCCACTATAACCACATGCGCTCCGCTCGATGCTTCCTGTAAAGAAAAATTTCTGCCCCTCTCTACTTCATATCCGGCAGCCAGCAAATAATTTTCATCTCCTCCCATCACCTGAATATTCGGGTTACTTTTTTCTGACCCAAATTTTAATGATGCAATCATACTTGCCATTGTTGAGACAGATGCTGTTGCAGGAAAATTAAATTCGTTTGTAAATCGCACTGCCTCATCATAAGAGATAGGGCGATATTTTTTAGGTTTTTTCCCGCCCCTTCCTATGCGTAAACTCATTTCGCGGTTGCGAATTGTAAATGTATTAGCACCCATGCTCGTGAAATTGCTATTAATAGATGTCTTTATTGCATCAATGCAAGTGAGTGTGCCCACTAATGATAAAATGCCAACCGATATAATTACAATGGTAAGTACCGTGCGCAGCAAATTACTTTTTATTGCGCGCAAGGCAATTATAATATTTTCGCGTAGCAAACCGTTCATGCCGCAAAAGTAAGAAGTATTAACTATTAGCTGTAACATTTAACAAAGTACCTATCTTTGTTCCGCTTATGCCTATCATCACCTACATTATAATTGGTATTTCTGTTTTTTTCTCCATATCTGCATTTAGCGATAGACAGTTTTTTAATCGTAATTTATTCAGCCCCTATTTAATACGAACCAAAAAAGAATGGCATCGATTTTTCACACACGCCATTTTGCATGCAGATTATATGCACCTTATTTTTAACATGTATGCACTTTATATGTTTGGCGAAATAGTGGAACGAAATTTTATGGCACTATTTGGAAAAGCATTAGGCGAGTTCTATTATACACTATTATACGTTGGTGGTGTGGTTTTGTCATCCTATCCAAGTTTTGAAAAACATAAAAACAATTCTTACTATTCTGCTGTAGGCGCTTCGGGTGCAGTTTCGGCAGTAGTATTTGGAGCCATTTTTATGCACCCAACCATGAGTATGGGGCTTATACTAATACCCATTATGATTCCGGCATTTATTTTTGGTTTACTATACCTTGCATTTTCGTGGTACATGGCTAAAAAAGCAATTGATAATATTGGGCACGATGCTCACTTTTGGGGCTCGGTTTACGGCATTTTATTTTGCATTGCAGTTAACATTAACTTGCTTTACCGATTTATAAGTGAGATAAAAGTTTTTTTCAATTTATATTGATTAATTATAATGATTAACTTGTGCCTCTGTAAACTATGTCGGTTTCCGGTTTATATATTAACCATAATGGCGAAATAACAGCCGCAGCCAATGCAGTTATTACTGCAGATAATCGCTCTTTTAGATATGGCGATGGTATTTTTGAAACTATACGCTACGCAAATGGCAAAGCTCAACTGTTAAACAGGCATATTGAGCGCTTGCATCAGTCAATGGAGATTTTGCGAATAGAAATCCCGAAAAATTACACTGCCGATTTTTTCAGAAAAGAAATTGAGAAGCTCACGCAAAAAAACAAAGTAGAAAAAGGTGCGCGTGTTCGTTTAACTGTTTATCGTAAAGAGGGCGGCTACTACACATCGCTGGTAGATGAGCCGTTGTTTTTAATTGAGTGCGAACCAATAGACGAATCGGTATATAACTTAAATGCTAAAGGATATGCCATTGATATTTTTCAGGACTATAAAAAACCGATTAACCGATTATCAAACATTAAATCTAATAATGCGCTTATTTACATTTTAGCTGCAGCATATAAAAAAGCAAACGATTTAGACGATTGTATAATTCTAAACCAGAACTTGCAAATTATTGAATCAATAAGTTCAAACATTTTTGCAGTAAAAAACGGAGTGCTATATACACCACCCATTATTGATGGTTGTGTGGAAGGAGTGATGCGCCAACGTGTAATTGAAGTAGCGAAAGCAAATCGCATATCGGTTTATGAAGTTAATTTACAAATGAATGTACTTCTTCATTCTGATGAAATATTTTTAACCAATGCCATAAGCGGAGTTAGATGGGTAGGCTCTTATCGCGCAAAAATATTCGGCAACCAAATGGCAAAAGCAATTATTGATAAACTAAATGAGAGTTTGGAGTAAGCGTTAACACAAGCGCACTATTATTTCACCTGTTTTCACATCAGCATTTAAAAAAGAGTGAATACTTTTTTTAAACCCAGCTACCGGAATCCATTCATGTAATACAAGTTTCATTTTTTCGTAGTACAAAAAATTGCATTCGTAATTTCCAAGTTTTTCAATCTTAGATAAGCACAAGAGCGTATCGCCAATCAATGGCATGTTAAACTCAAAACAGATGTAATTAATTTTACAGGAGAGTCCACTTAAAACTTCTGATTCATATCCTTCCACATCTATTTTGCAAAAACGAGGTACTCCATATTGGCTGCAAAAATCATCAAGCGTGGTTAAATCTACTATCTCCTTCTTTGTCCAATTTAAGTTACCTGAAAATTGGTTTTGAAAATCCGCTGACAATGTAGAACATTCAGTTGTTTCATCACATAGCATTAATTCAGCAACACCTTCAGTTGCTCCCAAAGCAGCTTTTAGTATTACCACGTTTTTGTTTCCGGAAAATTTTTCAGCCAGTAGTTTAATACAATTAGCTTGAGGTTCCACAGCCAAAACTTTTGCTCCTGCTTTTAAGAAACCTTGTGTGCGCTCTCCAATATTTGCTCCAATATCGAAACACAAATCGCCATTTTTTACAAACTGTTTGTAAAACCGAACCAATTCATATTGTTTTTTTTGTTGCTTTAGAGCTGTAATTAATTTAAGCACAACGTAAAGATATTAATTCGGAAATGCCCAAGAGCAAAGCTGTATGACTAAGTTTTTATAGATTTGAAACAATGAATCTTGACAAAAATACACCATCATCAATTGAAACATGGGATAAACTTGCCCAATTATACCAAAACAAATTCATGGAATTTGATTTGTATAACGACACGTATGATTATTTCTGTTCGCTATTAAAAATAAATGCTTCTGTTTTAGAAATTGGTTGCGGACCCGGAAATATCACAAAATATATTTCAGAAAAAAGAACCGACACTACGATCTATGCAACAGATGCATCGGCAAATATGATAAAAGCTGCCAGCGAAAATTGTCTTTCGGCCACATTTGGTGTTTTAGATTGCCGAAATTTAGCAAGCATTACCAAAAAGTATGACGGAATAATTGGTGGATTTTGTATGCCTTATTTATCAAAAGAAGAATGTACTGCACTCATTAAAGAATCGGCAGAAAGATTAAATAAAAATGGGATAGTTTACTTCAGTACTATTGAGGGTGATTACAAAAATTCGGGTTACGAAACAAGCAGCAATAGTGAGCATAAAATTTTTGTTTATTACTATGAGGAGGCGTTCTTGATGGATGCACTTCGTCAAAATGAATTAAACGAAATAAAAGTATTTCGTAAAAAATACTCAAGACAAAATAGAGCAGAGCAAACACATATTGTACTTGTGGCTAAGAAAAGCAGCTAATGCAATAAATTAATTCAAGCTCGGGTCTTCGGGGTAATTGGCAAGCTCGGCATATTTTTTTCCCATACTTCTTAAAACTGCTCGCCACAAATAAGCCGCTGTTTTATATTTGAAATGCTCTTTCATCACTTTGCTCACTATCCACGATTTTTCTTTTATTTCATCTTCTAATTGACCTTCACTCCATCCGCTGTAGCCAATAAAAAATTTTATTTCGGTGTTTTTTATTTCGCCTCGTTTTAAAAGTTCTTTTACCTGATTAAAATCGCCACCCCAATACAATCCATCTGCTATTTCAATACTATTATCAATACTACTACCTGCAGTGTGCACGTAAAATAAATTATCGCGCTGCACAGGGCCGCCAAAATACAAAGGAAAATCTGCGGTACCTTCGGCATCGGGCAGCACCTCACTTAACTGAACATTTATAGGTTTGTTCATAATAAAACCAACTGCACCTTCAGCGCCATATTCGGTAATAAGAACCACTGTACGCTTAAAAAAGCTGTCTTTCATAAATGGTTCCGATAGTAAAAGAGTACCTTTCTCTATTTTCACATTGGTGTTAAACACAGTTACTAAAGTAGGATAAAGTTTTTAAACTAAATTTGTGCTTTAATTACACAAATGACCAACATAACCGAACAGCTGCAAAAACTCCGACTCGATTACAGTAAAATGAAATTGAGCGAAGCTGATATAGATGCCAATCCGATAAAGCAATTTGAAACTTGGATGACGGATGCTGTGAACGCACAGGTGAATGAACCCAATGCGATGGTTTTATCTACCGTTGCACATGGCAAGCCATCATCGCGAGTAGTTTTATTGCGCGGTGTTGCCGATAAGCATTTTAAATTTTTCACAAATTATCACAGCAAAAAGGCAGAACACATTGAACATAACAAAAATGCATGCCTCAACTTTTTTTGGCCCGAATTAGAAAGACAAATAAGAATTGAAGGTGAGTTAGAAAAATTGAACGAAGCAGAATCGGATGCGTATTTTAAAACTCGCCCACGCGATAGCCAAATAGGCGCATGGGCATCGGTACAAAGTGCGGAATTGAAAAGCAGAGAAGAATTGGAAGAAAAAGTAATTGCGCTCACAAAAAAACTTGAAGGTGCAGAAATAAAGCGTCCACCTTATTGGGGAGGTTATGCATTAAATGCGAATTATATTGAGTTTTGGCAAGGGCGTAGCAATCGCCTTCACGATAGAATTGCCTACGAGCTGAAAAATAACGAGTGGAAAAAATTCCGCCTTTACCCTTAATTAATTTACATGAGTTTTTTCTCCCGCATATTCCAATCATCAAAAACCAAAACACCGGCAGATTTATCGTCATTAAAAACCGATATACATTCACACTTTTTGCCCGCACTTGATGATGGCTCAAAAAACATGGACGAGACAATAAGCATGATGCGCGAAATTGAAAAGATGGGTTACAAAAAATTAATTTGCACGCCCCACATCATGAGCGATTATTTTAAAAACTCTCCCGAAACTATTTTGCCCGTTTTAGAAAAAGTAAAAACCGCCATAGCAGCTGAAGGAATTAATCTTGAACTGAGCGCTGCCGCAGAGTATTATGTTGATTTTGATTTTGAACGAAAACTAAAAGAGGAGAAGCTACTCACTTTTGGTAAAAACTATTTGCTGTTTGAAATATCGTATCTGCATCCGCCTGAAAATTTAAACCATGTAATATTTAATATGATTACGCAGGGTTATAAGCCAGTTATGGCACACCCTGAGCGGTATAATTTTTGGCACTCCAAGTTTAATATGTACGAAGAGATGATTGAAAAAGGAGTTTTGCTCCAGCTAAACATTAACTCACTCACTGGCTACTACTCTATTGAAACCAAACGAACTGCCGAAAAAATGATTGAAAAAGGCATGGTTTCATTTATCGGAACCGATTGCCACCATGCAGGCCACATTAGCTTACTTAACAAAGTGGTTTACGAAAAATCGTTGCATCAATTACTGCAATCAGGTAAATTACTTAACGCTAATTTGTAATAGGTTTTATTAATAAATAATTAGTATTTTCGGGCTGCTTAAAAAAACTGAAAAATGAAAATTGCAGTTCCAAAAGAAACCAAACTTAAAGAAAACCGCGTAGCACTTACGCCCGATGTGGTTAAGGATTTAGTTAAAAAAGGTTTTGAAGTAATAATAGAATCGGGTGCCGGAACAGGCGCTAATTATAACGACAGCATTTATACCGCTGCCGGTGCTACAATCACCGATAAAAACACAGTTTACACACAAGGCGATGTGGTGCTAAAAGTAAATGCCCCTGCTGCCGATGAAATTACGCTCATGCGAAAAGAAGCAATACTTATTTCGCTCATGTGGGCAGCTACTAATCCGCAGTTAGTTGAGGCATGCGAAAAAGCAGGGATCTCTGCTTTTTCTATGGATGCTGTGCCTCGCATATCACGCGCACAAAAAATGGATGTACTATCATCGCAAGCTAACTTAGCGGGTTATAAAGCAGTTTTACTTGCCGCAGATACAATTGGAAAAATTTTACCAATGATGACAACCGCTGCCGGAACTATAAAGCCAAGTAAGGTGGTTATTTTTGGTGCCGGTGTGGCCGGACTTCAGGCAATTGCAACTGCAAAGCGCTTAGGTGCAGTGGTGGAAGTAACAGATATTCGCCCCGAAACAAAAGAACAAGTAGAATCGCTTGGCGGAAAATTTATTGAAGTAAAAGGCGATGCTTCAATTAAAATAGAAGGTGGTTACGTAAAAGGGGTGTCAGAAGAATTTTTAAAAATGCAGCAAGAGTTAGTTGCAAAGCATGTAAAAGAAGCCGATATAGTAATAACCACTGCACTAATTCCGGGAAGAAAAGCACCTGTCTTGGTTACTGAAGAGATGGTAAAAAGCATGCGCTATGGTTCGGTGATAGTTGATATGGCAGTGGAGCAAGGCGGAAACGTGGTGGGCAGCGAAGTAAACAAAACCGTTGTAAAAAATGGCGTTACCATAATTGGCGAAGGAAATATTCCGGCATTACTACCAATGAATGCAAGTGATTTATATGCAAAAAATATTGCCACTTTTTTAATTCATGTTGCCGACAAAGACAAAATGAAATGGGAAATGGACGAAGAAATTACAAAAGGCAGTTTAATCGTACACAAAGGACAAGCCGTTCACCCATCAGTAAAAAAACAAACTGCAACAGCATAATCATTAAATAGAAAAACACAATGGAAATAATCAGAAACATTTTTGCATTCTTTGGTGATAACAGAGAGATGCTTTATTTTGTTATCCTTTCAATTTTTGTTGGGATAGAAGTAATTGGAGGAGTTCCAACGGTATTGCACACACCACTAATGAGCGGGGCAAACGCTATACACGGTGTTGTAAT
This sequence comes from Bacteroidia bacterium, assembly GCA_020054095.1. Lineage (GTDB taxonomy): Bacteria > Bacteroidota > Bacteroidia > JADZBD01 > JADZBD01 > JAGVMA01. The sequence continues at coordinate 1,727 of JAGVMA010000074.1, read as the reverse complement.
AGTAGGTGCTATTCATGTTATGCTTAATGTAGATACTACAAACTATTTAGCATTGGCATTAGGATTTTTGGCAGTATTACTGGGTACGCTCAATGTAGTAGGCGGATTTGTAGTTACCGACCGTATGCTCGAAATGTTCAAAAAGAAAAAATAACATCCTCATATTTATATTATGAAACACAATTTATTAGAAATCTGCTATTTGATTGGCTCAGTAACTTTCATTATTGGACTAAAGATGATGGGTAACGCAAAAACAGCGCGTAATGGGAATTTAATTGGTGCCGTAGGCATGACTATTGCCATATTAGGAACAATATTTTTGCACGATGGTGGAGTATCCGGATTGATTTACGGATTGATTTTAGGGGCAATTGCTCTTGGAACTATTATTGGCTGGATGACTGCAAAAAAAGTGCAGATGACAAAAATGCCCGAGCTTGTTTCCATTTTTAACGGAATGGGTGGAGCATGTGCGGCATTAATTTCAATTATTGAATTAAATCATTTTTACCATGCCATGCACAACCCCGCAAGCGGAGTGATTATCATGGTTGCTACACCATCAAGCATGTATGGAATGATGATAGCAATAATCGCAGGATTAATTATTGGCTCTATATCTTTTTCTGGAAGTATTATTGCTTTCTTAAAATTAAATGGAACGATGAATCAACCCATTCGTTTGCCAAGCTATAATATTATAAATACAATAGTAATGACTGGTGTGTTTGCATTTGGCGGATACATTGTTTACTCAGGCGGAAGCATGATGTTAGCATACTCATTATTTGCATCAGCATTAATATATGGTGTATTGTTTACCATACCAATTGGCGGAGCGGATATGCCTGTAGTTATTTCGCTGCTCAATTCATTTACCGGATTAGCAGCAGCATTTGGCGGATTTTTGTACGACAATAAAGTAATGCTAACTGGCGGAATTTTAGTTGGCTCAGCCGGAACACTTTTAACACTCGTAATGTGCAAGGCCATGAATCGCCCACTTAGCAATGTAATTTTTGGCGCATTTGGTGGTGGTGCTTCTGCAGCAGGTGGCCCCGAAGTGAGCGGAAGTATAAAAGATATTCAAGTTTCTGATCTTGCAGTGCAAATGAATTACAGCAAAAAAGTAGTTATCGTTCCCGGATACGGATTAGCAGTAGCACAAGCACAACACATTATTAAAGAACTCGAAAATATTTTAGAAGAACGTGGCGTGGAAGTAAAATACGCCATTCATCCTGTTGCGGGCCGTATGCCTGGCCACATGAATGTGTTGCTTGCTGAGTCAAACGTATCGTACGATAAATTAGTGGAGATGGAAGATATTAATCCTGAATTTGAACAAACAGATGTGGTGCTTGTAGTAGGCGCAAACGATGTGGTGAACCCTGCTGCCAAAACCGATCCATCATCACCTATTTATGGTATGCCTATTTTAGATGTGGATAAAGCAAAATCAATTGTAGTTAATAAGCGAAGCATGAATGCCGGTTATGCCGGTATTGATAACCTTTTGTTTTACGACCCAAAATGCTCTATGTTTTTTGGCGATGCTAAAAAAGCACTCACCGAATTAGTTGCTGAACTAAAAACGATGGAATAATTTTTTTAGATTTTTTTTTAAGCCCCGTGTCATCCATAACTTTAGGAAGGAACACGGGGCTTTTTGTAAAACTATTTTATAGTAACTAATCTCTACTTATTTTTATTTACTCTTAATT
>JAGVMA010000086.1 GCA_020054095.1 Bacteroidia bacterium | reverse complement strand
GTAGATAACGGTGCCGATGTAGGCGAAATACTAAAACTACACATGCAAAAAATAGAAGAACTAACACTTTATATTTTGCAGTTGCAAAAAGAAATTGAAATATTAAAAAAGAAATAAAAGTGTAGGAAAATGAAAAACAGAATCGCACTCATCCACTTATTCCTATTTGTATGTATTCATGTAAATGCGAAACAAATAAGAACAACTGACAGTACTCTTACTTTTTCATTTAGAATAGGAGGACATTATGTTTTATTAAAAGAGCAACTAATACTCCCCCCTCCATCTCCTATTCCCGATGTTGTTTACGATTCAACTTTTTATGGGTTTAGACCCAAGCAATATTATGGGTTAAGCGGAGGATTACTTTCTACTATCTCACTAAAAAAAAATACTGGAATAACTTTCGGACTATTCTATTTTAATAGAAAAAAAATATTAAATGGCGATACTGCAAGTATTAAAAAATATAATCCCAATAAAAAAAACACACATTATAAAATCAACTATAATAATATTGATGGTGTAATTTGTTTTTTAAAACAATACAAGAGGTTTGAATTTACAGCCGGATGTAAATTTAGTTTCCCAACTTTTATTCGTGTTAAAGCAAAGGATATCTCGGGAAAAGACGTTAATTCCGATATAAATCTGAGTGGCTCACCTTTACTTATTCCAAGTATACTGGTATCATATTGTATAAATAAACAAAAGCCCTATTCAAAAGTATTTTTATCTGTCGACTATATGCTTTATAATAGCGCAGCAATTCAAATGGGATTAGAATATAGATTATCAACAAATAAATGAAACTATGAAACAAAACATTAGATGCATTATGCTTGCAATTGTCTCAACAGCTCAACTTTATTCACAAAATAATATTATACGGAATGGAAGTTTTGAACAATCTGACAACTAACGATAGTTATAGTAATGGTGGCTTTGTGATGGTGGGCGATGTTACTGGCGGTATGCGTTTTTGTGCCATAAATAGCACAGGTGGCTCCGACCAGCAAGTATCTGACCAATACATTTACAGCAAAACAGCGTTAGTAATTGAATATGATGGTGCGGTAGGAATAGGAACAAATAACCCTGATAATAATTACAAACTATCCGTTAATGGCGATATGCGTGTGAAGCGCATTGTGGCAGAAACCGGATGGAGCGATTTTGTTTTCAAACCCGATTATGCACTAATAAGTTTTGAAGAACTTGAAAAATACATTTTGCAAAATGGACATTTGCCAAATATCCCATCTGAAAAGGAGATTGTAGATAACGGTGCAGATGTGGGCGAAATACTAAAACTACACATGCAAAAAATAGAAGAGCTAACGCTTTATATTTTGCAGTTGCAAAAAGAAATTGAAATATTAAAGAAAAAATAATTTTAAAATTTCTGTTATTTTCCAATGTGTAAAAGCGTCATTATTTTGTTTTATTTACTGCTCCCACTATCATCTATCGCAATTGATACATGCAAGTATTCATTCGAAATCGGGATAACACATAAAGCTATTTTTGGTAACAAATACATTAGTTGGGATGACTATAATAAGATAAGTACAGCACGCCTTGAAGGGTATTTTTTAAGATATAGAACAAACCCATTTTTGATGGCAAAAGCACGGAAGCAAATTAAAAAAAGTAATTTTTTATTTACTTCAGGGCTTTTGTTTTCAACTTATAATTATAAATATGAGAGTGATAGCAATAATGTAAAGAGACACAAAGATAGTATTCCCGAATTCGGAACTCCACCTATTTTGATTGGGTATAGTGGTGCTGAACTTTCAATCCCCATTGGGATTAGTTTTAAAAAAAACTTTATAGAATTTAGCTTTAATTACAATTTATTAATATTTTCAAAAAACCAAATAAATAAAATATACCTCGATACCCATAATAGCAAATACACCTATTTTTTTCCTGACTTTAAATCAACAGGCAATATTTCCTTAAAAAATTATTTTTTTTATCGATTTATGTTATCAGTTGATTACACTTTCAAAAAGGGAGTAAAGCAGAATACATACTGTTCATTTAAAATAGACACAAACCTTAATTTATATTTCACAATAGGTACTTCTCTAAAATAAACATCATGAAACACTTAATACACATAATATTATATTTTACATGTTATATTTCATTCTCTCAAAACAATGTACCCTACAAATGAAATAAACCAAAAGCAGTTAAATGTAGATTCAATCATAACTATTTATCCTAACCCAAGCACAGGCATTTTCACATTGCAAAAAGCAACAGATGCAAAAGCTACTGTTGTGGTTTATGATGTGCTGGGTAATCAATGCCTTTCACTAAACCTCTCCCAAGGCGAGGCAACTAAACAAATTGATTTAACAAATTTTCCAAAAGGTATTTATCACCTGCAATTAACGGAGGGAGAAAAAGTGTACTCACAAAAAATAGTGGTACAGTAATTTTCAGTTAAAAACAATTAATATCTTTTAAAAAATAGCACGGTTTGGCTGCATTACTTTGCAGCCAAAATAATTAAAACGGCTATGCCAAAATTTAGTTTCACCGAAAAAAAAGATACTCGTTCCGGCTTTGGTGCCGGGCTTTCCGAACTTGGGAAAAAGAACGACCAAGTAGTTGCACTTTGTGCTGATTTAACGGGCTCATTAAAAATGGATGTATTTCAAAAAGAGCACCCCGACCGATTTTTTCAGATAGGAATTGCCGAAGCCAATATGATGGGCATAGCAGCAGGATTAACCATTGGCGGTAAGATTCCGTTTACGGGCACCTTTGCTAATTTTTCTACCGGAAGGGTTTATGACCAAATACGCCAATCTATTGCCTACTCCGGAAAAAACGTGAAAATATGTGCATCGCACGCGGGGCTAACGCTTGGCGAAGATGGTGCAACACACCAAATTTTAGAAGACATTGGGCTGATGAAAATGCTGCCCGGCATGGTAGTAATTAATCCGTGCGATTATAACCAAACCAAAGCTGCAACCATTGCTATTGCCGATTATAATGGGCCTGTTTACTTACGTTTCGGCCGACCGGCTGTTCCTAATTTTACGGATAGCAATCAAAAATTTGAAATCGGCAAAGCCATCACGCTTAACGAAGGAAAAGATGTTTCTATTTTCGCAACCGGCCATTTAGTGTGGAAAGCAATTGAAGCAATTGACGAATTAGAAAAACAAGGCATAAGTGCCGAATTAATAAATATACACACGATTAAACCTTTGGACGAAACCGCAGTCATAAACTCGGTGAAAAAAACAAAGTGTGTGGTTACAGCCGAAGAACACCAGCAAAACGGAGGATTGGGAGATAGCATTGCACAATTGCTATCGCGCCACAACCCTGCGCCCATTGAGTTTGTTGCAGTTAACGACTCGTTTGGCGAAAGCGGAACCCCTGACCAACTGATGGTGAAATACGGCCTCGATTCAAAAGATATTGTTGCAAAAGCCATCAAGGCAATTGCCCGCAAGAATCAATAACTTAGCACGGGAAACAACACCCGTATATGGCAGAAATAGCTGATAAAGAAATTTTAGCACAGTTTCGAGAAACTCAAACTCGTCATGCTGCCTTTACTTTGCTGATGCAGAAATACCAAAAGCGTGTGTATTGGCATATCAGGAGAATTGTAATTGATCACGATGATGCAGATGATGTGGTGCAAAATGTTTTTATAAAAGTATGGAAAAACTTAGATGGCTTTAAAGAAGATTCGCAACTATTTACTTGGCTCTATCGCATTGCAACCAATGAGTCAATTACGTTTTTAAGACAAAAGAAAACCAATCTTAACATTTCGTTTGATGATGTGGATCACACACTTACCAACTCATTAACCGATAGCACTTACTTTAAAGGCGATGACATACAACGCAGATTGCAGTTGGCCATTTTAACATTACCCGAAAAGCAACGCATAGTTTTTAACATGAAATATTTTGATGAAATGAAATACGAAGAAATGTCGGCAGTACTTGAAACATCGGTAGGTGCGCTAAAAGCATCGTATCATCATGCAGTAAAAAAAATAGAAGAATACATTACTTCAACCGTAAATTAAACCATTTAAAAGCACCAGCGTCATATTGCCATAATGAACGAAAACCTTAACATACCTCACGATTTTGATGACTTAGAAAAGTACGCGCCCACATTGGCGAGTGTTTCTCGCTGCAATCCGTTTGGTGTGCCAAAGGGTTATTTTGAGCAGTTGGAACAACATTTAAGTAGCTACATTAAAATAACCGGCAGCGAAACAAATAGCGGCTTTTTAGTTCCTGAAAATTATTTTGAATTGCTCGGCAAAAAAATAGAGGCAAAACTAACTGCCAACGAAATTCCGGCAAATTACTTTGAAGAACTACCGGGCATAATTGGCAGCCGCATTTTTGTTGAATCGCTTAATAAAGAAAATCCGTTTACTGTCCCCGAAAATTATTTTAATGAATTGCCAAGTGTAATTTCATCAGACATAAAACTACTATCGGCAAAAAACGAAAGCGGACTTGCTGTTCACGAAAATTACTTTGAGCAGATGCAGCAATCTGTTTTAGCTAAACTAAATAGCGAAGTTAAAAAGGAAACAAAAGTAATTTCATTGTTCAAGCAAAACTGGCGTTATGTGGCGGCAGCGGCATCGGTAGCGTTAATTGTTACGTTCGCATTGCTGTTCAATAATAAAGAAAACATTGCCAATAGTTACGCAACTGCCACACCTAAGCGAAATGCAATTGCCCCCGAAACTACAGTTAGCGATTATTTACAGGCCAATTTAGATGTTCACACATTAATAGAATACGCATCGGAAACGGAAGCAAATGATGATGGTGAAATTTCAAAAGAAGATGCTGTAAACTATTTATTAGAAAACGATATTGATGTAACCAATGAAATTTAATTGACGATGAAAAATTTAGTACACATAATCAGTTTTTTAATTGCGATGATGGCATCGCATGCCGCACTTGCCCAGCAGCCCACCAAAAAAGAAAAAATTGAAGCATTGCATGTTGCATTTTTAACCGAGAAATTAAACTTAACGCCCAAAGAAGCACAAGTTTTTTGGCCCGTGTATAACGAGTACATTCAAAAACGCGAAGATTTGAGAAAAGCTCGCCAGCAAGCCCGAAAAAATGCAAAGCAAGAAGACCAACTCACGGATAAAGAGATAGAACAAATTTTAGAAGATGATTTGGCTTATGAGCAAAAAGAATTAGACTTGAAAAAAGATTTTCATAAAAAATTAAAGCAAGTGTTACCCATGAAAAAAGTGGCAATGTATTATAAAGCCGAAGAAGCTTTTAAAAAGAAAATATTAGAAGAATACGGCAAAGGTGATAAAGGTGTAAAATAGAACGAATAAATGTTGATACGAAAGACAGTTAGTGTAATCATATTTGCTTTGGTAAGCCAAAGTGCATTGGCATTGGGCAAAGACAGCACAAAAGTAAAATCGCCAAAACATTATATAAAACCCACCATTTATAGCAGTTACTATCACTCACCAAAACGCGAAGCAAAAAACGGCAGGTATGGCAACTATTCTTTTTCCGAATTAAATGTTGGTTTTTATGTTCCGCTTTTCACAAAAGATTATCATCTCGATAGTAATGTAATTTCAAACTTACACCTCTTACTTATTGGAAATTACCAATCGGCAACACCCAAATTCGACAGCATTGCTACCACTCACCAACTTATAAAAGTGGGTGCCGGCTTGCGATTAATCTATAACAATGGCAAAAAAAATGTTTGGTTTTTTAATGCCTTTCCATTTCGCACACAAGATAAAGAATCGAAATACAAACCAATAAAACGCTACGCATCGGTACTTATTTTTAACCGCACAGTAAGCGAAAAATTCAGTTGGCGCGTGGGTATAACCAAAACTTTTTTGCTTGGCGATAGATTTACGCTCCCTATAATTGGCTTTAGAATAGGCCGTTTAGATGGCATATATCTGAACATGATGCTACCCAGAAATATATCGCTAAATTTTCCGATTGGGAAAAATTTTGCATTTAGCGCTTACACCAAACCACTTGGCGGCATTTATACATTTGCTAATAGCGATAGCATTTACAACGGGCGCGATTCGCTACTTCATTTTGGCAGACGAGAAATCAACTCGGGCATATCAATTGAATTTTCACCCAATCAAAATTTTGCATTAAAAATTGGCAGCGGAATTACAACAAATAATACTGTTGCATTTTCATCAACAAAATTTAACAGAGAAAACAAATTCCAATCGTTTTCACCTTTTTATCGCGATGATTTAAAAAGCTCGTTTTTTATTACAGGTGGTATTACTATCCGTTTCGGAAAATCAAAAAAGATTTACAACAATTACACTATGTACGATTTAATTGACCTAAATAACCAATTTGATCCGGGAGACAGTAATGATGGGCCAAGCAATAATAACATCCCTAAAAAAGGAACCGATGTTAAAAACTTGAAATATAAAGATGTGGAAGACTTGCTTGATTTAGAAGACACCTATTAGCATTACTCTAAAATTTGCTTTAACAATTTTGCATTTCTATTGCTTTCATCCATTGTGCTATATTTGTAAAAATGTTTGCACGTAACACACCACGCTGGATAATTTTTTTAATTGATGTCCTTATCACGCTGTTTGCCGTTGCCCTTGCTTATCTGCTTCGCTTTAATTTTGCTGCCATCCCCGCAGTTGAAATCGAACTACTTGATGTGGTTATAGCCACCATTGCGGTATGCCGAATAGTTAGTTTTTATATCGGAAAAATTTATGCCGGCATTGTACGTTACACATCATCAAAAGATGCACAGCGTATCTTTATCACCAATAGCATAGCTACTTTAACAATTATACTTATTAATACAATAAGATATTACTTTATTGACGAAAAATTTAATGTGCCATTCTCAATTGTGATTATTGAGTTTATGGCAACTACATTTTTGATGATAAGCTTACGTGTAGTTTTCAAAACCATTTATTTCGAATACGTAAATCCTGCCCGCGAAAAACGTAACGTAATTATTTTTGGAGCGGGCGAGTCGGGTATAATTACCAAGCGCACGCTCGACAGAGATGCCGGAACAAAATACAAAGTACTTGCTTTTATTGATGACGACACGAGCAAAACAGGAAAAAAATTAGAAGGCGCCACCATTTTTCAATTTAACAAATTGAAAGAATTGCTTGGCGCAACAGATGTGGCGCAAGTAGTAATATCGGTTCAAAACTTATCCGCTGCACGCAAGCAAGAGATAGTTGACATTTGCTTAAACTATAACACAAAAGTTTTAACAGTGCCCCCTGTAGCAAGTTGGATAAATGGCGAACTAAGTTTTAAGCAAATAAAAAAAATAAACATTGAAGAATTGCTTGAACGCGATCCCATAAAGTTGAACAAAGAGAATATAAACCAACAACTAAAAAACAAAACAGTTTTAGTTACCGGTGCAGCGGGCTCAATAGGTAGTGAAATGGTGAGGCAAATTGCCAATTTTAATCCACAAAAAATAATTTTGCTCGACCAAGCCGAATCTCCGCTTTATGAAATGGAGATGGAAATGAAAGAGCAAAAAAACAATACCGCTTACGAAATTGTTATTGGTGATATACGTAACAAAGAAAGGATGCAAAACTTGTTCGGCACATTTAATCCGCACATAGTTTTTCATGCAGCAGCTTACAAGCATGTGCCAATGATGGAAAACAATCCAAGCGAAGCGATACTTACAAATGTACTCGGCACAAAAACAATAGCTGATTTATCGGTAGCGCACAAGGTGGAAAAATTTGTGATGGTATCTACAGATAAGGCAGTGAATCCAACTAATGTGATGGGCGCAAGTAAACGAATTGCAGAAATTTACACTCAATCCTTGGGAAAAACCACTACTACCAAATTTGTTACTACCCGTTTCGGAAATGTATTGGGATCAAATGGTTCGGTAATACCGCGCTTTAAGCAGCAGATAGAAAAAGGTGGACCGATTACCATAACTCATCCTGATATTACTCGCTTTTTCATGACCATACCCGAAGCATGTCAATTAGTTTTAGAAGCGGGTGCGATGGGCAATGGTGGCGAAATTTTTATTTTCGACATGGGGCAATCGGTTAAAATAGTTGACTTAGCAAAAAAGATGATAAAACTTTCGGGGCTGGAATTGGAAAAAGACATTCGCATAGTATTTACCGGTTTGCGACCGGGCGAAAAACTATTTGAAGAACTGCTTGCTGACAAAGAAAAAACATTGTCAACACATCATAACCAGATAATGATTGCCAGTGTAAAAAAATACGATTATGAAATGGTATCAAAAGAAATTACATCAATCATTGACCTTTTTAAATCTCAAAACAATACAGAAATTGTGAGCAGGATGAAACTTTTGGTTCCGGAATTTTTAAGTAACAACTCCGAATTTGAGCAGTTAGACAAGAAGTAATTACTGCATTACATCGCCTTGCCAAGTAAAATAATTTATTGGTAATTGGTTTAAATTAATCTCGTTTTCAAAAACACCATAAACTGCCGAACCACTACCTGTCATAGCAGCATATCTGGCTCCCATTTTATAAAATTTTTCTTTTAAATGGGCTATTGTCATATTTTGCTCAAAGGCAGCTTGCTCAAAATCATTAAAAACAAAATTTTTCCATTCGAGAACAGATGCTTTACGTATTTTTTCTTTCCAGCCAGTATCAGTAGCGTTTAACTTCAAACCGGAATAAGCATTTTTCGTGGAAATGTGCACAGAAGGATGCGCGATTACAATTTTGTAATTTTTAAAATCAAAATCAATTGGATTTACTACATCACCTCTTCCTTCAACAATTGAAATTTTGTTTTTGATAAAAAAAACACAATCGCTGCCCATCTGCATGGCAAATTTTTCCAACTGTTCATCAGTTATTGAAAGTTTAAACTTTTGGTTTAACAATTTTAGCATAAAGGCACCATCAGCCGAACCTCCGCCCAAGCCGGCACCGGTGGGAATTACTTTATGCAAATGTATTTTAACGGGCGGCAATTTATACTGTTCGGCAAGAAGCAAGTAAGCTTTATAAACCAAATTGTTTTTTGCATCATCATTAATTACAATGCCGCTGATTGTAAAATCTGTTTTTCCGTCATTTGCAGTAATTACTTCAAGCACATCGCATAAATTCACAGGCAGAAAAAAACTTTCAATATTATGAAATCCATCTGCGCGCTTATTTATAACGCGCAGTCCTAAATTAATTTTTGCGTTTGGGAAAACAATCATGCCTTTGCTTTTGCATGATAATAAAGCGTGGAGCAATTGTTGGCATTAAATACTTCGGCTGCCATCTTTTGAATATTTTCTGCTGTAACGGCTTGGTACTTTTCTCCTTCTTGGTTTACCATTTCGGCATCGCCAAAAAGTTCTGATATAGCCAAGTTAAGTGCCTTGTTCATAATTCCCATTTCAGAAAACTCAAGCGTAGATTCGGCTTTGTTTTTTACTTTTTGCAATTCATTTGCCTCCACCTTTATATCAATTAACTTTTGGAGTTCATCGGCAATCGCTTTGTCTGCAGCTTCCATTTTAATTCCATCGGCTAATTTGCCGGTTACAATAAAAAGTCCGGGGTCGTAATCCGCAGTTAGGTAAGCATTAATATCGGAGAATAATTTTTGTTTTTTCACTAATTCATTATATAATCTCGAAGAATCTCCGCGCGATAAAATATCCGACATTAAATCGCAAGTGTGAAATTTAGCATCGGTACGGCCGCACATTTTATATGCTTTGTAAATTGCAGATACGGGTACATCTCGCTCTACTGATAACGCTCTGGCTTCATTTTGTTTTGGTTCTTGTGGCAAATTTCTTTTTATTTTTTTGCCTGCTGCAATTGGAGCAAAATATTTGTCGGACAACTGTTTAGCTCTATCAAACGAGAGATTTCCGGCTAAAACCATAATTGCATTTGAAGGATGGTAATGTTTTATGAAAAAAGATTTTACATCCTCCATCGTTGCATCAGCAATGTGCGAAATTTCTTTGCCAATGGTGTCCCACAAATAAGGGTGAACTTTATACGCAAGCGGCCTTAGCAAAAGCCACACATCACCATAGGGCTGATTAAGGTAGCGCTGTTTAAATTCTTCAATCACCACATTACGCTGCACATCTAATGATTTATCGGTGAAAGCGAGCGATAACATTCTGTCACTCTCTAACCAAAAAGCAGTTTCAATATTATCTGCCGGAAGGGTTAAGTAGTAATTGGTAATATCATTTGTGGTGAACGCATTGTTCTCTCCGCCCACTCTCTGCAGCGGCTCATCGTAACTTGGAATATTTAACGAGCCGCCAAACATAAGGTGCTCAAACAAATGTGCGAAACCTGTTCGGCTTTCATCTTCATCGCGTGCGCCCACATCGTATAAAATATTCATACAAACTAATGGTGTAGAATTATCGTGATGATAAATCACCGTGAGTCCGTTTTCTAATTTAAATTTTTCAAATTTTATCATCTATGTATTTAGTAACTTATTTTTTTCGGACAGAAACTCATTCCAAATTTCAGCAACCACATCAGCAGCAGGTATGATTGCATTTATAGATGCACTCACCTGCCCTATTTCTAACTCACCTTCGTCCATATCGCCTTCAAACATTCCTTTTTTTGCACGACCTCGACCAAGTAGTTTGGTAAGCTGTTCGGGCGTAGCACAATTAGTTTCGGCATGCAACACATCGTTAAAAAATTTATTTTTCATTAATCGCACTGGCACTAATTGTTTCAGCGTAAGCAATGTATCGCCTTCGGCTGCAGCAATAACTTTGTTTTTAAAATTTTGATGTGCAGATGATTCAGGTGTAGCAACAAAACGACTGCCAATTTGCACAGCATCGGCACCCAAAGCAAAACAAGCTAACATTTGTTTTCCGCTGGCAATTCCTCCGGCAGCTATCACCGGAATTTTTACTGCCGCTTTTATTATCGGAATAAGAACGAGCGTGGTTGTTTCTTCTCTTCCGTTGTGCCCACCTGCTTCAAAACCTTCGGCAACAATTGCATCCACACCTGCCTCTTCGGCCTTTAGCGCAAATTTTGTATTGGCAATTACGTGCACCACTTTTATGCCGTGTTGTTTTAAAATGGGCGTCCACGTTTTAGGGTTGCCAGCCGATGTAAAAACAATTTTTACGCCTTCTTCAATAATTATATTGATGTGCTTATCTATATCAGGATAAAGCAAAGGCACATTTACGGCAAAAGGTTTATTAGTGGCTGCTTTGCATTTTCTTATTTGCTCGCCTAACACATCAGGGTACATACTGCCACTTCCAATTATTCCTAACCCACCGGCATTGCTCACGGCAGAAGCAAGTTCCCAACCACTGCACCAAATCATTCCGGCCTGTATAATTGGGTAATTAATATCAAAAATCTTGGTAATTCTGTTCACGCAACTAATTTTGCTATTCGACAAAGATTGTAAAATATCGGGTAAATAATTGCTCATTTTAACTGAATTTTTATATTTTTGCTCGGTTAAGATTAACATGAAGAAAAAACTACTTGCTTACGCTTTACTTTTGGCTCCGGCTCTCACATTTGGTCAGTTCAAATGGGATTTTGGCGGCAGTGCCGGCTTTTCTAATTACTTAGGAGATATAGGAGGTGAAGAAGAAACCCGTAAAGATTTTGTTGCCGATTTAAAATTTTCGCAAACCCGCTGGGCGCTTGATGGCTTTGCGCGTTATAAATTTCATCCTAATATTTCGGTGAAAATGGCCATTACCTATGGTCGTATTTCGGGTAGAGATGAACTTTCTACCAACCCTGGTCGTAACGGAAGAAATTTGAGTTTTTTCAATAACCTTTGGGAAATATCTACGGTTGGTCAGTTTTTCTTTTATGAAGTTTCGGATGTGGGCAAAGGATACCGCTATAAAAGCGACTTACGATTTTATGTTTTTGCAGGCGTGGGCGGATTATACCAAAGCCCCAAAACACGCTACAATGGTTCGGTAGTTAAATTGCAACCATTGCAAACCGAAGGCGTTAAATACAGCAAATTTCAATTTGTGATACCTACCGGAACCGGAATGTATTACACCTTTAAGCGCTACCACCGCATAGGTTGGGAACTTGGCTGGCGCACCACTTTTACTGATTATTTAGATGACATAAGTACTGTTTATGCCGACCCATCTTCATTAGGCAGCCCATTGGCAGTAGATTTATCTAACCGTAACGATGAATTAAGTTATGATCCATTAACGGATGGCATTCCGCATCCAAATAATTATGCACCGGGCAGCAAACGTGGCGACCCTACTCATAACGACTCTTATATTTTCACAACCTTCAGCTACAGCTACGTTATAAAAGGACGCAGTAAGTTTGCTAAAAAGCGTTACAAACAATACTTTAAAAAGAAACGCTACAAAAAGCGGAAAATACGTGCTAAATTCTAACAGTACAATTGCATTAAAAACCTCCGACAAAAAGTCGGAAGTTTTCTTTTTATAAATTAAAAGCAACCAATAGAAAAACTGTTCGTCAATAAAGCATACGAGGAAAAGTAACTGTTTCCTTTTGTTCGTTGCCGCTTTTACTAGCACATCGGGGGTTTGGATTCTTGGGCAGAGCAAATTCCCGATGTTGGCAACTTATATTATTTCACAAAAAGATAATATTCTATATTTTTATTTATCATATTCTTTTTATTCATTAGAACGGCAATAAAAACCATCCAACGTGAAAATACTAACACATCTCTCATTTTCACTCTACTTAATAGCGGCTAATATTAGCACAGTTAGTGCGCAGTGTGTTAATGCTTCATCTGCAAATGCAGGTCCTGATAAAACAAGTTTGTGTCCCGGAAACTGTTTGGTTATTGGGACTTCGAGCTGCAAAAACGGCACGATGTGCAGCAGCGCCACATATTCATGGGCTCCTGGTGGTATGACAACTTGCACTCCTACTGTTTGCCCAACGGTTACTACTAACTATACATTGTATATAACCTACACATGTGGAAGTGCCTGCTGTCTCGATGGCTGTAATGGGCAATGTGTTCCAGCTGCACCCTGCCAAGGAACCATTATAGAGCAAGATGTGATGAAGGTAACAGTAACAACTGCAGGTTGCAGATTGTTAAATCCAGAAAGTACTCCGCTAATTGAAAATACTGATATAAAGGTATTTCCAAATCCAACGAGTAGTAACATCTCGGTTCAATTTACTACTATTAATGTTGGTACTTGTATATTGCTTTACGATGTAAACGGTAAATTAGTAAAAGAAGAAAGTAATATCAAAGAAAATAATTTGAAAGTTGACTTTGATATATCATCTTTTGCAAAGGGAATTTATTTTATCAAAGTGGTAGAAGGAACAAATACTGCTTATTTTAATAAGCTCGTCTTACAGTAAAATTATCTATTGCGAATAACCACAGTTGCCATATACTAAATCAACACTCATGACATCAAAAAAAAGAAATATTTCATTTGTTGCTATTTTTTCATTTGCTATACACTTATCAATAGCCCAAGTAACGCAGTTTCAAATTACTTATGGCACTCAGTATAACGATGCAGTTGGTCGTACTAACCCCACATCGGATGGTGGTTATATTTTAATGATGGACGATATTTCAAATCCATCGCTAAGAGATATGGTGGTAGCAAAGCTCGACTCGATAGGCAATATACTTTGGTGTAAAAAATTTGGAGAGTCGAACACCGATGATGTGGTAGTTAATGTTATTGAGGCGCATAATGGTGGCTATTTAATATTCGGATATTTGGATTACGCTAATACACCTATTGGAATCGGCATAAGAGTAGATAACGCTGGTAATATATTATGGGTAAAACGCAATTTATTTAGTTTTGAAGCCGAGCAAACAATTGATGGAGGATATGTTAACCCAGGTGATGGCGCATCAATAATAAAAATAGATTCGAGCGGTAATTATCAATGGTCGAAATTATACAACCACTTTTTTGGTTCACAATCTTTTGGCAGACGAACGTTTGATGGTGGTTACATTATTCTTGGTACAACGATACAATACGCATCTGGCGGTTCGGGCGACTATGATATTATTGCATCGAAAATAGATTCGGCAGGCAATTTATTATGGACAAAAGTTTATGGGACACCATTGAAAATTGAAGAGGCGCTGGCCGTTGCTTTAAGCACCGATGGTGGTTTTGTATTTTTGTGCGGTGCTATTTCGCAGACTCAGTCCATTTTCGATTTTATGATAGTGAAAACCGATGCAATGGGCAATGTGGTTTGGAGCAAATTATATGGCGGAAATTTATTTGAAGCTGCTTATGATATTGAGTCTGCCTTAGGCGGTATTGGCTATTTAGTAATAGGCCACACCGAAGGATTTGAAGGCCCGCTACAATACGGATTTAGATCATTTTTAATGCGTACAGATATTAGTGGTAGTCCATTGTGGACAGAAATGTATGGTGCAATGCAGACTAACCCATCCACATACGACCAAACATATCAATTGTACACCTTGAACGATGGTGGGTACTTTATGGCTGGTGCAACAAATAGTTTTGGAGCTGGGGGCTGGGACGCTTGGTGCATAAAAACCAATTCATCAGGGCTAAGCGGCTGCAACGAGGTGCCTAATAACCCAACAGTAAGCACACCCGTTTTAACAGTTTCATCACCAACAGGAATAGTTACCGTTGCTAATTACACAAGCTCACCCTATACAGTTTCAACATCAAATTTTCAGCTAACTAAAACAGTATTGTGTTTAAATGGTTCTATTACGGGTGTAACAAATGAAAATGAAACTGTGAGCATAGAAGTTTTTCCTAACCCAAGTAGCAGTATTTTTACTTTGAAAAAACCAAGCAGCTCACCTGCTACTATTGAGGTTGTAAGCGTGTTAGGAAATACTGTTATTAAAACAACTATTCAAGGCGAAACATCAACAATTGATTTAACAAAAGAAGCGAGAGGTGTTTATTTTATTAAAGTAACCGAAGGAAGCGAGTTCTACATACAAAAAATTATTTTAGAGTAACCTACTTCCCTTTTAAAACCCGTTCAATATATTTTTCGGTAGGCAGCAAACTTTGCTGTATTCGCTTAGCATAATTAATAGAATCAATAATTTCTTTCTGCTTTTCTTCAACCACAGTCTTTTGGTTTTCCACCGTAGCTTTTTGGTGTTGTATTATAATTTTTTGTTTCTGGGTAATACGTAAGTTTCTAAAAATAAAAATGGCAAACATAGCCACCAACAATAAAACCGAACTCACTAAAACCAAAAAAATGTTTTGCCTTTTTTTATCGGCTATTGCCAGCTCATCTTTCCGGGCTTGTTCGGCTTTAGCTGCGCTTTCTTTTTTATCAAACTCGTACTGCATTTCTAATTGCGTTTGCCGTTTAGTGTTCTCTTCATTATCAATTGTATCGCGAGCGGTAATGTATTTTTTGTAATACTCAAGCGACTCTTTGTGGCGAAATGTTGCCTCATAAATTAAACTCAGGCGCTCTGCAGCATCTCTTACTGTAACCAGATAGCCATATTCGGTTGAGATATCAAAAGATTTTTGGGCATATAGTTCAGCTTCTTTAAGGTTATTTATTTCGCAATAAATTTCGGATGCCGAAAGATAAGTACTTGCTAATGCGCTGTTATTCTTGGTTTCTACAATTAACTTTAATGCTTCAAAAACATAATCAAGTGCAACATTGTATTTTTTTTGCAGAAGATAAACCCCGCTAATATTTAACAGATTTATTGACATGCCATCGGTATAGCCGAGCTTTTCGTTCATTTTTAGTGCCTTGTTATAAAACAAAAGTGCCTCACCCACATTACCCATGTTAAAATAGGCGCTGCCAATATTTCCGTAACGAATAGCTACTCCTCTGTCATAACCTTGAGCACTATCACAAATCAATGCTTTTTGGTAATAATTTATTGCTGACTTATGGTCGTCTTGCGAGGCGTAAACCACGCCTATATTTCCGTAAGTTGATGATAAATTAACAGTGTCTTTTCCTGCCTCGTCAATTTTAAGTGATTTAAAATAACACTCGAGCGCCTTAGCCGGGTCTCCTTTTTTTAAATACACATTTGCCACATAGCCGTAATTTCTTGATAGCAATGATGGGGAGTTTATCCTCAAGTATATCTCAATCGCTTTGTTAAAATAATAGAGCGCTGTGGTGCTGTTGCCTGTATAATAATAAGCAGAGCCAATATTACTGTATGATTTTGCTATTCCTTTTTCATACTGAAGCGAAACAGCCAACTTATTTGCTGCGTTTCCGTATATCAAACACGAATCGGTTTGCCTTTTAGCACGATACTGCCAAGCAATGTGATTTAAAGTGTTTACTTTTTCAGTGTCATCAAGCAACGACTTAAGAACATTATAAAGACTGTCTATTTCCACCTTTTGGGCAAATAATCCATTTGCTATCAATAGTAAGATAAAAGAAGCTGAACTAAATAGCCGCACCATAGTGAATGTGAAAATAGAAAATTTACTGATAATCGTACCAATCGCGTTTGCGGGTGAGTTTTAAATCTTGTAATACCGATGATTTCACATTAATATTAATGGTATAGCTTTTCCTGAAACCGAATGGCACCCAGTTAAAACTCATTTCCCAGCAGTGTAAATCGCGGTAAATATTCACCGATGTATAAGTAAAATCTTGTTTCACAAAATCGTAACCGGAGTTAAAGCCAATTTTCCATTTTTGGGTGAGGTTAACATCGCCATTAAATGTTAAGGCTTGGGTTATGTTAGCAAGCGTATCGGGCTTAGCGTATCGTAAGTTGTAACTAAAACTAAGTGTCCAAGGAATATTAAAATCTACATAATATTCCGGATGACTCATCACGTATTCGTATTCTTGGTTATATGCTTTGTCGTCTCTTTTAGTTTTATCGGGTTTGCTTTTGTTCTTGCTCCTGAGCGTGGCTGAAATTGCTCCATTAGCACTTGTTAATCTGCCTAAACTAAATTTATCTTCCCAAACAAATTTATCGTAGCGTTTTCCTAAATCAGAAATTTTATAGGGGTCGAGTATTGCCGAGCCAACAAATGTGATTAAGCTTTTGTAGAGTTTTGTACGCATATTTAAATTAAACGGAGCCAAATTAAAAACCGATGCCGCATAGTTATACGATGAAAAAACACTGAAACTTTCTACCAATACAATTTTTTTGTCTTTTTCGGTAGTGTCTTTTTTGCCTGGTCGCAGTTTCATTTCCAAGTTATTATCAATACCGAAATTCAAACTCATTTGCTTGCCCACTGGCGGTGCGCCATAAATACCTTGCTCAAAAATTGAATATGTATAGGGCGCTGTACTATTCGATTGATAAATGGTATCGGTATAACCATATTTTTGGTTAAAAAAATCGGGCCTAAAAGCGAAACCTGCAATAGGTGTAAGCACATGTCTGATTGCCTTTATGCGAGCATTCTTATAGGTGTAAAATCCGTAAAGTTTTGTAGTGGCCGATATACCTGTTGTAAACGAATTAGCAATTCTGAAATCTTTTATTGTATCGGTTTGCAAAACATCGTTACCATCGTATTGCTTTCTAATATTATTAAAATACCAAAGCGAGTTAAAAGTAAAATTAGGATTGATGTTAAACATACCCGCATTAAAAGCGGCATTAATAGGAATACTGTGGCGCAGCCCAAGTTTGATTGAATCAATACTTTCGGGGCGAAACAGATTAGAATCTAAAATACTTATCCGATTTTCGAAATCGGAATTGTAGCTCACGCCTATTTTATCGTACCATTTGTTTTTTTGTATACCCGATTTATTGAGCAGCTTGGAAGGATATAACCGGTTCATGCTAAATGCCACTTGAGGCAAACTTAAATCAACTTTGCGTGTAAGTGTATTTTGGCTATGCCTGAAATTGGTAGAAAGGTTAAAGTTTTTCCACGATTTAGACCAAGCTACATTCGATTGAAATGTGTTTGACAAATAATCGGTAGTGTTATATGAGTTAAGCTGATTATAGCTGCTGCTTAAAATATTTACGTTTGCCGAAAACCGCACACCGGGTTTTGCTTTTGCATCTTGGTTGTGTATCCATCGCAAGTTAAAATCGTTGCGCACTCTGAAATCGGCAAACTCGGGCTCACCAAACCTAAAACGAGAATAACCCAGCGCAACATTTCCGCTGTATTTGTATTTACGATTATAATTGGATATTGATTTTAATCCATAGCTGCCTTTGGAATAAATATCGCCTTTAAGCGCCAAATCAAAATAATCGCTTATGCCTAAATAGTAACCACCATCGCGCAAATAAAAACCAAGTTCGGGCGATTCGCCATACGATGGAATTAAAATGCCTGAGCTGCGCCCACGCTTATTTGGAAAAAATCCAAATGGAATTGCCAATGGTGTGGGCACATTGCCAAGCACCAAATAGGCAGGGCCGGTTACAATTTTATCATCGGGTATCACTTTCATCCGAGTCATATTGATATAAAAATGCGGATGCTCCAGATTACAAGTTGAGTACTTCCCATTTTTTATATAGTAAATATTATTACTATCGCGCTTGGCGGTTTCGGATGTGATGTAACCATCGCCTTGTACTGTTGAAATATTTTTCATCAATCCTTTTTTATTTTTGATGTCGTACTTTATGGTATCAGCAGTAATGTCTTCTTCCTCTTGTTTTAAAACGGGCTTGTAGCCAATTTTTCCGGTGCTGTCAATAGCGCCACCTGCTATCACATAATTATTTTTCAAATCAAGTTCAACATAACCGGCCGTTAGCGCTATATCTTCAAATTCCACTTTGGCATCACCAAAAAGATAAAGTTTTTGGCTAAGCACTTCAAATCGCATACTATCGCGCGCACTGTATTTTACCTTTGATTTTAAGTCGCCCGTAGTTTGCACCTGCGTCTTGTTAGTATCAATAATCACCTCATTATTATTAAAAATTAACAGATTTCCTGTAACAATGGGCATAGCTTTTGCGTACACTGTGGTAATTAACAGTATTGTGCTGATAATTTGTATGGGCTTAATTGTAGGCAGCAATAGCTAAAAGTAAATTTGTAAACGTGCCAAATTAGTAATTAAACACAGTTAATAATTTAAAACGTATCATATTTAAAAACATTTGATTGTGAAGAGTTTCTTTAACATTTTTTGGATTTTAACTGCTTGTTTTTTTGCGGCATCATTTTATACAAAAACCAAGCCACCATTCGGTATTAAAACCATTTGTATAGATGCAGGACATGGCGGCAAAGACCCAGGTTGCCACGGCACCCAATACAAAGAAAAAGACGTGGCTTTGGCAATAGCGCTTAAACTGGGCGAATACATAAAAAAAAACATGCCCGATGTAAAAGTTGTTTTTACCCGCACTACTGATATTTTTCCATCGTTAGATGAGCGCGCTCAAATAGCCAACAAGGCCAAAGCCGATTTATTTATCTGCATCCATTGCAACTCGGCTTGTGTGCTGGATAAAAAAACAAAAAAAGAAAAATGCAATGAAGATGCAATAGGTGCCGAAACTTATGTGATGGGCCTGCACAAAACCGATGCAAACTTAAATGTGGCAAAGCGTGAAAACTCGGCAATTTTAATGGAAGATGATTACAAGAAAAAATATAATGGCTTTGACCCCGAGTCGGACGAAGGATATATTTTAATGTCAATTCAGCAAAATTCGTTTTTAGAAAAAAGTTTATTGTTTGCATCAAAAGTTCAACAAAACTTAAAACAAACTGCCGGTAGGATTGACAGAGGAGTAAAACAAGCCGGATTTTTAGTTTTGTGGCGCACTGCTATGCCAAGTGTATTGATAGAAACAGGATTTTTAACCAATCCAGATGATCATGATTTTTTGGGCTCAAAAGAAGGACAGGACTATATGGCAATTTGCATGTTTAAGTCGCTTAGGCAATACAAAGATGATGTGGAAGGAAGAATAGTGAAATACGATGATGAAATTGAAAAAACAAAACCTTATGTGCCAACAGTGAAACCAAAAGGTGAAACCAAAAAAGATAGTATAACTACCATTAAACCCGAAAAAAAAGACAGTAACCTTATAGTTATTAAGGACAATAAAAAAGATACATTCTATGTTAAAACTGTTAAGCCCGAAGAAAAAGGAATTATTTTCAGGGTGCAAGTTGCCTCATCAGAAAAAAAATTGGCACTTGATGATGAAAAATTTAAAAACCTTTATGATATGTACGAGTATTGGATAACGGGCCAATACCGCTATACTTCCGGCTCGTTTAAAGAACCCGAACAAGCTACACAATTGCAAAATCAATTGCGTAAAAAAGGTTTCCCTGATGCATTTGTGGTAGCGTTTAAAAATGGTAAGCGTATTTCATATAACGATGCCATTAAAATGATGAAAGAAAATTAATCTTTCATTCATAACCGTTAGTAACACCTTTTCGTTAAATAAAAAATGGCCATAGCTACAAAACAGTTGTTAAATTTGTGAACTAAATGAAAAAATTATCATCAGAAGCTAAAACCGGAATTTTAGTAACCGCTACCATTGCATTACTTATTTGGGGATTCAACGTGTTAAAAGGACGTGATTTATTCCGCCCGGGCAGAGAGTATTATGCCACGTACGATAAAATAGATGGTTTGGTAAAAAATAGCCCTGTGTTATTTAACGGACTTAAAGTGGGACAAGTAAAAGATGTATATTTTTTAAATGGCCGCATAGTTGTTTTATTCTCGGTAGTTGAAGATGAAATAACAGTGCCTAATGATAGCAAGGCAACTATTATCAGCGCAGATTTTTTGGGAACAAAAGCCGTAAACTTAGAATTAGGAATTTCTAAAACCGATGCGCCCGATGGCGATACACTAAGTTCATCGTTAGAAGAAGGATTAACCGATGCTGTAAAAAAAGAAATAGCGCCATTAAAAAACAAAATAGAAGGACTAATTCTTTCAATTGATTCGGTGGCAGTTATTGTGCAGGAAATTTTAAATAAAGATGCGCGCGTAAGTTTAACATCAAGTTTTGAAAGTATAAAACGCGCGCTTAATACATTTGAAAACACTGCTCTGAAAATTGACAAATTGGTGGAAAACGAAGGTGGAAAAATAGGAGTTATATTAAGCAAGGTGGAGGTAATTACATCTGCCATCGCTAAAAACAACGATAAAATAACTGCCGCAATGAATAACATTGCCAACATTACCGATTCACTTTCAAAATCTAACTTGGTTACAACCATCAATCGCACCAATAAAACACTCGAAGAAACCTCTATCCTACTCGAAAAAATTAACAAAGGCGAAGGTTCAATGGGTTTACTAATCAATGATAAAAAGCTATACAACAATTTAGATTCAACCACGGCAAGTCTTAACAACCTTATACAAGACATGGAAAAAAACCCATGGCGTTACTTTTCCCTATACAGTAAAAAGAAACGAACTAAAAAACCTAAAAAATAATTTAAGTGGGCATTGCTAATATTGTATTTATCGTTTTATTTTTAGCAGGCAGCGCATTGTTTTTTGTCAATGCACGAAAAATCAGGAGAAACATTTTACTCGGGAAAGACACCAATCGCAGCGATAACAAAGCGACTCGGTTTAAACTAATGACATTGGTAGCATTAGGACAAAAAAAAATGTTTTCGCGGCCAATACCTGCCCTTCTTCACTTGTTTGTTTATGTAGGTTTTGTTTTAATTAACATCGAAGTACTTGAAATGATTATTGATGGCGCAGCAGGCACCCACCGAGTTTTCTCGTTTCTTAATTTCGAAAATTTTAAATTATACGATTTGATGATTGGCGTTTTCGAGATATTAGCTTTTCTCGTAACATTTGGATGCTTAGCATTTTTAATTCGCAGAAACATTTTAAACGTAAAGCGATTAGTGATGAAAGAATTAAACGGCTGGCCAAAAACGGATGCTAACCTCATTTTAATATCGGAAATACTGATAATGGGTTCACTTTTTATAATGAATGCTGCTGAAAAAAATTTGGGTAGCACATATTGGTTCCCCGTTAGCGGATTTATTGCCCCGATATTTTCGGGCACATCTGAAAGCACCTTGCACTTTACAGTTGAGTTTTGTTGGTGGTTTCACATTGTGGGTGTGCTTGGTTTTTTAAATTATTTAGTAATATCAAAACACTTACACATTGCACTTGCATTTCCAAATGTATTTTTCGCCAACCTTAATCCAAAAGGAAAATTAAGCAACTTGCAAAACGTAACTAACGAAGTAAAAGCAATGCTCGATACGAGCTTTGTTCCACCAGCACCTAAAGAAGGTGAAGTAAATAGTTTTGGCGCAAAAGATGTTTTTGACTTATCATGGAAACAATTGTTGGATGCATATACCTGCACCGAGTGTGGAAGATGCACTTCATCTTGCCCGGCAAATAAAACAGGCAAATTATTATCGCCACGAAAAATAATGATGGATACCCGCGACAGATTAGAAGAAGTGGGCAAAAACATTGACAAAAACAAAGGCAGTTTTGATGAGGATGGAAAATCGCTTTTGGGTAACTATATCACAAACGAAGAATTGTGGGCATGCACAAGTTGCAATGCATGCGTGCAAGAGTGTCCGGTAAATATTGATCCGCTTTCAATAATAATTGACTTGCGCAGATACATGGTGATGGAACAAAGTGCTGCACCTAACGAATTAAATTTAATGTTTTCCAACATTGAAAATAATGGTGCGCCTTGGCAGTTTTCACCTGCCGACCGATTAAATTGGGCAAACGAATAAATAAAAAAAGAAATGACTAAAATTAGACTAAACGAAATATCTGAGAACGGGAAAAAATTATCGCCCGTATTACCTTCACATGTAAAAAATTATTTAATTGATATAGATGGTACAATTTGCGATGACATACCAAACGAAGAACCTTGGCGCATGGCAGATGCCTCTTTGTATCCAGATGCACTAATACGACTGAATAAATGGTTTGAGGAAGGGCACATCATTACATTCTTCACATCGCGTACTGAAGAGCACAGAAAGATTACAGAAGAATGGCTAATTAAAAACGGATTCAAATACCACGCACTTTTGATGAACAAGCCACGCGGTGGGAATTACCATTGGATAGACAATCACCTAGTGCGAGCCACTCGCTACACCGGAAATTTTAGCGAACTGATTGAAAAAGAAACAACCATACAAGTTTTTGAATAATGACAGAGCTTAAAATAAAAACAATGGCCGATTTTATGGCAACCGGTGAGCAGCCCGAACTTTTATTTTGGGTAGGATGCGCAGGCAGTTTTGACGATAGAGCAAAAAAAATCACGAAAGCAATTGTTAAAATTTTAAATCACGTTGGGATAAAATTTGCAGTATTAGGCACCGAAGAATCATGCTCAGGCGACCCAGCAAAGCGAGCTGGAAACGAATTTCTATTTCAGATGCAAGCGATGAACAACATCAACGTGCTTAACAGCTACGAAGTAAAAAAAATTGTTACCGGCTGCCCACATTGCTTCAATACGTTAAAAAATGAATACCCTGCTTTAGGAGGAAACTACGAGGTGATACACCATACACAGCTTGTTCAGCAATTGATTGACGATGGTAAAGTAAAAGTAAAAGAAGGTGGAGCGTTTAAAGGACAGAAAATTACTTTTCACGACCCATGCTACTTAGGCAGAGCAAATGATGTATATGAAGCGCCTCGAGAAGTATTACAAAAATTAGACAGCGAATTAGCAGAAATGAAACGCAGTAAAGCAAAAGGTTTTTGCTGTGGTGCCGGTGGCGCACAAATGTTTAAAGAAGCAGAAAAAGGAAATAAAGAAGTAAATATTGAACGTACTGAAGAAGCATTGACGCTAAATCCAAATATAATTGCAGTCGGCTGTCCATTTTGCATGACGATGATGACCGATGGTGTGAAACACTTTAACAAAGAACAGCAAGTAAAAGTGATGGACGTAGCCGAACTTATTTCACAAGCTAACGATTTATAAGATGAATTTTGAAACCATGCCCGACACTTCACGCATTTGGGTTTACCAAAGCAAAAGGGCGCTCACTGAACAAGAAGCAAATTACATCATTAAAAGTGGGAACGAATTTATAAGTGAATGGACATCGCACGGAAAAATGATGAATGCTGCTATTGAAATTTTTCATAACCAATTTATTGTACTTGCAGTTGACGAAGCTGCCGCAAAAGCAAGTGGCTGTGGTATTGATAAATCTGTAAAATACTTTAACGCATTAGATAGTGAGTTGCGATTAGATTTATTTAACCGTCTAAATACCGCCTACTCCATTCAAAACGAAATTAAAACTTGCTCTATTAACGATTTTGAAAATCATCTCCAGTCGGGAAAATTAAATTCGGATACACTTGTTTTTAATAATCTTATATCATTAAAAGCTGAAATTGATAATAATTGGCTGATACCCGTTTCAAGAAGTTGGCATTCAAAATTCTTAAGTCCTAATTAAATTTATATTGCCTTATAATCAGATGCTTATGCAATTTTTAACATTATTTGTTGTAACAAATAATGTTATTACTATATTTGACAAAACAATTAAAAAAATTACATTATGAAAAAAACAACAATAATACTATCAATCATAGCCATTAGCGTAGCTATGACGGCATTTACCGCAAAAAAAACAGCGGGAGACTGGACTTTGGATCAACTACACTCCTCGATGACATTTGTGATAAATCATTTTGGCTCGCCTTTCTTAGGCAAGTTCAATAAATTTGATGGGAAGCTAATTTTCGATCCGAATGATTTAGGAAAAGCAAATGCTGATTTTACAATTGATGCAAACAGCATCGAAACATTTAATGAACAACGCAATGGTCATGTAAAAGGAGCGGATTTCTTAGATGCGGCCAAATACCCATCTATCACATTTAAATCGGAAAAATTCACAAAAAAGAAGGGTAACGAATACACCGTAACTGGCAAGCTAACTGTAAAGGAAACTACAAAAACAGTTGAGCTGCCATTAATTATTACAGCAATGAAAGATCACCCATTCTATAAAGACAAAAAAATACTTGGCGTGAAAATACTATATACATTAAAACGCTCTGAATACAAAATAGGGGCTGGAGATTTCGCTACTGATGCCGTATTGTCAGACGAAATTGTGATTTCCTATTATTCAGAATTTAATCAGACAAAGTAATTTAGTCTTAATAAAAAAAATCCCTGAAGTAAAACACTTCAGGGATTTTTTACGTAGATTAGTTAATGCGAAAAAAAATAACGTATACATTCACGCTTATTGTATTGATAATTATTTCATGTACTAAGGACAAGGGGGCAATTATTGGTCAAATAAACGATGCGTTTATGTACAACTTATGTATTGATACTTCAGGATACCGTTATTATCAAAATGCATTGTTTTTACCACCCGCAGGTGGCAGCCCACACGGAATATTCAGATTATTATTTAATGCAAAGGCACAAACAGCGTTAGATGTACAAACTGGCGAGCTACCTTCAAATGGCACATTCCCAGATTCATCAGTAATTGTTAAAGAAGCATTTGATGCGGCAAACGGGAACAGAACTTTATATGCTGTAATGTTTAAAAAAAATGGAGCATGGCTATGGGGGGAATATAAACCAGATGGAGAGATAATATACAGCGTTTTAAAAGATGCAGGAGTTTGTACTTCCTGTCACAATGCAGCTATAAATGACCAAGTACTTACATTTGATTTTCACTAACGGTGGAAAGACATACCAAGCCTCGAACCAAACGATTTTATCATATAATAGGGATATTTAAAATAGTTAGGATGTTGCTTTCCTTTTTCTTTGTGTAATGCCATTTCATTATACACCCATCTAACTGCATAATCGTAATACTTCCGTTTATAAGTTCGTTTATAATCAATATCTCTATCGGTTGATAAATTCCAATCTAATTTTTCCACAAAATTACTTTCTACTTCGGCATACAATTGTGTTCCTTTAATAGGATAAGCAATAGTTATAGTATATAAATCAGGATTTGATTTTTTTAAGTGATGTAATGTTTGTGCAATATCTTTCTCGGTTTCCCCCGGATAGCCCAGCATAATAAATGTTCCTGCTTCCATACCTGCTTCTTGCGACAACTTAATCATACTACCTACTTGTTCCACTTTTACTCGCCTATCCATCGCATCAATAATTTTTTGCGAACCACTTTCTGCTCCAATCCAAACTCGGAAACAGCCACTTTGTTTCAGCAATGATACAACGCTATCATTCATTCTGTCTGCTCGAGTTATGCATTCGTATTTAACGCTAACATTTCTCATTTTAATTTCTGTAGCGAATTCTTCAAGCCATTTGTGGCTTATGGTAAAAACATCGTCAACAAACCAAATTGAATCAAACAGATAATTTTGTTGAAGAAAAATAATTTCATCAACAACAAGCTTAGGGCTTCTTCTTCTATAGCTCAATCCATAAACAGCCCTGCTACACCAGTTACAGGTGTAAGGGCAGCCACGCATGGTGCTCATTGAAAGTGTACTCATGCCGTGTGCATTTTTCCATGCATCTAAATACAACTGAAAATTAATTTTACTTCTATTAGGAAATGATAGTGAATCAATATTTTTAA
The DNA here is from genome assembly GCA_020054095.1 of Bacteroidia bacterium. GTDB lineage: Bacteria > Bacteroidota > Bacteroidia > JADZBD01 > JADZBD01 > JAGVMA01. Next base: position 30,349 of record JAGVMA010000086.1, on the reverse strand, counting down.
TGAGTGCTCGCTCTGCATTTGTAACTATCAAGTCATTTTCGCCTCTGTAAACAATTCCGCAAATTTCTTTGAGCATAATATTTTCACCGGAAAGAAATTTGGTTAGTTCAAGCATAGTTTCTTCGCCTTCGCCAACTATAACATAATCAGCTCCGGCATTTATAAAATTACTTGAATGATTCTTTACCTCCGGTCCACCCAAAATAATTTTAGTGTGTTTTAATTTATCAGATATTTTAATGTATGAAAGTATTTTAAGCACATTAAGTTTAGTCATCAGGTTAGTGTAAATAGCAACAATGTCGGGCAATTCAGCATATAAATACTCTTTCAATGTATCAAAACTCGAAAATGTAGTATCGAAAATACTATTTGAAAAACCATTCTTTTCAAGATGAGATGATAGGTAAAGGATTCCGAGTGGAGAGTACGGTCGCATGATAGCTTGCTCTTTCGCATCATCATTTAAAAAGTACCCATGAGTAAAAACTATCTTCATCGTTTTGTGAGCTCAATTAAGTAATGATCGGCATAATTCGACAAAAATGGGAAACACCCAAATAAACTTTCGCATTTGTTCAAAACAGATAAAAGTAATTTTTTATTAGAAAAATATTTTTCCAAGTAAGATGGAGGTATTGTTATTCCAATTGGCTTTCTAAAACTTACAATAAAATCATCAGCAAATATTTTTTTTATTTCATTAGGCGAATAATAGTATGTAAAGAAAATACTATCGCCAATTTTTGTGCGAACTCCATTCGGTGATTTGCGCCTTTTGGCCTCAGCAATTTTACCTTTTAATAGGAAATAGGTGCGCTCAATCCAACATTTTCTGCCCATTATAACAAATAATAATTTGCCGTTTAAGCATAACATGGTGCTAAAAGATTTTGAAAGTGCTGATAAGTCTGATTTATTTGCGCAATTAAGTCCACCAAAATTGGAAAATATAAAATCAAATTTTTGATTTGGAAACTTATTGTGAACATCTAAATAAGATGCATTTAAAAATTGTACGTTTCGGGCTTCGTTAATTATTTTTTTGCCAAGACAGACTGTAATCATAACATTTGAAACATCTGTTGCGATAACTCTATGACCATTATTGGCGAGCCATATTGCATCTTCACCCGTACCGCAATTTATCTCTAAGATTGTATGTGTTTTGTTTGTAAATCTATTTTTTATAAAAGACCACACTCTCTGCCTTTGCAATTTACCAATCGTAGTAAACGAAAAATCAGCATCGTATGTTTTTGCAGCTCCATCAAATATTGCATTGGTTAATTCCATGGCTAAGCAAGTGATTTGAGTTTTACTTTAGCAAAATAGGATGCAGGAGCAAAATAGATTGGAGAAAACACACTTTTTAATGATTTATAGTTCAGCACAAAATTTCCTTTGAACAAGTTTTTTAACGAAGCAATACCTTGCCAGTTTCGGTAATTTTTATGGACGTAACGATGCAGTTGCTTGTAAAATGCAGGACTGTAAGCATTGTTAAACATAAGTGATAAATCATCACTATCTGTCCAGTTTGCTTTTTGTTTTAATTGCTCCTTTACATTGTCATAAAATTTAGTTCCGGGTAACGGGTAAGAGATAGAAATGCCAATATCTTCGGGCAATAAATCATTAAGCATTTTTATTGTGAGATTTATATCGTCAATGGTTTCACCGGGGTAACCGAACTGTAAAAAAAATGCAGGTTTGATTCCATTTTTTTTCATCAATTCTGTAGCTTCATAAATCTGCTCCACTTTTGTTCCTTTCTCCATAGCATCTAATATTTTTTGCGAACCGCTTTCTGCGCCTACCCAAATTGTATCGCAACCTGAATCCGCCAAAGCTTTTAGCTGATTATCATGAAGTAACAAATCTACTCTCGATTGTATCTTAAATTTAATTTTAAGATTGTTATTATTTAATAACTCTGAAAACTCATTGACCCAGCCAGGTTTTAACCCAAAAATATCATCGCAAAACCAAATATAAGAAAAATTAAATTTTTGTTTCATCAATAATAACTCGTCAATCACATTTTGTGGCGAGCGCGAATTATAGCGATTACCATAAATTGGCTTGGCACACCAATTACACTTATATGGGCACCCTCTTGTAGTGGTCATATTCATTGAAAAATAACCGCTACTATTCATCCACATATTTCGGTATGGTTCAATATTTATTAAATCCCAAGCCGGAAAAGGAATTGAATCTAAATCTCTAACAACTGTTCGAGGTGGTGTAGATTTTACAATACTATTTTCAAAATATGACAAACCACTAATTGAAGAAAAATCAATTCTGTTGTCTCTGATAGTTGAAATGGTTTCGAGCAAGGTTTGCTCGCCTTCCCCTTTTATAATATAGTCAGCTCCTCTATTGAGGTATGTTTTAAAATGATCAGTAGAATCAGAACTAGAAACTAATACTTTAGCATTTACAAATTTGGCAAGCTGTATCATTTCAAATGCAGCATCTCTCATATTTGTGAGGCACATTTTAGTGAGGTAATTAAAGCCGTCATCATAAATCAAAAACAAATCGGGCTTAAATGCATTTAATTCACCAATAATATCAGTTGGCGAAGTGCAAAACATTGTATCATAAAAATGTACATTGTAACCATTTTTTCTTAAAACAGAAGCAGCATACAAAGTGCCAATTGGTGCGTATGGCTGTCCAATATTGAATTGTTTGGGGTCGAATTTTAAAAAATAAGAATGTGTTAGAAATATTTTCATTTATAAATAGCTGTATTGAATGCTTCAATAAATTTCTGCTTTTTTATTGCAAGTTCGTTTAAAACTATGTTTTGAAAATTATTTGGGTGATGCTTCGACACGTTTTTCCTTGACCTGAATGCATGATTAAATAAGTCCGAATCAAAATCGGAAAATTTAGACTTCCATCTACTGAGTGTTACTCGCATAAAAAAATCGTCTAACCAATTGCCAAACTTACCTGCAAAAATAAATTCGAAATAATTGGTTGACATATTTATAGAGTCGTGAGAAATTGCATTGTTTTGTTTATTCGGAAAAAAATCAAACACCCATTTATTAGAAGATAAGAAGGTGTGATAAACCTGCTGGTTATGCACAGGGAGCAAGGTTGCAATTTCCGTTGCAGTAAAAATATTCTTATCAGGTATCTCTAAATTATCTGTACCAACAAAATAGTTAACACAAAAATATTTTTTTGAATTGAATAAAAATATTTTTTTAAACACTACAAGTAAAGTTCGGCACACCCACAATCTGTTTTTTTGGGCAACAATAAAATAATCAACATCAGAATTAACATCGGCATAATTTTTTGACAACGAGCCGGAAATAAAAATTGCTCGAACGAATGGAAATTTACTGATTAATGAAATGTACTTTTCGGCTTTTGCTAATACTGTCTTGGCCATTACGTTTCCCAATTTTCTTCTGGAAATATTATTTTCAATATTCTTAATACCGTAAAAGCCATCGGCATATTGAATTAAATCAAGCTCAACAAAAAAAGCAAGCCACTGTTTTAATTTCACCTCCGGTTCAATCTTTAATTTAGTATAACTGTGGATTTCAGAAAGCGAAAGAGGATAATTAAATATATCAAAGTATAGAATTGGCGAAACTAAATCAATAGCATCATTAATACTTATATCAGAATTTATTGTATGCGATGTGGGAGCAAGAAGCATTTGTTAAATATAAGAAATAGTGTAGATAAAATTTAGCTCGGCCAAAAATGATTTAGTTTTTAGCACATCCATTTTGAAAGAGAATTTGGCTGCTATTTGATTAATATTTTTGATATCACAATCATCAGAAAGAACCATTAAACAAAGAGAACTTGAACTTATGTGATTAATTAATTTAGAGAAAAAAGAAATAAAATATTCGTGATTTTCGCCACAATACCAAGCGTGCTGCTCAATAGAAATTGGGTTTTTAGGATAGTAAGGTGGGTTAACAAAAATAAAATCGAATTTAGAATCGGATAGATTTGAAAACATATTTGATTCTATCACATTTAGTTTTAATTGATTTCTAATTGCATTTATTTTAAGTGTCTCCACCGCTTTGGTACTAATATCAACGGCTGTAGTGAGTGCACCTACTTTTGCACAATAAAGTGAGATTAATCCGCTACCACAGCCGAGTTCAAGTACAGTTTTGTCCTTAACATATAGTGATTTAATGTAGCTTAATAAAAATTTAGTGCTATAAAAATAATTGGGGTGAAAAACGCCCGAGGGAATTGTCAAATGAATTTCATCGTAAACATAAATTTGTTCTTTTAACAGTTTTTTTTCAAGCCAAGGTTTTCTTGTCTTTGATAAAATGTATTTGATTGTTTTCCTTAACACAGTTAAAATCCTTGAATTTCGGGTTGCCTATATTTCCATATCTTTTGCAATAACTTTAGCTCATAAGGAAATCTGTACCAATTCAATTTATAACGTAATGAAGAAAGTGAACGAATAATTTTTCTTCTCAATGGGGTTAGTCGGATATCGCTCACAGTGGGATAATATCCATTGAGTACAGTTTCAAAATTTTTTATTTTATCAACCATTTCGGCAGTTAACCATGGTGTGAGCGGGTTTTTTCTTAAATCAAAACTCTCCCATTCAGGCGAAATCCAATCTTCTAATTTTTGCGGGAAATTAAACCCGGTCGATTTCACTTTCTCAAATAATTCTGAACCTTCAGTGGGAACAGGGCTGTAAACATAAATAATAATTTCTGCAGTAGGATTGATACGTTTTATACGCTTTATAAAATCTATATCATTGTCAATTTGCTGCATTACTTTCTGCGAAGTTTCGGCAGGTAATCCTAACACAAAAGAGTATTCAGGAATAATGTCAAATTTTTTTAGTCGGGCAGCAAATTTTTCTATTTGTTCGGCAGTTTGTGTGCCGCCTTTATCCATTTGCTTTAAAATTTCATCATTACCTGTTTCAGCACCAAAAAAAATCATTTTACAGCCACTTTCACGCATGGCAGCCAATGTTTCATCTTTGTATTTATCAATCGTATCAATTCTTCCTTCACCCCACCAAATCATTTTATGTTTACTAATAAGTTTAGAAAATTCTGCAGTCCTTCTTTCCGAAACAAAAAAATTGTTGTCATGGAATTCAATGGCATTGCCGCCAAAATTATTTTTCAAATAAAGTATATCATCATAAATTCCTTGCGCAGACTTTCCTTTCCAGCGTGCATTATAAATAGGAACTATGCCACAAAACGAACAAGTAAAGGGGCAGCCAAAGCTGCTGTGATAAGCAATAGTCTCTGTGCCTAAATAGGTTTTACCCAAGTATTTTTTTAAAGGATAAATGCTATTTAACTTATCATAAGGAAAAGCCGGTAATTTATCTAAATCAAAAATTTCATTCTTAGGAGTTTTTATGTATTGATTGTTCTCCTTAAAAATAATATTATTTATGGAAGTGAGTGGTAATTTGTTTTGCAGGGCATGAATTAACTCCGGAAAACATTTATCGCCCATTCCATTCACAACCACATCAATAAAACCGGAGTCGAGCACTACTTTATATTGATTTGAAGGAAAATATCCTCCCCATATAATTTTAATTTGCGGAAACTGGTCGTGAATTTGTTTGCTTATTACAATTGCCTGCTTTAGTTGTGGACCCGGCATTACGGAACAAGCAAAAAAATTGTAATCACCACAATTTAATGTTTCAAGTATTTTATTTTGGGGGTTAGTCTCCAAATTACCATCAACAAAATCCCATTCGTACATATTGTTAATCGAAGCAGCAACTTGAAGTATTGAATTTGGAATTCGGGGTTTAGAATTAGCGCTGCGCGGATTAAAAAAAAGTATCTTGCTCATTATACCTTAAAAATAAAAAGAATTACTCATATTATACTATCATAAAAAAAATATATAGTGCTAAATTTGACACAATAAAAAATATAACAATGGACAATAATAACGGACAATTATTTGATAAAAAACTATTAAGCGAATACAACGGAAAAAAGTATTTGATTGCCATCGTAGTTTTGATTTGCACGAGTATTTCCCTAATATTTTCATTTATCGTAAAACCACGATATAAAGCGAAAGCATCGTTTTTTGTTCCATTAAACACATCGTTAGAAAACGCGCTAAGTAATCCGCAGTTTGGTTTCGACATTGAAGCAGACAGACTGTTGCAGCTTCTAAATTCAGAACAAATAAAAGATTCGGTAGTAAAAAAATTTTATCTTACAAACTATTTTGAGATAGATACGCTAGAATACGCTTGGCGTGATAAACTGACTGAGCTATTTAGAAAACGGATAATTTGCTTTCGTACAAACGTAATGTCTATTGTTATAGAAGTTGAAACGTATGACCCTATTTTTTCAAAACAAATTGCAGCATACATGTTAGATGTATTGCAAAAATGCAGGGAGCGACTTCTAAAAACAAATAGTGGTGAAGCGATTATATCATTTAAAAACATGTATGAAGAGAAAAAAAACGAAGTGGATACGCTGTACATGAAAATTGCAAAACTGCGAGAAAAAATAAACTCAAGTAGAGTTATGCTTACGAATGTAAATGTGAATATTACAACTAATTCCAATACAAAAAATCAGCCGGAAGAAATTGAATTAGAAGTAATGTCTCAAAAATACATTAACGAAAACAATAGATTAAATGAGTTAAAAGGCAAATACGAAAACGCTTTAAACATATACAACAGTCCAATAACAAAATTTTATGTTATAGACAATGCCTATCCAATCTACACCAAATCGTTTCCTTTAATACAGTTTAATGTTATTATAACATTTTTCGGGTCAGCATTATTTATGTTTTTGGGAATTTACTTGAAACATATACTTGAAAATAGAAATCAAAATGGTTGATCAGGTAAATTTTAAAAAAAAATATTTTCTTTTATTTCTTTCTATTTGTTGCATCTTATTGTCAGTACAATCAGTAATTGCGGTAAATAGTTCAAATTACAGCTACATATATTTCATCTTTTTTATCAGCTTTATATTTCTAGTTGCGGGAGTAATATTGGATAATTTTACAAAACTGATTTATATATTATTTGCAATAATACCACTATCTATACCTGTTAACATTTTTAATAATGATACTGAAATTCAATTTCCATCTGAATATATAATTGGGCTGGTATGCTTTATCATATTCATAAACATAAAGGCCCATATTACTACCGTTAAAAAAATTGCCAAACATCCAATCAGTATTATATTGTTAATTGAAATTAGCTGGATGATTTTATGCTCAGCAACAAGTCAACTGAAGTTAGTTTCATTAAAATTTACTTTTATCCGAATTTGTTATGTGTTAGCTTTTTATTTCACTACAATTATATGGCTGAAAAAACGGAATAACCCGCTGTTATTGTATATCATTTATGGCATTGGAATGATAGTGCCAATAATTTATACGCTGTCGGAACACTCGGTTTATGGTTTTAAACAAGCCGGTGCATATATTATTACCAAACCATTTTATAATGACCACACTGTATATGGAGCATGCATAGCATTTATTATTCCTCCTATATGTAGTTTAATATTTAATAAAAAACATTTTTTTAAGTCGAGCTTGTTTCAAGTATTTTTAGTTGCATTATTGCTTCTGTTAATTGTTGCCGAATACTTTTCATTTTCACGTGCCGCCTGGTTAAGTTTAGCGGCTTGCTTGCTACTGTTATTTTTAATAAGAATTGGAATGAATGGCAAACAGTTTTTGATTATTACAGCATTTATTGCATTGATATTATCATTCAACATTAATACTGTGCTCAATAAAATTTCCGACAACTCATCTATCAGTAATAAAGAAAATCTGGTAACTCAAATAAAGTCAATAACAAACACCAAAACTGATGCATCAAATAAAGAGCGAATAAATAGATGGAAATGTGCAGTAAGAATGTTTTTTGAAAAGCCCATTTTGGGGTTTGGTCCAAGAACATATAAATTCTATTATGGCAACTACCAAACAAGAGAGGATATGACCTATATAAGCACCTTTAATGGAACAAAAGGGCATGCACACTCCGATTACTTATCATATCTGTGTGAAACCGGGGCACCGGGTTTTATGATTCATTGTGTGTTGTATTTAGCCGTAATATATTTTGCAATTAACTATATTAAAAACACAAAGGATAGAAAGAAAAAAGTAATTGCTACTTCAGTGCTTTTATCATTTTTCACTTTTGTTGTACATGGTATTTTTAATGGCTTTATGGAAGAAGATAAAATGGCATCACTTGTGTTTTACAGTATGGCAATTTTAGTTTTTCAAATTGAAAAAGAAAAAACCGAGTGTGAAAAAAAAGCTACTTTGTAAGTCCTACAATTGGTTTACCTGTGCATCCATTTGGGTAAGAAATATTTAAAAACTGAGAAATGGTTGGTGCTATATCTGTTATATCTACATTAGAAATGGAACTTCCTTGCTTAATATTCCAGCCATACCAAATTAGCGGAACATGCGCATCGTAGCTATATGGTGAGCCGTGTGTAGTTCCAGTTTTGCCATGATCCATCCATCCCGGCTCAAAATTAATAATGATATCGCCTGATCGTTTTGCATTAAATCCATTTTGAATAAGTGATAATGGCGAGATGGTAAACTGTGTAGTCATAAAAGTTTCGGCAGATGTAACAGTAGCTACACCATTCACAGTCATTAAGTACGAATACACAACTTCGAACAATTGTATTTTATTTATTTTTTTTTCATTTATCAATTTGTGATTCAAAAATAGTTGCTGGTTAGAAACCGACTCAATTAAATTAGAATCGCCAAATTGGACATTAAGAATTTCGTTCAATTTCTTTTTTATATCCCCTTCATCAAACAGACCGGCCGGTATTTTATTATCAAGCAAATATTGTGGAACAGGTGCAACTGCATGATCAGCAGTTAAAAACACAAGTGTATTTGCCTTGCCTGCCCATGTATCAATATACTTTAAAAGCTCGGCAAGGTCTCTGTCTAATCGTATGTAAGTGTCTTCAATTTCAACCGACTGCGGGCCATACATGTGTCCAATTATATCCGTAGAGGAAAAACTGATGCACAAAAAATCGGTGAATTTTCCTTTACCTAAATTTTCTCCCAGCAGAGCTGCCATTGCCAAATCTTTTAAAATTGTATTGCCCCAAGGCGTGAGGGCAATAATACCAACGCCATCTTTACCTCCTGCAAGTGCTGCAATATTATGAGGGAAAACAGGTTTAGATTCCGCAGTAAAAACACCTTCGTAAATATTATTATCAGAGAAACTCTCGGTATAAGTTTCAATTGGTAAAAAGGTGTTCCATATCTGTGATGTATATTTTTTTGCAAATTCTTTGCTATTAAAATCAGCAACCCATTTAGGTAATTCGGTCATATAATATGTGCTTGTAATAAAACTTCCGTCATTAGCGAGCCAATATGCACCGCTCGAAGTGTGTCCGGATGGAAGTATGGCGCTTCTGTCTTTTATCGAGATGCCAATAACTTTTGATTGTTTGTTGTTAGATAAACGCAACTCATCAGTAACAGTGGTGGTTAACATATTAATAGGAGAGCGAGCATTTCCAACTCCACCAACTGTTTTCACGCTAACATCCTCTACGCAATTCATCATTTTTTTTGTTGTTTTATTATACCAGCTATTAGAAATTATGCCATGCTGAGATGGTGTGGTGCCTGTATAAATGGAAGCATGTCCCGGGCCGGTGTATGTTGGCATGTAATTGTAATTAGTGTTTTTACAAAAAAAACCTTCGCCCACAAGGCGCTTAAATCCACCGGCTGAATATTTATCCCAATACTTATAGATATAGTCGTATCGCATTTGGTCAACCACAATGCCAATTACCAACTTGGGAGTTGTGGGTGGTTTAATAGCTTGGGGAGTTTGAGCAAATAAATTTGAAATGTAGAATGCAAATAGGAAAACGATTTTTTTATACATAGTTATTTTTTTGAAAGGAAGTAAACAATACAAAAACAAGAAATAATACTGACAGCGATGTTAAGTAAAGCATAAATTAGGTTGCCGTTTTTTAATAAATGTATGGTTTCGTAACTAAAGGAGGAGAAAGTGCTGAAGCCACCGCAAAAACCTACGATTACAAATGTATATAATAATCCATTTGCAGAAATTTTATCTGCAAAGTAACCCACTGCTAATGCAAGTATTAAACAACTCAACATATTTGAAAGTAAAGTGGCAATAGGAAAAATGGCAGCGTAATTATATTTAACTGCTAAACTAATTCCGTAACGTGCTACGCAACCCAAACCACCACCAATAAAAACGGCTAAAGCAGAATTCATTTTTTAACAGTATCAGAATAATATGTTTTTTGAATATAGAGATAAAGTCGCCAAAAGATGAGTCCGAAAATAATGCCCAATAATGCTCCTCCAAAAATATCGGCCGGATAGTGAACGCCATTGTAAATACGACTGTAGCACACGAGCAATGCCCAATCGAAAAGTAAAAAGGGCAGCCACTTATAATACTTAAACAGAAGCAGTGATAAAAAAACAGCAATTGCGAAAGAGTTAGCCGCGTGCGATGACACAAAGCCATACTGGCCACCGCATTGTCCGTTAACAAAAACGCTGTTTTGAATAGTTAAACTATGACAAGGGCGATAGCGTTTCACCGATTTTTTAATTGCTGACGAGGACTGATCGGTAAACAAAACTAAAACTGCGATGATTGGTAAAATAACAATCCTCTTTCTTTTAAATTTAAGAACTACCAACAGTAGTAAAATGACATAAAACCAAATCCAAAAATATTTATCACTTGCCCAATACATAATATCATCGAGTGCAGGAAAGTGTGCGCCATTTAGCGCAAGAAAAATATCGGTGTCAATATTTTTCAGTTTATCTATCAATAGTTAAATGAAAAATCGTTTATCATTCGCCACACGGTATCCTTTAATTCTGTTATTCCTTTTTCGGATTGCGAGGAAAAGAAAACTATAGGAACGTCTTTTTCTTTGAACTTCTTTTTTACTTCTTTCTGTAATTCTTTTTTCAACTCATCGTCAAGCATATCACATTTTGATATTGCGAGTATCCTGCTTTTATCAAGCAATTCGGGGTTAAACTCTTTTAATTCGTTTAACAGTATTTTATACTCTTTTACAATATCAGCAGCATCGCATGGTACTAAAAAAAGCAAAGTAGAGTTTCGTTCGATGTGCCTCAAAAAACGAAGTCCTAAACCTTTTCCTTCGTGAGCACCCTCAATAATTCCAGGTATATCGGCCATCACAAACGATTTATCATCGCGGTATTTCACTATTCCCAAATTAGGTGTGAGAGTGGTAAAAGGGTAATTTGCAATTTCGGGTTTTGCAGCCGATAGAACAGATAACAAAGTAGATTTTCCGGCATTAGGAAAACCTACTAAACCAACATCGGCTAAAATTTTTAATTCAAAAACTTTCCACTCTTCCCTACCCGGCTCTCCCGGCTGAGCGTATCGGGGTGTTTGATTAGTGGATGATTTAAAATGCCAATTGCCCATTCCTCCTCTTCCACCAGGCAACAAAACTATTTCTTCTCCATCTTCGGTAATTTCAGCTTCAATTTTTTCTGATTCAAAATCTTTTATCACAGTACCAAGCGGCACTTCAATTATCACATCTTCGCCATCGGCACCGGTCATATTTTGTCTGTTGCCATTTGTGCCATCGGTAGCAATTAAATGTTTTTTATATTTTAAATGAAGTAATGTCCAAAGCTGCTTATTGCCTCGCACTATAATATGTCCGCCACGTCCGCCATCACCACCATCTGGCCCGCCTTTGGCAGTGAAAGCATTACGCATTAAATGCACCGAACCGGCTCCGCCTTTTCCGGAGTGGCAGCAAATTTTTACGTAATCAATAAAGTTTGATTCACTCATTCTGCTTATTTTACTGCATCAATAGCAATGCAAAGTGCATTAAAAATTTGTTCAATTGTGCCAATGCCATTTATGCCGCTGTATTTTTGCTGAGCAGCGTAATGTTCTTTAACAGGAAAAGTTTCGTTTTTGTAAACCTCAATTCGCCTTTGAATCACATCAGGGTTTTGGTCATCGGCTCTTCCGCTGTCTTTCCCTCTAAGCAGCAATCGTTTTTTTAATTCTTCCTCTTCCACTTCTAAACCCAACACAACCGAAATAGAAGTAGCTTTCTGTTTCAAAAAATTATCGAGCGCAATTGCCTGTGATTTAGTTCTCGGGAAGCCATCAAAAATAAATCCAACCGGATTGCTGTGCTTGTTTACTTCCGCTTCAAGCATTTTAATAGTAACCTCATCGGGCACAAGTTGACCTTTGTCCATATAGCTTTTTGCAAGCATTCCCAATTCAGTTGCGCCTTTTATATTGGCTCTGAAAATATCACCGGTTGAAAGATGAACCAATTTATATTTTTCAATCAATTTATCTGATTGTGTTCCTTTGCCTGCTCCCGGAGGACCGAAAATGATGATGTTTAGCATTGTTTATTTATTATTTAAAACATATATATCACGTAAATTTCTTCCAAGTCCATCGTAATCCAATCCATAACCAACAATAAAATCGTTCGGAATTTCAATGCCCGAATAATCAATTGCGATAGACTTGGAATAAGATTGTGGCTTAAATAAAAGTGCAGCAGTTTTAATTTCCTTTGGCTCCATTTTAGCAAGTTGGTTGTAAATATTTTCGAGTGTGATACCCGTGTCCACTATATCTTCCAACACAATTACTGTTTTATTTTTCACATCTACATTCAAACCAATTATTTGTTTCACACTTCCGGTTGTGGTGGTGCCTGAATACGAAGCAAGTTTTACAAAATCAATTGTGTTAGCAACCAATATATTCTTTAGTAAATCGGCAGCAAATAAAAATGAACCATTAAGCACCGCAACAAATAGAATTTCTTTGCCGCTGTAATCGGCATTTATTTTATCTGCAATGGATTTAACGGCAGCTAAAATTTCATTTTCAGGAATAAAAACTGAAAATGTTTTATCCTGAAGCGTAACCGTTTTTTGTGCGCTGGTACTCATCATAAAGGCGCACGAATTTACATAAAAACACTGCATATTGTTAACATTTAATTGATAGCTGTTACAAGTAAAAAAATTATTTTAGCGATGCATAAAAACAAAAATCTCCGAAATGCTTCAACGTATTTTAATTCTACTTTTTTTTGCAAGCAAGTTGTTATTTGCCGGAAACGAAAACCAATATGCAGGTGCGCGCAGTAGCGGATTAGCCAACGCTTCGGTTACATTAAATGATGTGTGGAGTAGCTGGCATAACCAAGCCGGACTCGGTTTTGTAAAAAATATTACGGGCGGCATTTTTCACGAAAACCGATTTTTAACCAAAGAACTTTCATTGAGCGCAGCTGCAATTGCGCTCCCGGTAAAAGGCGGCACATTTGGTTTAAACTTTTCATCATTTGGATACAAAGCATATCGCGAAACAAAATACGGCTTAGCATTTGGCAAAAGTTTTGGCGATAAAATTGCCGGAGGAATTCAAATTGATTATTTAACCACACAAATAGCCGATGGTTACGGGAAAAAAGGCGTACTTACAGGTGAAGCCGGCTTTCAGTTTAAACTGCTGAAGAAGTTAACCATTGGCGCACATATTTTTAATTTATCACGCACAAAAATTGCCGATTATAATAACGAGCGAATTTCCACAACCATCCGATTGGGATTTAGTTACACATTTTCGGATAAAGTTTTTGTACTCGTAGAAACAGAAAAAGATATTGACGAGCGGCCTATTTTAAAAGCAGCTACCGAATACAAAGTGGCTAAAATTTTATTTTTACGTGCAGGCGTTTCTACCAACCCTACACTTAGTAGTTTCGGATTTGGTTTGTTTTTAAAAAATGTAAAACTCGATTTTTCTGCCAACTACCATTCCGTTTTGGGTTTCACGCCACAATTCGGCTTAACCTACGATTTTAACAAGCAGGAGTGAAAGTCGTAAATTACATATTGCTCGTTTTCCTTTTCCCATCTTATGTTGCTGCGCAAGATACTATTGATACCGATACGCAACAAAAAATGGAAAACATAGTGGAGCAAACCAATAACGAAGAAACTGATTTTACTCAGCTTTTAGAGTTACTCGATTTTTACAAAAAACATCCCATTAACTTAAACGATGCTAACAAAGAAGTATTATTGAGCTTAGAATTATTAAGCGAAATACAAATTAACAATCTGCTAAGTCATGTTAAAAAAAATGGCAATTTAATTTCGATTCACGAGCTGCAAAGCATTGATGGCTTTGATTTACAAACCATAAAAGCTGTTTTACCTTATGTTTATGTTACCGATTATAAAAGCAAATCACAATTTAGCATGCGCGAAATGTTGGAGCAAGGCCAGCATGTTTTTATATTGCGTTACACACAAGTACTCGAAGACCAAGCAGGATTTTCGCCTATTACTGATTCGGCTTTAAGTGCAAGCCCCAATAGCAGATACTTAGGCAGCAAACCAAAAATATTTGCACGCTACCGTTTTACATACGGAACAAATGTGAGCTGGGGAATTACGGGCGAAAAAGATGCGGGCGAAGAATTTTTCAAAGGCACACAAAAAAATGGTTTTGACTTTTATTCAGCACATTTTTTTATACGCAATGTAAAATTTGTTCGTGCCTTTGCCTTAGGCGATTACACAGTTGGGTTTGGGCAAGGATTAATTTGCCTGAATGGATTAGCTTACGGAAAAACTGCCGATGCAGTAAACACAAAAAGAAACGCACAGGGGATAAGACCATACTCTTCGGTAGATGAAAATTTATTTTTCAGAGGTGCGGCAACAACACTGGGATATAAAAATTTTGAACTCACCACATTTTTCAGCAAAAAAAACATAGATGCTAACATCAGCGTTTTTGACACTGCTAATAATGAAGTAGCGGTTATATCATCATTACAAGAAACCGGTTTACATTCCACTGCAAGTGAGTTAGCCGACAAAGACGCATTAGGGCAAATGGTTTATGGCGGCTCATTCGCCTATAAAACACGAAAAATAAAAATAGGCGTAAATGCGATTAGTACAAATTTTAGCGCACCGCTTAATCGCGATTTAGATTTATACAATCAATTTGAATTTACAGGCAAACAATTAATCAATTATAGTTTTGATTACAGCTGGGTTGTAAAAAACGTAAACTTTTATGGTGAAACCGCTATGAGCGATAATGGTGGAATGGCAATGATAAATGGCCTTATTGCATCGCTCGATCAGCGTCTATCTGCATCAATATCGCACAGATATTATCAAAAAAATTACCAAGCGCTTTTTGCAAACGGCTTTGCAGAAGGAACTCGCCCCATAAACGAAACCGGAATTTACATGGGCTTAACTGCACGTCCGTTTGATTTTTTAACTGTTAACGCTTATTACGATTTATTCAAATTCCCTTGGCTAAGGTATCAAATAGATGCTCCATCGGATGGAAACGAGTTTTTAGTGCAAATGAATTATACTCCATCAAAAAAATTAGATATGTATTTCCGTTTCAGGACGAGAAATCGGGCTGAAAATTTTAACCTGCCCGATGCCATTGACTACACCGTGATGGCAAACCAAAAAAACTATCGTTTCAATATCAGTTATACTGTTTCGCCATCAGTTAAATTAAAAAACCGAATAGAGTATTTAGTTTTCACATATCAGAACAGTACTACTCAGCAAAAAGGATTTCTAATATACCAAGATGTAGTTTATAAAAAAATGGGCAGCCCTATTGCAATCACTATGCGTTATGCATTATTTGAAACGGATGATTTTGATTCGCGGGTATATGTTTACGAAAACGACATGCCGGGTGCGTTTTCAGTGCCATCTTTTTTTTATCGCGGAAGCCGAACATATATTATGCTGAACTACGATGTTACCCGAAAAATAGAAATATGGCTGCGCTGGGCGCAAACTTTTTATTCCAACCAAAACACGATAGGTGAAGGTTCGCTAAACGAAATAAACGGAAATAGCCGTAACGAAATAAGAGCTCAAGTAAGATTCAAATTTTAGCTTTTAACCTCAGCAGGATAAAGCATCTTTAATTTTTCGAGCACAAAATCTATTTCTTCTTTAGTGTTGTATTTGCTGAATGAGAAGCGTACCGAGGGTCTTTCCATATCTGCTCCAATGCCACGCAACACATGCGAACCCACATTACTGCCCGATGTGCACGCACTGCCGCCCGAAGCTGCAATGCCATTTATATCGAGCTTAAACAAAAACATTTCGGCTGCATCGCTTGGCGGAAATGACACATTTAAAACAGTGTATAAAGAGTTTCCATCTGCATCGCCATTAAATTTTACTCCTGGAATTGTTTCCTTCAATTTAGCAATCATATAAGTTTTTAAACTCTGAATATGTTTATGATGTGCTTGCATATTGCGGCAAGCTATTTCCATAGCTTTTGCCAAACCAATGATGCCATATAAATTTTCGGTACCACCGCGCATGTTACGCTCTTGCGAACCGCCATGTATAAGTGGGTGAATCTTAACGGCATTGCTGATGTAAATAAAACCTACCCCTTTCGGACCATGAAACTTATGTGCTGCACCGTTTAAAAAATGAAGCTTTAGTTTTTTGGGCTCTATGTTATAATGCCCCATCGTTTGCACAGTATCTGAATGGAAAAGTGCATTGTATTTTTCGCATAAAGCACCTACTTCAGCCATTGGTAATAGTGTACCAATTTCATTATTGGCATGCATGAGCGATACCATTGACTGCGGATTGGCTTTAAGCAATTCTTCCAAGTGATTTAAATCAACGCAACCTTTTTTATCTAAATTAACATACGACACTTTTGCTTTACCCTCTTGCGCTATAGTTTCGCAGGTGTGTGTTACGGCATGGTGTTCTATCTTAGATGATATTACGTGCTTAATTCCTAAATCATTAACCGAACAACGTATTGCCATGTTATCGGCTTCGGTGCCACCCGATGTAAAGAAAATTTCGGCAGGCGTAACATCCAATAATTTTGCAATTGTTTTTCGGGCGCCTTCAATTGCGGCACGTGTTTGTCGGCCAAACGAGTGAATAGAAGAAGGATTACCGAAATGCTCAACCATGTAAGGCAACATTGCATCCAGCACTTCTTTATCAAGCGGTGTGGTAGCAGCGTTATCTAAATATATTTTCTTGTTCATGCCTATTAATTTAATACAAATATAAAGCTATGTAATTTATCTGCGATGGCAAATAGTGGTCATCATTAGTTATTGCCATAAAAGCAAAATCGGGGCTTTGCGCAGCAAAGCCCCGATTTATATATTCGGAAAAAAATGAAGATTATTTTTTACCTTTTTTCGCAGCTAAAGAATCAGCTACACGAGTTGAATCAGCGATACGTTTCGCATCATCAGCCATTTTAGTTGAATCAGCAATGCGTTGCATTTCAGCAGCAGCAGCAGCAGAGGCTGTTGAGTCAGCGATACGAATTGAATCTTCGCGCATTTTTTTAACTTTTTCTAGTTCTTCAGCGCTAGGTCCGCAAGCAAGGAACGATACAGTTCCGGCAATTGCTACAAGGTCAAGTAATTTTTTCATTTTTCTGTTTTGTTTAGGTTTTTATGATTTGGCTGCAAATGTATACTTAAATTTAATTCACTTGCAAAAAAATGTTAATTTTTTTTTGCTAAGCCCCTAATTTTTAGGAACTAAGGTCTTTTTTAGCATTTTTTTAGGGGCCGGCTGTGGCATTTCGCGCTTTTTACGCTTGTATTTTATCGAATCGGCATTACGTATAGAGTCAAATGCTGCATATCGGGCATTAAGAACCGAATCATATTGTATGGAATCTTGCTTTGCTAAAAGCCTATTCTCATTTAATTGGCGATACTTTATAACAGAATCGGCACGATGAACAGAATCAGCAATGTGTTTCATCATTAATTGCTCTTTTTCTGATAAATCAGCACTATTAGTACACGCTATTATTGCTAAAGAGAATATTGTAACGATAGTTTTATGCATTGGCTTAAACAAAAAACCCCCGAGATAAACTCGAGGGCTTTTGTGAATTAAGGTTGATTATTTTGCACCTTGTTTTTTGTTACCAACTTTGTTTGAGCCATCTACCGGTTTAACTTCAGTAGGTTTTGGTTTTGGAGTTGGTTTGCTACCACCTTTTGGTTTCAAAGCAGCTAATGAATCAGCTACACGAGTAGAATCGGCAATGCGTTTCATTTCGTTAGCAGCATTTGTAGAGTCTGCTATGCGTTGAGCTTCAGCAGCTTCGGCAGCAGCTTTAGTAGAATCCGCCACGCGAGTTGAATCAGCAATGCGTTTTTTCTCTTTTTCTAGCTCTTCAGCGCTAGGGCCACAAGCCAAAAACGATACCGCTGTGGCAAGTGTAATAATTGATACGATTTTTTTCATTTGTTTTGTTTAATTTTTGGTTAACCGAGCGCAAAGGTATATGTTTTGCTCACATCTCAAAAAATATTTTGGTGGTGAGGTATATTAATTTACTTTTGCACGGTATTTGTAACTCCAAATCGCAAAAAAATAAATTAAACAAACAATAAAACCCAAACAATGAAAAAAAACATCGTTAAAATTATGGCAATGGCTTTTGTAGCCGGTGCTTTATTTCTTACTGCTTGTAAAAAAGAAGATCTTACTGCTCCGGTAATCACATTAACTGGTGGTGTTGTGGCACAATCTTTACCTACTACTGCGGGTGCAGGTGCATTTACCGACCAAGGCGCAACTGCTGAGGATGATGAAGATGGAAACATTTCCGCTAATATTACTGTAACAGGCACTGTTGACCCTAACAGATCTGGCACTTACACTTTAACATACACTGTATCTGATGCTGCTGGTAACACAGCAACTGCTACACGTATTGTTACAGTTTATAATGATGCTGATGCTTACGAAGGAACTTATGCTAACTCAGTAGATACTTGCACTGTAGGTGGCGCTAGCGCTTTCAGCTCAATGGTTACTGCTTCTGATTCGGTTAACGGCTTAATAAAAATCAACAATTTTGGTGCTTTTGGTGCTGCTATCAATATTTGGGCTACTATTTCAGGCACTACTATTACAATTGCTACTAACCAATCTTTAGGTAACCCGGCTTATATCCAAAACGTGTATCCTTCGCCTAACACAATGGTGATTAACACATCAGCTCCTACCAAATTTAAAGTAAACTACCAATGGAACGATGGTACAAACTCTGATGTTTGCACCAGTACTTATATCAGATAGTTTATTCTATTTATATTCTAAAAAACCCTTGAGAATTAACTCAGGGGTTTTTTATTTGCTGATACAATAGAAAGCAAGTATTTTCGTTACTAGTTATGCGCAAGTTTTTTTTCATTTTATCTATTGCTGTTTTTACACTATCATGCGATAAGCAAGATACTACTCCGCCTACAATTACCTTAAACGGTGCCGAAAATATTTCGCTTTACCTTTACCAAACTTATACTGAAGCAGGCGCAGAGGCAACGGATGAAAAAGATGGTAATTTAACTTCGTTTATTGAACGAAAAGGAAGCGTGAACACAACGCAAACAGGATTGTATGTTTTAACTTATGAAGTTGCCGATTTTGCCGGCAATACTGCTAACGTAAAACGCTACGTTACCATTAAAAGCCATGTGGAATACTTGGCAGGCAATTTTCAGGCGGCCGATACCATTAACTCATCAATCACGAATAACAACGGAATTTTCAATTACAGCACAAGCATTTACTTCTCCACATTTACCGATAGCCAAATTGTGATTCAAAACTTTGGTAACAAAGGCAATACGGTTTCGGTATTGGCAAGTGTTAACGGTAATGCAATAACCATTAGCGCACAATCGCCAACGGGAATGCAAGTGCAGGGGCAAATTACAGGCAGCGGAACTGTGGTAAATAATAATTTAATCCGATTGCAATATTATATTGATTATCCTTCTGTGCCCGGTGGGCCTGAGGATACTGCCAAGGTTTCGCTTAGCAGACAATAATTATCCTGTAATTTTTAGTTTCGCAAATTTTAAAAGCAATTGCTTTTGTCCATGCCCATCAAATTCAACTGTGGCTTTGCTGTTAGGATATTCCCCCTCTACAGCTACCACTCTACCACTGCCAAATCGTTCGTGTTCTACCTGCATGCCTTTCTGCAAATCTTTTAAATGGGCATTATCTGCTGGGTTAACCGTGGTTACTGCATTACGCACATGCACTAAATTTTTCTTTACTAGTGGCTTTGCTTGCTCGGCAGGTTTGGAAACTCTTTTTTCAAAAATATTTTTTGTGCCGCTAATGTTAATCTGTCTTTTCTGTTCGGGCTTGGCAGTTGTCTCAATATAATTGGAATTTATCTCCTCAATAAAACGGCTTGGCTCGCAGTGTATTAAATTACCCCAGCGGTAGCGTGTGGCAGCATACGATATATGTATTCTTTTTTCGGCACGCGTAAGTGCAACATAAAACAATCTGCGTTCTTCTTCCAAATCCGTACGCGATGTAAGCGAAAGCTGCGATGGAAATAAATTTTCTTCCATGCCCACAATGTAAACGTAAGGAAATTCCAATCCTTTGGCAGCATGCACAGTCATCAGCGAAACCACATTTCTATTCTGGTTATCCGTTTTGCCATCAGCATCAGTAAGTAGGGCTACATCTTTCATAAATGCATCGAGTGTGGTAATGCTTTGCTGCTCGCCCAGATTTTCATTTTCTTCTTCAGGCAAATCAATGGCTTCGTTTCCCTTTTCAGAAAACTCTCTTATCCCGTTCAATAATTCCTGTATGTTTTCGTACCGACTAACACCTTCTGGCGTTTTATCGTTATATAAATCTTTTAAAACTCCGCTGTGTTGGGTAATGTGTTCGGCCAAATCAAATGCATTAGTAGAACCAAGCATTGCCGAAAAACTTTTAATGAGCGTTACAAAATCATATATCTTTTGTGCCGTGCCGCTGTTAATACCTATGTTAAACAGATGCATGTTATCAAGCACATTCCAAGTGCTGGTATCATTATCATTAGCGGCCAATAAAATTTTACTTATGCTCGTATCGCCAATGCCGCGTGCCGGATAATTTATCACTCGCTTCAGCGATTCTTCATCGTGATTATTAATTGCCAACCTAAAATAGGCAAGCACATCTTTTATCTCTTTGCGCTGGTAAAACGAAACACCGCCATAAATGCGATAAGGAATATTTAATTTACGCAACGCTTCTTCCATTGAGCGCGATTGGGCATTGGTGCGATAAAGTATTGCAAACTGTTCGTGCTTTGCTTGGTGCTGCATGCTGGTTTCAAAAATAGAATGTGCCACTTGCATACCCTCTTCGTTATCGCTTAGGGTTTGCAGCAATTTTATTTTATCGCCCAGCGCATTATCAGTCCACACTTGTTTTTTAATTTGCTCGCGGTTATTGGCAATTACAGCATTAGCGGCTTCCACAATGGTTTGTGTGCTGCGGTAGTTTTGCTCCAGCTTAAATGTTTTTAAATCAGGATAATCTTTTTCAAAATTTAAAATGTTTTGAATATTGGCACCTCTAAAAGCATAAATGCTTTGAGCATCATCGCCTACCACGCATATATTTTGAAAACGCGCTGCCAATTGTTTCACAATTACGTATTGCGAAAAATTGGTATCCTGATACTCGTCAACTAAAATGTACCTGAATTTATTTTGATACTTGTACAGCACATCCGTATGATCGCGCAAAAGCACATTGGTGTTAAAAAGTAAATCGTCAAAATCCATAGCGCCCGATTTAAATAAGCGGTTTTGGTAAATGCGGTAAACATCGGCAAGCTTGGGTTTTCCGCTCATGCGGTCGTCATCCATTATTTGTGCATTTTGAAAATATGCAGCCGGTGCTATTAAGTTATTTTTTGCTGCCGAAATACGCGAGTAAACCAAATTGGGCTTATATACTTTTTCATCAAGCCCTTGCTCTTTTAAAATGCTTTTGATTAAGCTTTTGGCATCATCCGTATCGTAAATGGTAAAATTTGTTGGGTAACCAATTTTTTCGGCTTCGTAACGCAGTATGCGAGCAAACACGGAGTGGAAAGTGCCCATCCATAAATTGCGCGATTCTTTATCGCCCACTATTTTATTAATGCGCTCTTTCATTTCGCGGGCGGCTTTATTGGTAAATGTGAGCGCTAAAATGTTAAACGAATCAATGCCTACATTAAGCAAATGCGCAATGCGATAAGTAAGTACGCGCGTTTTACCCGAACCTGCTCCGGCAACTATCATCACAGCGCCATCAGTAGCTTTAACTGCTTGCTGCTGCACTTCATTAAGTTCGGTTAAATAGGCAAAATGTTCTTCTTCGTTCATAAAAGCAGCTGCTAAAATTAGTGGTTTTGACTACTGTTTTTATTACTGTTGAAAAGTAAATAGCAAGTGTTTTTAGTGCAACACTACTTTTTGCGAATACACTTTACCTCTCTCCAATAATTGCAGGTGATAAATGCCTTTTGCAAAGTTGCTCATATCAATTTGTTTATTTCCCTCGCCTTCATTGATGCTTTGCGAAAGGCATTGATTACCCAACACATCATAAACCACCACCGTAGCTTTTGCATCTGTTGGTTTTTGCAATGTAAAAATGCCTGTGCTTGGGTTGGGATAAAGTTTTAATTTATTGTACGTGTGGTTTTCTGAAATTGATAATGTTCCAATAGTTGAATCGTTGTAAAATGCAATGTACTTGGCTGTGTCTGCCGTGCCGCCTGTAAAATTGCCTCCTGCATAAACACAACTCTGAAACGATGCCACTGCATATACTTCATTGTTTCTGCCACCGCCAAGCGCAGACCATTGCACGCCATCCCATCTAGCAATATTACTTACAGGCGCACTGCCTGCCATCGAGAATGCACCACCTACTATTAAATTATCTTTATGTATGGTGAGTGCATACACCGCTCCATTTACACCATTACCAAGTGCCGACCATTGTATGCCATCCCATACTGCAATATTATTGGCAGGTGCATTACCTGCCATCGAAAATACTCCGCCCACATAAAGCTTACCTCTGTAATAGGTTAATGCTTTTACTTTACCATTTACACCACCGCCTAACGAATCCCAATTTACACCATTCCATTTGGCAATGTTTTTTGCTTTTATAACACCTGCCGAATCAAACAAACCGCCCGCATAAACATTTGCACTATCTAATGCATTAATAGCATACACAGGCCCATTTGTGCCGCCTTGCATATAGTTTGGAGTAGGATTGTAATTACAAGTTAAGTATGGATCGTACATAGCTATATAACTTGTAGTATCACCCGTTTGCGGAAAAGGAAAACCCTCGCAAAAAGTTTTTTTGGCTGCTACATAAGTTTTAAATGCAGGATTAGCACATATTGCAGGTGGCTTGTTTACTGTCATTGCTATTGCAAATACAGTATCCATCACTGTCATTTGATGAAAATTAGCATACATCCAATTAAAAGGCTGATCCCACATTTGTATGTTTTTTGCATTTTCAATATTCATTGGTTGTCCTGAGCCGCAACCACTTCTGGTGAAACGCCCTCCAACAGCAAAAAGCCCACCCGATGTCCAGTATATTGTATCAGATGCTGCTGTAATACAATATACTGATGGATTCTGTATTGGTAATGAATCTATTCCCGGACTACAGTCCAAGTATTGAAAACTCACACTATTCCATTCTATCAAAGGAGAACCAATATTTACCCACGAGTTACTTCTTAATGTATCAAACTCTCCACAAATAAGAATACTGCTGCTTGAAGTAGGCATAAAAGCCCTAACACTGCCACCATCAATCCTTGCTTGATTTTGAGTAAAGGAAATTAAGGGCTTCCAAACCGGCTGCGCCATGCTATTAATGTAAAATGCTAATAACAGAATTATTATTTGTTTTAATTTCATTTCTATAAAATTACAAAAAAGCGATGGAATAATTAGTCCATCGCTTTTTTTTGTTAACTTATTCTTGTATCATAAATTTCCCTGGCCGTCAAGTGCAATTGACTTTCCCTTCTCTTGACTACTTGCACTCGTCAATATCCAACCATTAGTTATTGTTTGCCACTGCAACACTCCGGCAGTATTATATTTTGCAGTGTATATTTTCTTGTCTTGTAATGGTGTTGCATTTGATTGATCTATTCCACCGGTTACATAAACATCGCCATTATTAGGATCTACTGTAACAGCTGTTCCTTAATCTAATGAATTAGTATAATTCTGGCTATCGTATTGTTTCGCCCAAATTAAATTTTGCGCTTGTGCAAACTCTGCGCTTGTTGCAATTGCAGCTAAGCATAGTGCAATTAGTTTTGTTTTTAGTCTTTTCATTTTTGTTGTTTTTGGTTAATATTTATTTCTGTATACAGAAATACCTTTAGTAGCAAGGCTTTCCGCTAAAAACGAATATACAAAAAATATCACACACAACAAATTCGTTGCCCTCGCCATTCTCTATACAATTGATATTAGATGTTAATTGGCTGTCAAAAAAAACATATACCTAAAACGACTTGGATTACACATTTCAAAAATTCGTACTTCAAAAGGAATTTCACAACTCGAATTAGCATCTATCATAAATAAAGACCGCCAAAGTATTCAGCGCCTTGAGCGAGGCGCAGTTAACCCTTCAGTATTTTATTTACAAGAAGTTGCTGACGGTTTAGAGATTTCGCTCAGCAAACTTTTAGACTTTAGTTAATTCTTCATTCTCCCTCAAGCCCTCCCACACCTCCGCGCGTGGTTTATTCAAGCACACGAAATGCTCGTGTGCTTATGTGAGTGTTTCGCGTGCGCACATAAAGGTTTCGTGTGCGTGCAAGAAAGTTTAATGCATGCACATAAGCCATTCGCGTGCGCACATAAGAGTCTCGTGTGCGCGCATGAGAGGTTCGTGTGCGCATATAACTGTTAAAAAACACTAAAAACGGCTAAAAATGCGCTTTTCGGCTGGTTACAAAATGGGCTTATCTATTAAAATACGCCACATGCCTTTAATATCAATGGCTTGAGCTATTAAACAATGGCATTAGTGCCAAAAACTGCGCTGCTTTTGCATTATTTGCAAAACCCCACTACTCCACAATCTTAAAATCTACTCTGCGGTTAAGCTGCATGCCTTCGGGGTTAGGTTTGCCATCGGGCAAATTATTTTCGGCCACAGGTTGTGTTTTTCCATAGCCTTTAGCTATAAGTTGTGTTTTTTTAATTCCGTTTTTAATTAAATAGTTTACCACCGCTTGCGCACGGTCTTGCGATAGTTTTAGGTTCAGCTGGTCGTTACCCTTGTTATCTGTGTGGCCCGATATTTCTACTTTAATTTCGGGGTGTTCTTTTAAAACTTTAAGTAATTTTTCTAATTCAATGTTCGATTCTTTGCGGAGCAACGATTTACCCGAATCGAAGAAAATATTATTGAGCGTAACTTTTACGCCCACTTTTATTTTCTCAAGCACTATGTCTTTTTTAATCTCAGAGAACTCGGGTTTCTTAGGCACATTCACATTTATACTTTGGAACAAATAGCCATCGGCTTCGTAACCTATGTTGTAATTTTTTCCGCGCTCTATAATAAAATAATACAAGCCCGTTTCGGAATTAGAATAATAGGTATCGAGCAATTTGCCTGTAACATTATCGTACACCGTAATTTTGGTGGCAGGCAATGTTTTGCCTTCGGCATTTTTAATAATACCTGATACTGACATTGTGCCTAATGTTTTACTCTCGAAGTTTATGTTTTTCATATCCACCGGGCGTTCTATTTCAGTGTAAGCATTTTTAGCTTCCACTTTTAAAATTTCTACTATTGGCTGCAAACTATCGGCTTCGTAAGAAATAGAATAAGTGCGCGAGCGCTCACCGGGGTTTAATATCAAAACATATTTTCCGGTTTTAGGATTAGGTCGCACATCGGGTAATTCTTCGCCTGTATCCATGTCTTTAACACGAATGTTAATTCCGGGAGGCAAACTATCGCCACCGTTAAACGTAATTTTACCTTTAATAAGCACCACGGCATCCACGAGCGATTGTTCTAATTTTATTAGGTACAAATCTTTTTCACCCTTAGTATCGGGGCGTATTGATGAATAGTAAGCGCGCTTACCATCTGCCGAAAGAACATAAAAAATATCATCGTCAACTGTATTTATCGGATAGCCCACATTTTGTGGCGGCAAAAATCCTTCATCGGTTTTAACGGTGTAAAAAATATCAAATCCGCCCATTGATTTTTGTCCTTTTGAAGAATAAAAAAGTGTTTTACCATCGGGGTGAATAAAGGGTGCATCTTCATCAAAAGTAGTGTTAACAGTAGGGCCTAAGTTTTGCGCCAGCGACCAATAGCCATTAGGCAAACGCACTACACGGTATAAATCGCGACCACCGTAGCCACCTTTTCTGTCGCTAACAAAATAAATGATGTTGCCATCGGATGTAATACAGGCGCTTGGTTCCCAGTTTTTGGTATTAATATCTGTTGCAGGTTTATTTTCTTCGCCTAATTTTTCGGGGCTGCTCCACACATCGCCATTTAGTTCGCTAAAATAGATGTTGCCATCGCCATTGTCGTCTTTATAAATAAAAAGCTGTTGTCCATCGGGCGATATGCCAATGGTGGCTTCGTTTTCCATGGTGTTAATAGTAGCACCTATTGATTTTGCTTTGCCCCATTTTCCATCGGCACGTTTAGTGCACATAAATATATCTTCAAAATATTCGCCTGTAATAGTTTTATTGGCTGTGCCGCCCATGCCCGGTCTGCGCGAAGTGAAATAAATGTATTCTTCATCGGCTGTAATTACGGGGCTGTAATCAGGAAAAACGGAATTAACACTATCGCCCATATTAGTTATTTCGCATTTAACAGGGCTTTTTATTAATTCGAGCGCATTATAACAAAGTTCTTTGTAATGTTCTATTTCTTTTACTTGTTCGGGTTTGCGGTTGCCTACTGCCTCTTTGTATTTATCGTAATAATCAATAGCGCGCTGAAAAACCCCATTAATGTGAAATGCCTGTGCCAAATAAAAATAAGTAATAAGCGGTGCATTTTTTTCTGATGGCTCGTCTTCTAAATATTTTACTGATACGTGTTGCGCTGCAATTTCTAAATATCGCTGTGCCTTTTTTTTCTGTGTGGGCATTAGCATATACGTATAACCTATTTTATAATTTACGTTGGCATGCAGCGTATCCATTTGCCTTATGTATAAAAAAGTAGTAATGGCTGTATCGTAAAACTGGTCGAGTATCATTAAGTTGCCTTCGGTAAATCTTTGTCTGAATTTTTTCTTGTCCATAGGTATTGTTCCTTGGGCCGAAACCAATGTGCACGAAAATAAAACCAAAGTTAAAAGGGAGTAAATATGCTTTCTCATAACATTCAATAGATACCAAACATACGGCAAACTTTCATTATTTACAAGGAAAGAAAAATTGAAAATAACGTGCATAAAACCTAATTTTATACAAGTGAAAATACTTAGCAAATCGCAAATTACTGATGCCGATACTTACACTATCACTAATGAACCTATAAGTTCGTTTGAACTGATGCAGCGTGCAGCGTTTAATTGCATTAATGCGCTCGATGATATTCATGGACACAAAGAGTATATTGTTTTTTGTGGCACAGGCAATAATGGTGGCGATGGATTGTGCCTTGCATCGCAAATATTTGCCGATAAAGTTTATGTACTAAACGGAAAAAGCAGATCAGCCGATTTTATAGCTGCTGAAAAAAAATATACAACTCAAACAAAATTAAAGCCTATTTATCTTGATGAAAATAAAATAGCCGAGCTAGACATTAATAAAGATGTAGTTATTATTGATGCAATTTTTGGCACCGGCATTAACAGGCCTGTGGATGGATTAGCTGCCAAGCTGATAGAAAAAATAAATACATCGGGCGCAGAAGTGGTAAGCATTGATATTCCATCGGGGCTTTTTTGCGATGACAATAGTCAAAATAATTTTGCTGCCGTTGTGAAAGCCACACACACATTAAGTTTACAAAGTGTAAAAACAAGTATGTTGCTTCCGTTATCGGGCAGCTATTGTGGTAAACTGCATGTGGTGGATATAAAAATTCACCCTGATTATTTACAAGATGTAAAAAGCAATTTTATTTACATCAATACCGATTTTACTAAACTAATTTACCGAAAACGCGAAAAGTTTTCGCACAAAGGAACTCACGGCAATGCGCTTATTATTGCCGGAAGCAAAGGCATGGCAGGTGCTGCTGTGTTATCGGCAAAAGCGTGTGTGCACACAGGTGCAGGTTTAACCACTGCTCATGTGCCGGCTGTTGCGTACTCTGTTTTGCAAACAACAGTGCCCGAAGTTATTTGCAGTGCAGATGAAAATGAAGACCATATTACATCGTTGCCAAAACTCGACAAATACAATTCAGTTGCAATTGGGCCGGGCATTGGCACCGAAAAACAAATACAAAATGTACTGAAACTACTTTTGCAAAACTGCAAAGCACCATTAGTGATGGATGCCGATGCGTTAAATATAATTGCCGAAAATAAAACATGGCTATCGTTTTTACCTGCTCACAGTATTTTAACACCACATCCAAAAGAATTTGAACGCCTATTCGGCAAAACCGAAAATGATGAGGAGCGACTAAAACTGCAAATTGAGATAAGCAGGAAATACACTATTTACATTGTATTTAAAACTGCGCACACTTGTATTACTTGTCCCGATGGTATTGTATTTTTTAACAGCACCGGAAATCCGGGCATGGCAAAAGGTGGCAGTGGCGATGTGCTCACCGGAATTATAGCCGGGCTTATTGCGCAAGGATATAATAATAAAGAAGCTTGTGTATTGGGAGTTTATTTGCATGGCTTGGCAGCAGATATGGCTGCTACAAAAAAAGCGGAAGAGTACATAAGCGCAACAGATATAATTTTGGCATTAGCCGATGCGTATAAATCTTTTCAATAAATCTAAATGCGATACTATACTCTTCCATTAATTTCTGTTCTACTTTTTTCGTGCGGAAGCGAAAATAAAAACAATGTGCCCGATGAAAAACACGAGTGTATATTGTATGAAAGGCAACCAACCGACACTACATTTTTAATAAACGGCCGAGAGGTTACCATTCTTTACCCTAAGAATGGCGCAGTAAACGGCACCATATTGTGTTTGCCCGGCTGGAATTTCAGCAGAACCGATATGTGCGAAAAATCTAATTTTTGCAGCACAGCATTAGACAGTGGCTTTGTTTTGGTTTTACCCGAAATGGGAAGAAGTATTTACGCCAGCAGCATCTATAATGAAACACGCCCCGACTGGAAAAAATATCCGCAACTAAAATTTATTACCGATACTTTAATTCCGCAGTTGAATACTGATTTTAGTTTGCTTAACGCTGGAGACCATAATTTTATTTTTGGCATATCAACAGGTGGGCGTGGCGTGGGTGTGCTGGCAGCATTTACCAAAACTATTTTTAAAGCAGGTGCAGCACTATCGGGCGATTATAACCCGCCTGCCAATGCTACCGATAATTTAATGCGCGGCTATTATGGCGAATTAAGCAAATTCAAGGCGCGTTGGGAGAAAGACAGTCCTTTTTTGTTTTCCGATTCGGTTACAATTCCACTTTACCTCGCACATGGAAAAAACGATAATGTAGTTTCGTGCAACGAGACAATCGCTTTTTTTAAAAAACTAACTGCTAATAATTCTGCGCCCAAGCACCGCTTATCGCTAAACGATACTGCATCGCACAACTATGGCTATTGGCAAACAGAAACTAAAACCGTGATTGAGTTTTTCATCGCTAATAAAAAATAATTTGCTCAATGTTCAACAACTCGATTTCTTTTAAACAATTCCCCGAGTTGAAAAATAATTTTTGATATTTAACTTTTTATCCATAACTTAGTTGTTGTGGTATTTTACACAACTACATTGCTACACTGCTACACTGCTACCGGCTAAAGTTACCTGTAAAGAGAAAGGAGGCGCACATGAAGTAGCCTCCAAATAATTGATATTTTTTCCAGCTTTCTTTTTCACAACAAAGCAGAGTACCAATTTTTAAATCTAAAAAATGAATAAATCCCTTTTGTTTCGTTTGTTTTTATGCTGTGTTTTTCTCCTCCACTTTGGGGAGGCCGGGAGGGGCTTTGCCCAAAACCCCGAAGCCAACCGTGCCAATATTTGGTATTTTGGCAACGGTGCAGGGTTGGATTTTAGCAGCGGTAGCCCTGTGGCCATTACCAATG
>JAGVMA010000085.1 GCA_020054095.1 Bacteroidia bacterium | reverse complement strand
TTCCAATTTTTTAATTTCTCCAATACATTGCTTAAATCAATTCATCTATTTTTTATATTTATAA
This sequence comes from Bacteroidia bacterium, assembly GCA_020054095.1. Classification (GTDB taxonomy): domain Bacteria; phylum Bacteroidota; class Bacteroidia; order JADZBD01; family JADZBD01; genus JAGVMA01. The sequence goes on along the minus strand of JAGVMA010000085.1, from coordinate 14,796 downwards.
AAGAAAATAAACGGTGTTTGTTGAAAATGAAAAAAAAATAATCCGAAGAGGTTTTTTCACAGTCTGACGTTAGGCGGCTGGTTTTTACGCTAAGTTTTAGACCTTGATATTAATATGCAGAAGTTAAAACCTACTTGTTTTGGCGGTACAAATCGTACTTCATAGTGGGCAAATTAACTTTACTAAACCCGGCAGTTACAAGCGAATCAGGAGCTTCCGTTTTTTCAATTAATAAATAAGAATGGTTTTTACTGTAAGGGTTTAAGCTTACATTGAAGTAGCGCTTGTAATAAGCATATAAAACCCAAGTTTGGTGCATTTCAGTGGTTATGGCAATCACTTTGGCATCTTTTACAATGGGGCCGGTAATGTACACATCGTGCAAAATATCTTTATCGCGTTTTATCGGATTGGCATTTAAATCATAAGCCGAGAAACCAATGCAGCCCAATAGCAGCATTAATAAAACTGAGTTCGCTTTGTTAATGAAATTGCTTTTTGTAATTAATTTTTCAGAGATGACTGCTAAACTGCTTGCAAAAACTGAAGCGAACGCCAACACAAAAAACGGAATAGAGGTGAAGATGTAAAACCCGCGTTGCTCAAGTGTAACCATCAATGGCAAACTACCTGCAAGCCCTAAAGTTAAAAGGAGCATAAATGTTTTTGAGATTTGATATTTTTCTTTTGCAATTAAGCGCAGCGCCAATCCAATAACCATTACAGGTGCTAATTCCGAAACGAGTGTAATAATTAAACTAAACCTATTGGCAGTAGTTGCAGCTTCATCTAACTTAAAAGTGTTTACTATTCGGTTATTAAAATAAAGCTCAAAACTGCTAAGTACATTATCGTTCAGGCAAATTAAACTCAGAAAGCCAGTAATAATAAACAGCATATATAAACCATGTGCCGCCATTTTTGCAAAGCTTATTTTTTTGAAAAACAACCAGTAAAAAAACGGAAAACAAATAGGAAAAATACCTTGCACGCCTTTGCATAATCCGGCAGCAATTAGAAAAAATGCCGCCACGGCTAAATGCAAGTATTGCTTTGCTGATGAACTTGTATAACTCAATAACATAAAGTGAAAAGCACTAAGCGAAAAAACAGCCATAGTAATTTCCGATACCAAATTTACATACGACCACACAACAACCGGCACCGATAAAAAAAGTAGAACAGGCAAGTAATTGTATTTTTCAATTGCTGTGTTTTTGTGCAAGAGCTGCCAAGTTTTTATAATAAGTAAGCAAGTAATAATTGCAAGCAGTAGCGAGTAAATGCGTTCGGTGTATAAACTATAACCTAAGAGTTTAAAAAAAACGGCTTCGATGGAAAACAAAAGCGGTGGCTGCTCATGATAGTTGCTCATAAAAAACGCTGTAAAGTGAGGATGCCAAAAACTGCCTTGCCCTTCGGCTACGTTTTTGCCTACAGTAACATAAATCATCCCATCCATAAAAAGCCCGTCTTTAAATAAATCGCGGATAATGAAAACAATGAAAAGCGAAAAAATTAACAGCCAAAATGCGGTGCTTTCCTTTTTTAATAACATGCTTAAATGGTAGCAGTTACCTTTAACTCAATGGCAATAGGTGTAGGCAGACAATTAATTTCTAATGTGGTGCGGCAGGGTAAATTATCTTTAAAATATTCGGCCCAGAGTTTATTGTAAGTTGCAAAATCATCTTTCATATTAGTGAGATACACAGTAACATCCACTATTTTATTCCAGCTGCTACCGGCATCTTCTAAAATGTATTGCACGTTTTTAAATACGCTGTGGCATTGGGCGGCAATATCGTACGATATTATTTCACCTTTATCATTTAATTCCACACCTGGAATTTTTTTACTTCCACGTTCGCGAGGTCCCACGCCCGACAAAAAGAGCAGATTGCCCACGCGTCTTGCATGCGGATATAGTCCAACAGGTTCAGGGGCTTTGCTTGAGTTTATTTTATCTGTGCTCATCTGTTTTTATTTGCTGCCGATAGAATGGTAATTGCCATGAGTGCAAAACTTAACCCTAAGCCGCCCAAAATCCCAATTTTTATATTCTCCATATAAAACCCCACAGCCATACCTGTAAAAAGACAAGCAACAAATAACAAACCACCGGCTTTTTTCGGCAGCGCTCTTTTTTTCTTTCTGATTATCGTTTTCCATTTTTTTGTGAAAGTAGTAATTATAATAATTTGCTCAAATTCTCTACTCAGAAAAATCTTTTTTACGTACCAAGAAAACGTACTCGCTGTCTTCTTTTACGTAACCAAAATCGTAACAAAAAATATACGATGTGCCTTTGCCGGTTTTAAATGAATTGGTGTAATAATCAAAATTAAAACCCATTTGCAGCATTTTGGTTTTGGTGGTTTTGGCGGTTTGTTGTGGTGTGAGTGTTTCTAAAATTCTGCGGTTGCGTTTTAAAATATTATTTACGTTACGCACATAATTAGTAACATCTGCAGTTAGTTTATTATTATGTGCATTGCGGCAGGCATCCGAGCAAAATTTTTTGTCCATGCGGCCTTTAATAGTATCGCCACATTCGGGGCATAGTTTTTCCATGCGATAAATGTAAAAATATTATCCGACAACAAACGACTACAATCGCTTGTATCCGAATACAATTGATTAAAAACCGAATAAAGTTTTTCAGTCGCCACATCTTTGCATCGTCAAACAGCAATAACGCTTTTGGCGCAATTTTTAAAATCAATAATACAAACAACAAAAAACAAACATCTATGAGAAACAAGGTTCAATTAATTGGAAATTTAGGCAATGCGCCCGAAGTAAAAATGCTCGAAAGCGGAAAAAAATTGGTGAAGCTAAGCATGGCAACTAACGAAACGTATAAAAACGCAAAAGGCGAACGTGTAACGGAAACACAGTGGCACAATTTAGTAGCATGGGGCAAAACTGCTGATATCATTGAAAAATACCTGAAAAAAGGCAGCGAAGTAGCCATTGAAGGTAAGCTGATGAATAAAAACTATACCGATAAAGATGGCATTAAGCGCTATTACACCGAAATATTAGTGAACGAACTATTGATGCTTGATGGAAAAGAAAAATAATTAGATAATTTTTCGGGCGCGCCTTTGGCGCGCCCGATTTTATAGACTACTAAAACTTAGTCCTCGTTTTTTTCATCTTATACATAATCTTGTAATTGATGCTTATGGATATAAACATATACGCATCATTATCGGTAGCATCGCCACGTTGCTGGCCATCTGCCGTAACTATGGGGCTTAGTTCGCCCACTGTGGGGTTTGCAAAATAGGTTGCCAATGGGTTATTCAAAGTAGTGTCAACTGCTTGTGTGCGATAAACGCTGCTCACATCATCAATATAATCAGTAAAAGTTTTTCGCATCCCTATTTCAAAACCCATGCTCCATTGTCTGTCAAGTGCATATTTGCCGCCTATGCCAATGGGTATGCACACATTAAAATTACTGTACATTTTTGAGCCCGGAACTATTCCTTGTCCTTCGGTGCGCAGCGGGCGCAAGTTGTAATACGCACCGTTAGCGTATTTCCCTTTTGGGTTAAAATAAAAACCACCTACTCCGGCAAAAAGATAAATACGGTTATCTACCTGTTTCATGCCCTTTACTTTCTTTATCTTATAGCGATGGCCTTGCTTTTCGCGAAAAAAATTAAACTCAAACTGAGCTGAAAATTCAACTATATCTGATCTGAAATTTAAATTACGGTTACGCCTGAAAGGCTCTGTTGTTAATTTATCATCGCCAAGCACACGCCCCCAAATTAAATTTACTTTTACCGATGTGCGATAAGAAGTAAGGTAACGCAAATCAATGCCGGCAGAAGGCCGTGTTAAGCGCATCTCTAAATCACGCAAGCCATTGGTGCCAATTCGGTTAGCACCGCCCAATTCACCCAAAAAATTGGTAACGCCTGATGATAGTCCCACCTCGAAACGATATTTGTTGCGTTTCCATTGCTGCGAATAGCCAACATTGCACAGCAACATAAATAGGGAGAGATATGTAATAGTACGATACAAAATTAATTCAGGGTGTTAAAAGGACCACGAAAATAACAAAAGTGAAAGTTTTGTACATTATATATTCAATAAATAATATGATAAAATAGACGAAAACAGTTTTTCAATCGTCAATTGACATAAATGCTAAAAAATGATGGAAACTTTGGGAATTAAAAATGTTTCCATAGTTTTGCCCCCGATTTTAAAAGTGGAAGCAAAAGAAAAAATTTTACAAGGTGCCGAAACCCTTTTTATGCGCTATGGTATTAAAACCATCACCATGGACGATATTGCCAAAGACTTAGCTGTTTCTAAAAAAACCATTTACCAGTATTTCCCCGATAAAGATGCGCTGGTGCACGAGCTTATGGCTGAGAAGTTGAAAGAAGACGAACGCGATTTTAAAGCCGTGGTTCAAAAAGCATCAAATGTGATTGACGAACTTTTTGGGTATATGAAATTAATGACCACCATTTTTTCGACTGTAAACCCTGTTGTTTTTTACGATATGCAAAAATACCACCCTAAATCGTGGCAGTTATTTGAGCAATTTAAAACCGGTTTTATTTACAATATGGTGGAAGAAAGTATTGAGCGCGGTAAAAAACAAGGGCTTGTGCGTACCGATATCAATGCGAAAATTATAGCGCGCTTGCGTGTGCAAGAAATTGAATTAGGATTTAACCCACTTATCTTCCCTCCCGATAAGTATAAAATTTTAGATGTTCAACTGGCATTTATCGAGCATTTTCTTTACGGAATATGCACACTAAAAGGACACAAACAGATTAATAAGTTAAAACACATAATAGAAGAAGAATAACTATGAACTACATCAGAAAAATAAACAGAAAAAAATGGCTTACGGTTTTGGCAGCCCTTTTTTATGTTACAGCAGCAAATGCTCAACAGCAAAGTATGACACTGCAACAATGCATAGATTATGCAATGCAAAACAAACCGCAAGTGCAAAATGCAGTATATGACGAGGAAAGTGCAAAATATAAAGTGCGCGAAATAGTGGGTTTAGGCTTACCGCAAATAAGCAGCAGTTTTGATGTAAAAAATTTCTTGGATATTCCAACATCACTTGTTCCTGCCGATTTTTTTGGCGGCCCTCCGGGCACGTTTGCCGCTGTGCAATTTGGTACGCAATACAATGCTACTGCCGGCTTAAGTGCATCGCAATTGGTTTTTAGTAGCGATTATTTAGTGGGCGTGCAAGCCACCAAAGTTTTTTTAGAGTTAACAAAAGTAAACACTAAACGCACAAAAATTGAAGCCGCTCAAATGATCGCCAAAGCATATTACACCGTACTGATTAATGATGAGCGTATGAAATTATTAAACGCTAATGTGGAGCGAATAAAAAAACTGATGGATGATACAAAAGTGCTTAACGATAACGGATTTGTAGAAAAAATTGATTTAGATCGAGTAACCGTTGCATACAATAACCTGATGGTGGAGAAACAAAAAATAGAACAGTTGCTGCAACTGGGCTACTCGCTGTTAAAATACCAAATGAGCATGGATCAAAGCGCCACACTTACATTAACCGATAAGTTAGATGCTGTTACCTTTAATCCGCAATTAAACGATGGTAAATTCGATTATAACAATAGAGTAGAGTATTCGCTCATGCAATTGCAATACAAATCGTCCATCTTGTATAACAAAAAAGATAAAATGAGTTACCTGCCAAGCGTGGTTTTATATGGCAGCTTAAGCGCTAATGCCATGCGTAACGAGTTTGATATTTTTGATACCAGCAAAGGTTGGTATCCCACTACGCTGATTGGCTTAACCGTGAACCTTCCCATTCTCACAGGTGGCCAGCGCCATTACCGCACGCAACAATCAAAAGTGAATATGCTAAAATCGCAAAACGATTTAAAATTTATGCAACAAAGCATTGATTTAGAAATTGTATCGGTAAAAATTACACTTGATAACGCAAGCAAAACACTCGAAATGCAAAAGCAAAATATTTTACTTGCCGAGAATGTTTACAAAACTGCAAAAATAAAATACGAACAAGGCGTGGGCTCAAACATTGAAGTAATGACTGCCGAAACTGCACTTAAAGAAGCACAAACCAATTATTACAACGCATTGTACGAAGCACTAATTGCCAAAATAGATTACGATAAAGCAATGGGCACACTTGTGAAATAATTACAAATCAATTATGAAAAACGAAAAAACAAATTATACCAATACAAAAACAAAACAGATGAAAACTATTTTTATTGCATTAAGCGCAACCTTATTTTTAATTGCATGCGGTGGTGCTGCCGATGCTGATATAAAAGCAAAATTAGATGAACTAAAAGCACAGCGCGATGCACTTAATGGCGAAATAGCAAAATTAGAAGAGCAATTTGCTGCTACCGATACCACTAAAAAAGAAAAAGTGAAAGCAGTAGAATTATTGAAAGTGCAAATTGCACCGTTCATGAATTTTATAGATATACAAGGTAAAATAGATGCCGATGAAAATATTTCGCTGAGTGCCGAAATGGGCGGAACTGTTACCAAGCTTAACGTCAAACCGGGCGATGAAGTAAGCAAAGGGCAAATTTTAATGGAAACCGACAATAAAATTATTTTGCAAGGAATTGCCGAATTGCAAAACGCACTTGATTTAGCTAATACGCTTTATACAAAACAAAAAAACTTGTGGGACCAAAAAATAGGTACCGAGTTGCAATTTCTGCAAGCAAAAAACCAGAAAGAAAGTTTGGAGAAAAAAATGGCAACGCTGCAAGAACAATTAGATATGACCCGAATTAAATCCCCAATAAATGGCACAGTAGATGCCGTAGACATTAAACTCGGGCAAATGGCTGCACCCGGCTGGCCTGTAATTCGTGTAGTTAATTTCGATAACTTAAAAGTAAAAGGCGAAGTTGCCGAATCGTTTGCCGGAAAAGTAAAAAAAGGCGACATGGTTCAATTATTTTTTCCGGATATAACCGATTCGGTTATAACAGCCAATGTAACTTTTGCTGCAAAAGTTATTAATCCGCTAACCCGCACTTTTACGGTAGAGGTAAAATTAAACAACAACGTACATTATCATCCAAACATGGTGGCCGTTTTAAAAATTATTGATTACAAAAACGATAAAGCCATGCAAGTTCCGGTGGGTGTGATACAAAAAACAGAAACCGAAAATTTTATTTATACATCTGAAAACGGTGCAGCAAAAAAAGTGGTGGTAAAAGTGGGGCGCATTTACAATGGCAATGCCGAAATTTTAGATGGACTAAAAGAAAACGATCAGGTAATTGTAAAAGGATATCAAGACTTAAACGAAGGAGAAAAATTGCAAGCAATAAATTAATTTTCGATTTTAAAATTTACAAAACAAAAAGTTCAATAATCAAATTAAATGAAAGACATTAAGAAAGAGTTTTTTGCATCCACTTGGTCAATTAACAACCGCACGGCAATTTATGTTTTCACCATCATAATCACATTGGCGGGTTTAATGGCGTATCAAAACTTGCCGAAAGAAAGTTTTCCTGAAATTGTGATTCCTAAAATATTTGTGAGCACGGTTTACCCCGGCACATCGCCTGCAAATATGGAAAACTTAGTTACCAAGCCGCTCGAAAAAAGATTCAAGTCAATTGCAGGTGTAAAAAAAATAACGAGCAATTCGTATCAAGATTATTCGGTGATAACGGTGGAGTTTAACACGGATGTAAAAATTCCGATTGCGAAACAAAAGGTGAAAGACGAAGTGGATAAATCAAAAGCCGATTTGCCTACCGATTTGCCGCAAGAACCAAATGTGATGGATGTAAACCTTTCGGAATTACCCATCATGTTTGTAAACCTATCGGGCGATATAGATTTAAACAAACTAAAAAAATATGCCGATGATTTAAAAGACCGCATTGAAACCATGCGCGAAATAACCAAAGTAGATATTATAGGCGCACTTGAACGCGAAATACAAGTGAACATTGATATCTATAAAATGGAAGCAGCAGAAATTTCGCTGGGCGATATTGAACGTACTATTGGCTACGAGAATATGAATATTTCGGGCGGAACAGTGAAGATGAGCGATGGCATGCGCAGAACACTTAACGTGAAAAAAGAATTTAAAGATGTATCGGAAATACAAAACCTAATTATTAAATCGCCATCGGGCGCACCCATTTATTTAAAAGATATTGCTCAAGTGATAGATACTTACAAGGAGCAAGAAAGCTACGCTCGCCTGTTTGGCAAAAACGTAATTACGCTTAGTGTGGTAAAACGCGCGGGCGAAAATTTAATTGAAGCATCGGATAAAATACAAGAGATAATAAAAGAGATGCAGGAAAATAAATTTCCGGCTAACTTAAATATTGTTACCACCGGTGATCAATCAACTCAAACGCGCATTACGCTCCACGATTTAATTAACACCATTGTAATTGGTTTTATATTGGTAACATTTATCCTCATGTTTTTTATGGGAGCTACCAATGCAATATTTGTTGCATCAAGCGTTCCGCTATCTATGTTCATTGCATTTTTAATGATGCCAAGCATTGGTTTTACAATGAATATGATTGTACTCTTTGCATTTTTGTTAGCGCTGGGCATTGTGGTAGATGATGCCATAGTGGTAATTGAAAACACACACCGTATTTTCGATAACGGAAAAAAGAAAATTACCGAAGCTGCTAAATTAGCAGCAGGCGAAGTATTTATTCCGGTGCTTGCAGGCACATTAACTACACTCGCTCCATTTATTCCGCTTGCCTTTTGGAAAGGCGTAATTGGCGAGTTCATGTTTTTTCTTCCCATTACATTAATTATTACACTAATGGCATCGCTGGTGGTGGCTTATATTATTAACCCGGTGTTTGCCGTTAGTTTTATGAAACCACACGACCACGAAAAAGAAAAAAACCGCAGGTTTACTAAAGGTGTGATGATTACTACTATTGTGATGTTCTTTTTTGCGCTTTTGTTTTACATGGGCGGCAATTTTGGTATGGGCAATTTTATTGTAACTATGCTTGTACTATATTTATTACACCATTTTATACTTATTAAATGGATATTGAATTTCCAGAACAATGTGTGGCCACTATTTATAAATAGGTATCATAAAATTTTAAAATGGTCCTTAGCCCAACCTAAAACAATAATTTTTGGTTCAATTGGTTTATTTATTTTTTCGTTTGTGTTTTTTGCCGTGCGCGGGCCTAAAGTTGTTTTCTTTCCGCAAGGCGAACCTAACTTTACTTATATATATGTGAGTTTGCCCGTAGGTACTGATCAAGCATATACCAATGAGGTGATGAAAAAAGTGGAAGATAAAGTTACCGTGCTCGTGAAAAACGATAGGGATATTATTTCATCCATCATTACCAATGTTACTGTGGGCGTTACCGATCCGCAAGACGAAGACCAAGGCGTGTATCCTAACAAAGGCCGCTTGGCAATTGCATTTGTGCCTTTCTCGGATAGGCACGGAAAATCTACACAGGAGCTATTTAATAAAATAGAACGCGAAGTGCGTAACATACCCGGTGCCGAAATATCAGTAGCGCCCGAGCAAGCAGGGCCGCCCACACCTAAGCCAATTAATATTGAAGTTACGGGCGATGATATAATTCAATTATCGAAAACGGCCGATGCCATTAAAAAGTTTTTGGATAAAAAGAAAATTGAAGGCGTGCAGGAAATTAAATCCGATTTTCAGAACAATAAACCCGAAATAGTTTTTGATATCAATCGCGAGCGTGCTAACCGCGAAGGAATTGCCATGGGGCAAATAGGCAGCGAAATACGCAAAGCAGTTTTTGGATTAGACCGCACATCTAAATTCCGCGATGATGAAGATGAATACCCCATACAACTCCGCTTTAAAAAAGAACAGCGCAATAATATTGAAGTATTAAAAAATACAAAAATTACTTATCGCGATATGGCAATGGGCGGCATGATAAGGCAAGTACCCATTTCGGCATTTGCCGATGTGAAATACGAAACCAACTATGGCGGCATAAAACGCAAAAACCAAAAACGTATTATTTCACTATCATCAAATGTGCTGAGCGATTATAACCCTAATGAAGTGGTAGCAAAAGTACAATCGGCATTAACCGAATTTGTTGCCCCACAAGGCATAAGTATAGATATGACAGGCGAACAAGAAGAGCAAGCCGAAACAGGCGCATTCCTCGGCACAGCACTTTTAATATCCATAGGTTTAATAATTGTAATACTTGTGGCGCAATTTAATTCCATCGGCAAACCACTTATTATCCTCACCGAAATTTTCTTTTCAGTAATAGGCGTATTAATAGGCGTTGCCATTTTTAAAATGGATATGAGTATAGTAATGACAGGTGTGGGCATTATTGCACTTGCCGGCATAGTGGTGCGTAACGGAATATTATTAGTAGAATTTGCCGACCTTATGCGCGAACAAGGCATGAGTATTTACGACTCAATAGTAGAAGCCGGCCGCACCCGCATAACACCCGTGCTGCTCACAGCCACAGCCGCCATTTTAGGATTAATACCACTTGCCGTGGGAATGAATATAGATTTTGTGAAACTATTTACCGAAGGCAACCCGCACATTTTCTTCGGTGGCGATAGCGTAGCATTTTGGGGCCCATTATCGTGGACCATGATTTTCGGTCTCGGCTTTGCCACCATCATCACATTAATAATAGTACCCGTTATGTATTTAGTAGCTTACCAGCATAAAGAACGCGCTGTGAAAATTTTAAAACACCACAATGCCATTAATGGATTAATGTATATCCCTTTCTTGGTACTAATTTTAAAACGATTTACGCCTAAGGAAGTATATAACTAAAGTCATCCTGAGCCTGTCGAAGGATGATTAATTATCTATTTGGCTAATTAGATAAATATTATATTTTTGTTTTGATGAATGTAGCCCACCTTGCTTTTGAAAAAATAATTGCACTCATGCAATTGCATAAGCAATTAACAGTATTTATTTGCAAGGGAATACACACACATTTCTTTTAATTGGCTTTTTATAATTTTATGGCGTTTTGCGCGCTGGCTAATTTTTCGTGTAATAATTCAGTGGTTGCCGAAAACCAAACCAACGCAATTTTTTCTGATACTGTTAAAAACAGTTTTAGTCTTATAACAGAAAAAAAAGAAATAGTTACAGATACTTTTACAACTGTTACAAATACAAAACCAATTTATATAGCAAATAATTCTAAGAGCGATATTTATAGCGCAAGTTATTTGCAGTTAAAAGCAATGCTTGCTGGGCAAGCGCCTATTAATTTTAAAAAAGCAGTGTATATAGTGGAAAATGCTTTTTTAGATGGTAAATTAAATGAAGACTGGTACAACACAGAAATAAAAAATATTACAACAGCAATGCAAAACATGATTGCCCAAAAAAACATAGGCAATTATAAAACAGCACCTAATTGGGCAGCATTTACTATCATGATGGATAGCTTACCACAAAACAATAATAAGCCCATGACTTATGATTTTGAAGATTTCATGGGCGAAAAAGATTCTGCTAAAATGTTTGTGTCAAAATTATTACGAACCAAAAGCGGCAATTGCCATTCATTGCCATCGTTATATAAAATATTAGTTGAAGATTTAAATGGCAGTGCTTTTTTGGCACTTGCGCCCATGCATTTATACATTAAGCATATAGATGAAAATGGGAAATGGGTAAATATTGAATTAACCAACAAAAGCATACCGCGCGACCAATGGATGATACAACAAATGAGCATAAGCTTAAATGCAATACAAAATAAAGTGTACATGAACCCGTTAAACGAAAAAGAAACCATTGCATTTTGTATTATAGATTTAATAGATGGCTACAAAGCAAAACACGGATACGATGATTTTGTATTTGAGATGGCAAACTGTGCTTTAAAATATTACCCGGCATGTGTTACCGCACTATGGAAAAAATCTAACTATTATTTATATGAGCGCGAAAAACTGCTGAAAAAAAACAATGGAGTGCGGAATGAACAAACAGATAGTTTAAACAAATTATATGTAAAAATGCAAAAGCAAATAGATAGCATAGGATTTACTGATGAAGACCCTGAACAATATGCCAACTGGCTAAAGATGGTAGAAAACGAAAAGCAAAAAAGATTAAATAACCAACCCAAATAATTAGCACCATGCAAAAGCTGTTATTATTACTAATTACCACATTAATGCTTTGCAAACTGCAAGCACAGCAATACGAAAACCCTTATGCTGTTTTTGGGTATGATAAAGTTAAAGTATTGGATATGCCCTATTATGAAAAATATTATACCGTAGATTGTGTAGATAGTCTTGGTAGAAAGTATACAATTGAGTTACATCCTAATTTCAATACATATATTATTTACAATAGCATAGGAGAAAAAATGTCATGCGACAATATTCCTTATGATAAAGTTGCAAGATTTATATCTACTGATCCATTAGAGGGTTCTTTCCCTTATTATTCTCCCTATCAGTACGCAGGAGATAAGCCAATACGTTGCACTGACTTAGATGGTTTAGAAGAGTTTAGCAGAGTTGAGTATTATTTTAATGGAACCTTATTTTATCAAAAAACAATTTTGACTCCACCCAACTCTCAAGCAACAGACCCAAACACAGGACAAAAAATTACTACAGGCATATACACTCAAAATGTAATGTTGAATCAAGCAAACTTTCAACAACAATTTCTTTCAAATAAAATTAGCCCAGAAACATTCAGTAACATTCCAAGTAATCAAATTAGTCAAAATCCACAATCTTTTTTAAGTGCTAATCAGATGGCTGATTTGAGAGGCGGAACAGTATCTTCAGTTTTTACACACTTTGCATTTAGAACTAACATAAACTTTGCTCCTGATGATGCGAGTACACAACAAGTGCAAACTACCTATAATATAAATGCCCAAACCAGAAGCCAAATAGATGCAATTGTTATTCAATTAATAGATAGACCTAATTCAATAGTAACAATTACAGGAAACGCGGATGCAAATACTTCTAATTATCAAGGATATTTGCAAAATCCGCTTAATCCGTATAATCCTAATACTACTGCTCAAGGAGGTCCACTCCCGATTCCATTAGATGCAAACGGTAATCCTGATTTGAATGTGCCTTTAACTTGGGATAGGTCTTTTGCAATGGCACAATTTATACAGCAATCAGTAAATCAACTTAGCGGTGGACAAGTAAATGTTAACATGAATAATTTTAATATACAAGCCGCTGGCTCTACCAATGCTACCGGTAATAATACAAATGACAGAAATGTTAATTTGGCAATTAGAATCAGATAATGAGACATACAATTAAAATATTTTTATTTTTTGTTTTACTAGCATGTTGTAAAACAACAGAGGTGGTAGTTGTGGAAGGATTAAAAGTAAAATCAAAAATAGCTAATGGAGAAAAGAATGGTAAATCAAAGGTATATGATTCAAGTGGTAATCTGAAAACTGCTGCTACATATAAGAACGGAAAATTAAATGGGTATTTAACAAATTATAATCAAGATGGTATTATCGTAGAAAAAACAAAATATGAAAATGGCGTCTTTGTATATAACAGCAAAACATTTTACCCAAATGGAAAAGTAAAACAAGAAATAAAACTCATTAACACTATTGATAATTTACACAGCATAACCGATTATTATTTTAATGGAAAGGTTAAACAAATACAATATAAAAAAGCATGTTCTGGTTTCTTGGCTGATAGTTTCAATTTAAAGAACGGTGTTATAAAAGCTGGACATAACTATACTAATGAAAAGCGTTTTATACAAGTTGACAAGTTTGCCAAGTACTACAATAATGGTAACTTAAATGAAATAGGTAGCTACGATACACTTTTTGTAGAAACTGACTCGTGTTTTTTTGATGAGAAACAAAATTTTACTTGTTATACAAAAACATATTCATGTAAAAAAAACACCTGGCGCTATTACGATAGCACAGGCGTACTATTAAAAACAGAGTTATGGAACAAAGGAACATTAATAGAAACTAAATAAATATAATGACACATCTACTAAAAACGAAAGTGATTATAATACAACAAAAAAAGATAATGTGCTTATAGATCAGCCGCCAGTCGTACCAAATAATATTCTTCCGAAATGATATCGAGCAAAAAATATTTTTATTTAACATTTATTACTTCGTTGTTATATGTATTCGTAGGTACTATTATATTAATTTGGAGTAATGTATATGTATTAGATAATTTGACTTTGTTAAGTTCGTTTGGTAGATTATTGGACAATGTTGTTTGTAATATTCTCTTTTTCCCTTCATATATATTGGGTGTTTGTTTTGGATTTGGTAATGTGTTTTTTGAAATAATAGGTCAAGTAATTTCTTTCTTCTTTTTTTGGAGATTAACTTATTGCTATTTTAAGTACAGGAGCAGCAAAACATTGCCCGCAAAAAAAACACTTTTAATTACTTTATTCTCATTTGTTGCAATATGTATAGTAGCATTTATCGCTAATTATTTCATTACTAATTACCAGGTAGGAAAATATTATGAAAATAAATTAGGCAACAGTAACATGGAAAGTCTTTATAAATGAAAACAAAGGAACTTTAATAGAAACTAAATAAATATAAACCCCCAAAAATGAAAAAAAATGAAAAAAAAATTACATCAATCGAACATCGGTAAGTAAAATTATTCTGACAAGGACTGGCTCCTTAAAAAAGCCAAAGTCCGAAGTCGGAAATAATTTTACGACTG
>JAGVMA010000063.1 GCA_020054095.1 Bacteroidia bacterium | reverse complement strand
TTTTTGCTCTTATTTCTTGATAAAGTATTTCGTTAAAAACAGTGCTTAAAAGATTAAATGCGATAACATCTTTTGATTTTGCATCTGGGGCTTTTTTATTCCATTGCAATGCAACTTGCTTTGCTTTTGTTTTATTTATGAAACCATATTCTTTCTTTTTTATTGGCAGTACATCATAAGCTACACCGTTTATTTCTCCATAGGCAGCTTGCCATGATGCAAAGTATTGTTCAATAAGTTTTTTTACTTTTTCTTTATCAGGTTTGCCGCTGATAACAATTTTAGAATTTTTTGGAGTGTAGTTGAATTTATAAAACTCGCTGATTGTGTCGCGGTTAATTTTATTTAACTGCGCAGCATAAAAATACCTGCCCAATGGGTTGTTGCTTCCATACACAAAGAAATTAGAAAACACCTGCGCAAGTTGCGATATATCCATACGAGATGTTTTGTTGTAATCAATTCGCTGTTTCAGCATCATGCTTATTTCCTCTTTTGGGAATGTGGGCGTGAGTATAATGTTGCTGAGCATATCCATTCCTTTTTCAATATCAGTGTTTATAAAACTTGTGCTGATGTGAGTATAACTATCATTTGATGCAGCATTTATAGAGGTTCCTAATTCGGAAAACAAATTATCCTGCTCAGTACGGGTGTAATTCTTACAACCAAGTAAAAGCGCTTGTGCCGTAGTATTTGCAATAGATTGCATGCCCGGAAGCTCGTTCTTTTTGCCTGTATTCACATACACATCAATAGTGGTAACGGGCAATGTCCCAAAATCTGCAAAAACAATTTCGAGCCCGTTTTTTAGTTTATATTTTTCAATGGGCGGAAAAAAAGATTGCTGCGATTTTGCTGCACCAAATGAAATAACTGTTAGTAGTGTAAAAAAAATCTGTTTCATTTACCTCGTTTTTAAAATTCAGGTTTTATGTTCATTATTTGAATATTCTCTTCCGAAAAATAGTTAGCTGCCACTCGCTTTAAATCTTTTTGGCTAACTTTTTTATACTCTTCGGTAATATTTAAGGCTATTTTGTAGTCATTAAAATAATATTCGGCTATGCCAAGCGATGATGCAATGTTTTCTGATTCGTAGTTTTGGAACACTACACCGTTATACGATGCTTTTATATAGGCATCAATTAAATTTTGCGGAATGCCATCGGCTATAATTTTGTTTATCTCTTCACGAATTATTTTTTTCACTTTCACATTACCGGGCGATGCATTCATAATCACATCTATAACTCCATAATTAGGGAACAAACTCCATTCTTCGGTAGTAATATTTACTGCATAAGCCAAATATTCTTTTTTTACTAATCGGTTATTTAAAATAGAATTTGCATCAGTAAATAAAATATGTGTTAGCACAGTCATTGCAAAATAATCGGCACTGCCAACTGCGGGTCGGGGAAAAACGTAAGAATATATTTGCACAGGAAACAGCAATGGCATTTCGGTTTGTTTTAATGCATTGCCAAATAATTCGGGCGTATTTGTCGGTGCTTTTATGTTGAGTTGTTTTGTAACTGCTCCAAAATATTTTTCTGCTAAAACAAAAACCTCATCGTGTTTTACATTGCCCACTATCACCAAAAATGCATTGTTAGGACTATAGTAGTTATTGTAAAATTCCATGCACTGCTCTGATGTGAATTTTGTTATCTCATCTAAAAAACCAATTACATCTACTTCGTACGGATGATTTTTAGGATACAAATATGGGTATCTATCCGCTATTAACTTTCCGTACCAATTACTTTCGCCATTTCGTAATTCTTGACCTACTACTTCGCGCTCGGTGTTTAAAATTTCTTGCGTTACCATCAGGTTTTGCATACGGTCGCTTTCCAAGTCGAACATTTTTTCGAGTGCAGTTACGGGCACATATTCGTGATAAACTGTGCGGTCGTAAGTGGTGTAAGCATTCACTTGGCCACCCACTTTATCCACTTCTTCAAAAACCGAATTAGCAGGATATTTTTTTGTACCTCTGAACATCATGTGCTCAAACAAATGTGCCATGCCTCTAATTCCGGGTTTCTCGTCTTTGCTTCCCACACGGTACCAAACTTCAGATTCTACATAATCATTCCCGGGTTTTTCGCACACAATTATTTTCATCCCATTTTTTAGTGTGGAAGAAAATGTAGGATACTGAATGTCTTGCGCGTGCGATGTTGCCATTATAAGTAAACTCGCAGCAATTGTAAATTTTAGTTTTCTCATTGTTTTAACTATTGAAATGATCCAATTTTTAATCCGAAACGAACACCTGCGCTTACTTTTTCATTTTTTTGAAATGCGGTTACAAAGTCAATGCGCATTACTCTTAATTTCTCAATGCCAACAAATAGTTCGGCATATTGTGGTAGCGTGTTACTTGAAATATAATGTACGCCAACCACTTCGTTTAATTTTAATTTACGCAGTAGCGGTATTTTATTAAAAATAAATCCGCCAAAACTGTGTTCATAATGGGCCTCAACAAAAGATTGATTGGTACTATACTTATAATACGGCAGCAAATTAAAATTACGCAAATCAAAGGTTGAAAGCATGGTTTGGTTGCCATTAAAGTGATAGTAATCCATAAACTGCATACTATCAGTACTAAAAAACATGCCAGCCGAAACATAATAGCGCGAGGTGCCAAACAATTTTAGCTTTACTTCATCACTAACGGAAAATTTTCCAAACTGATAACTTACATCAGCGCCAAGTACTTTTGGCAATGCAATTTTATAATCGAAACTTAATTGCGGATATTTTGAGCCGGTAATTATTTTTTGAAACGGACGGGTGTAATATTTTTGTTTGAAACGGATGCGAATACTTGCGCTTAATTCAAACGATTGACTCCTGTTAAACGAAAACACCGAATCGTTATTGGGAACAACCGGATTGTTAGAACTGTACTCGCGTGCTTTTTTTACAAATGTAAAATCGGTGGTGTTTTTTAGCGGCATACGGTCGGCATAAACTGCTGAAGTGTATAACATTAATCCGTTCACAATTTCTATTCGGTGGTTTATTTCGCCATACCATCGCTCGTAAAGTTTCATGTAATTTTTTTTGTCAAAAAGAGTGTAGTAGGTATTTATGAGTGGTTGTATGGGATTGCGGTTGTTAAACTGTGCCGTTTCTAATCCGCCTTTTATTTCTATTCGCTCAAATTTTTGTTGGCGATAATTAAATGTGAAGCCCGCTTCGGCATTAAAATGTTTGTTGCTGCTACCGTACATTCCTTTTACAAAAATTTTGCGGAAACGATTTTTTTCAAGCTCTTTTGTGATGCTGAAATCTTGGCTGATGGTTAAACCCTGAACGGTGTTAAACTGAACGGCTTGTATGAGTGGTGAAAAAAAAGTGGAGCGTTTTTTATACCGTTGATAATATTGATAACCGTTTAAAAATATTTTTCCGAAAGTAAGTTTGTTTGATATTTTATCAATAGAATCTAAATATGGTTTTGAATTTCTTATGCGCTCCATACTGTCGCGCTTGCGGTAATCGTCTTCTTCTTCTTTGGTGAGTGGAACCGGCCTTGCATCTTTCCAGTAAGCGGTGTCTTTTTTATTGGCGTCATCGGTTACTTTCATTTCTTCACCGGTAAAAAACTTTTTCGGAAAATTTGGCTTTATATTGTAATTCGCATTCACGCCTACATACATGCCATTGCCTTTAAAACCAAGAACACTAAAATGAAACATGAATTTATTCTGGAAAACGAGCCACACATCTTTGTCAACAGGTAAAAATGTTTGGTTGATATAGAGTGTATCCACAAAATCAATTTGAGCGTCTTTGGTAAGAAACAAATCGGTGCTGTGTATGCGCCACGAATTGTCAACAATGTAAATATAACCTCTGAAAACAGGATCGTTTTTCCGCTTTGGCAATACTTCAATTTTATTTACCCATTCGCCATTTTCGTAAAACGAACCAATTAATTTGAACTTGTAAAAGAACAGTGCATTGTTTGATATTGGCGAAACAAATCCGCGCTCACTTAAGCCACCTACTTCTATCAAATTATCGTAAAAGTTAAAAAGCATATCCGATGCACGGTTGTAACTAAATGCTTTGTTATCGCCACTTACTTTTGACGAAATCATTACCTCTTTTATGTTGTCATTTTGCTTAAAATTAAATTGCGATACCGATTCAGATAAATAAACAATTCCGGTTGTTGTATCAATGTCGCCTTCCATATCTACTTCTTGTCCTAAAAATTTTTTTGGATAATCGGTTACACGTTGTACGCCTTTTATGTAAACATCGCAAGAATATTCATCAACTTGTTCGCGATAAAATTTTCGTTTTTTTATTGCCTTGCGAATAATTGTATAAGCGGGATCTTCGCCATCGGCATTAATAACTACTTCGTTAAAAGTGTAAATCTCTTCGGCAAGGGTTATGTTTTTAATCAATTTCTCATTACTGATTACGATGTGTAGTGTTTGCTTTTTATAGCCGAGCATTTTATATGAGATATCGTATTCGCCAGGCTGTAAGTCAATTGTATAAATTCCATCTTTGTTGGTAGTGGTTCCTTTGGTGGTTTTTTCAATAAATACATTTGCAAAAGGGAGTGCTTCGCCTTTTACATCGGTTACTTTGCCGGTTAAAATAGTTGCCGAAGCAATAAGGGGAATAAATTGTAAACCAATAAATAAAATGAAACAGTATATTTTTCTCATTGTTTACTATGACGTTACCCGTGTGTTAAATGTTACAAGCTATTGATAAAATCATTAATTGATTATTTGCGAAAGTAGCTATATTTACTCAGAAAACGCAAAATGTTAAGATTATTATCCCGCATATTTTTCTCCCTATCATTTTTACTTATCAGTTTAAATGTATCCTCCCAAATTACCGATGATTTTACTGATGGAAATTTTAGTTCTGCTCCTGCTTGGATAGGAAACGACACCGATTTTACAGTGAATGGTTCGATGCAATTGCAACTAAATTCATCTGGTACCGATACAAGTTTTTTGAGTACCACTAATTCGCAGTCAATAAATAATGCCGAGTGGAATTTCTGGATACGTTTAAATTTCTCTGCATCCGCGAGTAATAATGCGCGTGTATATTTGGTCTCTGATCAGCAAAATTTACAAAGTGCGCTCAATGGTTATTATTTGCAATTTGGTGAGGCGCTCTCGGGTGACCAAGTAGAACTTTTTCGCCAAAGCGGAACGGTGAGCAGTTCTGTTTGCCGCGGCACCACCCTTATTGCAAATGCGTTTATTATTCGTGTTAAAGTTACGCGCGATGCTGCCGGTCTTTGGACTTTATTTATTGATTCATCCGGTGGAACAAACTACACACAAGAAGCACAAGGAACCGACAACACTTTTACTACTACTAATTTTTTTGGCATTAACTGTTTTTATACTTCGAGTAACGCCACTAAATTTTATTTCGATGATTTTTACATCGGGCCAATTATAGTTGATGTTACATCTCCGCTCGTTGATTCGGTAAAGATTATTTCAGCAAACCAATTAGATGTTCACTTTAATGAAGCGGTGAGCTTAACTACATCACAATTAAACACAAATTATATAGTAAATAATGGAGTAGGTGTGCCCACTTTTGCTGCGCGCGATGTTAACGATATATCATTAGTTCATTTAACCTTCGCCACTAATTTTCCACAGAACATAACTAATCTTTTGCAAGTTACATCCGTAGAAGATTTGAACTCAAATGTTATTAATCCTAATAACAATACGCCATTTGTGTTTTACTCGCCTGCTCTTTTTGATGTTGTGATTAATGAAATAATGGCCGACCCCGATCCACCTTTATTACTTCCCAATTTTGAATACGTAGAACTATTTAACCGTAAAAATTTTCCTATAAAATTGGTCAACTGGACAATTACCGTTGGCTCTAACACAAAAATTTTACCCGATGTTACAATACCTGCCGATAGTTTTATTGTTTTAACATCTACAACCGGTGCACCTAACTTTACAGGAATAAACGTGGCGGCAGTTGTGAGTTTTCCGGCATTAACTAACACGGGACAAATAATTATACTGCGCGATAGTTTTGGGCAAGTGATGCACACCATTTCGTATAGCGATAATTGGTATGCCGATGCGAGTAAAGAAGATGGCGGTTGGTCGCTTGAGATGATTGACCCAAACAATCCGTGTGCAGCAGAAAATAACTGGCGGGCATCGGTTAATGCCTCGGGCGGCACACCCGGAAAAAGAAATTCGGTGCGTGCTGCAAATTTAGATAACACATCACCTCAGCTTTTAAGAGTAGGTGTAATTGCATCTTACGACACCATTGTTGCCTATTTTACTGAACCACTTGATAGTACTACTTTGCTAAGTACAACTAATTTTTCTATTGATAATGGAATAGGAAATCCCATTGCCGTAAACCCAATTGAACCCGATTTTAAGAGCGTGAAATTGATTTTGCCGGTGCAACTCTCAAATGGAATTATATATACGCTTACGGTTACAAATTTAATTGAGGATTGTGCAGGTAATGCTGTTAGCGTTTCAAATACAGCCTTGTTTGCTATACCACAACCCTGCCAAATAAATGATGTGGTGATAAATGAAATTTTACCCGACCCAAAAGATAATGGAGTGGACTTTGTGGAAATTTATAACCGCTCATCAAAAGTGATTGATTTAAAAGAATTGTATTTGTGCACGATGGATACCATTACAAATACATTGGCGGATATTAAAATTATTTCTGCTAATGGTTATTTGTTTTTTCCGGGCAATTATTTGGTGCTTTCTACAAATTCAAATGCTGTTAGAATGCAATACACCACCACTAATCCTAAAGGGTTTTTGGATATGACATCACTTCCATCTATGAATATTGATGGCGATGTGGTGGTGCTCATTAATCAATCGCAAACGATTATTGATAAATTAATTTATTTTGGCAATTGGCATTTTCCGCTTTTAAATAATACGAAAGGTGTTTCGCTTGAGCGAATTAATTACGATAGGTCAACGCAAGACAAAACCAATTGGCACTCGGCTGCAGAAAATGTAGGATACGCTACACCAGCTTATAAAAATTCGCAATACAGCACAGGCGAAAACTCATCAGAAATAACTATTCAGCCCGAAGTTTTTTCGCCTGATAACGATGGTTATAACGATGTGGTTAATATATCATACAACTTTAGTTCATCGGGCTATATAGCAAATATTACCATTTACGATAACAAAGGCCGGCTTGAACGCACATTGGTAAGAAACGAATTAATTGGTGCTAACGGCACTTTTTCGTGGGATGGGGTAAATGATAAAAACGAAAAATCAAAAATTGGAATTTACATTATCTATTTTGAAGTTTTTGATTCGGAAGGTAATGTGCGCAAGATTAAAAAAACTTGCGTACTTGCAACAAAGCTATAGCGTTTTAACACTATAAAAAAAGTGCGCCCAAATAAATACCGAGCGCACTTTTTAGTTAACCTACTTAACCTACTATCTTAATGTGATTGTATAAGTATTGTTATTGATTGTAACTGTAGCGGTGTTATCGCAAGCTCCGTTACCAAAATCAACAGTGCGAGTGGGACGAGAGCCGGGCGTGAAATCAAACGTGCCTTGTACAAAATGTTTACGATTTGCAGTACAACTAAAATCGCGGATTAATTGCGATGTAATGTTTGCTGTAAAGCTTTCGCCTTGAGCGCTGGTGCCATTAGCCGAACCTGTGATACCTACTTTTGCAGTTTGCCAAGTTATAGGACCGTTGTAATATGTTTCTCCGGCTAATAAAACTTTTGTTTTTGTAGAGTTCCAGGTAATAGTTCCGCCATTGTTAGCTAAAACTACTGTTCCACTTGTAACCACATCCCAAGTTAATTTTCCATTTGTAATATGGCCGCGGTTAGTAATTGTTTTTGTACCGCTTATTCCGTTATCGTTTACAAAATAATTTTGCGGAACAATGGTGGCTACTAAACCTGAATCGCGGTAATTCTGACCGCCAGAGTAGGTGATTACAATTTTTCCTCTGCGGTAACGGCCATCTAAGGATAAACAATTAGTAGAACCAAAATCAACTGTAATGGTATCGGGGTTTGACGAGTTAGCGGTATCGCGAGTTACGGTGGCGCAGGCACTTAATAATGTGCCATCATCTTGCCCGGTGCGGTAGGTTGATGTGTTGCCGTTAAATCCGGCTTGGTCGGCAATATTTGCCACATCGTTAAAATTTGCTTCTGCAAAAGCATTGTCGGTTGCTGCACCGGTTTCATTGTCTTCATCGTTTTTGCGGCACGATGTAAATAGTGTGCTTGCAGTTAAACTAATTAATAGTGTTGCGAATAAAAATTTTCTTGTTTTCATGTTTCGTGTATTGAGGGTTTTTGTTTTTGTGTTTGTTGATGTTAGGACGTGGGGTTTTTAAAAAGGTTTAATCACATCGCAAAAAAAATATAAAAGATTGAAATTGAAATAGAAAAAACTATAGACCAAACCTATAACCGGCAGTTAAAATGGCTTGGGCTGTAAAAAAACGATGGCCGGCTCTTGAATCTCCTATTGCTAATACGCTTCTATAATCTGCAAAAGTGCCTTTTGCAGTAAACTCAATGAAGCCGTGCTTTAAAAAAATCGTAACGCAAGCCGGTTTCTATTCCGGTAATCCATCCGGCAATATGAAAACGGTTGTCTCTATTAATACTAAATAGCGTAACCTCAGTTTTAGGAATTACAATACCAATACCCGCTTTTGCCAATGCCCATAATTGGTGGTGCTTACCAGAAAATAGGCAGTGGCGTTTCATCACATTTGCCATAAAAAAATTAGCACCATCGGTGTGTTCAAATTGTAAAAATTCGGGATAGAGGATCGTGTCTTTGTCTATTGTTTCGCCATAAATCTGGCCTTTTACTCTTACGGTTTGATATTGTTCAACTACATATTTAGTGTGGTCGAAGTTAATTTCAAAACCCCAGTTGTTTTTGTTGTTGTAATAGCCAAGGCGGTAATTGTACTGAGGTATTGATATGTTTAATATAAAATATTTTGGTCGTCTGAAAGGTGTAATGGCTTCAAAATTTGGGCGGTCTTTTGCTTTTACATCATACGCTGTAAAATCATACAGGCCGGCATTGCTTTTAAAATTTATATCGCTTTTGCTGAATGCATCTCGGTTATAGCCCCAAGCAATGTAAAAGGTGCTTTTTTTTGTCCTTGTTTTTGCCCGGGCAATTACAGGTTTTAGTTTCTTGTGCAGCACAAAAATTTAACGTAATTAAAAAAAGGAATAAAGTGTGGCGCATTATTTTTTAAATAGAATGTGTGTTGCTAACATTGCCATTAGCCATGGCAGACAAAAGTGCATAGTAATGTAAATGGGTAACAAATTAATTAAATGCAAGGTGAGTGAAATACAAAATGTAAGAGCTAAGCCAATTTTACAAATTTTATAAAACCTTTTTTTGTTAAACATTGCTGCAAATTTACTAAACCTAACCGCATAAAAAAACCGCCCCGCATTTTGCGGGGCGGTTTTTCTGAACTATTTCAATTGCGATTAATATCCCATGCCACCATCCATGCCCCCCGGCATTGGAGGCATAGCTGGTTTTTCTTCTTTTGTTTCGGATAAAACACACTCGGTAGTTAAAAGCATACCGGCAATTGATGCTGCGTTTTCTAAAGCTACACGTGTAACTTTAGTAGGGTCAATAACTCCGGCAGCGTACATGTTTTCGTATTGTTCGGTGCGGGCATTGTAGCCATAATCGGCTTTGCCTTCGCGCACTTTTTGTACCACTATTGAACCTTCGCCACCTGCATTGGCAACTATTTGGCGCAATGGTTCTTCTAATGCACGTTTCACTATAGCGATACCTGTTTGCTCGTCTTCGTTACCACCTTTTAGTTTATCTAAAGTATCAATAGCGCGTATATAAGCTACGCCACCACCTGCAACTATACCTTCTTCTACGGCTGCGCGTGTTGCATGTAAAGCATCGTCCACGCGGTCTTTTTTCTCTTTCATTTCTACTTCAGTAGCTGCGCCCACATATAATACAGCTACACCGCCTGCTAATTTTGCTAAGCGCTCTTGTAGTTTTTCTTTATCGTAATCAGATGTAGTGCTTTCTATTTGTGCTTTAATTTGGTTGACACGAGCGGTGATGTCGGCTTTTTTACCTGAACCGCCTACGATGGTTGTGTTGTCTTTATCAACTGTAATTTTTTCGCATTTACCTAAATATGAAAGGTCGGCATTTTCTAATTTAAAGCCACGCTCTTCGCTAATTAATGTGCCGCCTGTTAAAATGGCAATGTCTTCGAGCATTGCTTTTCTTCTATCGCCAAAGCCCGGTGCTTTTACAGCGCATATTTTTAATGAGCCACGAATTTTGTTTACTACTAAAGTTGATAACGCTTCGCCATCAATATCTTCGGCAATAATTAAAAGTGGTTTGCCTGTTTGTACTTGTTTTTCTAACAATGGAAGTAATTCTTTCATGTTAGATATTTTTTTATCGTAGATTAATATTTGCGGACTTTCTAAAACGGTTTCCATTTTATCTACATTGGTAACAAAATAAGGCGATACATAACCTCTGTCGAATTGCATGCCTTCCACTACTTCCACAGTAGTTTCGGTTCCTTTTGCTTCTTCTACAGTTATAACGCCTTCTTTTTTAACTTTTGCCATTGCTTCGGCAATTAGTTTTCCTATTGATGAATCGTTATTGGCAGAGATGGTAGCAACTTGTTCTATTTTTTTGTTGTCATCGCCTACTGATTTTGATTGTTTTTTTAAATCACCCACTACTGATTCTACGGCTTTATCAATACCTCGTTTTAAATCCATAGGGTTTGCGCCTGCTGCCACGTTTTTTAATCCGGCAGTAACTATTGCTTGTGCTAATACAGTGGCGGTAGTAGTTCCATCGCCTGCTACATCGGCAGTTTTAGATGCTACTTCTTTCACCATTTGCGCGCCCATGTTTTCAATGGGGTGCTTTAGTTCTATTTCTTTAGCTACTGATACGCCATCTTTTGTGATAGATGGTGCGCCAAATTTTTTGTCAATAATTACATTTCGGCCTTTAGGGCCTAATGTTACTTTCACTGCATTTGCTAATGCGTCTACTCCGCGTTTTAGTGCATCGCGGGCTTCAATGTTAAATGTTATGTCTTTTGCCATTTTTAATGAGTTTTAAATTATTAGTGTTGAATGATAAATTAAATGATTGCGAAAATATCTGATTCGCGCATGATGAGTAATTCTTTGCCATCAACAGTAATTTCAGTACCTGCATATTTACCGTACAATACTGTATCGCCTACTTTTACTGCGGGCTTGTTTCCTTTTTCATCGGTTTCGCTCACAGCTACAATTTTTCCGCGTTGTGGTTTTTCTTTTGCCGTATCGGGGATAATAATTCCGCCTGCTGTTTTTTCTTCGGCTGCTGCCGGTTCTACCACCACTCTGTTTTGAGTGCCGGCTACTGGTTTAATGTTTAGTTTGGCCATAGTTTATTTAGAGATTAAATTGTTAATGATTAAATTTTTTTTACGCTTGGCTTTGTCATATTTTGTGCCAATGGGTTGTGAACTTAAATAGTGCGACAATTTTTCAGCGAAGTGTTTGGGATGGAAATTTTTTCAGTGCCAAACTGACAAACACAAACTAAGGTTTAATTGTATCGCTACCGCCTTGCTGAGGCATTTGCGGAACGCCTGTTCCGTTTCCGCCCGGATTAGGTTGCATAGGTGCTTCGGTGTTTTTAACTACCGAATCGGTTTTAGTGTTTACTACTTCGCCTTTAAACGATGCGGTGGCTATACATAGCACAAAAAGTGCGATGATAAAACCCCAAGTTATTTTTTCTATTAATTCGGCTTGGCGTTTTACGCCTACTATTTGTGTGTTGCCTGCAAAGTTTGATGCGATGCCACCGCCTTTTGAATTTTGTACCAATACTACTAATACAAGTAGTATCGAGATAATGATAATAAGTACTTGAATAAATGCCATGTAGTGTGTTATTTTAATTAATCAATTTCTTTATTTCCTCAATTCGGGCGGCAAAGTAAACACTTTTTTCGGGATAATTCAAAATCAATATTTCGTAAGCGCGGATGGCTTTTGAGTAAGCGCCTTGCTTTTCGTAAATGGTTGCTAATGTTTCGGTTACGTACTCGCTGTTATCGAGCGCGCTCTGGCGTGCCATGTTAATGGGGTTGTAAAAATCTTTTTTGGGTTTTATTTTTTCGGGTGGTGTATTTATGAATTTTTCTATTAAATCTTCTGATTTTTCTTCGGCTGTTGTTTCTTCTGTTGGTAATTGGGTTATGTTTTGTTGGGTGCTTATTTTTAGCCAATCGGTAAAACTTAATTCGGTGTTTTGGGTTATTGGTTGCTGGTTGCTGGTTTCAGCTTCTTCAAAGTTATATACTTGTGATTCTAATTGTTCGGTGGCGTGTTCTATGCCTATTTCTATTTCGGCTTCTACGGCTTGTATTTGGTATTGTTCATCGAGTGTGATTTTTTCTTTTTCTAATTTTTCTATTTCTTCAAATTCGGTTGATAGTTGGTTACTTGTTACTGGTTGCTGGTTGGTGGTTAGAGGTTCTTCAATTTGTAAATTTTCAATTGTAGATTGTAAATTGTTGGTGGTTAGAGGTTCTTCAATTTGTAAATTTTCAATTGTAGATTGTAAATTGTTGGTGATTAGAGGTTCTTCAATTTGTAAATTTTCAATTGTAGATTGTAAATTGGTGGTGGTTAGAGGTTCTTCAATTTGAATTATTTTTTCCTCTTTAATCTCAACTCTTGTTTCTTGGCTCTCAGTACTTTTCTCTTCGTGCTTAATACTTTCTACTTTGTACTTATTGTTTATTAACTGATAAAGTTTTTTTCTATCGGTGGCATAAACTGCTGCAATTTTTATTTGTTTATCGAAATGGATGCTGCTTAAATTGTGAAGGTTTTTAGCAAGCAGCAGGTGCAGGTTTTGGCAATAAGGAAACTGGCTGGCAAGTGGTGCTATTTCTTGCAGCGATTTTTCATCGAGCAAATGTGGATTTTCTAAATACGATATGAATTGTTGCTTGTTCATGTAATTTACCAGTTGCTTAGCGATCGGTTAAAAATATCTTGTACCAATTGGCGCACTATTTCGGTTATCAATTCATCTTCTACTGATGATAGATTTTTTGAACTTTCGTAATCTACAAATCGCGAAAAGGATTGATCGAAACTTTTTTCTTTTTCTAATGTATTGGTGTATTTCACTTGTACGGTGATGGTTAATCGGTTGAGGGCCGATTGGTCGTTGCTTTGGATGGCAACGGGCGTAATGGCATAAGCGGTTATTTGTCCTTCAAAGTTTAAATCGGCATTGGTGGTTATCAGTTCAAGTTTGCCTTGGTTTTGCATTATATCTTTTAATGCTTCCGTGAAAACGATGCCTGTGGTGGGTTTTGCGAGTGGTGCATCTACTTTAAAAAATTGTACTTGCACGGTTTTGGCGTTGCCTTTTTCGCCTCCGGTAAACGAGTAGCGCATTTTGCACGAGTATAATGTAACGAGCAAAAGGGTGATTATTATTTTAATTTGTTGATGTGCCAATTAGTTAATTTGCTGGTGAGGTAATTTGTTGATTTGTTAATCTTAGTTTTTTCATTTTTAACTTTTGGTGCTTTAAAAGTCATTTTTTTCTTATCAAAAGTGATTTTTTATAAGCAAAAAGCCGGTTTTTTTACTCCGAAAGCCATTTTTTTATTTTAAAAGTGATTTAAAGTTGTAAACTTACAATTTTAAATTTTTTCTATTCCTTTATTCCATATTCGTTAATTTTTCGGTAAAGCGTTCGTTCAGATATTCCTAATTCATTGGCGGCATGTTTGCGTTTGCCTTTGTATTTTTCTAATGCTTTTTTTATCATTTCTTCTTCTACTTGCTGGAGCGATCGTGGTTCTTCTATCACAATGGTTCCGTTATCGTAATCTTTATTTTCGTTGTAGCCAAGTTTAAGGGTAGTGGTTTCGGTAAGGCCCACATCTTGGTAAAGTTTTTTGATGATGTGTTCGTTTTCGGGCATAAAATCTTGTTTTAATACCGAGTCGTTTTCAATTAAATCTACCACAATTTTTTTTAAATCGTTCATGTCTTTCTTGAGATCAAAAAGTATTTTGTATAAAATGTCGCGTTCAGTAAATTCGGTTTGCACGCCATCGGCTTTAGCCAGCATGGGTTGTTGTGTAATGTTATGCTGCGGGAGGTAGCGTATTAAAGTATCGGCATTTATGTCGCGCGTTTTTTCGATGATAGAAATTTGTTCGGTAATATTTTTCAATTGGCGCACGTTGCCTTGGTAATAATAATTGGTGAGTAGTTTTTCGGCATCGGTATCCAGCTTAATGCTCGGCATGCGGTATTTTGCCGAAAAATCAGCGGCAAATTTCCGGAACAATAAATGAATATCTTGCTTGCGTTCGCGCAAAGGTGGCACGGTAACGGGCACTGTATTGAGGCGGTAGTATAAATCTTCTCTGAATTTTCCTTTTTCTATCGCTTGTGGTAAATTAACATTGGTGGCAGCCACCACGCGTACATTAGTTTTTTGCACTTTAGATGATCCCACTTTAATAAACTCGCCCGTTTCGAGTACACGCAGCAAGCGGGCTTGTGTTGCCAATGGCATTTCGGCTACTTCATCTAAAAAAATGGTGCCGCCATCGGCCACTTCAAAATATCCTTTTCGCATTTCGTTAGCGCCCGTAAACGAGCCTTTTTCGTGGCCAAATAATTCCGAATCAATTGTGCCTTCGGGTATTGCACCGCAGTTAACGGCAATGTAAGCGCCATGCTTGCGGCTGCTTAATTGGTGTATAATTTGCGGAAATACTTCCTTACCCGTTCCGCTTTCGCCTGTTATTAAAACGCTTAAATCGGTAGGCGCTACTTGTATAGCAATATCCATTGCTCTATCAAGCAAAGGCGATGTGCCTATAATTCCGAAACGATTTTTTATGTCTTGTATTTTCATTTTAGAACCAAGATTTTAGAATCAAGAG
Organism: Bacteroidia bacterium; assembly: GCA_020054095.1. Lineage (GTDB taxonomy): Bacteria > Bacteroidota > Bacteroidia > JADZBD01 > JADZBD01 > JAGVMA01. Next base: position 50,427 of record JAGVMA010000063.1, on the reverse strand, counting down.
GTAAGATGTTAGATTTTAGATTCAAGGTATTAGAGTTATTTTTCATTTTAAAAAATCACTTAATTATTGTTTTATTTATTTCTGTATTACTCATTTTTAAATCACCTTTCCAATTAAAGTTGCCAGCGTACATTCCTCGGCAAGCACATTCACATATTCGCCTTTTTTATGGTTTCCTTTCGGGAAAACCACAGTAGTGTTTTGCGAGTTGCGGCCATAAAACATTTCGCTCGATTTTTTTGAAACACCCTCCACCAATACTTTGTGAATTTTACCCACACCTTGTTTAGTTCGTTCGGCCGAGTGTTTTTGTTGCAGCGCAATTACTTGTTGCAGGCGTGCTTTTTTTATTTCTTCGGGCACATCATCAGTATATTTTTTTGCAGCAGCAGTGCCCGGGCGCTCACTGTAAGCAAACATGTATGCAAAATCAAATTTCACGGCTTCCATCAGCGAAATAGTTTCGGCATGCTCCTCATCTGTTTCGGCACAAAAACCGGTAATAATATCGGTTGATAATCCGCAATCGGGAATAATTTGCCGGATGGCTGCAATGCGCTCAAAATATTTTTCGCGCGTGTAACCACGATTCATGCGGTTAAGCATTGTGCTGCTGCCGCTTTGCACCGGCAGGTGAATATAGTTGCATATGTTTTCGTGGCGGGCAATGGCGTGCAGCACATCATCTGTCATATCTTGAGGGTTGCTGGTAGAAAATCGTATCCGCAATTCGGGCGATATTTTTGCTACCGCATCCAGCAAATCGGCAAAACTAAATCCGCGTTTTGCTTCTTCATCGGTTAATTCTTTTTTTGCTTTTCCATCGGCCCATAAATAAGAATCTACGTTTTGCCCCAGCAATGTTACTTCGCGGTAACCTTGTTCAAATAACTGACGAGCTTCGTTAATAATACTTTCCGGCTCACGGCTTCGTTCGCGGCCACGTGTAAATGGCACCACACAAAACGAACACATATTATCGCAGCCCCGAGTAATGCTTATAAATGCAGTAACTCCGTTAGAATCTAATCTAACGGGGCTTATATCGGCATACGTTTCTTGCAACGATAAAAGTACGTTCACCGCTTTTTGTCCGCCTTCTACCGATTCTATTAAATGAGGCAAATCGCGGTAAGCATCAGGGCCAACCACTATGTCAACTATTTTTTCTTCTTCCAGAAATTTCGATTTCAATCGCTCGGCCATGCAGCCCATAACACCCACAATTAACTTGGGATTGTATTTTTTTACGGCATTAAATTCTTTTAACCGGTTGCGCACACGCAGCTCGGCTGCATCGCGAATGGCGCAGGTGTTTATTAAAACCACATCGGCTTCTTTATAGTTATTGGTAGATGTATATCCTTTGCCGGCTAATACCGAAGCAACAATTTCGCTATCAGAAAAATTCATGGCGCAACCGTAACTTTCTAAAAACATTTTTTTGGTTCCGTTAGGGTTTTCTAAAACCATCGCTTCACCTTGTCTGCTTTCTTCCATTTGTTCGCCCGATTGCCTCATTCTTTGTTTTTGTTGATTAAATTCCAAAATTTTTTTCAGGGAAACAAAAGTAGCTAAAATATGTGAGCGTGACAAAATGGCAAATATCAATGAGTAAAAGCGCTCTAAAAGAATTTACATACTACATAATAGGATAAAAATAATGGGTTAAAAATGCCCGAAAATGGAGGCACTTACAAGTTGAGATTTGGAAATATCAAAATAGTTTGTTTTCCTTTGCAGCCCGAAAAAAAATAAAATTTAGAGAAAACACCTCATGTTTTTTAGTGAAATAAGCATTAGAAACAACCTTAAATAAACGCGAAACTTACAGATATAATGAGCAAAAATCTTTTTATTGTTGAGTCACCGGCTAAGGCCAAAACCATTGAAAAATATTTAGGTAAAGATTTTACGGTTAAATCGTCCATAGGACATATTCGCGATTTGGTAAAAAAAGGAATGGGTGTGAATGTGGAGAAAAACTTTGAGCCCGAATATGAAATATCGGCCGATAAGAAAGCGGTGGTAGCCGAACTCAAAAAATTAGCCAAAGCTGCCGAAATAGTATGGCTTGCAACGGACGAAGACCGTGAGGGTGAAGCCATTGCCTGGCATTTATCTGAAGCATTAGGCCTCGACAGTAAAAAAACAAAGCGCATTACTTATGGCGAGATTACTAAAAATGCAATTTTGAATGCCATTGATAACCCGCGCACAATTGATAAGCATTTGGTAGATGCACAGCAAGCTCGCAGAGTTTTAGATAGATTAGTTGGATTTGAATTATCGCCCATTTTGTGGAAAAAAGTTCGTCCGTCCTTATCAGCCGGGCGAGTGCAAAGCGTTTCGGTGCGGTTAATAGTTGAGCGCGAGCGCGAAATAATGGAATTTAAAAGCACTTCGTCATATAAAGTAAGCGCCATTTTCGAAACCGAAGGCCAAGCAATTATAAAAGCCGAATTGGGCAAAAAATTTAATACGCTTGATGATGCAACCGCCTTTTTAGAGAAATGTAAATCGGCAAATTTCAGCATCACTAATTTAGAAACCAAGCCGGCAAAAAAATCACCATCGGCACCATTTACCACCTCTACCTTACAGCAAGAAGCGAGCAGGAAATTTGGCTACAGTGTGGCACAAACCATGCGCATAGCGCAAACCCTTTACGAGCAAGGAAAGATAACTTATATGCGTACGGATAGTGTTAACCTTTCGCAAACTGCAATTACCGAAGCCGCTGCCGAAATAGCTCGCGTATATGGCGACCGCTATGTAAAAACTCGCCAATTTGCTACCAAAAGCAAAGGTGCACAAGAAGCACACGAAGCCATACGCCCAACAGCTATGAACCAACACAGTGTGGAAGGCGAAGTACAAGAAATGCGCCTGTACGATTTAATTTGGAAACGCACTTTAGCATCGCAAATGGCAGAAGCCGAATTAGAGAAAACAACAGTTACTATTAAAGTTTCTACAGCCACTGAAAATTTTATTGCCAAAGGCGAAGTGTTAAAATTTGATGGATTTTTAAAAGTTTATCTCGAAGGAAAAGATGATGAAGACGAGGAAAATGCAGAAGGAATATTGCCACCAATGAAAGTAGGCGAAAGTCTAGCACGTCAAGAAATTACAGCCGTAGAGCGCTTTACACACCATCCGGCTCGATACACGGAAGCAACCTTAGTAAAAAAATTAGAAGAATTGGGCATTGGTCGTCCTTCCACTTATGCACCCACAATTAGCACAGTTCAAAAACGTGGATATGTGGTAAAAGAAGACAGGCAAGGCACACAGCGCAATTACAATCACATTTCGCTTAAGGCCGATAACATTACAAAAGAAGTGAAAACCGAAAATACAGGAGCCGAAAAATCTAAACTTTTCCCTACCGATATTGGAATGGTAGTTACCGATTTTTTGTTGCAGCATTTTAAAGATATAATGGATTATAATTTTACCGCAAGAGTAGAGCAGGAGTTTGATGAGGTGGCTGAGGGAAAATTATCGTGGACAAAAATGCTGCAAGAATTCTACAAGCCATTTCACAAAACGGTGGAGCACACCAGCGAAAATAGTGAGCGTGCAAGTGGTGAGCGCGTTTTAGGAAAAGATCCAAAAACAGGAAAAGAAATTTTAGTGCGCATAGGTCGTTTTGGACCGATGGCGCAGATAGGCAGACAAGAAGATGAGGTGAAACCCATTTTTGCATCGCTCAGAAAAGGACAAAGCATCGAAACAATTTCGCTTGAAGAGGCACTCGATTTATTTAAGCTGCCACGTAATTTAGGCTTGCACGATGGCGAAGAAGTGGTGGTTTCTATCGGCAGATACGGCCCGTATATAAAATATCAAAACCAATTTATTTCCTTACCGAAAACAGATGACCCATACACGGTTACATTTGAGCGTATAAAAGAAATTTTAACAGGCCCGCGTTTACCTAAAATTCTTGGTCAATTTGAAGGTAAAGATGTGATAGTTGCCAAAGGTTTTTTTGGAAACTACTTAAAGTACGATACCATCAATGCCTGCTTGCCAAAAAATGCCGATCCATTTGCAATCACTCTTAGCGAGGCAATTGTTTTGCTGAAAGATAAAATTCAAAAAGAAAAAGAGAAGCTCATTAAATATTGGGAAGAAGATAGCCGAGTAAAAGTAGTAAACGGCCGCTGGGGGCCTTGCATACAAGCGGGCAAAAAGTTTTTTAAAATTCCTGCTGATAAACACCCGCTCGAAATGACATTAGACTTATGCTTGGAAATAGCGGGCTTTAACCAGAAAAAGAAATCGGCTAAAACAAAAACTGTAGCGGCAAAAAAAATAACTGCAAAGGTTGTCAAGCCTGTAAAAAAAGCAGTAAAGAAAGCCGCAAAAAAAGTAGCCGCAAAAAAATAGCTTTTTAAAAACTCTGTTAATAAACAATTGGCTGCCATCAGTTAACCAATTTAAACTGCCCTTACTTTCGTTTTAGTTTAAGAAGCAAAAATGGAAGATATTTCGGTTTACTTTACAGCAATTGAAAGTGATGAATTAAAGGCAGAAAATTTCGCTAATAGTTCAATAGGCAAAAACATTGCAGCTAATTTTTCGTCAGCAGCTTTTCCGGATTTAAGAAAAATTAATTTAGCATTTTTTGGAGTAAACGAAAGCCGGAATGCCCAGCCCGATAACAATTGCCAGGGCGGTGCCGATGCGGTTCGGCCACAGCTTTATAAACTTTTTAATGGTAATCATGAAATAAAAATTGCTGATTTAGGAAACATTAATGCCGGCCATACTATTGATGACAGCTACTTTGCGCTTCGTAGCGTTTTAAATGAGTTGATTAAAAACAGAATAACGCCCATCATTATTGGTGGCGCACAGCATTTAACATTTGCCAATTATCTGGCCTATCAAAATATTGAAGCTACTGTTAATCTCACATCCATTGATGCTTCGCTTGATTTAGGCACTGCCGATGATTTACTCACATCGCAAACCTGGCTCGGTAAAATTATTCAGCATCAGCCCAATCATCTTTTTAATTTTAGTAATGTAGGTTATCAAACGTATCTTACCAATCCTGATTACTTAGGAATGATGGACAAGCTTTTTTTTGATGTTATCCGGCTTGGCTCGGTGAGGCAAAATATGGAAGATACCGAGCCCGCCATTCGCAATGCCGATATTATTTCCGTGGATATTTCAGCCATAAAAATGAGCGACTCTCCGGCATCGGCACAAGCAGGCCCCAATGGCTTTTATGCCGATGAAATTTGCCAGCTTATGCGCTATGCAGGCATGAGCGACAAATGTACTTCAATTGGCTTTTATGAGTTCAACCCCAAATTAGACAAGCACACACAAAGTGCACAATTGCTGGCTCAAATGATTTGGTGCTTTATTGATGGTTTCTATAACCGAAAAAGCGATTACCCTTTTAAAAAAACAACCGACTTTACAAAATACCGCGTAGCGATAAAAGAACTCAAAAACGAAATAGTTTTTTACAAAAGCATAAAGTCTGACCGATGGTGGATGGAAGTGCCATACCCACCCGACAAAAGACTAAGTTTTGAAAGGCATACACATGTACCATGCTCTTACAATACTTACCAAACAGCTTTAAAAGATGAATTGCCTGACCAATGGTGGCAAACGTATCAGAAATTTAGTTTTTAATCGCTCGGCAACCATCAGTAAGCAGGTGCGTCTTTTTGTTAATTTATGGTTGAAAGGTATTAACCCCAAAATGTTAAAAAATTTGTTTTTTTAAATATTAGTCTTACCTTAGCCGACCTTAAAGGTTTACCCTGAACAAAAAAACATCAAAACCTTAGAAAAACGATGAAAAAAATCATTACTTCAATTGCGCTAACCATCACTGCTGTAGCTGGTTTTGCCCAACAAGATCAACAATTTTCGCAGTACATGCAAAACAAATTAACTTATAATCCGGGTTATGCCGGTACAAGTGGTGGTATTTGTACCGCTGTAATGTATCGCCAACAATGGTTACAGTTTCCGGGTGCACCTAAAACTATGTTAGTTAACTTTGATGCACCAGTGTTGCAAAATACAGCATTGAGAGGTGGTGCAGGCTTAACTATCATGCAAGACCAATTAGGTAATGATAATTCATTATTTGCACGTGGAGCATACTCCTACCACTTGCCTGTAGGCGCAGTTGGTAAATTAGGTATTGGTGTGGATGCAGGTATGATTCAGAAAAAATTTAAAGATAATTGGTTTGCTCCGGATGGAACTGATGGTGCATCCGACCCAAGCATTCCTACTAACCAAATTTCTTCCATAACTTATGATGTTAACTTTGGCTTATATTATACTACGTCTAAATTATATATTGGTTTAGCAGCAAGCCACTTACCTGGCCAAGTAAACAAAAAAACAGACGGTACTAAATCACTTGAGTTTAAAAACGCACAGCACATATTTTTAAATGCAGGTTATGAGTTCGATTTAAGCTCTGATTTTAAGCTAATCCCTTCAGTATTAGTTAAATCTGATTTAAAAGCTACTATTTTTGATGCAGGAGTAAACGTAATGTATAGAAACATGGTATGGTTAGGCGGTGCTTATCGTATGACAGATGCTATTGCAACAATGCTTGGTTATCAGTATGTTAAAGGAAATAATGTCCTAAAAATAGGAGTTGCTTACGATGTTACTTTATCTGATTTAAAGAACTACAGCAGCAATACTTTCGAGGTTTTAATAGGATATTGCTTCAAACCTGTACCTAAAACCAAAAAACAAAGTCACATTAACCCACGTTTCTTAAAATAATTTTAACAATAATTGTAACCTTTATATAAAACCTTACGTTAAAGCAGGTCTATTTGCTTTGGGCTTTTTATACTCCTAATGGTATAAAGGCCCTTTTGCATCACAAAACCAGGAAATATGAAAAACAATAAATTGACCCAACACCCCGGTAAAAACTGGAAACGCCTAAAGGCAGTTATCTTTATAGCCGGAGTAGTATCTTTTATTACCGCTTGTAATAAAGGTAACGGACAACTTATAGGCGTACAAGGGCGCGAAGTATGGTTCATGGAAGATCCATACGGAATGCTTTTTTGCCCTCCGGGAAGTTTCAATATGGGACAAAGCGACCAAGACGTTCCTTATGCGTTCACTCAAAAATCGAAAACGGTTTCTATTCAGGCATTCTATATAGATGAAACTGAAATAACCAATAATGAGTACCGCCAATTTGTATATTGGGTGCGCGATTCTATAGCCAGACGTTTGCTTGCAAATGCAGGTATAGAAGAGTACATTATCCCTGAGGAAGATTGGTTCTATAATCAGCCGGTTTTGGTTGGTAATACTTACCCCGATCCTGTTCCTATTAGCTGGGATTATAAAATTAAATGGGATAGCCCTGATGAGGAATACCGTTCTATCTTAGAAGACATGTATTTACCTGAACGCGAAAGATTTATGCGCAAAAAGGAAATAGATAGCCGTAAATTAAACTATGCATATTGGTGGATTGATATTCGCACAGCTGCTCGTAAAAGCAATCGTTTCCAATGGAAAAAATCCCCTGATCCTGATCCAAATGAAGACGGTAAAATGTTTATCAATGGAGTGGGCTTTACCACTGCCGATACCTCTTTAGGTTCATACACAGTAAATGGCGAAGGCGGAAAAGACCGTAAAGTATTCATTAAAAAAGATGTAATTAACTGTTACCCCGATACATTATGCTGGGTGCACGATTTCACCTACTCATTTAATGAGCCAATGACTAATAACTATTTCTGGCATCCGGCTTACGATGAATATCCAATAGTAGGCGTATCATGGAAACAGGCTACGGCTTTTTGTATTTGGCGTACTAATTTGCACCACAGTTGGTTAATGACTAATGGTCAAACATTAGTAAACGATTATCGTTTACCAACCGAATCGGAGTGGGAATATGCTGCTCGCGGTGGTCTTGATCAATCGCCTTACCCTTGGGGAGGTCCATATATCCGTAACATTCGCGGTTGTTTCTTAGGAAACTTTAAACCAATGCGCGGTAGTTACTTTGTGGATGGTGGATTCCACACAGTAAAAGTAACATCGTACTCGCCTAACGAATGGGGCTTGTATTGCATGGCAGGTAACGCATCTGAGTGGACAAGCGGTGCTTACGATGAAGCTGCTTATGACTTTAACCACGATTTAAACCCTGATTATTTATACGATGCAAAAGATGGCGACCCATCAGTACTAAAACGAAAAGTAATACGTGGAGGTTCTTGGAAAGATGTGGGTTTCTATTTGCAAACCGGTACACGTACTTATGAATATCAAGATACAGCCAAATCATATATCGGATTCCGTTGCGTAATGACCTACCTCGGCCGCGATAAAGGAGATGACTTGTAAAAATAATAAAACCAAATCAAATCAACAGTTAACCTTAAACAACTAACCTCTAAAAATTACAAATTATGAAACCAGGAACAAAAGCGTGGAAAAATTTCATGGCCAAACTATACGGTATTGGCGCGGCAGTAGTTATCGTGGGTGCTCTTTTTAAAATTCAGCACTGGCCTTTTGCCGGATTACTACTTATCATTGGTCTAAGTACAGAAGCTGTCATATTCATATTCTCGGCTTTTGAGCCAATACATGAAGAAGTTGATTGGAGTTTAGTTTACCCGGAGCTTGCAGGCATGCATGGCGATGGTCATGGCGATGAAAAAGCAATTGAAGAAGATGCATCCGTTACCGAAACATTAGATAAAATGCTTGAAGAAGCTAAAATTGGTCCTGAACTCATAGCAAGCTTAGGCGATGGAATGCGCGGACTGACTGATACAGTAAACAAAGTTTCTGATATATCAAATGCTACAGTTGCTACTAACGAGTATGTAGATAGCGTTAAATCAGCTGCAAAAAATGTTAATTCATTATCTTCATCATACTCAAAAGCTGCTGAATCATTAATGGGCTTATCATTATCTAACGATGATGGCGCTTCTTTTGGCGAGCAACTGAACAAAGTTTCTAAAAACCTTTCTGCTTTAAACGCTTCTTACGAGTTGCAATTGCAAGGTTCGGCAGAAAACTTAAAAGCTTCTACCCAATTCTACGAAAGCATAAATAAAATGATGAGTAACTTGAGCGCCTCTGTTAGCGATACCGAAAAGTATAAACAAGAAATTGCCGAGTTATCAAACAATTTAGCTGCCTTAAATAATGTTTATGGCAATATGCTATCTGCAATGAATGTTAAAAAATAACAATTCATTCAATTAACCGAAACTAAACTTAGTACTAATATTTTAATATAAAAATACTATGGCAGGAGGAAAGGAAACCCCCAGGCAGAAGATGATTGGAATGATGTACCTGGTGTTAACAGCACTACTGGCGCTTAACGTATCTAAAGAGATTATTAATGCGTTTGTGGTAATGAACACCGGTTTGGAAGAAACCAATCGTAACTCTCAACAAAAAAATGGAATACTTTATTCGGCTTTTGAAGCCGCTTTAGCTAACGATGAGAAAAAAACTCGTCCTTATTACGATAAAGCTAATGCAATTCAAAAAGCATCTGATGACTTGGTGACTTATATTCAGCTTTTGAAAGCGGACATCAAAATGAATGCTCAGAGTTTACCTGATCAAAAAACAGCTGATACTTTTCAATTAAAAAACATTGATAAATTGGACGATTACGATACGCCAACTTACTATATGATAGGCGAAGATCCGGCAAATGTTACCGGTAAAGCTGCCGAGTTAAAAACTAAAATTGAAACGTATAAAAAATTGGTTCTTGGATTTTTAAGCGAAAAAGAAAAAGCCAATTTTAATATTGGTATGAACTTAGGCGAAAAATTCAACCAATCGGAAGAAAAAATGGTAAGTTGGGAATGGTATAACTTCTACAACTTACCGGTAGCTGCTACTATTGCTAACTTAACTAAAATGCAAAACGATGTGCGCAACGTGGAAGGCGATGCAGTTAACTTGTTGTTCAAAAACATTAGTGCTGCCGATTTCAAATTTGATACGCTAGCAGCTCGTGTTGTGGCAAGTTCAAACTACGTTTTAATAGGCGATGAGTATAAAGCCGATGTGTTCGTTGCGGCTTTCAGTACTACATCTAATCCGGTTATCGTATTGGGCGATGTTGACTCTATTACCGGAAAAATGTCGGGCCCGCAAGATTCTACCACAGTTAAAGTAGACAGAGGTGTGGGCGTTTATAAGATTTCACCAACTGCAGAAGGCGAAGTAAAATGGTCAGGGTTAATTAAAGTTAAAAAGCCCGATGGAAGTTGGGCGGCTTATCCGTTTAAGAGCTCATTCATAGCAGCGCGTCCTGCCGCGGTTGTGTCTCCTACAAAAATGAACGTGTTCTACATAGGCGTAGATAATCCTGTTGAAATATCTGTACCTGGAGTTCCTGCCGAAAAAATTCAGCCATCTATGAGTGGCGGTTCATTAAGCGGTGGAAAAGGAAAATACACTGTGCGTGTAACCAAAGCCGGTGAATCAACTATTAATGTGAGCGCAAACTTAGGCGGAAAAAATACGAGCATGGGTACGTTCAAATTTCGTGTAAAACCGGTTCCTGATCCTGTAACATCTTTTGCTGGTAAAAAGGCATCAGACCCTAACTTAACCATCACTAAAAGCGCCTTGGTTGCTACAGGTTTCGTTTTTGCAGAAATGGTTGGCTTCGATTTTGATTTAAAATTTAATGTTGTATCATTTGATATTTCTATGACCGTAAATGGTATTGAGGTTACCGAGAAATCAATGAGCGGATCACTAACAGGTGCCCAAAAAACAATATTAGGAAAAGCGAAAACAGGCGGTAAAGTTTATATAGAGAATGTGAAAGTAAAAGGTCCTGATGGAACTGTAAGAACTATCCCTGGCTTTTCTTTAAAAGTAATAGGATAATAAACCAAAAACCATGATAATGAACATCATCAAACCAATAGCTAAGTTAATCATCGTGTTAACTATGATGATTGCCATGCTTCCGGCAGTTAATGCACAGAATCCATCTGTAATTAACCAAACGCCACCACCACAGCAATATCCTTGGGTAAAAGATCATATTAATAAGCGCAAGCCTATTACTTATGTTCACGAGCGTGAGGCAGATATTATGTGGAGTAAGCGTATATGGAGAACTATTGATTTACGTGAGAAAATTAATCTTCCATTATACTATCCTGATAACGAAGAGGTAATCGACCGTAAAAGTTTGTGGAAGGTTATAAAAATGGGATTATTGTCGGGCGAAATTACAGCGTATGATCAACCAGCTTTTGATGATGAGTTTCAATTAGAACTTACGTTGAACCAAGTGAAGGGTAAGATTGCTACAATGGATACTGTTTATACACAAGATTCATTAGGTAATATGACAATGAAAACTGTTCCGAAAGAGATAATGACCGAAAACATTAAACGCTATTGGATTAAAGAAGATTGGTTTTTTGATAAGCAGCGTTCGGTTATGGATGTTCGCATTATTGGAATCTGTCCGTTAAAGGAAAAGATTGATATGAATACCGGTGACTTTAGAGGTTATGAGCCATTGTTTTGGTTGTATTTCCCTCAATGTCGCCCTATGTTTGGTCGTTACGAAATTTTTAACCGCCATAACGATTCTGAGCGAAGAACTTTCGATGACATATTCCACAAGCGCTTATTTTCAAGTTTTGTTCATAAAGAGTCAAACGTATACGATAGGTACATTGTTCAATATACGGGCCAAATGGGCTGCTTGTTAGAATCCGATAGAATTAAAGATGAATTATTCGTAATGGAACACGATATGTGGCATTACTAAATCTGAACTAAATTTTAAAAAAACCGCCCCACCAAAAGAATGGGGCGGTTTTTGCTTTTATATACATCATCGCCCCGCTTGCTTGTAGGCAGTACAAGTGCAGTTTAATTTTTAAAATTTTATTGTATGAAACTATCAGCATTTTTTTTGGCAGCAATTGTTATGTGTAATGCAAATGCACAATCGGTATTAAACAACCAAGTTAAGCCACTGCCATGCCCTCAGCTAACTGATGAGCAACGTAAGCCCACACCTTATCAGTTTGTAAACGAAAGCGATGTTGTGTGGAGCAAAACAATATGGCGCACAATTGATGTTCGCGAAAAAATAAATCAGCCACTGTTTTATCCCTTAGATGGAACAAGCCAGTGCCCTAACAGTTTGTTTGAAGTAATATGCAAAGGCATATACACCGGAAAAATTACCGCTTACGGCAACCCTGCATTTGACGATGAGTTTAACTCATCTCTTAGTGCCGAAAAAGCAGCAAAAATACTTTCGTGGAACGATACAATAATACAGTTTAATCCAATTACGAACAATATGGATACTGTTATTGTTCCGGTGAAAATAGACGAAAGCAAAATAACGCGCTATTGGATTAAGGAAGTATGGTTCTTTGATAATAAGCGTTCGGTAATGGAAGTGCGTATCATTGGCATTTGCCCACTAATCGAAAAAACCGATCCTAACAGCGGAGATTTTAGGGGCTATTCTCCGTTATTTTGGATTTATTATAACGAGTGCCGCGAATTATTTGCAAAAGAAAAACTCATGTATTGGAAAGGTAATACAGCACCACAGCCGTCTATTGATGATGTATTTATAAAACGCATTTTTAGCAGCTTTATTCATAAAGAAAGTAATGTTTACGACCGTTCAATAGTGCAATATAAGCAAGGCATGGACGCTCTGCTAGAGGCAGATAAAATAAAAGAAAACATTTTTCTTTTTGAAGAAGATATGTGGCACCGTTAATCCTATTACAAGTCAAGTGCGCGCCTTAAAAACAAGTTAAGCGGCAGCATGGCTTTGAAAATTATTGCAGTTTTTTTTGCAAAGTCCTTATGTACTAAAAAATCATCTTTCATATAGTGCATAACAATAAAATGCTTGTTTTGTAAAACATCTATCAGTGGATGATTTTTGTCATAACCTTTAGGCGTAGCTTTTAATTTATCCTCAGCATCAAGTGTTTTAAAATATTTTTTAAAATCAGTGGCGCCTGTAATTTTCAAAAATTCTTTTTGGTTGTAATCAATTTCTTGCCTTATGGCATTAACCTGTTGCGTTTCGGCCATGTAAACACCGCCCGCCAAAAAACTTTTACTTGGTTCTATATGCAAGTAATAACCGCCTTGCATATCACGCTTGCCACCGGGATTTAAACTTGCACCCAAGTTTGTTTTGTAAGGTCGTTTGTCTTTTGAAAAGCGCACATCTCGGTAAATCCTGAAAACACATTTTTTAGGATTTATATCCGCCATTCCTTTTTCAAATTTTGCCATTTCTTTCGCAATAAGAGCAACATTGTTTTCAATGTTTTCTTTTGCAGCCAGATATTTGTCTTTGTTTTTATCAAACCATTCTTTATTGTTATTTGTTTTTATGGCTTTTAAAAAACCGATGGTGCTTTTTTCAATCATAGCATTTGTATTTGTGATTCCAAATGTAATCAAAACATATCTTTGCAATTGAAAAATGGATTCGATAACACAAATAGTTTTAGGTGCCGCATGTGGCGAGGCGGTGCTGGGTAAAAAAATTGGTAACAAATCATTGCTTTGGGGCGCAGTAGGCGGCACCATTCCTGATTTAGACGTTTTACTCAATCCTTTTTTTAATTCGGTAGATGGTTTGTTTGTGCACAGGGGTTATTCACATTCGCTACTATTTGCATTTATAATTGCACCGCTTTTAGGTTTGTTACTTCACCGATTTTCAAAAAATAAAACGGTTAGCAAAATTGAATGGACAAAACTTTTTTTCTGGTCGCTTTTCACTCACCCGCTTCTTGATGCATTTACAGGTTACGGCACACCTTTGTTTTTGCCCTTTAGCAATTACCGGATAGACATAAATAGTATTTTTATTGTTGATCCGTTATATACACTGCCATTTGCTTTTTGCCTTATCATGGTTATGATTGCACGCAGTAATAACAACAGGCGTAAAAAATGGAACTACATTGGAATTGCTATAAGCAGCATCTATCTGCTTTTCACTGTCATTAATCAATACAGCACAAAAGCTAAATTTGATAATCAGTTGGAGTTGCTTGGCGTGAAAACTAATCGCTCTATGTCTTTTCCCACACCTTTTAATAATATTCTTTGGTGTCATCTGGCAGAAACCGATACTGGTTATTTTGTTGGTTATCGCTCAATGCTCGACAAAAATGAAACAATTGATTTTACTTTTTTTCCTAATCAACGAAATTTAATAAACACATATACTACGGATAACCAATTGCAAAAGCTGATTAAATTTTCAAAAGGATATTACATCATTACATCCGAAGGCGGTAAACTTTATTTTAATGATATACGGTTTGGGCAAATGGGTGGCTGGGATAATAAACAAGCGAGTTTTGTTTTTAAGTTTTTGTTGGAACCACAAGCAGACGGGACTTTAAAAATTTCAAAAGGCGATTGGCGTAAGGCACGTATGTCGGGGCTATCATCGTTATGGCAGCGAATCAAAGGGATTTGATTTTACTTCTTTTTAAAATCGGCAAATAAGCTTACCCAAATTAAGCGCGATGCTCTAAAAATAACAGGTAGCAGAAACAGTTGTAAAACTATTGCTGCAATTATAAAACTTGTAATAGGAAGATGGTAAAATACAATCATCCCGAAATAGAGACCTAAAAAAATAGCTACTTGCATTGCGTAACTTACATAACTTGCTCCAAAGTAAAAGCCGGGCTCTTGTTTGAAATCAAAACCGCATTGCTCGCACTTTTTATTCATTTCAGCAAAATGTTTTATGCTAAATACCGATGACGAGAAAAAATTTCCCACTTGACAATTAGGGCATTTATTTTTTAAAACACATATCACTAATCTTCTAAACTCCATGTGCTGCAAATGTAGCGCTTTATGAGTTTATTATTACTTTTGCGCCCATGATTTCGGTAAGTAATTTAACTATGAGTTTTGGCGGTGAGCCGCTGTTTGAAGAAGTTTCGTTTTTAATTAACCAGCGCGACAGAGTTGGTTTGGCCGGTAAAAATGGTTCAGGAAAATCTACCATGCTTAAAATTTTATCGGGTTTGCAAAATTTCGATACTGGCGAAGTTTCAAAACCAAACAATTGCACCATCGGATATTTGCCACAAGACATGAGTCATAATCTTGGTAAAACAGTTTTTGACGAAGCAGCATCGGCATTCACCGAAATAAAAATTATTGAAAGTAAAATCAATAACATTAATCATCAGCTTGAAACCCGTACCGATTACGAAAGCGATGCTTATATGAAACTGCTAACTGATTTGCACGATTTAGGCGAGCGAATGAATATGCTTGGTGGTTATTCTATAGATGCCGACATAGAAACCACTTTGCTTGGCTTGGGCTTTGATAGAAATGATTTTACAAGACTGATGGATGAATTTAGTGGTGGCTGGCGTATGCGTGTAGAATTAGCAAAACTACTTTTACAAAAACCCAATATACTTTTACTCGATGAGCCCACTAACCATTTGGATATAGAATCAATTACCTGGCTCGAAGAATTTTTAAAAGATTATTATGGAGCCGTAGTAATGGTTTCGCACGACAAAGCATTTCTTGATAACATAACAACTCGCACCATTGAAATTACAATGGGTCGTATTTACGATTACAAGGCAAACTATACAAAATATTTAGTGCTCCGTAAAGAGCGTAAAGAACAACAAGAGGCGGCAAAAAAAAATCAGGATAAATACATTGAAAAAACACAATTGCTTATTGATAAGTTTCGTGCTAAAAAAGACAAAGCCGCCTTTGCACAATCGCTCATTAAAAAGTTAGATAAACTTGAAGTGGTAGAAGTGGACGATGATGACTCAGCAAAAATTCACTTCAAATTTCCTCCTGCACCACGTTCAGGAAAAATTGTGGTAGAATCAATTGGCGTGAAAAAACAGTATGGCGAAAAAGTGATTTTTAAAGATGTGGATTTTGTAATAGAGCGTGGAGATAAAGTTGCTTTTGTAGGCAGAAACGGTGAAGGGAAATCTACATTTATAAAATTAATTGCCGGTGAGCAACAAGGCGAAGGCACAATTAACATTGGCGCCAATGTTAACATAGGTTATTTTGCGCAAAATCAAGCCGAAACTTTAGACGGAAACAAAACCGTTTTTGAAACGATAGACGAAGTAGCTGTGGGCGATATTAGGAAATCAGTTCGTAATTTATTAGGTTCGTTTTTATTTGGTGGCGATGATATTGATAAAAAAGCAAGAGTGCTTTCGGGTGGTGAAAAAAACCGATTGGCAATGTGTAAGCTTTTACTTGAGCCGTATAGCTTGTTAGTACTCGATGAGCCCACTAACCACTTGGATATTCGGTCAAAAGAAGTTTTGAAAAATGCTCTTATGAATTACGATGGTACATTAATTATTGTATCGCACGATAGAGAGTTTTTATCCGGAATGAGCAATCGCACATTTGAATTTAAAAATAAAAATGTGAAACAATATATAGGCGATGTGAATGAATATTTAACATCTCGTAAAATTGAATCGTTTAAGCAATTGGAACAAAATCCGTTTGCGAATAAAAAAACGGATGAGCAATTGAAAGCAGAGGCAGATAAAAATAAATCTGCTGAAGAGCGAAAAGAAAAAGATAAAGAGCAAAAGCAGTTGCAAAACCAAATTTCAAAATCAGAAAAAGAAATTGCTCGCCTCGAAACTGAAATAAAATCATTTGACAATAAGTTGATGAATCCATCGCAGTATCAAGATGTGATAAACGATAAAGCGGCATTTGCAAAATACGAAGATGCGAAAAAACAGTTAGAGGTTGAAATGAAAAATTGGGAGCAATTGCAATCTAAACTTTAAATTAATAAAGCACCAAGCAGCCAAGCGGCAAAAGCGCTTTTAATATTTCCACATCGTAAGGCGATAAATTGTTTCCCCTTAAATCTAAAGTTTCGAGCGAAGTAAGGAAGCAAATGTCATCAGGTATCTTATTGAAATAATTGTCTTTCAACGATAAGTAGCGAAGTTTTTTTAAATGCCAAATAGCTGAGGGTAGATAGGTTAAATTGTTTTTATCCAGCACCAGATGTTCCAAGGTTTGTAAGTTACCCATCGTTTTCGGAATTTTTTTTAGGCCACATTTTGCCAGTGTAATTCGTTTTATTGATTTTAAATTTCCTAAATCACGAGGAAGTGTGTCAATAAACGAATTGAAAATCATTAAGTCTTGCAATGAACTGAGATAGCCAAGCGCAAACGAAACTTTTAGTGTATCGGTAAGATTGTTTTGAAGATGAAATATTTTTAATTTTTGCAAGTAACCAAGTTCCATCGGCAGCGAATCAAAATGTGTGTCGAATAATTCTAAGTACATTAAGTTTTGCAAATCGCCAATTTTTTTTGGCAAGTACTTAAGTGGGTTGTTTTTACTTCTGAAATAAATTAAACTGCTAAGCCCACTAAATTCTTCGGGCAGATAGCCAATGTTATTCGCTTGCACAGAAAATACTTGCAAATTTTTTAAGAGATTAATTTTCTTAAACAGCTTTGCAGTATCAATCACTGCATCTTCTAACTGTAACTTATAAACTGTTTCTTTTTCCTTGTATGCCGATTTCAAATCGGTATAAATCATTGCATCGCGAGGCCCTAAAATGGTGAATGGGGCATTTAAAACTTCCTGAGCATTTGTAGCTAAACAGTAAATCGTGAAAAACAGAAACGCAAAATATTTTTGCATTCAATAAAAATAAAAAAATCTTGCTACATTTTTTGTTGCAGCAAGATTTTTTAGTGCGATAAATTATTGTTTCGTTATTATTCTAACTACTTCTATGCCGCTAACGTCTGCTTTTATCAAGTAAATCGCTGCGGGCAAGTTTGACAGATCAATTAGAGTGTTATCGGTTGCATTTACCGCTTGTGTTAAAACCACTTCGCCAAGTGCATTAATTACTTGTATGCTGTTAATTTTTTTACTACTAACAATAGTTGTAATTCCGCTAGTGGGATTAGGGAAAACACTAAAGTCAGTAGTTGTATTGTAGCTTCCCAAAGAAGATAGTAGCGAACATTGCCATGTGGCTGAGAACCCTGCATTGTTTACAAATGGATCAGAAACAAAGTGCAAAGTAATTGCACCACCGCTCGATGTTATATTGCCAGGAGAATTGGTACCTGTATAGCCACCAATCAGGGGAGCATTAATGGTTGAACCATCATGAATGTATAACGAATCGTAACCCGCTTCTAAATCAAATGCCGAAAAATTTATAGTTACGTTTTGTGCATTTGTTGGTTGAATGGTGTACGTATAATCTTCGTTACCCGAATGTGGATTGCTCGGCCCCCCTGTATCATAAATGTTACCTGTGCAATTTGTATTAGTTGTAGCACACACGGGTGTAGTAAATGAATTGCCGGCATATAAATTTGTGCCATCCCACACGCGCCAGTAGTAAGTGGTGTTTGGTATAAATTGCAGATAAACACCTTGCGATGGATACAATTCAAAACTTCCTGGGCATCCAACTGATGTAGCATTGGCAACACTTTTGTTATAAAACGTAGTAAAGTTTGGATTGTCAGATACATCTACAAACCAGCCTGCACCTTGGTTTTGCCAACTTAATGTAACACCTATTTGCGGACACGCATTTGAACTCACCGATAAATTTGTAGGAACATTATTACTCGTATTGCTTGTCCAACTTGCATTCCAACCTGCACTAGTAGTGGCACAGTCGCTGCGAAACTCTACTGTTAACTCGCCTCCGCTTGATGTGATAGTGCCGGGTGAATTTGTGCCGGTGTAATATCCAATCAATGGTGCGTTTACCGAACTGCCATCATAGATGTATAAATAATCCCAAGTATTTTCGGTGCTGAATGAGTTAAACGTGATTGTAACTTGTGTAGCATTGGTGGGTGCAATTTGCCAAACTATTCGTTCGTCATCGCTGTAATTTCCACTTGAGCCACCTGAGTCGTAAAAATTACCCGATGCACTTGTGTAAACTGTGGCAGCGGGTGGTGTGTTTATAAGCATATAATACTTATTCCAGTCCCAGTATGGCCCTGGGTCGGTATTCGTTTGGTTGGGGTAGTGCATGTGCCCTTTTACTTTGGTGCATGAGCCGGGTATTGATGATTGATTATAATAAGTAGTAGGTAACCACGGGTAAAAACCAGTGCGCAGCGGATTGATGCCATAGTCTGCACAAATATCTGCCGTTAGTGCTGCTGATGATTGATACATAGCTTGTGTGTACCACGATTGTTGCGAAACATATCCCTCGTGCTCTAATCCTACGGTGTAAGGATTTTCGGTGCCCACATGAAAAGCACGATGCGCTTCCAAAACCATTTGTGTTACTTGTCCATCGCTGCTGCGCAAAACATAATGTGCCGATACACCGGCAGATGGATTTTGAAACCAACTAATACAACTCGAGTAACTCCCTTGTACAAAATGGATGGTAACTGCCGAAACCGATGCCCCGCGATAGGTACTAAAATTATTAGAGTTGGCCGCTACCCAGAGTGCAGGGGGGTAATCGACAGTTTGAATACTATTTATCGGATTTTCAATTTTAAAAGTATTGCCGTTTTCGTCTTTTATTTCTTTTTCGGATAGAGTGATATGCTTTGCAGAAAGGATAGCATAGTTGCTTCCAAAATAGGCAGGTAAGTCATAATCCGGATTTGGGAAATTGTAGATTTCTTGATTTTTTAGATCAGTCATAAAACTTAAAAAGCCATAAAGTTGTGTGTAAACTGCAAAGTATTGGTTAGCATTTTCGTGAGGCAGTTCAGATAATGTTACCAATGCATCTGCCAAGTCATTTACAGTTAATTGGTAATTTTTTGAAACAGTGTTTTTGTTTATCTCTAATAAAACGCTTAGTGCTTTTGCATAAGCCAAAATACTTTTTTGTGGCGATTGTAACATTTCATTAACAGAAATTCCACTTAAGCTACTAACATATTGAAGGTTGTTTTTAAAGTAGTTTTTGCCATCAAGAGTTAAGCCCATCACTGTATATGCTTTAGGTATACCGATGCAACTCTCTGCTTCGTAGTTAGTTAAATGTGAGAAACGTGTGTTACAAAATGCCACAGCTTCTAATACTCCTTTCGGTAAATTGGGGTGTTCCAAATATGCATCATCGAAATATCGAGTGTATGGATTTAAAAGGTTTTCGTCATTTCGGGCATTGGCGATAAATGCAGAGCATAGCAAAGATGCGATAGCAAGTAATAAGTTCTTCATTTTAGGGGGTTTTGCGCTAAAATAAAGAAATTTGTCGGATAAAAAGCACTGTTGGTCTATAAATTTATAAACCAATACCCACCCCGCCAGTTATTTGCGGACTACGGAAAATACTATCATCGGGACCTAAATTCCACAGTGCCATAATAAAGAAACGCATAGGGCCGCTGCCTTGCGATAGACCACCACCGGCCCACACATTATTTAACCATAATCGTTGGTCAACAAAATTAAAGCTCGGCACATTCAACATTTGATACTCGGTATGTGCGAATAAAAATTTGAATAAATCCATGCGCGCGAAAACTTTACCGCCATACATTTTTATGGAATAAACAGGTGGGCGGTTGTCTTTATATGAAATATAAATAGGGCCTAAACCTGCCGAAAATCTATCGGTGATGCGGTAACCAAAATCGGGCGAAATATTTATAAATGTTAACTGCCCGAAACTTAAGCCCAACTGACCACCGGTGTAAACGCGTTTCCAGCTAAGCCACGGCTCGCCATTGATTGATTCATCCGGATCGTAAAACTGCGCCATAGCGGTTACAGAAAATAAACTGATGAGTAGGCAATAAATAAATTTCATGTGCTGTGATTTGCTCATGTAAAGTTAATAATTTCGGGTAAAAATAACTACTCTATGAACATATTAATAACAGGCGCATCAAAAGGAATAGGCGAGCAGATGGTGAATATTGCGGCTGCTAATGGTAATAAAATAGTTGCCATTGCTCGTAATTCCGTTTTACTAAAAACCATTGCCGACAGAAATAACAAGGTTCATCCCCAATCAAAAGTTTATCCCATAGCTGCCGACTTAACTAATATGTCTGCCGATAACATACTTGTAGAAATAAATAAGTACCTTGATAGCGTGGATGTGCTTATTAACAACGCAGGCGCTATCGTTAATAAACCTTTCAATGAAATTACGGCAAAGAATTTGCAAGAGGTGTTTTCGGTAAATGTTTTTTCACCTTTCTTTCTTATACAAAGTTTGTTACCATTCTTAAAAAAATCGCACCAAGCACATGTTGTAAATATTGGAAGCATGGGTGGCTACCAAGGTAGTGCCAAGTTTAAAGGATTGAGCGCCTACTCATCAAGCAAAGGAGCATTAGCAATTTTGTCTGAATGTTTGGCCGAAGAGCTGAAATCCGATAAAATTGCCGTAAACTGTTTGTGCTTAGGTGCGGTGCAAACGGAGATGTTGGAAAAAGCTTTTCCCGGCTACAAAGCACCGCTATCGGCAAATAAAATGGCAGATTTTATTTACAAATTTGCAGTTAATAACGCTACGTTTATTAACGGAAAAGTCATACCTGTTTCGTTATCTACGCCCTAAAAAAAGATGAAATAAAAAACTATTTTTTAAAATTTATATGTAAATTGCACAATAATTAAAACGAAACCCTCAACTAAAAAAACATAAAAATGAAAAAAGCAATTCTATTCTTCGGGGCTTTGGCTCTAATGTTTACAAGTGTTAGCGCAGTTGCTAATGCAATTCCTAAATCATCGGTAATTACCGAAAACTGGGTAAAATCGGCAGATAATATGTGGAAAGGTAAAACCATGTTTTTTAAAATGGTGCCCGATGGCATTATAGTATCGCCCGATGGCAAAAATTGGCGCAATCCTAAAAACTTTGTTCCTACTTGGGAAAACAAAGCAGGCGCTTTAATTAAAAAAGAGGGCAATGCCTTAAAACAAAGCACTGACAATGGAACAACTTGGACTGCAATGGCAGAAATGAAGTGGGAAGCTCCTGATGGCACTTGGTATAAATTTGATACCAACTGGCAATTGTGGGAAATAAAAGCGAGCGTTAATAACGTAAACACTAATCCTTCAGGAAAATAATTTATAAGGACTATCTACAAAAGCCCTTTGCCGAATAAGCACGGGGCTTTTGCATTTGGAGCATATTGTTAATAAATACACTGTTGTAATTAGCTAAAGTTTTATGTAATTTGTATAAGAGTGGAAATGCAAGAAAAACATATAACACGGCTTACCACAGGCGCTCACGCACCTTCATTTTCGGGCAATAATCAGCACGGAAAAATTATTAGTTTGAGTGATTTTAAAGGCAAAAAATTAATTATCTATTTTTATCCGAAAGACGATACACTTGGTTGCACTGCACAATCGTGTAACTTGCGAGATAACTATGATTTGCTTTTAGAAACAGGATACCAAGTCATAGGTATAAGTGCCGATGACGAAAAATCGCATAGTAAATTTGCTTTAAAGTATAATCTGCCTTTTTCGTTAATAGCCGATGTGAACAAAGAAATAATAAATGCTTACGATGTGTGGGGAATGAAAAATATTTTTGGCAAATGGATGGAAGGCATTGTGCGCACCACATTTCTCATTTCAGAAAATTCAACCATCGAAAAAATAATCACAGAAATAGACACCGAAAACCATACATCTCAAATCTTAAATTAAAAAACAGAATACCTAAATAATGACAATTCAATAATTCAACCAATCATTAAAATTTATTATCATGAGCAAAAAAGAAGAAGCAAAAGAAAAAGACAGTGTAAGTAAAGAAAAATTAAAAGCGTTACAATTAACATTGGATAAGCTGGAGAAAACTTATGGCAAAGGAACCATTATGAAAATGGATGACGAAGCCATTGAAAAAGTAGAATCTATTCCTACCGGCTCACTCGGACTTGATGTTGCACTTGGCATTGGCGGCTATCCCAAAGGACGTGTTATAGAAATTTATGGTCCTGAGTCATCTGGTAAAACCACATTAGCAATACACGCAATAGCAAGTGTACAAAAGGCTGGCGGCATAGCTGCAATTATTGATGCTGAGCATGCGTTCGACCGTTTTTATGCACAAAAATTAGGCTGCGATTTAGAAGAACTTTTAATATCGCAGCCCGATAATGGCGAGCAAGCATTGGAAATTGCAGATAACCTCATTCGTTCTGGCGCAGTAGATATTGTGGTGATTGACTCAGTAGCAGCGCTCACTCCCAAAGCCGAAATAGAAGGCGAAATGGGCGAAAGCAAAATGGGATTGCAGGCACGCTTGATGTCGCAAGCATTAAGAAAACTAACTGGCACAATTAACAAAACAGGTTGCTGCTGCATATTCATTAACCAGCTGCGCGAAAAAATAGGTGTTATGTTCGGTAATCCCGAAACAACTACGGGCGGAAATGCACTAAAGTTTTATGCATCGGTACGATTAGATATTCGTAGAATCAGTCAAATAAAAGAAGGCGATGTTGCGGTTGGAAACAGAGCTCGCGTTAAAGTGGTGAAAAATAAAATGGCTCCGCCTTTCCGCATGGCAGAGTTTGATATAATTTTTGGTGAAGGAATTTCAAAAGTAGGCGAGGTGATAGACATAGGCGTAGAAGCAGGAATTACCCAAAAAAGCGGCTCTTGGTTTAGCTACGAAGGCCAGAAATTAGGACAAGGCCGCGATGCGGTTAAGCAACTGTTTGCCGATAATTTGGAATTAGCCGAAGAAATAGAAGCAAGAATAAAACAAAAAATGAGTGAGCCGGTAACGGCATAGTTTAGATTTGTATATAAATTAAACGCCCTGTTTATATTTAAACAGGGTGTTTTTCGTTTTTCACATACCCAATTATTTCAAGAATCAGTGCTCGGCCTTCTTCATCAAGTCCGTTACGAATGCTCATTAGTGCGCCTTTCTTTAAATGTTCGCCATAACCTGCTGGCGATTCAATAATGATATTAAACACCAAATCATTTCCGGGCTCAATTTCTTTTTTAAATAAATCGAATTTACAAATGCTGCAAAAGTTTCCCGATTCTTTTATATATGCGCTTGGTCGGTAAATGCCAAAAATTGGTTTTTTGTAAGTGTTTGCAAAAAGTATTTTTACCAACAGTGGTTTGTTTTCATAAATCATTTATAGTAAGCTAAGTATTTTTTCCTCTACTTGCGAACTGTTCCATGTTGTATCAATATTTGGCAATTGCATAATTTGCTGCATAATTTTCTCTTGCCTCATTCCTTCTTTTAGTGCTGTAGAATATCTTATGTGTGGGCTGTATGTAACCATACTATAAAGTGGAATCCATTTTTCGGGATATTTTTCTGAAAACCGCGCCTCAATTTTTTTCTGTAATAAAAACTTCGGATCAGCAGTTTTATCGCGCATTTCAATAAAGTTACCAATGGCCAAATCAGCAATGGCATCGCCATCTGGTTTTCGCAATTGCTCGTATTCAGCCAAAATATTTTCCCAGTTATGATTGTGTTTTTCTACTAACTGATTAAGAACTACGCAATCTTCAAAACCACAATTCATACCTTGTCCAAAAAATGGAACAATGGCATGAGCAGCATCGCCAATTAAAGCAATTCGGTTATCAAATGTCCATGGAAAACATTTTACAGTAACTAGTGATGAAGTTGGATTAGCAAAAAAATCATCAATCAATGTTGGCATTAATGGAACGGCATCCGGGAATTCGGTTTCAAAAAATCTTTTTACTTCTTTTCTTGTTTTTAAATTTGCAAACGATTTTTCGCCTTCAAAAGGTAAAAATAATGTGCAGGTAAAATTGCCATCCAGGTTGGGTAAAGCAATCATCATGAAACTTCCGCGTGGCCAAATATGGAGCGCATTTTTTTCAATTAAAAATTTACCGCTATCGCCCGGAGGTATTATTAGCTCTTTATAACCGGCTGTAATATAATGTTGGTTGTACTCAAATCTATCGGTACTTAATTGCATGTTCAAGCGCGATGCTGCAAATGCACCATCGGCACCAAAGAGCAAATCACCTTTTGTTTCTGATAATTGCTTGGTGATATTGTTTTCGAAATGGGCGGTGAGTGATTGCCTTTCTATTGATGTGCATCGTTCATCAAAATGTAATTTCACATTTGAGTTTTGTTCAGCAAGGTCCATCAGCTTCATATTTATTTCCGCTCTTGATACTGAATAGATGGCTTGCTCTTTTTTCCCGTAGGGCTGAAACGCTGTGCTGCCATCTTTATTATGGATATATCTTCCATACATCGGAATGGCAATTTTTTTCACTTCATCTGCAATTCCAACGCCTTCTAATCCGCGCCAACCTCTGTCGCTTAATGCAAGGTTAATTGATTTTCCGGCACTCATTTTTTGCTTTCGCATATCAGCCCTACGCTCGTAAATATTAATGTTGTATCCTTTTTTAGAAAGATAAATGGATAAAAGTGAACCTACTAAACCTGCACCAACAATGGTTACGTTTTTACTCATGCTTGTTTTTTATTGTTTCGTTTTTTGAAAAACTTTTTTTTTTGAAAAGATTTTTTTTGTGGTTTTACTTCCGGATTGTATGCAGGAGCATCGCCAAAGCCATCGGGTAGTGGTAGTTTTTTTATTTCGGAGCCAATCAAGTTTTCAATCTTGAAAAACTTATACTGGTCGTGCTCGTTAATAAAGGTTAAGGCAACTCCCTTAGAAGCCGCGCGGGCAGTTCTTCCAATGCGGTGAATATAATCTTCGGCATCACCCGGCACATCATAATTAATTACCAAGCCAATATCTTCAATGTCAATCCCACGCGAAAGTACATCGGTAGCAACAAGCACTTGTGTTTGTTTGCTTCTAAAACTTAGCAATGCATTTTCTCTTTCCGCTTGTTCTAAATCAGAATGAACTGCTTTCGCTTTTATTCCGGCTTTTAGTAAATCACGCTCAAGCGTTTTTACATTTTGTTTAGTTGATAAAAATATAATTACGCTTGTTAAATCATTGCCTGTTAAAAGATGCTCAATGAGTTTATTTTTTTGTGAATCGTAAGTCATGTAAGCACCTTGCACTACTCCTTCAGCCGGTTTTGATATTGCAATATTTATTTGAATTGGGTTAGTGAGCAGTTTTTTTGCAAGCTCGCGTATTTTTGGCGGTATGGTTGCCGAAAACATTAATGTTTGTCGTTGCTTTGGTAAATAGGTTGTTATTTTAACAATGTCGTCCACAAAGCCCATATCAAGCATTCGGTCGGCCTCATCTAAAATTAAATGCTGTATACTGTCGAATTTTACATAGCCCATATTCAAATGCGCCATCAATCTGCCGGGCGTAGCTATAATAATATTTGCTCCGTTAGTAAGTGCTTTTTTTTCCTGTTCAAACATAATTCCATCATTACCACCATATATTGCAAGTGAGCTAACGGATGTGAAATAGGAGAAACCCTGAATGGCTTGGTCAATTTGTAATGCAAGTTCGCGAGTGGGTACCACAATTAATGTGTTGGTAGAGTCGTTGCCCGAAGCGGCTAATTTGTTTAAAATCGGCAAAACAAATGCTGCTGTTTTTCCGGTGCCGGTTTGTGCACACGCAATTAAATCGGTATTGTTTAGAATAACCGGTATGGCTTGTTCCTGAATAGGTGTAAGTGTTTCAAATCCCATCGCATGCAAACCTTCTTGCAAACTTCCTTCTAAATTTAGTTCAGTGAATTTCAAAATATTTTTTTGTTTTTATTATTTGTTTAATAGTGTTTTCAAAATTTCGCCAAACCTGAAAACATCTTCAAATGAATTATACAACGGCACGGGTGCGCATCGTATTACATTTGGCTCGCGCCAATCGGCAATCACTCCGTTTTCCGAAAGCTGCTTGTGTAAATCTTTGCCTAATCCATGAGCTACAATTGATAATTGACAGCCGCGCTGATTTTTATCGGCAGGTGTAATTATTTCTAATTTATAGTTGTTGTTTTTTATTTCTGTGTTAATACAATTAACAATGTACTCTAAGTAGCCGGTAAGTTTATCGCGTTTATCGCAAAGAATATCCATCCCTGCCTCGTCAAAAATATCTATAGCCGCTTTGTGGCAAGCCATTGCAACCACAGGAGCGTTACTTAGCTGCCATGCTTCGGCAGATTGAATGGGATCAAAACCTTTCTCCATTTTAAAACGGCTTTGCTTGTTGTGCCCCCACCAACCACCAAGTCGGGGTAATTTTGCAGAGTGATGTTTTTCATGAACAAATGCACCACCAACGCATCCCGGCCCTGAGTTTAAATATTTGTAAGAACACCAGCATGCAAAATCCACATTCCATTTATGTAATTCTAATTTTATGTTTCCAGTAGCATGCGCTAAATCGTAACCGGCATAAGCGCCCACACTATGTGCCGCTGCTGTAATTTTTTCAATCTCGAATAACTGACCTGTTAAATAATTTACGCCTCCAATTAACACAAGTGCCAGAGCATCTTTATTATCGTTAATAGCTTTTAAAATATCTTCTGTTCTTATTGTGTGTTCGCCCTTTCGGGGATTAATTTCCACAATTGTTTCATCGGGATTGTAGCCGTGGAATTTCACTTGTGTTTCAATTGCATATTGGTCGGAAGGAAAAGCTTTGGCTTCGCAAATAATTTTAAATCTTTGTGCAGTAGGTTTGTAAAACGATGCCATCAAAAAATGTAAATTACTTGTAAGCTGGTTCATCACCACAACTTCGCTTGGCAAAGCGCCCACAATTTTCGCAAGCGGATTGGCAAACATTTCATGATAGGAAAACCAGGGATTACGTGCCAAAAAATGCCCTTCAACTCCGTGAGTTGCCCAATCTTCCAATTCTTTTAAAACATAATCTTGAGTTGACTTTGGCTGTAAACCCAAAGAATTTCCGGTAAAATAGATGGCCTCCTTTCCGTTTATAATCGGAAAATAAAATTTATTGCGGTAAGATTTTAATTTGTCGTTACGGTCTTGTTCAATTGCAAACTGTAAACTGTTTTGGTAATTCATACTCAAATATAACTATGATTTAGATTGTAATGTTTTAATTAAATCCCACACCAAATCGCCTTCGTATCCTCTTGATATAGCATAGCGAGCAGCGTTTTGAAATTGCAACTGTTTTTTACCTTTTAGTTGGCTAAGCCGTTTTTCAATTATTTGTTTTAAAGCAGCCGTGTAGTCGTCATCATCTATTTCACTCATTGCAGCTTTAAGGCAATAATCTGTTATTCTTCTTTTTTTCAATTCGATTTTTATTTTCAGACGTCCCCATTTTTTAATTCGGAATTTTCCACCTGCATACGCTTTTGCAAAGCGTTCTTCGTTTAAAAAATTTTCGGTAATTAGCTGGGCGATTATTTTTTCAACAGCATCCGGCCACAATCCCCATTCGTATAATTTGTTTCTTACTTCTTGCTGGCAGCGTTCTTGATAGGCGCAGTATGTTTCTGCTTTCTTATACGCCACATCTATTTTGGTGATTCTAATTTTTTTCTCTCTCTCAACTCTATCTTGCATAAGCATTAGCGGGTAAGCACAACATAATCGCGCAATACTGTTTTTAAAAAATCAATTTTGTTAACCGGAGTTTTTTCTAAGTTTAGTTGCATTGCTATGTTATTAGCAATGGTAATTACAGCTTGCTTGTGTGCATCGTTTTCAAATCGCTGATGGCGCTCTAACACTTGCTTTAAAAGCAGCATATCATCTTCATTTAGTTTTCGTGCATCCTGAAATTTTACTTGGTAATTTTCAGTAGTTCCTATTTTTAACAAATCGGTTAATGCCATTTGGTGACGTGGTTGCAACCGAACTACGGTAGTATTAGCTACTATATCGCCCATGCGTTGCCCCTTTTCTGATGAGCCCACTAGCATAGATGCAATGGAGCCAAAAGAAAAATAAATGTCAATCATTCTAAACATCCAGCGCACAATATAATCGTTGGGCGTAACTTCATCGCCACTTAGGCGCACTACTTTTATTTTTAATGCCAATTTTCCTACCGATTGTCCATCGTTAAATATTTCCATTGCCAACGAGTAAAAAAAGAAAATAGGAATGAAAACAAAATACACAGTGTAAATCATTAAAGTTTCGCCCACACCGGCAAATGCCAAGCCAATTAACAGTATTATTAATACTGCCGATATTATTGTAAAGTCAAGTAAAAACGCCAAGCAGCGATCGCGCAAGCCGGCAAGTTCGTACTCGATAGGCACATTTTGGGCAGTAAATATTTCTATGTTTGGCATATAGATTTCTAACCCATAAATGTAAAAAGTATTATCCTTTACACGAACAGATTAATTTGCTGAAACAAGTATTTATTGCTGCTTTATATAATTATATTTACGGTTAAATTTTCTAAATACATCGCTTGAAAGAAACACAGTTTATAAAGCAAAATAAGGATAAGTGGTTGGAATTTGAAAAGGAGTTGAAGCATCCAAATAAAAATCCGGAGAAGCTGAGCAATTTATTTGTTCAGATAACTGACGACCTTTCTTATTCTCGAACATTTTATCGCTTTCGTTCAGTTAGGGTTTATTTGAACAATGTTTCGCAGAAAGTATTTCACAGCATTTATAAAAACAGAAGTACAAAAAAACAGCGCTTTGTAAATTTTTGGAAAGAAGAGCTGCCACAAATAATGTGGGAATCGCGTAGGGCAATGACTTTGTCGCTTATCATTTTTTTATTGTCAGCTGCAATTGGTGTTTTCTGTTGCATTCATAATCCCGATTTTCCAAGATTAATTTTAGGCGATTATTATGTATCAATGACTCTGGAAAATATACAAAAGGGCGACCCGATGGCGGTTTACAAAGGACAGCGGCAAGATTTTATGATGCTTGGTATCACGTTCAACAATATTATGGTTGCAGTGCGCACTTTTATTATGGGTATTTTTTACGCTATTGGTACAATTGCTATTATGATTTATAACGGAATAATGGTGGGCACCTTTCAATACTTTTTTGTTCAGCATGGTTTATTTCTTAAATCGGCACTATCTATATGGCTGCACGGTACGTTAGAAATTTCGAGTATTATTATTGCAGGTGGTGCCGGAATTACTTTTGGAATAGGATTGGTTTTTCCGGGCACGTATACGCGCATGCAATCGTTTCGGTTATCATCGCGCAGAGCAATAAAAATAATGCTTGGCATAGCTCCAGTGATTACATTTGCCGCTTTCATCGAAAGTTTTATTACACGCTACACGGGTTTCCCCGATATTTTAAAGGCGCTGCTCATTTTAGTTTCCGCAGCATTTATTTTCGGATATTTTATTTGGTTGCCTTATAAGCGTTCGCGAAAAGGGTTTTCAAAACCAATAGAAGATGGCAAGTTGCCTGAATCTGTTGAAGAAAAATTAGAACTAACCGAAGTAAAAAATAATGGTGAAATAATGCAGCATACATTTGGATTGTTTCGTGTTTTTTTCTCGAAACTATTTTGGTTTGTTTTTTCTTTTTCAGTTTTGGCTGCAATACTCTGCGGCTATTTATTAAGTGATAATTTAAAATTTGAGTTTTCGCTTAACACCGGTAATTTCTTTGATACAATAGCGAATATTTTTACCTCTTTCATTGATTTGGTTCAATATTTCAGCTATGGCAGGTTTCCTTTGCTTGCAATAGTTAACGGGTTGATGTATTCCGCTACTGCTTTTTTAACAGTTTATTTTATTAAAAAACAAATTGAGCCCAATCAGAAAAGAAATACTGCGTATTGGATAAAAATATTTACAAAAAGTTTTTTGGCAGGCATTGTTTCCACGCTTTTTGCTTATGCATCGCCCGAAGCATGTGTTTGGTTTATTTTCTTACTCATGCCGGTTTATATGCATTGGTATTGCTCATCGGTATTTGAAAAAAACAGTTTGTTTTCATCGTTTGGCAAGGGCTTTTCATTTGGCTTGGTTTTTTTTGCCAGAGCTTATGGCTTGCATGTCATCAACATTATTATTTGCTTTTTATTCATGGTCGTACTCTCCTCAGAGTACATCACTTGGTTTATTTTTGAAGTAATTAATTGGAATATTAATTTAAGCCCCGAGCAGTATCGTAAGTTTTTTGTTGGCTTTTTTAGTTTTTTAAATTATATAGGACTAAATTTTGCACTATCTATTTACATTGTTTCTTTCACGTTACAACATTTTTCAATTACCGAAATAAGAACTGCAACAGGGCTAAAAAATAAAATTGCAAAAATGAAATTGCCGACTGTAAAAAACACATCACAAAATGCAGCGTAAGTTTTTTACACAGCTCTTTTGTGTATTTTGCTTTAATCTTTTTGGGCAAGAGACCGAGCCGGTTGAGGCGAAAGTACAAGAAGCGCTGAGTGCCGACACATCTGATATGTACTACAATGGCGAAGAAATTGACACCACTACTTTAATTGATAAGCATGCATTGTATTTACAAGATACTATTAACAAGCGCAATTTTGATAAAAACAAGTGGCAGGAAATCACCAAGGAATTTGACTACACCGAAGCAGAAAAAAAATTAGACTCAGCCACTACAAAAAAGAAATATAAAAAAACGATGAATAAACCTAATGCATCTTATTCATTTTGGAAATCTTTCGCACGCTTTGCATTAATTGCAATTGCCGTTTTTGTAATAGCATTTGTTTTGTATAAACTGTTAAAGAGAACTTTGTTTTTGTCAAACACGGCACTGAACAATGAAGTGTTTAATATCGAAAAGATAGAAGAAAATTTACATGAATCGGATTTAGATGCCTATTTGCAAAAAGCAATTAGCGAAAAAAATTACCGACTTGCCGTGCGCCTTTATTATTTAATGGTGATAAAAGAACTATCCGTTAAAGAATGGATAAAGTGGAAAAAAGACAAAACAAATTACGAGTATTTGGTAGAAATGAGCAGCAGAGAAAATTACACCGACTTTAGAGAAATCACACAAACATTTGAATATGCTTGGTATGGCGAAAACACTATTGAAGAAAATTTATTTTTGAAAATTGTTCCGCACTTCGATGTGTTTTTGAAAAATCTAAAAACAAACGTAAAATAAAATGAGTAAACAGGTTTGGATAATAATTATTGTAATTGTGGCTTGCCTGAGCTTACTGTTTTATTTTACACGCACTGATGAAAAATACCAGTGGTACGAAAATTATAATAACGACTACAAGGAGCCTTATGGTGGATATGTAATACATAAAATGGCTAAAACTTATTTCGAGAAAGATACATTTGTTGAAATGACAAAAGGAATAAGCAGTTATTTGAAAAATGAAAAAGATAGTTTAACAAATGCAAATTATGTTTTTATTGGTGAAGCGCTTTTTTTAGATTCAGCTTCAAAAGAAGATTTGCTCACCTTTATTTATCAAGGTAATAATGCGCTTATATGTTGCAAACAAATTCCTGACGAGTTTTTGTACATGCTCTATGATTATCAGTGTGGTTATAACTACCAAGGATTTAGTTACAGAGCCGACTCGGTTGTGTTCGCTAATTTTTTCCATGATTCGTTAAAAACCAAATCGCCATACAAGTACAGCCACAAGCGCAGGTACGGCCCTACTCATTATTGGTGGAGCTATATGAATGATGATTACCTGTGCGATTATTCGCAAACATTTACAAAGTTGGGTTATTTTAAAACAGAAAATGATTCTGCCTTTGTAAATTTTATGCGAGTTGATTACGGCAAAGGCCATTTCTACTTTCATTCAACTCCGCTCATGTTCACAAACTATTACATGATTGAAGAAAGTGGTGTGGATTATGCCTCAGGAGTTTTTTCTCATCTGCCTGCCGGCAAAACGTATTGGGACGAATACAACCGCATGCCACATTACATGAAACAAAAGCAAGAAGGCATGCACGGATTAAACGAAGGGCCGCTGCAATATTTACTGTCGTTTAAAAGCATGCGTTGGGCTTGGTATATTTTGCTTGCCATGGTTCTTGTATATGTTTTGTTTCGTGCTAAACGAAAGCAGAAACCTATACCAATGATTGTTCCTAACAATAACACATCATTAGAATTTGTGCAAACCATGGGGCGATTATACTTTTTGCAGAACGATCACAAAAATTTATGCCGCTTGAAAATGCGACAGTTCTTAACTTTTATTCGCAATAAATATCACCTGCCCACATCGCAGGTTGATAATCAATTGATGCAAAAAATTTCGTTAAAATCGCAGTTGCCTTACCATGTGGTAGATGGCATATTCGGTCAATACAATCTCATCATTAAAACAAGCATGATGATGGAAGACACTGAACTCATTAAGTTTCATCAATCAATAGATAATTTTTATAAAAATTGTAAATAAAAAATAAAATGGAAGAAACAAACCTAACATCCAAAAATCAGGAAAGCATTAATCGGATTAATGCTGCTGTAATGCAAGTGAAAACCGAAATCCGAAAGGTAATAGTAGGCCAGGATCAAATGATAGATCAAATGCTTGTAGCGCTATTTACCAATGGTCATGTACTGCTCGAAGGAGTGCCTGGCATTGCTAAAACACTAACCGCAAAATTACTTGCTAAAACATTATCGGTAGGTTTTTCGCGCATTCAATTTACTCCCGATTTAATGCCAACAGATGTTACGGGCACATCTGTATTTAACATGAAAACATCGGACTTTACTTTTAACAAAGGTCCTATTTTTTCAAATTTAGTTTTGATAGATGAAATTAATCGCTCGCCTGCCAAAACACAAGCAGCTTTGTTCGAGGTAATGGAAGAGCGCCAGGTAACAATTGATGGCGTTACTTATAAAATGGATGCACCATTTTTTATTATGGCAACTCAAAATCCAATAGAGCAGGAAGGAACCTATAAACTACCCGAAGCGCAATTAGATAGGTTTGTGTTCAGAATAAAATTGCACTATCCTACTTTGGAGCAAGAAACAGAGATTTTAAATAAATTTAAAAACGATTTTTCAATTGCTACTGCGCAAGATGTTAATCCGGTTTTAGGCGCAAATGATATTAAAGAATGCAGAGATATAATTGAAAAAATTCACATTAAAGATGAGTTGCTAAAATACATTGCCGAAATAATAAATAACACACGCAATAATGGCGATTTATTTTTGGGAGCATCGCCACGCGCATCGCTTGCTATTATGCGTACTTCTAAAGCACTTGCCGTAATGAGTGGCCGCGATTTTGTTACCCCAGATGATATTAAGCAAATGGCTTATCCGGTTTTAAATCATCGCATAATTTTAACCCCCGAGCGCGAAATGGAAGGGCTGCATCCGGAAGATATTATTAAAGAGATAATTGAAAAAATAGAAGTGCCCAGATAAGGTATGCGCAAGTTTTTCGGCAACATATATATTACCAATCGTTTCTTTTTTCTTTTCGGCATCATTGCATTGCTGTTTGTAATTAGTTTCACGTTAGGTCTTTTATTCCCAATTGCACAGGCATTAATTGTGGTTGCAATGGCATTGGTGCTTGCCGAAGTTTTTATGCTGTTTAATCCATCGGTAAATGTTACGGCTAACCGTGTAACTACTAAAGTACTTTCGCTTGGCAGCGATAATCATGTGAAAATTTATGTACAAAATAAATTCGGCTTAAAGTTAGATTTGAATGTGGTGGATGAGATGCCAAGCCAATTACAAAAACGCGATTTTAATTTTAATATCACCTTACTCCCCGGTGAAGAGCAAATTATAAACTACGTTTTGCATCCCACTTTGCGTGGAGAATATCAGTTTGGAAAAATAAATATTTATGCTAAAACAGCACTTGGTTTTATCGAACGAAGGTTTCCTGTTGCAGCAGAAACAATGGTTCCTGTTTACCCATCCATTATTCAAATGAAGGAATTTGAATTGAAAACGATGGCTCGGATTGCCCATTTTCATGGCGTGAAAAAATTAAGAAGAATAGGGCATAGCTACGAATTTGAGCAAATAAAAAACTATGTGAGAGGCGATGATATGCGCACAATAAATTGGAAAGCCACAGGCAGGCAAGCCGAAATAATGGTTAACCAATATGAAGAAGAGCGTTCGCAGCAAGTTTACAATGTGATTGATAACAGCCGCAATATGCGTATGCCATTTAATGGGCTCAGTTTACTCGACCATGCAATTAATACTTCATTAATTATATCTAACACAGCACTTCAAAAACAAGATAGAACAGGTTTAATTACTTTCTCAGATAAACAGGGCAGCATGCTTAAAGCAGACAGCAGCATGAGTCATTTGCGAAAAATTTTAGACGGTCTTTATCACGTACAAGACAGAAATTTTGAAGCAAATTACGAGATGCTTTACCACTCTATCAGAAATTTTGTAAAAGGAAGAAGTTTGCTTTTTCTTTACACAAATTTTGAAAGTTTTTATTCACTCGAGCGCGTGTTGCCAATACTTCGTAAAATAAACATGCAGCACTTATTAGTGGTAATATTTTTTGAAAACACCGAGATAAGTGATTATACTACCAATGATTGCAAAAACGTGGAAGACATTTATCATCAAACCGTGGCGCAAAAATTTGTTCACGAAAAATATCAGATAATACAAGGGCTACGCCAGTTTGGTATTCAAATCATTTTATCTCGCCCCGAAGATTTATCAATCAACACAATAAATAAGTACTTGGAGTTAAAAGCCCGAGGGCTCATTTAAAATCAACTCGTTTAGCTCGCTTATTATCATTGCCGTTGCGCCCCACACAGTTTGGTTAGCTATTTCATAATAAGGCGTGTTAACTGTCCAGCCAAAAGTTTTATTGTATATTTTTTTTTGTTTTATAATGGATTTATCGGCCAAACGGTTTGTTTCTACTTCTAATATTTCTGCCACTTCTCTTTCGTTTTTTTTGAACGATGGTTTTGTGTTACAGTAACCTAAGAATGGATGTACTAAAAAATTGCTTGGCGGAATATACAAGTCGGTAAGTTTGCCAATTAAAACGATACTGCTTTTTTGTATTCCTAATTCTTCTTCTGTTTCGCGCAAAGCTGTGTGGCTTAAATCAGTATCCGCCTCATCGTGTTTGCCACCGGGGAAACTAACTTGCCCACTGTGGGTGCCGTCATAAGTGCTTCTAAGCGTAAGCGGAATCATTATTTTATCATCGCTGGGATAAAGCAAAATCATAACGCAGCCAATTTTTGGTTTTATGTTTTGTTTAGCTAAATATTCTTGCGCAGTTTTTCTACCAATAGGCGCCATTTTGTATTGCGCCTCAGCTCCCGGCAGTGGCTCTTGTATTCTGTGTTTTACATGTGCTATAAATTGGTCGAACATTTGGCAAATTTAATCAACGATTGCGTGCCGTATAGCTAATATTTATCACTATTCACATTGGCTTGCGTTAAACGGAGTGTGAAAAACCTAATAAAAGGAGGCACCTATGGTTACCCCATCCATAAAACTAAAAAGCTTCAGTTTGTTGTTACTTGCTCTCTTTACCGGGTTGGTTTTTATGTATAAGTACAAGTCTGCTTCTAATTCAATTTTTCAATCACATAAAAAACCTAATGCTGAAAATGCTACTGTAGATTTTGACAGTATTTTAAAGCGCGGAAAATTAATTGTGCTTACCGATTACAGTTCAACCGGATACTTTATATACAAAGGTGAGCCGATGGGTTTTGAATACGAACTGCTAAGCGATTTTTGTAAATCGACAGGAATAGAATTAGAGCTAAAATTGGCAAAAAATTTAGATGATGTTTTTTGGCAATTGAATAATGGAGATGTAGATATTGTTGCAGCTAACTTAACAATAACAAAAGAGCGACTTACAAAAGTAAATTTTACCAAACCTATTTTATATACCTGCCAAGTGCTTGTGCAACGCAAACCTGATAACTGGAAAAAATTGACTCAACAAACACTGAATAAAAAATTAATTCGTAATGTATATGATTTGGTGGGCAAAGAAATTTATGTGAGAAGGGAGTCATCGTTTTACGAGCGATTACAAAATATATCGGAAGAAATAGGAGGAGATATAAATATTATTGCCGCTCCCGGAACAAAAGAAACAGAAGAACTTATTAGTATGGTTGCAGGTGGAGTAATTGATTTTACTGTTGCTGATGAAAATGTGGCAATGGTAAACCAAACCTATTTCCCGAATATTGATACTAAAACCGAACTAAGTTTGCCGCAGCAAATTGCATGGGCGGTAAGAAAAAATTCAGAAATGCTTTTGTCTATTATCAATAATTGGATTGTAAAAGCAAAACGAAAAGGTAATTTTTCTCACACTTATGCTAAATATTTTCAAAATAATAGAGGAGTAAAAGAACGAATAGACAGTGACTATTTTTCGCAATCGGGCAATAATATTTCGGAGTACGATGAACTGATAAAAAAGTATGCAACAAAAATTAATTGGGATTGGCGAATGCTCGCATCGCTTATTTGCCAAGAATCGAGGTTTAATAATGATGCCCTATCGTGGGCTGGTGCAAGCGGGTTGATGCAGATTATCCCACAAACTGCTGTTTACTTTGGTATTGATACGTTAAATGCAACTGCCGAACAAAGTATAAATGCCGGTACAAAATACCTCGATAAAATTAATATGTATTGGGAAAAACACATTCCGGAAAAAGATGAACGAATAAAATTTGTGTTGGCGTCATACAATGTTGGGCTAGGGCATGTGATAGATGCACGTAACCTTGCAATTAAGTTTGAGCAAGCGGGCGGCAACTGGGATGCTGTTTCGTTTTACTTGCTCTCAAAATCTAAATCAATTTATTATAACGATCCTGTTGTAAAACACGGCTACTGCAGAGGCGCTGAACCTTGTACTTATGTAAAAGAAATAATTAACCGTTATGAGCATTACAAAAATTTTATTCCCAATACATTGCCCGAACAAGTAGTGAAAAAGTAATAAAAATGTTAAACCCCGAAAACAAAATCCCCATGAAAAACTTTACTCCCGAGCAAATCGAAAGCTTTGTGAATTGGCTCCAAAGCCAAATTAGCCATTCGAAAGACACAATTAACGAGTCGCAACAGGCGTGTAACTTTGGTCGTGAGGCCATGTATGAAGGAATGCGCGATGCGTATATGCAATGCCTTAATTGGTTTAAAACCTAATTTACATTAACAGTCTATATGTTGAAAAGTAGTTTAGCAGCACGCTTTTTGCATTTACGCTAAAAGTATTTTTATGTGCAGCAATAATGAGAAATAGATTTTTATTTTATTTAGTTTTTCTTTTATTTACCACATCATTTGTGGCAGTTATTACAGCAGAAAATGCTGCGCCACCATTTATCAATGACATAGCATCGCATTGGGCAGATAGTGTGATGAAAAAACTATCGCCCGAAGAGCGCATTGCCCAACTTTTTATGATTGCAGCTTACAGCGATGAAAAAAAGCAAAAGCCGAAAGATGTGGTAAAGCTAATACAGGAAAATAAAATTGGAGGTGTTATTTTTTTTCAAGGTGGCCCATTGAGGCAAGCAAAACTTACTAATTATTATCAGTCGTTAAGTAAAGTACCACTGTTGGTTTCTATAGATGGCGAATGGGGCCTTGCCATGCGACTTGATAGCACTATTGCTTTTCCGCGCCAAATGACTTTGGGAGCTATACAAAATGATAGTTTGATTTATCAGATGGGAGCAGAAATTGCACGCCATTGTAAGCGCATGGGTATTCATGTAAACTTTGCACCTGTGGCCGATGTGAATAGCAATCCACTCAATCCGGTAATAGGCAATCGCTCGTTTGGCGAAAATAAAATTAATGTTACTCGCAAAGCAATTATGTATATGAAAGGATTGCAGGATAATTTTATACTCGCTAATGCAAAGCATTTTCCCGGTCATGGCGATACTGATAGCGACTCACACAAAACATTACCCACCATCAATTCACCAATTGAGCGATTAGATAGTTTAGAGTTATTTCCGTTTAAAACAATGATTAGCCAAGGGTTGGGCAGTATGATGGTAGCACATTTGTCAATACCTGCATTGGATACAACAAAAGAAACAGCAAGTACTTTGTCAAAAAAAGTGGTTACAGATTTACTGAAAGATAAACTTCAGTTTAAAGGTTTAATTTTTACCGATGCTTTAAATATGAAAGGTGTGAGCAAGTACTACACATCGGGCGAAATAAACGTGAAAGCGCTACTCGCAGGTAATGATGTGCTACTTTTTCCGGATGATATTCCGGAAGGAATTCAAAAAATTAAACAAGCAATTGATAGTGGATTGATTGCGCAGCAAGAGATAGATATTCGCTGTAAAAAAATTCTGATGGCTAAATATTGGTGCGGTTTAAATCAACAAAAAAAATAAGCACTAAAAATTTAGTTGCCGATTTAAATAACCAGCAGGCAAAATTATTGAACAGAAATTTAGTAGAGTACGCAATTACTGTTTTAAAAAACAACAACGATTTAATTCCGCTTAAAAAACTTGATACGCTTCGGATTGCTGCTGTATCGCTTGGTTATGACGAAGATAATGTTTTTAAGCAACGCTTAAATAACTATACATCGGTAGATTGTTACGGACTTGATAAAGATTGTAAACAACCACAGTGCGACTCGCTGTACAAGAAATTAGAAAAATATAATTTGGTTATAGTTCAGGTGAACAACACCAATAATTCTCCTGCTAAAAATTTCGGGTTCACCGATAAGTTAAAAAAAGTATTGAACGAAATAATCAGAAAAAAGAAAACAATTGTAGATGTATTCGGCAATCCTTACATATTGGCAAAAATGGACAGTGTGCATTTGGCAGATGCAATTATTATGTCTTACGAATCGTATGACGATAATCAAGACTTATCTGCCCAACTAATTTTTGGCGGCATTTCATCACAAGGGAAATTGCCCGTTACAGCATCTAATTATTTTAAAATTGGCACGGGCATTAATACCATTGCGCCCACTCGTTTGAAATACACTTTGCCCGAGGAGTTGAAAATAAATTCAGAGCAGTTAAATAAAATTGATTCGGTGGCGTGGAAAGGAATTTACGACAAGGCATATCCCGGTTGTCAAATTTTAGTTGCGAAAGATGGTAAAGTCATTTACCAAAAATCATTTGGCTACCACACCTACGAAAACAAAGTAAAAGTAAAGAATACTGATTTGTACGACCTTGCATCCATTACAAAAATAGCCGGCTCAACAGCAGCTATGATGAAAATGGTGCAGGATAAACAAGTGAAACTCGATGATTCACTAAGTATTTATTTGCCTTATTTAAAAGGAACGAATAAGAGTAAAATTAATTTTCGCGAGATGATGACACATCAAGCAGGTTTAAAAGAATGGATTCCCTTTTGGATGAAAACCGTAAGTAAAGGCGAATATAAAAAAGGAGTTTATGATACAGCTTACAGTACACAGTATCCTTATCAGGTAACAGATAAAATGTTTATGAATAAATTGTATGTCGATTCAATATATAAATGGATAGTGAATTCCGAAATTAAAGATGCAGGGAAATACAAGTACAGCGATTTGGGTTACTATTTTATTAAGCAAATTGTAGAACAGCAAACCGATAGGTTTTTAGATGATTACCTGAATGTTAGTTTTTATGCACCACTTGGCGCATCCACACTCACGTACAATCCGCTTAAAAAATTTGATAAGAATAGAATTGTGCCTACTGAATATGACGTAAAATTCAGAAAACAATTAGTGAAAGGATATGTGCACGACCAAGGAGCGGCAATGATGGGTGGCGTAGCAGGCCATGCCGGATTATTTAGCAATGCAAATGATTTGGCAATACTGATGCAAATGTATTTGCAAAATGGCGAATATGGCGGTGTTCGTTACCTCGATTCAGCGGTTGTAAACGAATTTACAAAGTGCCAATTTTGCCAAGATAATCGCAGAGCGTTGGGCTTCGACAAACCAGAAATAAATCCGGAAAAAGACAGCCCAGTTTGCAGCTGTGTATCATACATGAGTTATGGACACACCGGTTTCACCGGAACAATTACTTGGGTTGATCCCGAAAAAAAATTAGTTTACATTTTTCTTTCCAACAGAGTTTACCCCGATGCTGATATTAATAAACTTTCTAAAATGGGGATTCGCACAAAAATTCAGGAGATAATTTACGATGCAATTAAATAGTAATTT
Source organism: Bacteroidia bacterium (assembly GCA_020054095.1). Taxonomy (GTDB): domain Bacteria; phylum Bacteroidota; class Bacteroidia; order JADZBD01; family JADZBD01; genus JAGVMA01. Next base: position 9,230 of record JAGVMA010000063.1, on the reverse strand, counting down.
TATATTCTGCATGATGCAGATAAAATTTTAATATTTTAAAAATGAAAATTGGAATTGTGTGTTATCCCACTTTTGGTGGAAGCGGAGTGGTGGCCACCGAATTAGGAAAAGCATTGGCACTTAAAGGCCATCAAGTACATTTTATAACTTACAGTCAGCCTGTACGTTTAGATTTTATATCGGGCAATATTTTTTACCACGAAGTTTCAGTGAGCGATTATCCTTTGTTTGATTACCAGCCTTACGAGCTAGTTTTGTCAAGCAAATTAGTAGATGTGGTTAAGTACGAAAAATTAGATTTGCTTCATGTGCATTATGCAATTCCGCATGCGAGTGCTGCATATATGGCAAAACAAATTTTAGCAAAAGAGGGAATTAATATTCCTGTTATTACCACGCTGCACGGCACCGATATTACATTACTCGGCAAAGATCCATCTTTTGAGCCCGTTATTACGTTTGCCATAAATCAGAGTGATGCCGTAACGGCAGTTTCAGATAGTTTGAAACAGGATACTTTGAAATATTTTAAAATAGAAAAACCAATTCATGTTATTCCGAATTTTATTTGTGTGGATGATTATATTCAGCAATCAAAGTCAGAATGCGATAAAAAACAATTTGCGCCTTATGGCGAGCGCATTCTAATTCACGTTTCTAATTTCAGAAAAGTAAAACGAATTGATGATGTATTACGAGTGTTTGAGAAGGTGAGAAAAAAATATTCTTCTAAATTAATTTTAGTTGGCGATGGACCAGAGCGAGCTAATATCGAAAAACTTTGTCGAGAGTTGGATACCTGTAACGATATTCGTTCGATGGGAAAAATTACCGACCCTACGCCATTGCTTTGTGTAGCCGATTTGTTTCTATTGCCATCAGAAACAGAAAGTTTTGGCTTAGCAGCGTTAGAAGCAATGGCTTGTAAAGTGCCTGTAATATCAACTAATACCGGTGGCTTGCCCGAAGTTAATATAAACGGAATTACAGGTTATACTAGTAATGTGGGCGATGTGGATGACATGGCGAATAACGCCTTAAAGATATTAAATGATGACGCTACGCTATATAAATTTAAAGAACAAGCGTATGAACAAGCAAAAAAATATGATTTAGGCGAAGTTCTACCGCTTTATGAAAAATTGTATGCAGAAACTTTAAAGCAGGCTTAGGGTATAAATTCATTTTTTGAATCTATCAGCCACTACTAAATCTTTACTTCCGGCAGTATATTGATAAAATCCTTTTCCGGTTTTTGCACCTAAATGCCCTGCCATAACCATATTAACAAGTAATGGGCACGGAGCATATTTGGGATTACCATAACCATCTTGTAACACTCTTAAAATTGCAAGGCATACATCTAAGCCAATAAAATCGGCAAGTTGCAAAGGTCCCATCGGGTGTGCCATACCTAATTTCATAACAGTATCTATTTCTTCAACTCCCGCAGTACCTTCGTGTAGAGTAATAATTGCCTCGTTAATCATCGGCATTAAAATTTTATTGGCAACAAAACCAGGGTAGTCATTTACCTCAACAGGGATTTTACCCAGCGCTTTTGATGTATGCATAACTAATTGCGTTACTTCATCGGAAGTAGAATAGCCGCGTATTACTTCCACTAATTTCATTACCGGAACCGGATTCATAAAATGCATGCCTATTACTTTATCGGCACGTTTAGTAACCGCAGCAATTTTTGTTATTGAAATAGAAGATGTATTTGATGATAAAATACAATTTGCAGGTGCAGCTGCATCTAATTCACGAAAAATATTAAGCTTAAGTTCTACGTTTTCGGTAGCAGCTTCGACTACTAAATCTGCTGCTTTTACGCCATCGGCAATTTTTGTAAATGTTTTTATGTTGCCAAGTGTTTTGGTTTTATCTTCTTCTTTTAATGCACCTTTTGCAATTTGTCGGTCTACGTTTTTAGCAATTGTATCTAACGCATTTTTAAGCGCTTCCTCGCGCACATCTATAAGCGATACATTGTAACCACATTGCGCAAATACGTGTGCTATGCCATTGCCCATTGTTCCGCTGCCTATTACTGAAATATTTTTCATGTTATTTTCTTATAAAAATTTGAACAAATATAGAATAAGATTCTATTTCACATATTCAAAACTAATGCTGCTTTTGTTTTCTTTTCCATCCATGGCATTAATGGTTATAGTGTGCTTGCCTTTTGGTAAATCACCATTTATTATGATGAATGTATTTTTCTTGTGTTCGTATTCCATCAGTATCCATTCGCCATCTATATAAGCGCTGTATTCTTTTATCCCTGTTAAATTATCGCTCACTTTTATTTCAATCGCTTGTAAAGTATTTATGTTTTTTGATTTTGGCAAAATGGGGATTTTAATTTTTGGGGCAGTAGAGTCCATTGCTATTGTGTATAAGCCCATGCTTCTCGTTTTAGTGGTTACCCAATTATCATTATACTCTCCGCCCTCATTTACAAAACCACCATTGTTGTTAACCGAAACAATCGTCAGTTTTTTCTTTAGAGAATCGGCTACTTGTACAGTATTTTTTAATGATATAGTAATGTATTTATGAAGCGGAACATAATAATCTCTTAGAACAAATGGTATGCTATAGGTTTGTTTAATGCTGAGAAATTTACTCACTTCTAAAGTAAAGGAACTATAAAATGTATTTTTTGGAACGAATAGTTTTAAATAATCACCATTAAGTGCAAAAGAATCTTTATAGTTTATTTGGTATTTATTTAGTCCCCCTTCTTCCTGAAGCATCCGGTTTTCGGCTGCCTGATTTCTTTTTGATTGAATATAGAATGTGAAAACACTTGTGTTGCCGTAGAAATCTTTTGCAATAAATCGTACACGGTGTATGCTATCGTTGCTTAAGTTTAACATTCCATTATTTTCTGTTGTGCTATAACCCGGAAATTTATTTCCATCAATTATATGAGTGCGCTGTATTCCTTTCTTGTCTTTTCGCTGGGCTTTGTAATCTATATGGCAATTAACATAACGAGTTTGGTCAAACGCAAATCGTTTTAACTCAAAAGTGTAAACAATTTTTCCGTTTAACTCTAATTCAAGTGAGTAAATTTGGTTTTGTCCTGGTGTTTTGTTTTCTAAATCGTAAACTTCAATTCCTAATCCAAAATTTCCGGTAACTACAACTGAGTCTTTATTCTTAAAAACATATTTGCCGTTTTTTTTTTGTAACTCAATATATGTGGGTTGATTGGTAGTCCCGTTTACAACACCTTCCAGTAAAGGATAAACTGCCAATGTTTTAAAAAACGGCTTAACCGTATCGGGTATATCAAGCCCGAAAAAATAAGGGTTAATTATCTCTTCAGTTTTTTCGTCACGAATTTCAAAATGCAAGTGTGGCGCTTCAGATGAGCCGGTGTTGCCTGATAGCGCAATAAATTCTCCTTTTTTTACTTTCAATTCTCCCACTTTAGGGAACAGCTCTGTTTCATACGATTGCAATTTATATTGTTCATTTTTCACATAAAATCCTATTGAATCATTAAAGGCGCTTAAGTGAGCATACACAGTAACATAGCCATTGGCATGTGTAACATAAATTACTTTTCCGTAGCCATAAGTTCCGGTTTTTATACGCGAAACATAACCATCGGCCGCAGCTACTATTTTCATACCTTCTTTTCCGCCTGTGCGAATATCCCAGCCGTAATGAAAATGATCGTAACGTATTTCGCCAAAATTTCCCGATAGGGAAACAAGCGTATCCACCGGCATCCTGAAAAAATTGGTCGGGTAATTTTGTCCAAATATTTGAAGTGAAATAAAAAGAAATAATGCAATAGGCTTAATTTTCATGAATCCATTTTATCTCTTTGAAATTATATGTTTCGGCTGTTCCATTTTTTTTTTTCAGTATTAATTTTCCATGTTCGTTCACTCCTTCAATTGTAGCTTCAAATGTATTATCTGCCTGCTGAAATTTTTGCAGCTCACTTAGTTTGTAAAGCGATGCAAAATATCCTTTGTTTAGCTCACCTGTTTTTGCACTTCTTAGCTGCAAGTACAGTGCTTCAAGGTTTTCTAAAAATATATTTAATGCACTGTTTAAATCGTAATCAATTCCTAAAATATTTTTAACCGAAACAGCAGTTGGCACATCAAATTTTTCCTGATTAATATTTATTCCCACGCCAATTATAGTATAAGCAATAGCATCTTGCTTCAAAGTGTTTTCAATTAATATTCCTGCTATTTTTTTGTTGTCAACAAAAATATCATTAGGCCATTTTATTTTTACTGATTGATTAGGCATTATTGTTTTTAGTGTATCCGCCACAGCGAGCGATACTATTTTATTGAGTACAAATGCATTGGCAACCGGCAATGCACCAAGCTGATAATAAACGCTGGCAGTAATATTTTTATTCGGTTCACTTTGCCAGGAGTTGCCTCGCTGTCCACGCCCTGCAGTTTGGTTATAGGAGCAAACCACACTGCCATGTGCTAATTTTTCGTTTTTTGCAAGTCCCATAAGGACAGAATTGGTGGAGTCCACCTCGTCCATCCAAAGCAAATTTTGTCCTGTAAATAATGTTTTCAGCGCCATATTTAAAGCAATTATTTCATTAACTTTGCAACTATATAAAATATGTAGTTGCCTCGTTCGTCAAATAACTGTGAGCAGGCACAAAATTGTAAAAATACTTGATGGCAAAAAAGAAAAAAAAGAAAGAATCATCGCAAAAAATTGCCGATGCAGTTATAAAAGGAATTCAAGAAAAAAAAGGGAAAAACATTGTTTGCCTTGATTTACGAGAAATTCAAAGTGCGGTGGCCGATTTTTTTATCATCTGCGAAGGCGATTCAAATGTGCAAATTGAGGCAATAACTCAATCAGTAGAAGAGATGGTGAAGAAAGAAACAGGTGAAAAACCTTGGCACAGCGAGGGTAAACAAGTTGCCGAATGGATTTTGATAGATTACTTTAACGTGGTGGTTCATGTTTTCCAGAAAGAAGTGCGCGAGTTTTACAATTTAGAAGCGCTGTGGGCTGATGCAGAAATTAAGAAAGTTGCTTAACAAAATTATTTAGAAGGATTAACAAAATGAGTGAACAACAAAATAATGAAAAACGTGGATTGAAGGACAGGATGCCTAAGAAGCCGCAAATGCCGAAAAATTCGTTTAACTTTTATTGGATCTATGCCATCATCATCATTGCGCTGATAGCATTGAACTTTGTGAAAATTGGCGGTGGTTCGCAAGAGATTGATGCAAAGCAATTTGCCGAAATGGTGCGTAACATGGATGTGCAACGCATAGAAATTGTAAATAAAACCTATGCCGAAGTTTATATTAAAGCCGAGAAATTAAAAGAAAAAAAATACGAGCAAATTGCCAAGCAGCAATTCAGCAAAGCCGATCCGCAATACGTTTACAAGTTTCCAGATGTAACATCGTTCATCACTAAACTAAACGATATACAAAAAGAAATACCTGAGCAAGAGCGTGTGGAAGCCACAAGCATAGAGCGCACAAGCTGGGGCGAGCAGTTGAGTTGGATTATACCTTTGGTAGTAATGATTTTAATTTGGGTATTTATTATGCGCAGAATGAGTGGCGGAAGCGGTGGACCCGGACAGATATTTAACATCGGTAAATCAAAAGCTACTCTTTTTGAAAAAGAAAATAATGTGCAAATTACTTTTAACGATGTAGCCGGATTAGAAGGAGCAAAAATTGAGATTAAAGAAATTGTTGACTTCCTGAAAAATCCTAAAAAATACACCGAGTTAGGTGCAAAAATCCCGAAAGGCGCATTGTTGGTTGGCCCTCCCGGAACTGGTAAAACTCTATTGGCAAAAGCAGTTGCCGGTGAAGCAAAGGTTCCATTCTTTTCACTTTCAGGTTCTGATTTTGTTGAAATGTTTGTTGGTGTGGGTGCATCGCGCGTTCGCGATTTGTTCCGTCAAGCGAAAGAAAAATCACCTTGTATTATTTTTATTGATGAGATAGACGCCATAGGACGAGCACGCGGTAAAAGTGTATCGCATGGAGCAAATGATGAGCGCGAAAACACGCTTAACCAATTGCTCACCGAAATGGACGGTTTTGGGACTAATAGTGGTGTAATTATTTTAGCAGCAACAAACCGTGCCGATATTTTAGACAGAGCGCTGTTACGTGCCGGCCGTTTCGATAGGCAAATATATGTGGACATGCCAGATGTGAACGAGCGTAAAGAAATTTTTAAAGTTCACTTAAAACCATTAAAAATTGATAACACGGTAGATATTGATTTTTTGGCGAAACAAACCCCCGGCTTTTCGGGTGCTGATATTGCAAATATTTGTAACGAAGCAGCTTTAATTGCCGCCCGAAAAGACAAAAAAGTAGTTGGTCGTCAAGATTTTTTAGATGCAGTTGACCGTGTTATTGGAGGTTTAGAAAAAAAGAACAAAGTAATTTCTGTTCAGGAGAAAAAAGTAATTGCATACCACGAAGCCGGACACGCTACTGTGAGTTGGTTGCTTGAGCATGCAAGTCCGCTTGTAAAAGTTACTATTATTCCGCGTGGGCGCTCATTAGGCGCAGCATGGTATTTGCCCGAAGAAAGACAAATTACCACTGCCGACCAGTTGTTTGATGAAATGTGTGCAGCATTAGGCGGACGCGCAGCAGAAGAAATAGTTTTCGGAAAAGTTTCTACAGGCGCATTAAGCGATTTGGAAAAAATTACCAAGCAAGCTTATGCCATGATAACTATTTACGGATTGAATGAGCGCATAGGTAACATTAGCTTTTACGATTCATCAGGCCAAAATGAATACGCATTTAATAAACCTTACAGCGAAAAAACGGCCGAAGCGATAGATGAAGAAGTAAAGAAAATGATTGATAATGCATACGAGCGAACTAAAAAAATACTTTCTGAAAACAAAGAAAAGCTTTCAGTTCTTGCCAATAAACTTTTAGAAAAGGAAGTAATTTTTAAGGAAGATTTGGAAGAGATTTTTGGTATCCGCCCATTTGAAAGACCAGAACAAGCAAAGTTTAACAGCTTTAATGAAGCCGAGCATAAAAATGGTGTTGAGCAAACAAAAGAGGAAACTACCACCAAGCAGGAAGAAGAGCAAAAGAACGAAGGCCCAATAATAACAAAGCTTACTTAACTTAGTAATGAGTGATACTACTTCGCGCGAAAAAATTTTAAAAAAAGTACGTCAGGCGCTAATTCATAAAACCACACAAGAGCAACCCGATTTAGATTGGGAAACCAGTATTTATAATATTCCGGACGAACCGATGGAGATTTTATTTGCACAAAAATTTACAAAGCTTAATGGTAAATTTTTGTTTTGCGAAAAAGAAAAAGAATTTGCACTTGGATTAGATGCGCTTATTAAAGAAAATAATTTCGGGCTTGTATTTGCCATGGAACCCAAATTAAAACGATTATTATCAGAAGCTAATATCCCGTTTACGGATAATGAAACAGATTTCTCGAAATTAGATGTGGGCGTTACACTCTGTGAAAGTGCGGTGGCTCGCACCGGCAGTATTTTTATTACCTCGCGCCAGCCATCGGGCAGGAGGTTGCCCGTTTTTCCTAATTACCATGTAGTGCTTGTTTACACTTCGCAATTGGTAATGACGCATAAGGATGCGCTGAAACAAATCAGCGAAAAATACAATGGGCAAATGCCATCGCTTATTTCGTGCATCACGGGCCCTAGCCGTACAGCCGATATCGAAAAAACACTAGTGCAAGGCGCACATGGCCCCAAAGAAATATTTGTGTTTTTAGTGGACGATACCACTCCGGTAGCTTAAATATTCTTGCTTACTTTGTATTGTTATGAGTAAAGACTGGGAAATGATATTTTCCACCCCTCATTTGCATTTAGCTGAAATGACCAAGGCATTGCTCGAAGCCAATGAGATAGAAGTTGTTATTCGCAACAATCAAGATTCGTTTTATAAATCTATTGGCGAGTTTGAGTTATATGTAGTCAATACAAATGTTATAAGAGCTAAATACATTATAAGCAACACCGGGAATGAGTAATTTTTTAACACGTGCAATTACAGGAGCAGCATTTGTGCTGGTAATGGTTTTTTGTATCGGCTTTAGCTATATTACAATGGCCGCCTTGTTTACACTCATTATTTGTCTTGGCTTGTGGGAGTTTTACAGTTTGTTGCAGAAAGCAAATCTTCATCCGCAAAAACACATTGGCGTTGTATTCGGAACAGTGTTTTCGTTTTCTCTTATGTTTTTAATTGCCGATGGCATTGCCGCACTTTCTTATTACACTGCTCATATTTGGCTAATTATTCCCGCATTTTTTATGCTTTTCTTTTTTGAGCTGTTTCGTAAAAAAGAACAACCATTTTTAAACGTAGCATTCACGGTTTTAGGATTAATATATGTAACCGTTCCATTTGTTTTTTTGGCCGTTACTTCTTTATCGGTTAATGTGCAATTAAATGTTTTGGACGAAGCGTATTGTACTAATTTATTATTAGGATATTTTTTTCTTGTTTGGAGCAATGATACGTTTGCCTATTTGGTAGGCCGAGGAATAGGCAAAACAAAATTATTTGAACGTATTTCGCCAAAAAAAACGTGGGAAGGAACCATAGGCGGCATTTTGCTTACACAAGTTACCGCATACATAATTGCAATTTATTTTACCGAACTCACTACAATGCAATGGCTGGTAACAGCCGCCATAGTATCTGTTACAGGCACACTTGGCGATTTGGTTGAAAGCATGTTTAAGCGCAGCTTGGGAGTGAAAGATTCAGGCGGTATTTTACCCGGTCATGGTGGCATTTTAGATAGGTTTGATGGCGTGCTGCTTTCAGCACCTTTTGTGTGTGCGTATTGGCTGTTGGCTAAAAATTAAAACCCTCGCCCCGCTGTAAGTGGAGCGAGGGTTTTCTACAATAAAATTCTCCTATTATTTTACCTTTTGCATTTTTCTTGTTTGCACATTTTGGCCATTTACATAAAGCGAATAAGTATAAATGCCCGATGCAAGGTCTTGGGCATTGATGGTGATTTGCCCATCGCCCGTTTGTGTTAGTTGCACTTCTTTTATTATGCGACCTGTTTCATCCATAAAGTTCATTACGGCTGAGGTAATGTTGCTTGGCAAATAATATTTTATGATGGTGCTTTCGCCAAATGGATTAGGCATGTTTTGATACAAAACTATATCGCTCACTAAATCTACATCTATG
>JAGVMA010000020.1 GCA_020054095.1 Bacteroidia bacterium | reverse complement strand
TGCAGTCGGTAATAAACATTACCAGTCCGATAAGCGGAACGGTGAGCAACATTTCGGTAAACATCGGCACTTTTGCAGATGCCAATACATCCATTGCCGAAATAGTGGATAATAGCCAACTGCATTTGGATTTATATGTGTATGAAAAGGATTTGCAGAAATTAAAAGTCGGGCAAACCATTCATTTCACACTCACCAATAATCCGGGCAAAGAATACGATGCCGATGTTTATGCCATCAGTAACACCTTTGAGCAAAACACTAAAGCTATTGCAGTTCACGCTATGGTAAAAGGCGATAAACAGGGCTTGATTAACGGCATGAGCATTACCGCCTTGGTAAGTTTAGAAAACGCTACTGTAGATGCCGTGCCTACCAATGCCATTGTAAGCCACGAAGGGCAGGACTATATTTTTATTGTAACCGATGCACACAGCGAAGAAGAGCACCACAGCGAAAAAGAAACTGCCGAACACAAACACGATGAACACGGGCATGAGCATGGAGAAAAAGAAAGCGAACATAAAGAGGGAGAACATAAAGAGGGAGAACATAAAGAAGGGGAACAGCATGAGGAAGAAGAAGGAACAACTTTTGAAAAAATTCCTGTTCGCAAAGGCACAACTGATGTAGGTTACAGTGAAATTACTTTACTCAAAGAAATACCTGCCAACAGCAAGGTTGTGGTAAACGGAGCATTTTTCATCTTAGCTAAAATGAATAACAAAGGCGAAGGTCATGCACATTAAAAATAATAGATATGGACATTAAAATAGAACTGCTTATTTGTATGAGGCTTTTAGTAGCTTTCATTCTCGGAGCTATTATTGGAGTAGAGCGTGAGATGCACGGTAATGCAGCAGGCATAAGAACCTTTGCGGCTGTTACTTTAGGGGCAGCTTTGTTCACGCTTATAGGCATCCATACCACCGACCCAACAGCAGCCGGAAGAATAGTAGCAAATATAGTAACAGGTATTGGGTTCCTTGGAGCGGGCATTATCTATAAAGGAACAGATAACGGTTCAGTTTTAGGGCTTACTACGGCATCGTCTATTTGGGCTGCTGCTGCGGTGGGTGCTGCGGTGGCTTATGACATGTATGTAATCGCTATTCTCAGCACCGCTTTAGTTTACTTTCTGCTTTCTCTCCACCATTTTAATTGGTATATCCGCTTAAAATCAAGGTGGAGAAATAAACACAATAGAAACAACAACGATGGTTCAGCATAATGAAACAAAAAAACAATAACCATAAACAATTAAAGTATGAAAACAACAATAAAAAATGATTTAGCAGCAAGCATAGCTGTTTTTTTAGTAGCCTTGCCTTTATGCCTTGGTATAGCTTTGGCATCGGGTGCTCCTTTGCTTTCGGGAGTAATTTCGGGTATCATTGGCGGTATCATAGTAGGACTATTGAGTGGTTCGCAAACAAGTGTAAGCGGTCCGGCTGCCGGACTTGCAGCGGTTGTTTTAGCATCTATTACGCAATTAGGCTCGTTTGATATTTTCTTAATCGCAGTTTTTTTAGCAGGTATTTTTCAATTGATAGCGGGCTTTCTCAAGGTAGGCTTTCTCGCCAATTATATTCCATCTAATGTGATTAAGGGATTGTTAGCTGCAATTGGCATACTGCTTATATTGAAACAAGTTCCACAAGCCTTAGGTAATCATAACGATGTAATAGGTGATTTTTCTTTTGGGCAACTTGACCATCAAAATACCATATCAGAATTATTATACACCCATAATCATCTTGCTATTGGCTCGGTTCTTATTACCATAATTTCGCTGTTGGTTTTAGTATTTTACGACAGAACCCCGCTTGCAAAAATTAAAATAATTCCATCGGCTTTAATAGTAGTTGTTTTGGGGATTGCCATGAACCAACTGTTCTTCTACTATATTCCTTTGTTCTATATGGATGGTCATCATTTGGTTTCTATTCCTGTCATTGATTCTCAAACTTTAGGAATAAAACTTCCGAACTTTTCGGCATTAAGCAATTACAAGGTGTGGGTTGTTGGCATCACCATTGCCATCGTTGCCTCATTAGAAACACTGCTAAATATTGAAGCCATTGATATTGCAGACCCGCACAAAAGAACCTCGCCTACAAATAGAGAGCTAAAAGCACAAGGTGTAGGAAATATGCTTGCCGGACTATTAGGAGGCATACCCATTACCTCAGTTATAGTTAGAAGTTCTGTTAATATTAACACAGGATCTAAAACTAAATTATCGGCCATTCTGCATGGAGCTTTTTTACTGTTGAGTATAGTGTTTTTCAGCCAAACTCTGAATTTAATTCCGCTTTCTTGCCTTGCTGCCATCCTTATTTTCACCGGCTTTAAACTGGCTAAGCCTTCTATATTTAAAGAGATGTTTAAGAAAGGATGGAGTCAATTCATTCCTTTTGTGGTAACCATTGCTGCAATTATATTCACCGACTTATTGATAGGTATCATAATCGGGTTAGCGGTTAGTTTGTTCTTTCTATTGAAAAGCAACTATCGCAATCCCTTTATTCTTACAGAAGAAAAACTTCACGTTGGAGAAACAATACGGCTGGAACTTCCCAGTCAGGTATCTTTTCTAAACAAGGCGTCATTAAAAGAAACGCTTTGGCAAATACCTGAAGGCGCAAATGTTATTATTGATGCAACACGCTCTGATTTTATTGATAATGATATTTTAGAATTGATAAACGATTTTAAAACAACGGTGAGCGTGGAGCGGCAAATAAAATTAAACGTCTTCGGACTTAAAGAAAAATATGAGCTTACCGACCATATTCAATTTGTAAATATTTTGAGTAAAGAAGCACAACAAAATTTAACGCCACAGGAAGTCTTAGATTTATTAAAACTCGGTAATGAACGATTTGTAAGTGGAAAACAGAACGAAAAATATTATAGTCACCAGGTAGATGCCACCTCTCACGGACAAAATCCAATGGCGGTTGTAATCAGTTGCATTGATTCGCGCACATCACCCGATATTATTTTTGATGCCGGAATTGGTGATTTATTAAGCATTCGTATAGCAGGAAATATTATTAGCCCTGAAATAATCGGAAGTATTGAACTGGCTGTAAAAGAAATTGGGGTAAAACTTATTGTTGTTAAAGGACATTCACATTGTGGAGCCATCAACGCTGCAGTGCATGGAATGAAAGAAAATAATATCGGTTTTATAACAACTAAAATAGAGCAAATGCTGATTAATAATAAGAAAGAAAAACCGGATTATTCAAACGAAACCGAAATGGAAGAAATCACCCGCTTAAATGCGATGAACTCCGTGTCCCTTATTATGCAACAAAGTCCATACATCCGTAATTTGCTGCAACAAAATAAAATTGGCATTACGGCTGCCTACTATGATACACACTCAGGAATAGTGAATTTTGAAAAACTGATGAATTAAAATAAAACAATATCAAACATGAAACTACCACTTAACGACAAAAAATTCCTCTTTCTTCTATTCGCAATCGCTATTGTAATTGCCTTAGAAGTTTTGTCCATCATAGGCATTCATATACCCATGCCTTATGCTCCTTTTGTTTTTGCTGCGTTCATTTTGAGCATTGGCTACAAAGTAGTTTGGAACGGAGTAAAAGCACTTTTCAAACTCCAGTTTAGCAACATCAATTTACGAAGCAATCACGAATTCCCCTGAAATCAATTTGCCATGAGTAAACAGGTCATGCAAAGAATGTAGCCAACTTGCATACCTTATTTCATTCTGCACAAGATACGGTGCAAGCTACAACCCATCTAAAGCAGCAATTCAAATTGCTTCGCTAAACACATTACTCACAAATGCACAAGGCAGCATTACAGGTGTAAACAGTTCCAAAACCGCTTTCAGCATCCAGCCACTCTCAGACTAACAACTGTATTGGTGCAGGTTACAGTTTTATTTTTGAAATGCCAGAAGTTTCACTCAGCCCTTGTTCGCTCTAAAACAAAAAGGACCAAAGTTTTGCTTCGATCCTTTTTGCAATTGAAATGTACCCGGGACGGGACTTGAACCCGTACGTCCGTGAAGACACAGGATTTTAAGTCCTGCGTGTCTACCAATTCCACCACCCAGGCAAATTGATTTAAAAAATCCTCACATTACTGTGAGGATTTTTTTGAGCGGAAGACCGGGCTCGAACCGGCCACCTCCACCTTGGCAAGGTGGCGCTCTACCAAATGAGCTACTTCCGCCTGTATTATTCTTTCGGTTTCGCTCTACCATCCCAAACCATCGGGAGAGCTACTTCCGCCTATTTCCTTTTTTAAAAGGACGACAAAAATAACTAAAATACTGAAACCTCAAAATAATTATTCACCAAGCAATTTCTTTATTTCATTGAGTTTCATTAATGCCTCTACAGGAGTGAGCGTATTAATATCTGTTTTTTCAATTTGTTCTTTAATTTGCTCCAACACAGGATCGTTTAACTGAAAAAAGCTAAGCTGATAATCATCTGCCGTTTTTATTTTAGTGCCGGCATTTACGTGTGCATTCTCAAGCTTTTTTAAAATTTCATTGGCGCGCAAAACTACATTTGCCGGCATTCCGGCCATTTTTGCCACATGTATCCCGAAACTATGCTCGCTGCCTCCTGCCATCAGTTTTCTCAGAAAAATTATTTTGTTATTTAATTCCTTTACCGATACGTTATAGTTTTTTACTCTTTTAATGTATTGGTTAGTTCATTTAGTTCGTGGTAGTGGGTGGCAAAAAGTGTTTTTGCTTTTGCCGATTTATGTTCATGTAAATGTTCAACAATGGCCCATGCTATTGAAATACCATCATAAGTACTTGTTCCTCGACCTATTTCATCCAACAAAATCAAACTCCTATCCGAAAGATTATTTAAAATACTTGCCGTTTCGTTCATCTCAACCATAAAGGTAGATTCACCCGATGAAATATTATCGGATGCGCCCACGCGAGTAAATATTTTATCTACTAACCCTATTTCGGCATGCTTGGCCGGAACGTAGCAACCAATTTGTGCAAGTAAAACAATTAAGGCAGTTTGCCGCAGCAATGCCGATTTACCTGCCATATTAGGCCCCGTGATAATAATTATTTGCTGCTGCTCATTATCTAAGTAAACATTGTTAGCAACATATTCTTCGCCAATAGGCAGCTGTTGCTCTATTACAGCGTGTCTGCCCTCTTTTATATCAAGTACAAAGTCATCGTTAATGTGCGGGCGCACGTAATTGTATGTTTGCGCAATGGCTGCAAATGATAATAGACAATCTAACCTCGCAATCAGCGATGCGTTTAATTGTATGGGTACAATGTAATCGGTTAAGAAAATTAGTAAATCGTTAAAAAGTTTTGTTTCGAGTGCTAGTATTTTTTCTTCTGCACCCAATATTTTTTCCTCGTATTCTTTTAATTCAGGTGTAATGTATCGCTCGGCATTAGTAAGTGTTTGCTTCCTATGCCAGTCGGTTGGCACTTTATCTTTATGCGCGTGTGTAACTTCCAGGTAATAACCAAACACATTATTAAAAGCAATTTTTAAAGAAGGTATTCCGGTGCGTTCGCTTTCTCGCTGCTGTATTTGCGTGAGATAATCTTTGCCGGAAAAAGCAATCATTCTTAACTCATCGAGCTCGACACTCACTCCGCTTGCAATAACATTGCCTTTGCTCACCATAAACGGTGGGTCGGGCATTATTTCTTTTTCTATTTTTTCTATAATACCGAGACATGGATTAAGTTGCTCGGCAATTTTTTTTAGAGAAGGTAATTCGGCATCACTTAAAATGGCTTTAATGGGTGCTAAAGTGCCGAGCGCTTTTTTTACTTGCACTACTTCTTTTGGTGAAATGCGGCCGGTAGAAATTTTTGAAGCTATGCGTTCCATATCGCCCATTTGGCTGATATGGTTTAGAATAGTTTCAGCGGCTTTTTCGTTTTTCAAAAAAAACGCTACAACATCGTGTCGTTCACAAATTGGCGCTTTTTCTTTTAATGGTAATGCCAGCCATCGTTTCAGCATCCGTGAGCCCATGGGCGAAACGGTGTGGTCAATTACATTAAGTAATGTTTTTGCATTTTCGTTTGCCGAACCGAATAGTTCGAGGTTGCGTATGGTAAATCTATCGAGCCACACATATTTCTCTTCTTCTATGCGCGATATTGCTGCAATGTGTTTCACCTTATCGTGTGCTGTATCTGCCAAGTAATGTAATGCAGCGCCTGCAGCAATAACTCCGTTTTCTAAATTGTCAATACCAAAACCTTTTAACGAATTAGTTTCAAAATGTTTTAATAGTGTTTCGGTTCCAAATTCAGGAGTAAATGTCCAATCATCTAAACCGTAAGTATAAAATTGTTCTCCAAAAATTTCGGTAAAAATTTTGCGTTTATTTTTTTGAAACAAAACTTCGCTTGGTCTAAAACTTTGCAATAGTTTGTCAACATAATCCACACTGCCTTGCGCCACGTAATATTCACCGGTTGATACATCCAAAAAAGAAACTCCTGCCTTTGTATTAGTGCTATCGAGGAAAATACTTGCCAAAAAATTATTGTTTTTATGGTCGAGCGTTTTGTCGTTATAACTTACACCCGGTGTAACAAGTTCTGTAACTCCACGTTTTACAATTGTTTTGGTAAGTTTCGGGTCTTCCAGTTGGTCGCAAATGGCAACACGGTGCCCGGCACGCACTAATTTTGGCAAATAAGTATCAAGCGAATGGTGGGGGAAGCCCGCCAACTCTATATGACTTGCAGAGCCATTGGCGCGTTTGGTTAAAATAATTCCTAATATGGCCGATGCTTTCACTGCATCTTGACCAAATGTTTCGTAAAAATCACCAACTCTAAAAAGCAACAAAGCATCCGGATATTTTGCTTTGATGGTATTGTATTGTTTCATCAAAGGTGTTTCCGAATCTTCTTTTGTTTTCTTTGTAGCTGTTTTTGTTGCTGCCATCGCCTAAAATTACTAATGTTGCAGCCAATGCGGAATCAAAGTTTTTAACATGTTTTAAGCCACAATTAAGTGATAAAATCAAGACTGTTATTATATTTAGGAATATTGCTAATAGGGCTAAGCACGGCAATGCATTTTAGTCATTTTACAAAAGAGCTTGTAGGTGTGCATGTTTGGAGGCAAACTCAAACCCAATCAACAATAAATGCTTTTGTAAATGAAGATTTTAATATTCTTAATCCGAAAGTAAATGAGCGCGGTAATGGCGATGGTGTTTTTAGAATGGAGTTTCCGCTGATGCAGTGGACAGCGGCTTGTTTTTATAAATTAATTGGCAATCACATTATTATTTCTCGTTTGTACATGTTTGTAATTGGTTTGTTAAGCGTTTTGGGAATTTATGTTTTGATTAATACACTTTATAACAACAAAAAAATTGCATTTGCCGGAGCATGGGCATTTAATTTCTCTCCCTGTTTTTTTTATTATACAATAAACCCTTTACCCGATAATATGGCGCTATGCGTAGGTATTTGGGGTTTAGCAGTTTTTTTTTATTGGATAAAAAAACAAAAAACACATTTGTTGTTTATAGCCGGCATGTTTTTTAGTATTAGCGCTCTTTGTAAATTACCTTTTATCATCTATGCAGTACCACCATTTGTTTATTTTATTAAGAACATTGTTGCGCAAAACAATATTAAAATACAACTGCTGCACAGCATAACAATTTTCGCTCCGCTACTGTTGCCACTAACATGGTACATTACTGTAATACCCCACTGGGGTGGAAATGGAGTTATACTCGGGCTGATGGCAAATCAAATAGATTTCTACACTTTTTTTGATTACGTGCAGCACCACATTGTTTCGGCTTTTCCTGAATTAATAATAAACTATGCATCGTTGCCATTTTTTGTAATAGGGATATTTTATTTTTTTAAAAACAAGAGCTATAAAAACACTCTGTTTCCAATAATAGCATCATTGCTTATTGCGGTATTAGTTTATTTCTTTTTTGAATTAAACATGATTGCAAAGGTTCATGAATATTACTTGTTTCCATTTTTCCCCATTGTGTTTATCATCGTTTCTTATGGTATCCTTCAGCTAATAAAATCAACCAACAAGTTTGCAAATGCCTTTGCTTATATCGCTTTATTCTTGCTTCCGTTTACTGCCTATCTCCGAACTTACAATAGCTGGAACTATGATTCGCCTGGTTTTAATAAAGATTTATTGATTTACAAAAACGAATTGCGACAAGCAGTGCCCGATGACGCATTGTGCATTGTAGGTAACGATAAATCGCGCCATATTTTTTTCTATTATATAAATAAAAAGGGATGGGGCTTTGATAGCGATGAGATGAATAGCGAACAACTTAATACGTTTATTAATTATGGCGGAGCTCAATATTTGTTTTCCGATTCACGTATTTTTGAACAGAAAACAAATGTTTCGCCTTACTTAGATAAATTAATTCTTGAAAAAGGAACCATAAGAATTTACAGTTTTAAAAAAGACGCCCATTGAGAAAACTTGCCAACGAAGAATTGCCACGCTTAACGGTTAACGAGTTTAAAACAGCCGATAAAATTCCAATTATAATTGTGCTTGATAACGTACGCAGTTTAAATAATGTGGGTTCAGTATTTAGAACCGCAGATGCGTTTAGGTTAGAGGCAATTTACCTGTGTGGTATTACAGGCAAACCACCCGACCGCGAAATTCAAAAAACTGCACTTGGCGCCACCGAAACTGTGAATTGGAAATATTTTAATTCTACAATAGATGCGTTAAACGATTTAAAGCAAAGCAACTATACAGTTTATGCTGTTGAACAGGCCGATGGAGCAATTATGTTGAACGATGTTTTGATAGATATGAATCAAAAATCAGCAATTGTATTTGGAAACGAAATAAAAGGAGTGGGGCAGGATATCGTAAGTGCATCGGATGCTGTAATTGAAATACCTCAGATAGGTACCAAGCACTCGTTAAATATTGCAGTAAGTGTAGGAATTGTAGTGTGGGAGTTATTTAAAAAAGCAAAAAAGTAGTTTACTTGTTCGTTCCTGCCATTTTCTTTTTGTTCTGATTTACCGGCTCTTGCTTTTTTGTGGTATCAGCATCCATCGTCTGCATAAAATAATATTCCTTGTAAATCTTTTTCAAATCGTTGTTAATTCTATTGGTGTACTGTGTATCATACATAAACTGGTCGATGCCGGTTGAGTAATTAATTTTTGCTATAGCTTTTTTAAGTGCCGATACATCAAGCCCTTTCACTTCTTCAAAAATATCAACCTGAAACGGAAAAATGAATGCCGCTTTTTGGTCGGCAGGAACTTTGGTGTTTACTTCAATAAATTTAGTGATATAACCCGCTTTTGTTACCTCTATCACAAAACTTTGATCAAGCGGCAATCTAAAATCGCATTTGCCTTTTTTATTGGTCATGTATGTTACGAGAAGTTTTTTAGACGCTCCGCCCGTGTAAATGTTTATCACAGCACTGTCTAATACTTGGGCGGTAGCTTTGTCTGTTTCCGATTCTTTTGTTAAAACCACATAACCACGCATTTCCAAATAATGCTTTTTAGTTTTGTCTTTTAGTAAAGTGTCTATAGCCGGATTAGTTATAGCAAATGATTTTACACTTGTTGCAATAAATAAAAAAGCAATTAGGACTTTATAGAGGGATTTCATTTTTTAATTCGGTATACAAAAATATAAAAATACAACAACCGTGCAAGTTTTATCTGTAATTAATGCTGTTTTACCTCGTTTTTCCATTCAGTAGTCGATAAAAAAAGCCCCGAGCAATTGCTCGGGGCTTTTTTCTAAAACTCGTTTATAAATTATTAACCTACTAATGATTTAAATTCAGCGTTATCGCGCATTTTAAAGAACTCCATATCTGTTTTTGCTTTTTCTTTTAATGAAGCATCTTTTTGGATAGCAGTTTTTAAATTGTTGATCATTACATCTGTTTTACCTTGGCGTGCACCTAAAATTGCACGTAAGTAGTATGACATTGCATCGTCTTTTTCTTTCGAACCATCAATAGTGCTCATTGCGCCATCGCTGTTTCCGCCAAGCATTAATGCTAATGCAGCGTTAAATGTTTTATAGCTGCCAAAGTTAGATGTAGCGCTTGAATAGTTGCCATTTTTAATATCAATAACACCCATGTTATACATCACTTCAGGGCCGGCACTTTTTGCTTTGTTGTATAAATCCATTGCAGTTTTGCGGTCGCCCTTCCAAGCAGCAACTATACCTAAGTTGTTTTGGATAATTGGATTATTTGCAGATAATTTATCGGCACGCATAAATGCTGATGCTGCATCGTTTAATTTGTTAAGCATCAAGAAAGCACAACCTACGTTGTTAGCTGTTCTCCAATCGTTAGGATATTTTTTCTCAGCGTTTTGGTAAACAGTTAGTTTTTTGTTTACATCGGCAAATAATGTAGCTGCGTATAATAATTCTTCTACTGATAAGCTATCAATCATGTTAAAGCACATGGTAGAAAGCATTTCATCAGTACGGCTTTTTTTATCGTAGTTAAGTGAGTTAACCGATCTGCGTAATTTCGGCATAATTTTATCTGCAATAGCAGTGTATGTTTTTGAAAGGTTTTTCATTTCTTTCTCTCTCACATCACCATTCGGATACATTTTTAATACACCTAAAATTGTTTCTCTGTCTTGAACAATTTTAGCATCGGTAGATGTTTTTACTAAGTTTTCGAAACCTGCCCAGTCTTCGGCAGTAGTTGCAGTGGTGTAAAAATTTTGGTTTTGACCAGCATCTATTTTAGTTTTCTTGTCTTTAAAGAAAGTGTTCATGAAATATTTCATTGATGAACCCGCGCGGTCGTTAGCTAAGTTTTCGTTTAAAGTTAATTCGCCATCAGGTGATGCGTAAGCAGAAATGCTGATGTTTTTGTAAACGATGAATGAATTATTCATTGTGTTTTCAATGAATGTTTTCATTGTTTTTAACTCTTCAGCATTGGTTTTTTCTGTTGGGCGAACGGTAGATTGATTAACAACGAAGAAAATTTCGGTTTCCAAGTTCATTGGAACCACTTTCACAAAATTGTCTTTACCTATAATTGGCATCTCATCGTTTTTCACCAATAGTGGCGAATCAATAGTACCATCAGCAATTTTCTTTTCAGGCATTACTTTCACTTTCTTTTTAACCTGGCCCGATGCAGTGTAGAACAATTCGCAATTGTGCATACCCGGTTCGTAAGCTACTTTATCGGTATAAGAAAAATTACCACCTGTTTTATAAGTAATAACCTGGCCGCTTGCGCCTTTTACTTTCTCGCCATAAACCATAATAGGTTTAAGTTTTTTCTCGCCACCATTCCATTTAATGGTAGGAGTAACGGTGAGTGTACATTTTTTACCGAAATATTTTTCCGGAAATTTGCCTTTTACAGTAACAGATACTGTATCGCCATGCATTTCAAGTGGGTTTGGAGTTACGGTGTACTCAACCATGTCAGCCTTTTTCACCATTTTTTTCAAACCCGTACAGCTTGCAAATGCAAAAGCTACAGCAGCAGCTAAGCCAAGGGTCTTTAGAGTTTTAGTTTTCATCGTTTTAATTTTAATCTTTAGGTTTGTTTAGGTTAACTTGGTCGCAAAAATAGTCAAATTTTGATACAAAAAAAGTTTTTCAATCATTAAGTTATGTTTTGAAAATCAACCCTTTTCAGATATGTTTGGCAATTGGTTTTACACTTTTTAACGAATACTTTTTTGCTATGAACCGCTACCTAATTTCTTACACTAATCCGCACCGTCATTTTATAGATATAGAGTTTATAGCTGATGTGAAAACTGCCGAAACCAATGTGCAGTTACCGGCATGGCGCCCCGGCCGATACGAACTTGGTAATTTTGCTAAAAATGTGCAGCAATGGGCTGCTTACGATGAAAGCGGCAAGCCGCTTCAGTTTAAAAAAATAACCAAAGATTGCTGGCAGGTGCAAACCAAAGGAGTGAAAACATTGCACGTTAAATACAATTATTATGCTGCCGATTTAAATGCAGGTTCCACATTTTTAGATGTTACACAGTTATACATGAACCCTGTAAATTGTTGTGTTTACATCGAAGGCCGCATTAACGAACCTTGCCATATAGATTTGCAAATACCACCCGATTATAAAGTAGCTTGCGGTATGAAGCGGGCCGTGGAGCAAAAAAAAGGTGTAACATGTTTTGCCGCTACCGATTTTCATGAACTTGCCGATAGCCCATTTATTGCAAGCGCCACCATGCAGCACAATATGTTTGTGTTAGATGGCGTGGAGTTTAACCTCTGGTTCCAGGGCGATTGTAAATTAGAATGGGCAAAAATAATTGGCGATTTTTTTATTTTCATCAACGAGCAGTTTGTGATGATGAAAGAATTCCCGACTGATGCCTACCATTTTTTGTTTCAAATTTTGCCTTACCGTTTTCATCATGGCGTGGAGCACGTAACATCCACCGTTATTGCCATGGGCCCGGGTTATAATTTAATGAAACCCGATATGTACGATGATTTCTTGGGCGTGAGTTCGCACGAATTGTTTCATTGCTGGAATATTAAAACCATTCGCCCCATTGAAATGATGCCATACAATTATACGCGCGAAAATTACACGCGCCTTGGTTATGTGGCCGAGGGTGTAACCACATATTATGGCGATTTTCTTTTATATCGCTCGGGCGATTTTAACGATGCGCAATTTTTTGATGCGCTTAGTTTTAACCTGCAGCGCCACATGGATAATTTTGGTCGCTATAATTTATCGGTAGCCGATTCATCGTTTGATACCTGGTTGGATGGTTATGTGCCTGGCATTCCTAATCGCAAAACATCTATTTACGATGAGGGCTGCCTTCTTGCTTTGATGACTGATATTTTAATTCGCCAACATTCCGATAACCGTAACTCGCTCGATGATGTGATGCGTTACCTTTATTTTCAATACGCAAAACAAAACAAAGGTTATTCCGAAACCGATTATATAAAAGCGGTAGAACAATTTGCCGAAACACCGCTCACCGATTTTTTTCAAAAATATGTTTACACAGCCGTTTCTTACGATGAAAAACTGAAAGAACTAATTACTTATTTGGGGTTACATATTACTGTGCAGCCGGCAAAAAAATATTACGAATCGCACGTGGGCATAAAAATTTCCGAAACCGAAAACCACCGCATTACACATGTTTATCCTAACTCGCTTGCCGATAAAGCACAGCTATGGGTGGGCGATGAACTGATAGCTGTAAACGGAACAAAAATAAAAAACGATTTAGATGCTTTGCTCCATCATCATAAAGATGCTGATGTATTAACGCTTACAGTGCAAAATGCTTTTTGCATACGCGATGTAATAATTAAACCTGCTGCCGCAGCTTTTTATAAAACTTATTTATTTGCAAAATTGCCCCATGCCACCGATGAGCAAAAACGCAATTTTGAATTGTGGGCTAAACGGAAGTTTTAAAAAAACCCCACCCCATCTACAAGCCTGCCATAAGGCAGACAGCTCAGGATTTACAGGGCTTTTAGGGAGCAGGGTAAGGGTAAAATTTTTAATGAAAAAAAAGTGTTAAAATATTTTGATTACACCGCTTGGGTAAATACGAATACGTAGGGCATTTATTTTTTTGATTCTTTTAATACTCTTACTATGTATTTTTCTTTAGGTAAAAGTGATTGCTGTATACGGCTTGCGTAATGTATACTGTCCAAAATTTCTTTTTGTTTTTCTTCAAGCAATCTTGTTTTTTCTTCGAGCTCACTTAATAATCTTTTTTTAATTCTAAAGCGGCTGTAAACTAACAATACCAGCGCCACAACCATTGCAAAAGTGATGAAGAAAAAGTTACGGTGCTTAGATTTGTAGCATACAATTCCTTCGTCTCCATCGCCTTGGAAAACCTCGAGCATAGAAACGTGTTCGTCATCGTGGTTGTGGGTATTATCTGCTTTAGCGTGAATGCCCACAACCATTGAAAATAAAAAGGCAAGAATGAGTTTGGTTTTATACATAGCATAAATATATACGCAAAATATTAAATCGTAGCTTTTATTACTTTTGCATCCGTTAATTCATAACTAAACACACTTAAACAGTAAATAAAATGACAGCTGAAATGCACACCGACAAAGGCGTAATGAAAATTACGTTTTATGATAAAGACGCTCCTAACACCGTTAAGAATTTTACCGACTTAGCAAAAAAAGGTTTTTACGATGGACTGATTTTTCATCGCGTTATCCCAAATTTTGTGGTACAAGCGGGCTGTCCGCATGGCAAAGGCCATGGTGGCCCGGGTTACCATATTAAGTGTGAATTAGATGGCGACAACCAATATCACGAGCGCGGAGTACTTTCAATGGCGCATGCCGGCAGAGATACAGGTGGTTCGCAATTTTTTATTTGCCACGGCAGAGCTAACACGCAGCACCTCGACAGGAATCATACCTGTTTCGGAAAAGTAACCGAAGGGTTAGATGTGATAGACCAAATTCGCCAGGGCGATAAGATTATAAAAATTGTAGTAGCTGAATAGTTTTTTTAACTTTATTAAAATTTATATTCATGGACATAAAAGCCGAAAAACTACAATTGGTTCAAATGCTACTTGCCACTAACAACGAAAAGCTAATTCGTAAATTGAAAAATATTTTTAGTGCCGAACAAACCGATTGGTTTGAAAATTTAACCAAGGCAGAAAAAAAATCAGTGGAGCAAGGGTTGAAAGATATTGAAAGCGGAAATGCTGTATCGCATAAGGAAGTGGTTAAAAAATATAGAAAATGGATGTAACCATCATTTGGTCGAGAGAAGCGCTTGAGCAAATTGATAATGTGGTGAATTACTTATTAGATGAATGGTCGGAGAAAGAAGTGCAGCAGTTTTTATCTGAATTAAACAGAACAGTATTTATTCTATCTAAAAACCCGTTTTTATTTCCTGCATCAGAAAAATATAAAAACCTGAGGAAAGCGATAATTACAGAGCACAACTCAATTGTTTACAGATATAATACTAAGTCATCTAAAGTGGAGGTGATTACAATTTTGCACAGCCGAATGAATAATAAAAAACTGAGATGAAAACCAAATTTAATTTTGTTCCGTTTTTTGCACTTTTTGCAATGGTTGCGCTCACAGCGTTTCAGTTGCATCAGCAAGGCAGGTTATGAATTGCATCATCGGGCGAAATTAAGTTTTGGGTTTCTGATACGTTTAGCTCTGATAATTCGCAACACATAACAGCTCCCTACAGTTTTTCGCACATGCAGCACGGCTTGGTTTTCTTTTTTATTCTGCAATTTTTTTTCAGGCGTGTTTCATTGGAATGGCGCTTTGTAATGTCGGCAACATTAGAAGCCGGATGGGAACTGCTCTAAAACTCAGCTTTTGTAATAGACCGCTACCAACCGAAACGGCAGCAATTGGCTATACAGGCGATACAATCATTAATTCCGTTGCCGATATTATTTGTTGCAGCATTGGTTTTTTAATTGCTTACAAATTAGGCGGCAAAAAAACATTGCTACTCTTTTTGGCTGTAGAAATAACAATGATTATTTGGATAAAAGATAGCCTTATGATAAACGTATTGATGCTCATTTACCCTTTCGAATCAATAAAAACTTAGCAATTAGGTTAAAATATTTTATACTTTTAACATTCATAAAACACCCCATCATGAAAAAACTATTACTCCCTGCATTCCTATTAATTTCTATTCTTTCAGTTTCGGCACAAACATTAATTCCTATTGATACAAGCGGTAGGCGATACTACGATACCGTATTTACTAATGTAACCGTTATTACTAACATTAATTACGGCTCTAACGTAAATATAAACAATAGCACTCAGCAGTTGGCATTAGATATTTATATGCCCACGGGCGATACTGTATCGCAACGACCTGTAATTGTATTGGCACATGGCGGTAGCTTTATAAGTGGTATTAAGACAAGCCCCGATGTGGTTAACTTGTGTGTGCAATTTGCAAAACGCGGCTATGTATGCGTATCTATTCAATACCGCTTGGGCATTGGATTCCCTGTTGATTCTATTAGAGCTACAAAAGCAGTAGTGCGTGCCGTGCAAGATATGAAAGCTGCTATACGGTTTTTACGGAAAGATTTTTTCACTAACGGCAATCAATACAAAATTCATCCCAATTATATTTTTGCAGGAGGCGTTTCGGCAGGCGGATTTACAGCACTTCATTTGGCCTATATGGATAAAATTAGCGAAGTACCTACTTGGGTAAATATTAGCGCTATGGGCGGAATTGACGGCAATAGCGGCAACCCGAGTTACACCAGTTTGGTTAACGGTGTGGTAAACTTGTGTGGTGCTTTGGGCGATAGCACTTGGCTGGAACCAGGGGACAAACCATTTGTATCAATGCATGGCGACCAAGACCAAACCGTGCCTTATGGCACGGCAACAATTAGTGTATTGAGTACTCCAATTATGGTTGTTGATGGCAGCGCTTCATTAAAATTACGTGCCGATAACATAGGTGTGCAAAATAATTTTTATCGTTTTGCAGGTGCCGATCATGTGCCTTTCGCAACCGGAAATCAAACAGCCCAATACATGGATACCACCGTTTGGTTCGTGCGCGATTTTCTTCGCCCCTTACTAACAGTGCCATCTAACACCGGTTTTGCCGATGAAAAAAGCACAGTTGAATTCAACTTATATCCAAACCCTAACAGCGGTCAATTTATAATTCAATTAAGTGAAAACGATTTTGAAAAATACAATTGCGAAATAACCGATGTAACCGGAAAACAAGTGATGGCATTTCAATTAAACAGCCAGCAGCAACTGGTTAATGCCGAAATTAGCAAAGGCATTTATATTTTGCGTTTATACAATAACAAAGGCCTAACTGTTAAAAAATTTGTTGTTGAGTAACATTTCATAACAATAGTTGTCGAAATGTTATTGTACATATCCTTTTTGAAGCCGAGTTAAATACCTCATCATCGCTAATTACCGCTGGTAAAGTGCTGCTGCATTAAATAAAAAATTAATGTAGGTTTGCTCATCAAAAAACAAACTATGCGTTTACACACCATTATACTTGCTGCCACAGCAATTATTGCATCATCGTGCGGAACCGATGAGCAAAAAACTGAACCTCAAAAATTAAATTACCCCTCATCAAAAACAGTAGTGCAAATGGATGATTATTTTGGCACAAAAGTGGCCGACCCTTATCGCTGGTTAGAATTTGACACCGCTGCCGATGTAACAGAATGGGTAAACGCTCAGCGTAATTTCACTAACGATTACTTATCTAAAATTCCGTTCAGAGAAAAATTTAAAAACCGCTTAACCGAAATTTTAAACTACCCGCGCTATTCATCGCCATTCCGTGCAGGCGAATATATTTTTTTCAGCAAAAACGATGGATTACAAAACCAAAGTGTTATTTATTATCAAAAAGGAAACGATGGCGAGCCGCAAGTTTTTCTCGACCCAAATACAATGAGTGATGATGGCACTGCTGCTGTTAGCTTAGCGGGATTCAGTAAAGATAAAAAAACGGCTGCCTACACCGTTAATCAGTCGGGATCGGATTGGCAAACAATTTACGTGATGGATGTGGCCACCAAAAAATTATTGGCCGATAAAATAGAATGGGTAAAATTTAGCGGTGCCACCTGGAAAGGGAACGAAGGTTTTTATTACAGCCGTTATGATGCGCCTGAAAAAGGAAAAGAGTTTTCGAACAAAAACAGTTTTCAAAAAGTGTATTACCATAAAATAGGCGATACGCAAGATAAAGATGTGCTCGTGTATGAAGATAAAACCAATCCGCAATTATATTTCGGAACCGAAATTACCGAAGATGGTAAATACTTGGTACTGTACATTTCGGCAGGCACATCGGGCATGGAAGTAAAATGCAAAGACCTGCAAAACGCAAGCGCTGATTTTAAACTTTTATTTAAAGGATTTGAATACGACTACGGAATACTTGCACATGTTAACGGCAGACTATTAGTAAAAACAAATGATGGGGCGCTTAATCAGCACATCATTACAGTGGATGCCAATAATCCTGCCGACAGAAAAGTTTTAGTTCCGGAGCAAGATAATTTTTTAGAAGCAGCATCAACCGGTGGCGGCAAGTTGTTTCTCACGTATCTAAAAGATGTTTCTACTCGCGTTTACCAATGTTCGCTCGATGGCAAACAAGAAAGTGAAATTCTGTTGCCCGGCATAGGAACAGCAGGTGGTTTTGGTGCCGAAATGAAAGATGAAGATTTCTTTTATTCATTCACATCGTTTACTTATCCGCCTACTATCTACCGTTACGAGATAAAAACAGGAAAATCGGAAGTGTGGAAAAAAACCGAAGTGAAATTTAATATAGATGATTTTGAAACCAAACAAGTTTTTTACACTAGTAAGGATGGAACAAAAGTGCCTATGTTTATTGTAGCAAAAAAAGGAATAGAGTTAAATGGTAACAACCCCACATTGCTTTATGCTTATGGCGGATTTAATGTAAACATTCAGCCCGCGTTTAATGCATCTATTATTTCGTTGCTCGAAAACGGATGCGTGTATGCAGTAGCAAACTTGCGTGGTGGTGGCGAGTATGGCGAAAAATGGCACAAAGGCGGGATGTTATTAAACAAGCAAAATGTGTTTAACGATTTTATTGCAGCTGCCGAATATTTAATCTCAGAAAAATATACAAGCAAAGATAAACTTGCAATTAGCGGCCGTTCAAATGGTGGATTGCTTGTGGGCGCTTGCGTGACACAGCGACCTGATTTATACAAAGTATGTTTTCCGGGGGTGGGCGTTTTAGATATGCTGCGCTTTCACAAATTTACTGTTGGCTGGGGCTGGGTGGTTGAATATGGTTCGAGCGATAGCGCTAATCATTTTCAAAACTTATATAAATTTTCGCCATTGCATAACGTAAAAGAAATAGAATACCCTGCAACCATGATTACCACTGCCGACCACGATGACCGCGTGGTGCCTGCACACTCGTTTAAATTTGCTGCCGAAATGCAGAAGAAACAAAAAGGCGGCAATCCTATTTTAATTCGTATTGATTCAAAAGCCGGACACGGTGCGGGCAAACCAATAGGAAAAGTAATAGAAGAAGTAGCCGATATGTATTCGTTTATGTTTTACCAAATGGGAATAGAACCGAATTATAAATAATGCCGCGCATTTTATTTATTGACAGTAATCATCCCATACTGCACCAAACACTAATGAGTGCAGGATTTACCTGCGATTTAAATTACAATTGGACCGAACAAGAAATTGCCGACAATTTACATCTGTACCATGGCATTGTTATTCGGAGCCGAATAACACTAACACCTGCAATAATTGGCAAAGGCACGCAACTTAAATTTATTGCCCGTGCAGGTGCCGGCATGGAAAACATTGCAACCGCTTATGCCGAAAGCATAAACATAAAGTGCATTAATTCGCCCGAAGGAAATAAAGATGCTGTGGCAGAACATGCACTGGGCATGCTGCTTACGCTATTTAACAATTTAAACACTGCCGATGCGCAAGTGCGACAAGGCAAATGGATACGAGAAGCCAACCGAGGAACAGAATTGAAAGGAAAAACAGTTGCTATTATTGGCTGCGGAAATATGGGCAGTGCTTTTGCCGAACTGCTAAAAGCTTTTGGGGTAACTGTTATTGCTTACGATAAATATAAAACCATAAACATAGCAGGTGTGCGCCAAGTGCAAATGCCCGAAGTTTTTGATACTGCCGATGTGGTGAGCTTACACTTGCCGCTCACCGATGAAACAACAAATTTGCTAAACGATGCATACATTAAACAATTCAAAAAAAACATTTACATCATTAATACCGCACGCGGAAAAAATGTGAACACCGCTCACTTGCTTAATAATATTGATAGCGGAAAAGTTTTAGGGGCTTGCCTCGATGTGCTGGAATTTGAAGGCACATCATTTGAAAACATAAGTGCCGAAATGATGCAAAACCCTACTTGGCAAAAATTAATTACTTGCAATAAAATTATACTCACACCACACATTGCCGGCTGGACCACCGAAAGCAACCAAAAAATTGCAGAAGTATTAGCAGAAAAAATTAGAGCTGTTCTTTCTGCGCGTTAGTAGCTATTTGATTTTACTCAGTTCCTAAAATTTTATCCATCTGCGCCCTTTAGCCAATTCATCTAATAATTTATCTAAATGCCTTGCCTGAAGCGCTATCACAGAAGCATGAAGAATGTTATAAAACTTGATGTTTATCACAGTCCGATGGAATTAGAACGAGCATTACAAAGGTTTGTGCATTATTATAACTACGAACATTATCATGAATCAGTCAACAATTTAACACTGGCTCAAAAATAGTGCGGAAAATCAAATCAAATCAAATATTAGAAAGGAGGAACAAAATAAAACAAGAAACAATCAAAAAAAGAAAACGAGATTACATCAACCGAACATCGGTAAGTAAAATTATTCTAACAAGGACTGGCTCCTTAAAAAAGCAAAAGTCCGCAGTTGGAAATAATTTTACGACTGCTAATCAAAATCAAAAAACTTAACTAATTTTAAAAGAGAAAATGTCCTAAGTTATTTATACTTAAAAGTTCAGATTGGTTTGAATACATACATTTTCAAGGGTGCTTATATTTATCGCGCCACTGAACAAAAGTTCAGTGGCGCATTTGGCAATTATAAAAAAGGACTTTATTTAATTATACTCACATGCCCGATGAGTGAATGTTTCTGTCCGAAAATATCGTAGCACACAATTTTCCAAACATACACATCTTGTTGGGCTACATTTTTTCCGCTATTAGCACGACCATCCCAACCAACACCCCATTTTTGGCTATACCAAATCATATTTCCCCATCGGTCGAAAATCCACATTTCAAATTTGCCTTTATCTATACCCATCCCTTGCGGGAGAAATTCATCATTATTACCATCGCCATTTTCGGGTGTAAATGCATTGGGAACATAAATTGCAAAATCGGGGTTTACGATTACACAATACGAAATTGAATCGAGGCAGCCATCGTTGTTTTCTACTGATAAGTTAACGCAGTACCTGCCGGTATCAGGGAAAGTGTAACAAGGGTTTTGAGCATTGCTGCTGCCGTTATTTATGTCGCCAAAATTCCAAGTCCATGATGTTGCGTTTTGCGATGCATCAGTAAAGCAAATAGTTGGATTAAGTATCGAAACAGAATCTGCAGAAGCATTAAATGCCGCTACAGGAGAACCGAATACATTAATCATATTATTAGCAGTTACAGTAGAAGTACATCCTGCGCCTGTAGTTACAGTTAACGATACATTAAATGCACCGGCATTCAAATAACAAATATTGGTTGGGTTTTGTTGTGTGGATGAAGATGGTGTAGCACCCGTGAACGACCAACTCCAAGCTGCGGCACCCACAGTGTTATCTGTAAAATCAATACACAAAGGAGCGCAACCCGAACTATCGCTCGATACAAATGTAATAATAGGAGCAGGATTCACCGTTACAGTAATTGAAACGCTATCCGGAGGTGTGCCGCATCCATCGGCAATAATTACTGTATAAGTAGTAGTAGCAGTAGGTGTTACTGTTACGTTTTGTCCGTTTAAGTTACCCGGAATCCAAACATAAGAATAAGGTCCGCCATTACCTCCGCTACCTACAGCAGATAATTGGGAACTTCCGCCAATACATATTGTTGCCGGATTTGGATTTGCTGTTACGTTAAGCGGTGGATTAACTGTAACCGTTACAGTTGCCGTAGCTCCTGTGCAGCCATTGGCATCGGTAACATACACGGTATAAGTTGTGGTTGTGGTTGGGCAAACATTAGGGCCCGAAGAAGCCCACGAATAAATATAGTTAGGTGTTCCGCCCGAACCTGTTGCAACCAATGTGGCACATTGACCAATGCAAATTGCCGCAGGCGTGGTAGTAGTAACCGCAACTTGCGTTGGTTGAACAATGGTTACTGTTGCTGTATCCGAACATCCAACTGCATCTGTAATAGTAACTGTATATGCACCTGCGCAAAGCCCTGTGGCTGTAGCTGTGGTTTGTGCATTGCTCCACAAAAAACTATATGGTCCTGTGCCACCTGAAGGAAGTGCTGTGGCTGTTCCATCGCACGAGCCAAAACAGAGTGTAGATGTTTGCCCGGAAATACTTGCTACAACTCCCAATGCATTGGGAACAAATACGCTTGCGCTTGTGCTGCATCCATTGGCATCGGTAACATATACTGTGTAATTACCCGATGCAATACCCGTAGCCGTGCTTGTAGATTGCGATGGGTTAGTATTCCAGCTATAAGTATAGCCGCCACTTCCGCCCGATGCATTTACAGTTGCGCTGCCGTCTGATTGGCCGCAGTTTGCAGTAGTTGCCGACATTACTAAAACAATTGCAGGTGGTTCGGTAACAGTGGCTGTGCCAACTACCGTACATCCGTTTGCATCGGTAACAGTTATGGTGTAAATACCCGCACACAATCCGGTTGCGCTTGGATTAGTTCCGCCATTAGGCAACCAGTTATAAGTGTAAGGCAATGTTCCGCCTGCCGGAATGGTTACTCCTAAGCCATCGCACGAGCCAAAGCAAGTTGCTGGAAAGCCGGCTACTTGTTGTGTAAGCTGTGTTGGTTGTGTAATTGTAATATTGGTTTGCACTGTGCATCCGTTAGCATCAGTAACAGTTACAGTGTAAGTTCCTGCACATAAGCCGGTAGCGCTTGCAGCATTTCCTCCGCTTGGTGCCCAATTGTAAGAGTAAGGCGTTGTTCCGCCCGATGCCGTTACACTTGCACTACCATTGCACAATGCGAAACAAGTTACGTTTGTTATAGCACCATTTGTTACTGTTAACTGTGTAGGTTGAGTAATGGTAACACTTGTTTGGAACGTGCAAGAGTTTGCATCCGTAACAGTTACTGTATAAGTTCCGGCACATAGGCCTGTGGCAGTTTGCGTAGTTTGTGCAGTTGGATTCCATAAATAAGCGTAAGGTGATTGGCCACCTGTCGCAGTTACTGTTGCAGTGCCGGTGCACAAGCCAAAGCAAAGCGGGTTAGTTTGTGCAGTAATACTTGCCGTAGGTCCGTTAGCGCTTGGCACATTCACCGTTGCTTGTGCTGTACAGCCGTTTGCATCAGTAACAGTTACGGTGTAGCTATTTGCCGGAAGTCCGGTGGCGGAAGCATTAGTACCTCCACTTGGTGCCCATAAATATGTATAGCCTGGTGTACCACCAGTTGCAGCCACAGCAGCAGTTCCATTTGATTGACCGCATGTAGCTTGTGTTGCTGATGTGCTTAATGTAATTGCAGGTGGTTGTGTAATGGTAAAGTTGCGTGTAATAGTGCAGCCATTTGCATCGGTGATGGTTACTGTATATGTGCCGGCACATAGGCCGGTTGCACTTGCATTTGTTCCACCGCTTGGTGTCCAGTTATATGAGTACGGAGTTGTTCCGCCCGAAGCTACTACTGTTGCCGAACCGGTACATTGGTTATTACACAATGCGTTCACTTGCGATTGAGTTGCTGTTAATGCCGTAGGTTGTGTGATGGTAAAGTTTCGAGTAATTGTACAGCCATTTGCATCGGTAATGGTTACCGTATAAGTTCCGGCACATAGGCCAGTTGCACTTGCAGCGTTTCCTCCGCTTGGTGCCCAAGCGTAAGTGTAAATTGGTGTTCCGCCAGATGCAACTACTGTTGCCGAACCGGTACATTGGTTATTACACAATACGTTCACTTGCGATTGTGTTGCAGTTAATGCTGTA
Source organism: Bacteroidia bacterium (assembly GCA_020054095.1). GTDB lineage: Bacteria > Bacteroidota > Bacteroidia > JADZBD01 > JADZBD01 > JAGVMA01. The sequence goes on along the minus strand of JAGVMA010000020.1, from coordinate 21 downwards.
GGTTGTGTAATGGTTACATTT
>JAGVMA010000044.1 GCA_020054095.1 Bacteroidia bacterium | reverse complement strand
GTAAGTTCCGTTTGTAATATTTGTAATGTCAATTTCGGTAATGCTATCGCTTAATTTTAAGCTCATATTTTTTATTACGCGCCCTGTTGCATCATATATATTAAGCGTAGCATCGGTATTTGCATTTTGCAAATTATGCTGTAAATAAAACTTACCGTTGTTGGGATTAGGGAAAAGTAGAAATTCGGGGGTTTTTTCACTAACCATTAACTCTTCTTCTAATTTGTATCGGTTGTTTTCACTTAAAAAATCATCCTGATTAATATTGAGCATAGCACGTGCATCGTAAACCGCCAATCCTCCATAATAAGGATTCATTGATGCGATATTTAAAAGTGTGCTGTATTGGACAGAATCGAATGCAAATACATCATTTGCAAACGTATTGAGGTAAATTGCATACACTTCTTTGTGATTTAGCTCCTGAACACAATTCGCAGTTGCTTGATTATTCTCTGTAATTGCTGTTACATAATTTTGCATACCTATTTCTTTCCTTACGTTTTCGAACTTACCGGTAGCAGTTGGTTCGGCAGTGGTTTTAAAATTCTGCAATACTATATCGTTGGTTGTATTCAAATACATAATACTGCTATCTTTTTTCAAATATCGAAACACTTGTTGTTTTTTGATAAATTTTTCGTCTATACTGATACTATCAAACGGATTTTGTTCTTGTACTATTTGCGAAAACACCGCTGCTCTGCAATTAGGGCAAGGTGTACCCGATGAACAAGTATAATTTCCGTTATTTATTATAGCCACCAACGCTTGTGGTGGGTCATAAGGAAATAAATTAAAATTAGCAGCAGAGTAATTGCCTGCACTTGTGTTACGGTAATACCAACTGCTTGTAATATTTGATATTCCTTCTATCTTATATGGCCCTACATTATTCTTCCAGGTATTATCGCTCGGAAACCCTACACTTCCTTGTTGTCCAATATCGCAGTTATCAAGCCACACCCCACGGTACGTTTTATCCATGTGGTTACATTGCAAAACAGAATTAGGCATGCTTCCAAAGCATCGTATGCCGGTTCCGGTTTTATCCATGTTGTTTTCTATAATGGTAATGCCGGGGCTAAGTTCGGCACTTATGCCCAGCACTTTGTTTTGCAAGGCGGCATTGGGTATGGCTCCGCTTTTATTAATATTATTATTAGGTCCTATGGTGCCAAATGTGTTTTGGGCACGTATGCCATAGTAAGTGCCGCTAAGCAATGCATTGGTAAAACCAATAATGTTATTGTAAATATTTACAGGTGCTGCATTAATGGTGTTAATACCGGTTTGCATGCCCAACACTTGGTTGTTATACACATTGATGGTGGGCTGGGTTATTACCAAAAAATCTACCGAGGCAATGTAAATACCTGTGCCGCGTGCAGTATTACTGTTATTGCCGCCATTGGTAAGCACATTGCCAAATACATTAACGGTGGCTTGTGTAACGTGCGATATGCTAATGCCCGCCAAATTAAACTTGCGTATGCGGTTATTTTTAACCGTAATGGTATTGCCCGGGCAGTTGGTTACAAATATGCCTAATCCTAAATTAGGGAATGTGTAATTCAAATCTATATCATTGTTTTCGGCTGTTACATTTAAATAATCGAAACAGTTAATGCCAATGGCACAATTAGTAAATATGTTTTTGTGCAAATTGGCAGGGCCGCCCACTGTTACAGTGTAAGTGGTGTTTTTAAAGCCCCGTGCGCACACTGCTGTGCCAAACGAACAAATATATGGTGGTGGCGCCAAGCTTGTTGTTGTAATATTTTTAAACTCGTTATTGCGTATAATCACATTGCTGCGGTAAGCACTAATGCCATAAAGCAAATTATTAAAAATATTTTTGTCGGGTACGCTTGCACTGCTACCTATAGCTATAGCGCCCAACACATCGGTAATTTCAATACCTACTAATGCTTTTTGTCCGGCAAAGGGCGGCAGCAAAGTGGCCGATGTGCCGCTAAAATTAGATGGTGCCGAGCTAAACACACTGTTACGCACCGTGCCGGCATGGTTACCCGGAAACGGATTTACTACTATCCCTTTTAAATTATTATTGAAAACACAATTATTAATAGTGTACACACCACCCAGGTTTGATACAATTGCATTTTTAGCATCTTCAATAAACAGCGTGCCTGCATTTCCATTTATTATGAGCGCAGATGTTTGGTCGGTTAAATAAATACCGTCCCACATTTTGCAACATCCGGCTTCCATGGCTGTTCGGTTAAGCAGCGTTAATGTAACACCGCTGTTTACAATTATTTTTTCGTTAGGTGCAATTAAAAAATGGCATTTGTCAAATGTGATATTTTGGTTAATAATAAATGTACCGCTCACCACTATCACTTGATTACTCACAACAGGTGGCAGGGCAAGTGCGCTAACGCTGTTGGTTACATTATCCACAAAAATAAAAGTACTTGGGTTATTATCGTTAAACACACACGATGTGCTGAATGCCGGTCCGCAACAGGGCTCAATGGTGAAAGTGGCTGTGGCTGTGCAACCTGTGCTGTTATCAGTGGCAACCACAAAAATGCTGCCTCCGCTTGCCGTCCAACTAATAGGCACGCTTGTTCCTGTTGCATTTGCAGGTGTGCCGTTAGTAATTTGCCAAGCATAACTATAATTAGGCGATGCATTTGAAATAGAATAGGTAGATGCCACATTCAAATTACAATCGTTATTAAAACCACCTGCAATGATGGGGGTGGGAACAAAAGGGTGGACATTTATAGTTGTAATTGCAGATGAGCTGCAGCCATTACTATTAGTTACATAAACGGTGTACACTGTAGTGATTGAAGGTGACGCTATCGGATTTGCGATACTTGCATTGTTTAGCGCAGTGAAGGGAGTCCAAGAGTATGATGCTCCTCCGGTTGCATTTAATTGTATAGATTGCCCGACACATATAAGAGCATTTGATGGCAATATGGAAGCGTTAGGCAAGGGATTGACCATAACTGTAACGGTTGCAGATTGTGAGCAGCCATATTGCGAAGATGAAAAAACCGTATAAGTTGTGGTTGCACTTGGTGATGCTATTACTGTATTTCCAGTGGTTGTATTCAAACCAAGGGCGGGCGCCCAAGAATAGTTATTACCACCGCTTGCTGTTAATGTACTACTTTGACCAACACATATATTACTTGGTGTGGCATTAGCAACTGCACTAAGTCAAATGGACATGTTGTAAAATATTCAAAGTCACCGTTACATATCCAATCGCATGTTGGGTTATTTAAAGGACACACGGTCGAATTACAAACTATATTTTGTGTAACATTAATACAAATATTAAAATCAACCGGAATCGCAGAGCCGTTAACCACATATATTTTATTTACCACTCTTATGAAAATTGTATCTCCAACATTTAATGATGAAGATGTTGTATTTAACTTATCGTACACTCCCGTTATGTTAGTGCTGTCTAATAAATTCATGGTCGCACAATTTCCATTATATATGTAAACAGATTTCACAAAACTTTGTGGATAAGTGCTGTTGTTTGTAATTTCTACGCTAAGGTAAGCTGTATCTGCGATGAATTTGTACCAAATATCGTCAGTAGAGTATACTTCATTTTGTTTGCAAACAGATGAAATTAATATTCTTGCACTCGCACAAGTGTTTTGTGCATTTACATTTAGCGCCAGCAGCGCAGCAAAAAATAAGGTGATTAGTTTTTTCATGTTAAGAAAGTTTTGTTTTTGTTAAAAAATTATTTCTGTATACAGAAATAACTATTGATTTTTTTAAAAAAATTTAATCAGGATGTAATGCGAATATAGTAAAATAAATTTACGGTGAGATAAATTTATCTCATTTAGTTTTTTTGTCCGAGTGAAATTTCGGAAGTGAAATACTACCGGCAAGAAAAAGCATTAGTTCAGCTTGGAAAAAAAATAAAAAACATTAGAACTAAGCAAGGTATTTCGCAGAGCCAGCTCGCTTTTGAAGTTGGAATATCGCGCGAACAAATTGGGCGCATTGAAATGGGAAAAATAAACACCAGCGTAAGCAATATTATAGGTATCGCCTCAGCACTCGATGTTAGCCCAAAAGATTTGTTCGATTTTTAGCATGTAAAATCTCCCATCGCCAAATTTTCATTGATAACCAAGCTATTAAGTAAATTTTTGTGGAAAAACCACAATATATTGTGATAATAACACAATCTTTCGTGTAAAATACACCAAGTTTCGTGTAAATAACACCAACGCTCGTGTAAAATACACCATGCTTGGTGCAAAAAGCACCAAATGTTCTACTTTGAGTAGAAAATATTCTACCTAAACGACAATTTATTCTACAAAAAGTAGAAAGCTTTATCCCTAAAGTGAGAAAAATTAAACTTAAAGTTTAGAGGTTAAAGCTGATAAAAAAGTAAAATAATTGGCAGTAAATCCTTTTCCCTAAATTCGCAGCCAACATGGAATATCATTTCAAAGATATAGAAGCCAAATGGCAAAAATATTGGGCTGATAACAAAACATTTAAAACCTTTAATCCGGATGAGCCCGAATTTAGCTCCTCCCCTTCGGGGAGGAAGGGAGGGGCGCCTTATTATGTGTTAGATATGTTTCCGTATCCGAGTGGTGCGGGCTTGCATGTGGGGCATCCGCTGGGTTATATTGCAAGCGATATAGTGGCGCGTTACAAGCGCTTGTGTGGTTTTAATGTAATGCACCCCATGGGCTACGATTCGTTTGGCCTGCCTGCCGAACAATATGCGATACAAACGGGCCAGCACCCGAAAATAACTACCGAACAAAATATAAAACGCTACCGCAAGCAGTTAGATAAAATAGGGTTTTCGTTTGATTGGGAGCGCGAAGTACGCACATCCGATCCTGAATATTATAAATGGACACAATGGATTTTTATTCAATTGTTTAACTCGTGGTACAATCCTAAAAGCGATAAAGCAGAACCCATTGATACACTCATTAATCAATTTAAAATTGGCAATTTAAAATTTACAATTGATGGTATTGATAAGCATTGGGATGAACTTACTGAAAAAGAACAAAGCGATTTGCTGATGGATTACCGCATTGCTTATTTGGGCGAAGCGTATGTAAATTGGTGTCCGCAATTAGGCACCGTGCTTGCTAATGATGAAGTGAAAGATGGCGTGAGCGAACGTGGCGGCTACCCTGTGGAGCGCAAATTAATGAAACAGTGGAACATGCGCATAACAGCTTATGCCGAGCGATTATTAAATGGATTAAACGAAATTGATTGGACAGAATCATTAAAGGAATCGCAGCGCAATTGGATAGGGAAAAGTGAAGGAACTTCACTTAAATTTAAAATTGAAAATTCAAAAAGCACCATAGAGGTATTCACAACAAGACCCGATACTATTTTTGGAGTATCGTTTTTAACGCTTGCGCCCGAACACGAATTGGTAGCACAAATTACCACTGCCGAACGGAAAAAAGCAGTGGAAGAATATATTACCATCGCAAAAAACCGCAGTGAGCGCGAACGACAAGCTGATGTAAATAAAATAAGTGGAGTATTTACAGGTGCTTATGCCATTCATCCGTTCAGCGGAAAGCAAATACCAATATGGGCGGGCGATTATGTACTTGCCGGATACGGCACAGGAGCGGTGATGGCGGTGCCCGCTCACGATGAGCGAGATTTTAAATTCGCCAACCATTTTGGTTTGCCAAAACCACAGGTTATTACACCTAATGTGGAGCATGATTTTGAAAAAAATTCGTGGGACGAAAAAACAGGCACGCTCGTTAATTCCGATTTTTTAAACGGCTTAGAAGTAAAAGCTGCCATCAAAAAAGCAATTGAAGAAATAGAAAAACAAAATTTTGGAAAAGGCAAAACCAATTATCGCCTGCGCGATGCCGTATTTGGCAGGCAGCGTTATTGGGGCGAACCCATTCCTATTTATTACAAACGCCTCTCCCCAGCCCTCTCCGAAGGAGAGGTAGAATTAATTCCGTGTGCGGTAGATGAAAAGGATTTACCAATTGTGTTGCCCGAAGTAGATAAATATTTGCCCACCGAAACCGGTGAACCACCTTTGGGCAGAGCTATTGAGTGGAAATACAAAAACGAATATGAATACGAATTAAGCACTATGCCTGGTTGGGCAGGCAGCAGTTGGTACTTTTTGCGTTACATGGATGCCACAAACAAAAACAAATTTGTATCAAAAGCAGCAGCCGATTATTGGCAAAACATAGATTTATACATTGGCGGCAGCGAACATGCAACGGGGCATTTGCTATATGTGCGCTTTTGGACCAAGGCCCTTAAAGATTTAGGATTTATTAATGTGGATGAACCCGCCAAAAAATTAATTAACCAAGGGATGATACAGGGTAGAAGCAACTTTATTTATAGGGTTAATAATTTAGGGGAGCCGAGTCTTTACGTTTCTAAAGAAAAAATTAGCGAGTGGGAGTCTCTTGGTCAAGAGAAAGCAAAACAGAAAATGATAGACTTGGGTGTTCGTCCCATATCAGAATACAATGGTTTACAAATAGATCATTGTAAAGTTATTCCCGAACGTGTTAATATTCTATTAGTTGATAATGATGTTTTAGACACAAATAAGTTTAATGAGAAAAATGAAATAAAAGATGTATTCATATTTGAAGACGATCAAACATATATCTGTGGTTGGGAAGTCGAGAAAATGTCAAAATCAAAATGGAATGTAGTTAGCCCTGATGATATTTGCAAACAACACGGTGCCGATTGCTTGCGCTTATACGAAATGTTTTTAGGTCCGCTTGAACTTAGCAAACCATGGAATACCAATGGAATAACCGGTGTTAGTGGTTTCCTTAAAAAGCTATGGCGCTTATTCGAAAATGGCATCAGTAACGATGCTGCAACCAAACCCGAATTAAAATCGCTGCACAAAACGATAAAAAAAATAACCGATGATATTGAGCGCTTTTCGTTTAACACATCGGTAAGCAATTTTATGATTTGTGTAAATGAGCTCACCGAATTAAAATGTAACAAGCGCGAAATTTTAGAGCCACTCATTATTTTAATTGCACCCTATGCACCACATATTTGCGAAGAACTTTGGCAAAAAATGGGACATAACGAAAGTATCACTTATGCATCGTGGCCAACATATATTGAAGCACACACCACTGAGTCGGCATTTAATTATCCGGTTTCGGTAAACGGAAAAACAAAATTTTTTCACGAGCTTGCACTAACGCTCAGCAAAGAAGAAATTGAAAAAGAAGTGATGGCGCTGGAGCAAACCCAAAAATTATTAGAAGGCAAAACTCCCAAAAAACTGATAATAGTACCCAATAAAATAGTAAATATAGTAGTGTAACATGCTAATTACCACATCTGTATAAATGGCACAGGATTTGAAAAACAGATTACATAAATTACCTTTTATGTTAAAGCGGGTTTCTAAAATAGTGATGGTGATAATAGTTGCATCGGTAAGTTTTGAAGCCACCGAGCCGCAAGTTACCAATGATGATGTGGAGCCGCTGCGCACAATTACCAACGAAAGTTTTAAACGTGGCGAAATATTAAAATACCGCATTCACTATGGTGTGATAGATGCCGGTGAAGCAATAGTGCAAGTTACCAACGAAAACAAACAAATTGGCGGGCGCAATACTTTTCACGTAATAGGAATTGGATATTCAAAAGGCAGCTTCGATTGGTTTTTTAAAGTGCGCGATAAATACGAATCGTATATTGATGAGCAAGCTATTTTACCTTGGATTTTTATTCGCAGGGTAAACGAAGGCGGCTACACACAAAGTCAAAACTATGTATTCAATCACAAAAAAAATACGGTAGATGCCGATGGAAAAATATTGACAACACAAGATAATCCGCAAGATATGATTTCGGCATTTTACTACGCGCGTACCATTGATTTCTCTAAAGCAAAAAAAGGCGACATTTTTACCGTACCAAGCTATGTGGATGAAAAAGAATACGAACTTAAAATTAAATTTATAGGACGTGAAACGATTAAAACTGAATTTGGAAAAATACTTTGCATGAAATTTAACCCTGTGGTGCAAACGGGCCGTATCTTTAAAAAAGAAGAAGATTTGGCCGTGTGGATTACCGATGACAAAAATAAAATTCCGATACGCGCACAAGCAAAAATTTATGTGGGCTCTATTAAAATGGATTTAATTGGTTACACCGGATTGGCTAACACTATTAGTTTTACTAAGTAATTTTTTAGCTTTGCTTCATGGCTCAAAAGCTTAAGCAAAAGCAAAACGCAACACCGCAACAAAAACAAAAGAAAACGGATGCTGCAGTTAAATGGCATCAAAACAAAACACAGTTGTTTGTTATGGTGGCCGTTCTGCTGCTCACCTATGTTTGCTATTCTCCTGCCCTATCCGATAAAAAAGAATTTACCAACTGGGACGACCCTACTTACGTAACCGAGCAACCGATAATAAAAAGTACCGATGGCGAAAACATAAAAAAAATGTTTAAGCCCGAAAACCATGTTTCGCTTAATTACCACCCAATTACTATGCTGTCGCTGGCTTACAACTATAAATACAGCGAGTTAAAACCGCATGCTTATTTTTTTACAAATATTATTATTCATTTACTTAATACGTTTTTAGTGTTTTACTTTTTGTATTTGCTATCAGGGAAAAGATTTATGGTGGGCGCTATTGCGGCTGCGCTTTTTGGTTTGCATCCCATGCACGCTGAAAGTGTAGCATGGATATCTGAACGCAAAGATGTGCTCTATTGTTTTTTCTTTTTGCTATCGTGCATCACCCATATAAAGTATCTGGATACTAACAAAAAACTTTTTTTGCTCTACACATTTTTGTTTTTTGTTTTATCGTGTTTAAGCAAAGCTATGGCGGTGGTGCTTCCGGTGGTGTTACTGCTCATTGATTTTTATAAATCAAGAAAAGTAAGCGGCACAGCTATTATTGAAAAAATTCCTTTCTTTTTAATCTCAGTCTATTTCGGATACACCGCCACTCACATACAGTCATCTGGGGCCATTGCCGATTTTCAAGTGTTTACTTTAGCGCAGCGTTTCATGTTTGCATCGTATGGATACCTGATGTATTGGATAAAATTATTTTTTCCGTTTCAGCTATCTGCATTTTATCCTTACCCAACTTTAAACGAAAGCGGTGGAGTTGGCAGCATTTTTTATTTAGCTCCTATTTTAACATTTGTGCTTATTGTTTTACCACTGTGGTACACTTATAAAAAAAATCCAAACTATTTTAAGCTCACCTTTTTTGGTATCGGCTTTTTTGCAGTAACGGTAGCACTTGTTTTGCAATTTATTTCAGTAGGCGCTGCTATCATGGCAGATAGATATTCTTATTTGCCTTACATAGGCGCGGCTTTTATAATTGCTGTTCTGGCTGATGATTGGATGCAGCGAAGCAAAACACTTGTGCTTACAATTTTAGTTGGCGCTGGTTTAGTGTTTTCGTATTTATGTTTCGAGCGCGTTAAAGTTTGGAACGACAACGAAACACTATGGACGGATGTGATAGAAAAATTTCCGTATGATATTGTGCAAACCGGCAATGTGGTGCAAGTGAAAACTGCCGGTGTTGAAACAGCGCATAAAAACAGAGGAAACTATTATGCTGATAAAGGATTGCTTGATAAAGCTTATGCCGATTATGAAATACTTGTGCGTGCACAAACCAAAGATGCAGGAGTGTATAGCAACATGGGGAATTTACACGGCCTAAAAAAAGAATTTACAAAAGCGCTCGATGCTTATTCAAAAGCCATTAATCTAAAACCTGAAGGAGTAGAGTCGTATTTAAACAGAGGAATTACTTATAGCATGATGCAACAATATGATAAAGCAATTGCAGATTATTCGGCTGCAATAAAAATTAATCCTACTATCGAAAAAATATATGTAAATCGTGCTTACACTTATTTAACCATTGGTAATTACCGGGGTTGTATTGATGATTGCAACTATGTTTTGCAGCGCAACCCCAATGAAGCGAATATGATTTTTTATCGCGGTACGGCTTATGTAAATTCCAACAAACTTGCAGAAGCAATACAAGATTTGCAAAAAGCAACGCAATTAAATCCGGCAAATGGTAATGCGTGGTATAATTTATCGGTATCGTATAACAAAAGCGGGATGTTTAAACCTGCATTAGATGCTGCATTGCAAGCGCAAAAAAACGGGTATCAAATCACGCAAGAATATTTAACAGAGTTGCAGTCGAAAATATAATAACGACTATTTGTATTTATAGCTTTCCTGAAAAAACTTTTTGTACTCCGTTACTTTTTTGCCTTTGTAAAAAGTGGTGTAGTTGTCGGCAGAAATCACAACAACTATTACTTTGCTCATTTCAATTCCTTCAAAAACTTTTAAATCACTATTCAGTAATGAATAGTAATCCATCGCTTTTTTACCATCGGCAAAGCTGCGTATTGTAATCACATTAGTAGTTGCATCAAGCAGCACACTTGGCATTGATAAATTAACCAACGGAAAATACTGGGTGTTAAAGTCGGCTAATTTAATTTTCACATTTGTTAAGTTGTTTTTTTCGTTCGGGAAAATAATCATGCAATAATGCTCGGTGGCATTAGTGTATGTAAAAAGCGGTTTTACTGTATCGGGTTTTAAAGTACTTAATGAATCGCCACCTTTCGATTTGTATTTTTTTAATTGATCGAGCAACTCTTGTGCCTTTTGTTTAACCGGATCTTTAGGATATGTAACTACAATTTTTGTAAGCGCACTTTCGTATTCGCTAATTCCAATTGATTTGCCTGCTGCATAAGCGCCAAGCAATGCAAACTTTGGCATCAGTTCGCTTTTTGCATAAATAGAATCTGCTCTTTTTACGTTTTGTAATACATCGACATATTTGCCTGCTACATACGAAGCATAAGTAACATTATAAAAATTTTCTACTTCGTTTTTGCTCGCCATTAGTTCTGAACTATATGCCGGATTTTTTATGATTTTAGCATATTCGGTATCAGGATATTTCGTCAGAAAAATATTTTTATAGTACTCCGCACGCTTATTATCTTTTATAACAAGATTAATTCTGTAAAGCTGATAATAGTTTTGTAACAAATATTTATTTTCCGGAAAACGCTTGTTTAGCTCTTCAAATTGGGCTATCGCTTTTGGGTAATCTTTTAATTGCTCTTTATAAATAGAACCTGAATTGTAGTATCCTTCAATTATTTTGTCTCTCGACTTTTGCTTCTGTTCTTCTGTTAAGGGTAAATTTTTTAAATAGTATTCTATTTTTTTATTGTCGGCAATGGTTGTTGTTTTCTTGCCGGTATCTTTCGGGTTATCGTTTCCGTTATTTGCATTTGGGTCAATAAACACTTCGCGGTTACCTCTTCTCCAATTATCTTCATTTTCGCGTGGTCCCCATTTTTTTATAAAATCCGAAAAGCCAAAACTCACTTGCGATGGGTTATAAAAATACCATGTGCCGCCCAAGTTTTGGTTATTCCCGTTATTATTATTGTTGTTGTTACCCACATTAAACTGATTGTTGTTTTGCTGATTTTGTTTTTCTTCTTCTTTCTTTTTTTCGTCAGCAATTAACTGGTCAATAATCTTTCTAATGAGTTTGTTGCGTTTCACGCTATCCATTTTTGCAATGCGCTGCAAACTGTCTTCGGCAATAATTATATCCAAATTTTTTACCAATCCGGTTAAGCTATTTTTTTTATTCACTATAAAATTATAGTCTTTGTATTCTTTGGGTAAAAAAGTTACAGCACTATCGTAATAGGCTTGTGCTATTCTATACTCGGTTTGCTCAAAGAAAATATCGGCTGCTTTAAGATAGCTCTGCCCTTTTTGTTTTACATTTTTTAACGATGACTGTGCCGATGCTTGATAATACTTAAGTGCAACTGTTGTATCTTTCTCTTTGATGGCAATTTCAGCTAACGTAAAATATATCTGGTCGCGGTACTCTATGTTTTTATCGTCCTTCAGCATTTTAGTCAATTCCTTTTTTATGTCTTTTAAGGCGCTTGTATTGGTGGTGAGCGCTCGTTTGATTTTAGCATTAAAATATAATTCGTAGTGCGGATTTAATCGGTAGCAGTTAGCATAGTTAATAGATGCTTTTTTGTTATCGCCCTTCAATTCATACAACTGGGCCAAAATAAAATAATAACGTGCTTTATCTTTTTTCTTTTTGGTAAGTCCTATTCCTTTCGTGAGCTGGAAAATTGCCTTGTCGTAGTTTTCCATCATTATATAATGCTCGGCTTGTAAAATGGCAAACTCGCCTGCAAATTTTTCAGGAAACTTTTTATCGTTTTGCAGTAAATCAATGGTGGCTTGTGTATTTATAACGCTGTTTTGAGCATTGTAGGTTTTTATAAGCCACATCAGCGCCTGGTATTTTGTAGGCGTTAGCGGATATTGCCTCACTATGTATTCAAATACTTCGATAGCGGCATAATAATCTTTCTTATAAAAATGAGCCTGGCCAAGCACTAAATAATTTTCGTCAATCCATTTTACATACTCCTTGCCTTTAATAAGCATAGAGTGATATGCAATTACGCGCGAAATTTTTTCAATCGCTTTATCAAAATTTCCTGAATTAGATTTTACCTGTTTCTCATCACCATAAACAAAAAGCGGAAGCAGTTTGCTGTAGTCTTCGTTATACGAGCGCCTAATTTTATCTACACCCTCTTTTATATTTTCGCGAGCCCAGTAGTAACCATTATAGTGCGATGTAACATTATGAAACGTGCGATTTACATACGTGTTTTTTTTCTGCGAACAGCTTATCGCAAAAAACACAATGATTGCTAAAACGAGTACTATTCTATTTCTTGGTTTCAAATCTCTACTATAACGTAAGGATGGCAAAAATATTGCATTTTTCGGTATTTTTTACAAGCAATGTGGGCTAATTTAATGCTACTTTATGGCTATATATGGCTTAAAAAGCCAGTCAATAGTGTAAATTTTACGATATTTACAGCCCTATGCCCGAAAAAAAGAAACGATTTAAGGTTTTAATGCAGCGCATGCGCAACCGCTACAGGTTAGTGGTGATGAATGACGATACGTTTGAAGAAAAACTATCGCTGCGCTCCACACCGCTTGGGCTTACCATTATTATAACTGCCATCAGTATTTTTATGATTGTGCTTGTTATAAGCATTGTGGCTTTTACTCCACTGCGTAACTATATTCCGGGCTATGGCAATGATTATCAGGTAAAAAAACAGCTTATTGAATTAGCCGAACGAACCGATTCGCTTGAGCAAGTAACCAAACAAAATGCACAGTTTTACGAAAATTTTAAGCGCGTAATAAGTGGCGAAATTTTAGCCGACACGCTTTTGAATAAACCTAATAACGAAAAAAACTACAACAATGTAAACCTCAACCCTTCAAAAGAAGATTCTGTTTTAAGAAACGAGGTAGAATCACAAGGAAAATATTCGCTTGCATTTAACGATGGCAAGCAAAATAAAACGGGCATAAGCAGTTTTTTCTTTTTCACACCGGTAAAAGGCACTATCACCTCATCGTTCGATAATAAAAAAGAACATTTTGGTGTGGATGTGGCTGCCCCGGAAAACGAAGCCATAAAAGCTACTTTAGATGGCACTGTTATTTTTACCGGCTGGAGTGCCGAAACCGGACACGTTGTTCATTTGCAACACAACAATAATTTAATTTCTATTTATAAGCACAATAGTAAACTCATGAAAAAACAAGGGCAATATGTGAAAGCGGGCGATGTAATTGCAATTATTGGCAACACGGGCGAACAAAGCACTGGTACACATTTGCATTTTGAATTATGGTATAACGGCAAAGCTGTAGATCCGCAAGATTATATGGCATTTTAATTTTATTTTTTCTGGGAAACAAAAAACACATAGCAATTTTAGGAAGCACGGGCTCTATTGGCACACAGGCATTAGAGGTAATAAAACAACATCCCGAAATTTTTGTTGCCGAAGTTTTAACAGCAAACAGTAATGCCGATTTATTAATAAAGCAAGCCATTGAGTTTAATCCCAACTGTGTTGTAATAGGCGATGAAAAACAATATCAAAAAGTAAAAGAGGCACTAAATGCGCACGACATTAAAGTATATGCAGGTGAAAATGCAATAGTTCAAGTTGTAGAAATGGAAAGCATTGATATTGCTTTAGCAGCAATAGTTGGCTATGCAGGACTAAAATCAACATTGGCTGCTGTAAATGCAGGCAAACAAATTGCATTGGCAAATAAAGAAACACTTGTGGTGGCGGGCGAATTGGTAACAAAACTTGCAAAAGAAAAAGGTGTAAATATTTATCCCGTTGACTCCGAGCACTCGGCAATTTTTCAGTGCCTTGCCGGAGAATGGCAAAACCCTATTGAAAAAATTTACCTCACCGCTTCGGGTGGGCCATTCCGAGGGCACGATGCCACTTTTTTACAAACCGTGAAAAAAGAGCAGGCGCTAAAACATCCTAACTGGGTGATGGGAGCAAAAATCACTATTGATTCGGCTACGCTTATGAATAAAGGGCTGGAGGTGATAGAAGCAAAATGGCTGTTTAATTTAAAAGCCGAACAAATAGATGTAATTGTTCATCCGCAAAGTATTATACACAGCATTGTACAGTTTGAAGATGGCAGCATGAAAGCGCAAATGGGTTTGCCCGATATGCGCTTGCCGATACAATATGCACTTGGGTTTCCGCACCGCATAAAATCAAATTTCGAACGCTTTAATTTTTTAAACTATCCTAATCTTAGTTTTGAAAAACCCGATGCCGATAATTTCCGCTGCCTCGCATTGGCTTACCAAGCATTAAAAAAAGGCGGCAACACTTGTTGCATGTTAAATGCCGCTAACGAAATTGCCGTGGATGCATTTTTAAAAGATAAAATTGGATTTACACAGATACCGAATGTGATAGAGCAAACTATTACTAAAGCTACACATATAGCAAAACCAAGTTATAACGATTTTGTAAGCACAGATAATGAAGCAAGGGGAATTGCTTCGAGTTTGATTTAGTGTGAGTTTTCTTTCCATAATATTTATACCTTTAGCATCCTAAAAAACACCAACAGCTAAAAATGACTCAGGCATTACAATTATTATTATCACTTTCTATCCTTATTGTGCTGCACGAATTGGGGCATTTTATTCCTGCCAAATTATTTAAAACCAAAGTTGAAAAATTTTACCTTTTTTTCGATCCCTGGTTTTCGTTATTTAAAGTAAAACGTGGCGAAACTGAATATGGCATTGGTTGGTTACCGCTTGGCGGCTATGTGAAAATTGCAGGCATGATTGACGAAAGCATGGATAAAGAGCAAATGAAACAACCTCCGCAGCCATGGGAATTTAGAAGCAAACCGGCTTGGCAGCGCTTAATTATTATGGTAGGCGGTGTTACGGTAAACGTAATATTGGGCGTTTTAATATATGCCATGGTTTTGTTTGCGTGGGGCAAAGAATATTTGCCTAATGAAAATGCAACCCATGGTGTTGCCTGCGATTCGTTAGCATTAAAAATTGGTTTACGCGATGGCGATAAAATACTTTCGGTAGATAACCAATATGTAACCAGCATTAATAAAGTGCCGGCAGTTATCATTCTCGACCAAGCAAAAACTATACAAGTAGAACGCGATGGCCAAAAACTTGAATTCCCGATAACGGAAGAAGACTTAGGCATGATGCTTGGCTCTAAAAAAAGCTTTATCACACCACGCTTTCCAAGCGTGGTAGATTCATTAATTGCAGGCATGAATGCCGAAAAAAGCGGCCTACAAAAGGGCGACAAAATTATTGCCATTAATGATACACCCACACCGTATCATAACGATGTACAAAAATCACTTTTCCTGAACAAGAGTAAAGCGGCTACGATTACCGTTTTGCGCGGCACCGATACCTCAACAATAACCTGTAATGTACCGGCTGAGGGCGGGATAGGATTTTATCCTCAAAATCTCGATAAGTTTTTAACCATCAAAAAAGAAAGTTTTGGTTTTGTAGAGTCAATACCTGCCGGGATGAGAGAGGGCTGGGAAAAAATAGAAATGCAAGTAAAAACATTTAGTGTAATGTTTTCGGTTAGCGGAGCACATAAATCGCTTGGCGGTTTTTATTCCATTGCACAGGCCTATAGCCCCGAATGGGATTGGCAATCGTTTTGGACTTTCACGGCATTTCTTTCCATTGTTTTAGCGTTTATGAATTTACTGCCCATTCCGGCATTAGATGGAGGCCATGTGGTTTTCTTACTTTACGAAATGGTTACGCGCAGAAAACCGAATGAAAAGTTTATGGAATATGCCCAATATGCTGGGATGTTCTTGCTTTTGGCGCTAATGGTTTATGCTAATACCGATTGGTTAAGAAGGTAGTTTTTTTGTCTTCCAATTCCATTTGTTTGTCTAAATTCGCAACCCTTTAACAAAAAAGGCACGTCTAATCATTACATTTAAAATCGAAAAAATAACATAATTAATATGGCAACAGTTACCAGCTTATCCGCAACCGACATTTCTGGAGTACTAAAAAAATTAGGAATAACATCTTTAAATTACGGAGCATCTACCGGAACCAATCATTGGCAAACCAAAGGCAATAAAATAGATTCGGTTTCGCCAGTGGATGGAGAATTAATAGGTAGCATTAATGCCGCCACTGCCGAAGATTATGAAAAAGTGATGCAAGCTGCTGAAAGTGCATTTAAAACATGGCGCATGATGCCGGCACCTAAGCGCGGAGAAATAGTTAGACAAATAGGCGATGAGTTGCGTGCAAATAAAGAGGCGCTCGGCAAACTTGTTTCGTATGAAATGGGCAAAAGCTACCAAGAAGGATTAGGCGAAGTGCAAGAAATGATTGACATCTGTGATTTTGCAGTAGGCCTTTCGCGCCAGCTTTACGGATTAACCATGCACAGCGAGCGCCCATTACACCGCATGTACGAGCAATGGCACCCGCTTGGTGTAGTTGGGATTATTTCAGCATTTAATTTTCCGGTTGCCGTTTGGTGCTGGAACACGGCCTTAGCTTGGGTGTGTGGCGATGTGTGCGTGTGGAAACCATCCTCAAAAACTCCGCTTTGTGCAGTAGCGTGTCAAAATATTATTTCAACAGTGCTGAAAAAAAACAATGTGCCCGAAGGTGTAAGCTGCCTACTAATAGGCAATGCTGTGGGCGATATGATGAATGCCGATAAACGTGTTCCGTTAATTTCGTTTACAGGATCTACTCGCATAGGTAAGCGCGTATCTGCAATGGTAGCCGAAAGATTTGGCAAAACAATTTTAGAATTAGGTGGCAATAATGCAATTATAGTTTCTGAACATGCAGATTTGAATATGGTTTTAGTAGGTGCTGTTTTTGGTGCTGTGGGCACAGCCGGCCAGCGTTGCACCTCCACACGCAGGTTAATTGTTCACGAAAGCGTGTATGACAAAACAATTAATGTATTGAAAAACGCATATAATCAATTGAGCATTGGAAATCCGCTTGATGAAAAAAATCATGTGGGGCCGCTTATTGATAAAAAAGCTACCGAAGATTATTTAGCAGCAATAGAGCGCGCTAAAAAAGAAGGTGGAAAAATAATTGTAGATGGCGGTGTGCTTAGTGGCGATGGCCACGAAAGCGGCTGTTATGTAATACCATGCATTATTGAAGCGAAAAACGAATTTCATATTGTGCAAGAAGAAACTTTTGCGCCTATATTATATGTAATGAAATACAAAAAAATAGAAGAAGCGATTGCGATGCAAAATGGTGTGCCGCAAGGTTTATCGTCATCTATTTTTACAACTAACATGCGCGAGATGGAAACATTTTTATCGCACGAAGGAAGCGATTGCGGAATAGCAAACGTAAACATAGGCACAAGTGGTGCTGAAATAGGTGGCGCATTTGGTGGCGAAAAAGAAACGGGCGGTGGTCGCGAAAGTGGCAGCGATGCTTGGAAAGTTTATATGCGCAGACAAACGAATACCATAAATTATTCTACCAAACTTCCGCTTGCGCAGGGAATTAAATTCGATTTTTAGTCAGCTCCTAAAAACTTCCACTCATTCTCTTCCTTTGAATTGCGGGCATAATGCTTATGATTTGCATCGGTAATTTTACCCGTTATTTTATGCACTTTGTAATGCGAATAGGTTGACCAACTGCTTACTTCCACATAGTAATATGTAGCGTGCTCCGAAATTTCCATTGTATTGCCGGGCGATAATTTATTGTCTTTGATATCACCCACTTCGTCACTTTTATTAATTGCATCAAAAACAAATTGTATCGTTTTTTTATCCGATTTAGGAGCTGTGTAAAATTTTGGTTCATCGCAATCACCTATAATACTTTTACTTGTAAGACCTTTAACTACCGATACTGATACTGCATCGTAATAGCAATCGTTTCCGCCTTTAACGGTAACTGCTAATTGAAATTCCACAATTAAATCGGTGTTGTTGTATTTTACTGTTATTCTGTCGTAGTTATCGGAGTTAAATTTTTCATCGTTAATTTTTTTAGCAGCAATTTTTATCAGTGAATCTCTGCCAAGTTTAACAAGCGAATCAATATTTACTTTATTTGTTGCCATTGAAATATGCGTAAAACCGCAAAATAGAATACAGAAAATAAGTTTCATTTTTAGTGTCATTTATATAACCGATGAATTATACCACCAATTTCCATAAATTAGTGCTAATGAAAAAATATTTTCTTTTCCTATTTATTTCGGCTTTAGGTCATGCTCAAACAAAAATGGATTGCCACTTTGCTGGAGGCGGCCATGCTTGGAATGCGAAATTGAAACTAAACGATTCTATTAGCTTGAGTTTTTACTTTAAAATGGTAACACGACCTAAGCCCGAGATTTACATTTATAATGCCGGAGAAGTAATTACTGTTACAGAAATAAAAATTACAGCAGATTCTATATACTTTAAAATGCCTGTCTTCGATTCGGAGTTCAGGTGCAAGTGGCAAAGCAAATTTGAAAGAAACGATTCCATTTCAGGCGTGTGGATAAACCATGCCCGTAAAACAAAAAACATTATCCCGTTTTCAGCTAAGGAATTTATTTACAAAACCGCAGCATCATGCTACGGTTGTAGTTTTTTTGAAGGTAAATGGGAAACCACATTTAGTCCCGGAGACAAAGAAAACGAGTATAAGGCATTAGGTATTTTCGCCACGCCAAATTGCTGGGATTTTATGTACGGAACTTTTTTAACCGAAACGGGAGACTATCGCTATCTGTGTGGCACACCAGAAATAACACACGAAAACAAACTAAAAAATTTACCCGTTGATACCTTTATAACATTGCAATGCTTTGATGGCTCACACGCTTTTGTATTTAAAGGGAAGAAATTAAAGGATGGAACAATTGCCGGAGATTTTTATTCAGGTGCGCATTGGCATGAAAAGTGGGTTGCAAAAAAAAATGATGATTACCAACTAACCAACCCCGATTCATTAACGTATCTGAAAAATGGAACTGAAAAAATAAATTTTTCTTTTAAAAATCTTGAAGGAAAAACCATTTCGCTTACTGATGAGAAATACAAAAACAAAGTTATTATAGTGCAAGTGATGGGCTCGTGGTGTCCCAATTGCATGGATGAAACAAGATATTTATCTGAATTTTACAAAAAGTACAAATCAAAAGGTATAGAAATTATTGCACTTGCTTTTGAAAAAGACACTGCATTTGAAAAAGCAAAATACAATTGCGAACGACTCAAAAAAAAGTTTGATGTGCAATATGATATTTTGTTAACTCAAAAAACAGGAAAAGACCAAGCTTCAAATGTGCTGCCAATGCTAAATGCTATCATGTCTTTTCCAACCACTATTTACATTGATAAAAATGGCGTTGTGCGAAAAATACACACCGGCTTTAATGGACCTGGCACAGGCGAATATTATGAGAAATGGACGGAAGATAATCTGAACTTTATTGAAAAGCTACTTAATGAGTAAACCATTTAAATATTAAGCGACTGGCAAGCGGCCTCAGCAGCTATTTGCTCTGCCCTTCTTTTCGAATGGTGTTGTCCTCGCCCTTTCGGTTCGGCAGCTACAGCCACTTCTATTAAAAAAAGTTTATCGTTTTTAGTATTCGCTTCTTCTAACATATTAAATCGTAATTCCTTTTTTTCTTTTTGCGCCCACTCTATCAACTTGCTTTTATAATCTTCACGTGTTTCTATTTCGTTAATATCAACATGCGATTTAATAATTCTGTTTAAAATAAAATCACGTGCCGAATCGTAACCTTTGTCAAGATAAACTGCACCTAATAAAGCTTCAAAAGCATCGCCTTTTATGGCGCTGCTGTTACTGCCTTTTTCTAAGGACGATTCTATAAATTTATCAATGCCCAATTTGGCCGATAGCTGATTAAGCTGTGCGCGACTCACCATTTTCGAGCGCATCTTAGTTAAAAAACCTTCGTCTTTGTAAGGAAACATTTTAAACAAATATTCTGCTACCACAGCTCCCAAAACTGCATCGCCTAAAAATTCAAGTCGCTCATTACTATCGCGCACACCTTGCTTTATCTCTTGCGCTATTGAACTGTGTCTAAATGCTTGCTTGTAAAGCAAAATATTATCGGGGTAAAAACCTAAAATATTTTTCAGCGATTTACTGAATACTTTATCGCTGGAGAATAGTTGCTTTAGTTGCGAGGGAATTAATTTCACAAATCAAATAATTGATTTGTAAAGATAATTTTTTGATTCTGAAAAAAACTAATTAACCGAAACAATTTTCAAAAATTGTTCGTTCTCGCCTTTAGTTACTTTAATAATATAAACACCATTAGTGGTTAAAGTAAATTTTAGTGTGTTGGTATTTTTTACTCGTAATATGTTTTTCCCTGTTGCATCAAAAAGCTCAATTAGGTAGCTATTTTACTGCAATGTATCTCATGGGGGAGTAGTGTAATGTTTATTTGTCCGTTCAAATTTTCTTCTTCTGAAACGATACATGTTTCAAGTGCGCCACAATCAATTAGCCAGTCAGAACAGCGCGGATTTACTGTGTTCACAGGAAAAAATTCATATAAAGGATATAAACTAAAATTATTTGTCATTCCCACATTATTATTACCGTGGTTACGAGCATTTGCTGCTGCGACAAAGCGCCATTATTATTACCTGTATTTTGATTTTGAAAACTAACCAGAACCGAATCGTTGGCAGCAAGCTGCGGAATAAAAAAACTAATGATGGCGTGCTCTACGCTACCATCACTGTACCACTGTTTCACATCTGCTTGTGTGCTAACGGGAATTCCATTTACAATCGCTTGCGGAAAATTTTGTATTTCGCTTTTAATAAATGGCCTTGCTATTTGCATAGGATAGTTTACGGTTGTAACGTTTGCTTTTTCGTAAATGGTTAAAAAATTATTTTGTGCAGATAAAAACGCAATCTGCAACAAGCAGAAAATAAGGGACAGCGTTTTTTTCATATTAAAATGTATTTACGCTAAAATAAATTGGATAAACTTCCATGTAAAATAAATAAGCTTCAAAAAAATAAAACTATTTGATTCCCGATTGGGCTATACTAATTCACTTTATACAAAATCGGCTTACTCGGTGTGGCGTCATTTTCAAAACTTGCTATTTGTAAATTAAGCAGATAATCTCCATCTGGAATTTCATTGGAAATAAAAATCAACTCTGTAATTGTGCGGTGCAGTTTAGTATTTGCAGGGTATTCCCAAAAAACATGATGCGAAAGCAATGTGCCACCGTCCATTTCTTTGTCAACAGATGGCAAATCAATAAGCAAGTGATTGATGCCAAGCGAGGTTATGTACTTCACCGCATCGTGATGAATGTACGGAGGGTTGGTGTTAGAATACTTGCGCGATAATTTTGATGCCTCATTAGGGCTTGTCCTTATAACCAAAGCTGTTGCATCGCAGTTATTTAATTCCTTTTTTACTTCATCCAAAGTGATCACTTCGTCACCATTTATTTTTTCGGGATTCACTGTGATTAGTTTAGCAAAAAAGAAAAACTCTTTTAAGCAATCGTTTATCGAAATTTTTTCTTTGCTGATGTGCCCCACACATTCGGTATGTGTGCCATGCCCGTGTGGGTTAAAAAAAATATCTCTGAAATTTACTGAACCGCCCTGATTAACATCACCTACCCAATCACCCATTTTCACCGGTTCAAAAAGCGGTGGCTGTACATACCAAGCACTTAAATTTTCCTTAGATGATTTGATGGCTATGGAAATATCAATTGGTTTTGACAAATCAACTTTAACCGTTTTGTTATTCACTTTTATTTCTGACAACATAAATGTTGGAATTAGGTTACATGACAAACAAATCTGATGCTATTTTATCGGCAATCAATTTACCGCTATCGGTTAAAGTTATGTTATTTTCTTTTTTAACAATGTAATCTGAGTCTTTATAGCGGCTAAGCTCATGCAAGAAATGACTGTGGATTGTTGCGCCAAATTTTTCATTTACTCGCTCAGTATCAACTCCCCAAATAGTACGAAGCGAGGTCAATATATACTCATTGTATTTTTGTTTATCGGTTAGCTGCTCTATATCTGCATCAATTTTGTTTTCGTTAGCCGATTTAATATATCTGTTATTGTTTTTAACATTCCACTGTCGTGAGCTTCCATCAAATGAATGGGCCGATGGACCAATGCCGATGTAATGTTCTCCCTTCCAATAATTGCTATTGTGTTTCGAATACATTTCGTTTTTGCAAAAATTAGAAATTTCGTATTGCAGAAAATCGTTTTCCCTCATAAGCGAGGTCATTATTAAAAATTGATTGGCATTTTTTTCTTCGTCCGCATTCGATACCTTTCCCTTTTTAACAAAATCAGCAAGTGCCGTTCGTGGTTCTATGGTTAAGCAATATGCTGATATATGCTGAACATCCATTGCAAATGCTTTATTTAGATTTTGTTCCCAATTATTATCCGTTAAATTCGGTAATCCATAAATTAAATCAACGGTGATGTTTTCGAATCCGCAATCTTGCGATTCTTTAATGGCTCGTTCCGATTGCGATTGATTGTGAGCCCTATTCATCCATTTTAAATCTTCGTCATAAAAACTCTGAACGCCAATACTTAATCTATTAAACGGAGATTTTTTCAGTTCTTTAATTTTATGAAGTGTTAAATCATCGGGGTTGGCTTCTAGTGTAATTTCCGCATCGTTATTAACTTCATATGAAGAATAAACTGATTCGAAGATTTGATCCAATTCGCTTTCGGATAAAATGCTTGGTGTGCCGCCACCAAAATAAATAGTTTCAATTTTTGGGCCTTGTAAGTATTTTTTCCTCAATTCAATTTCGCGAATAAGTGCTTTAATTAAATCGGATTTATTATGTAGTGTAGTTGAAAAGTGAAAATCGCAATAATGGCAGGCTTGTTTACAAAAAGGAATGTGTATATAAATTCCGGCCATTATTTATTAAGAACTATCCTGAAAGTGGTTCCTTTATTTGTTTCTGATTGCTTTACAAAAATTTTTCCGCTATGATAGTTCTCGATTATACGCTTGGTTAGAGAAAGCCCCAAACCCCAGCCACGCTCTTTTGTAGTGTATCCGGGCTGAAAAACTGTTTTATATTTTGATTTTGCTATTCCTTTTCCGGTATCAGCAATATCAATGTAAACAAATTGGGTTTGGTCAATAATGTTTACCGTAATTGTACCCACGCCATCCATCGCGTCAACTGCATTTTTACAAACATTTTCAATCACCCAATCAAAAAGCGGAACATTAACTTGTGCATTAAGGACATGGCTTGTGCTGTATTCAATATTGTATTTTACGTTTTGTGACGAGCGTGCTTTAAAATAATCAATGGCATTGTTCATCACCAAAATAATATTTTGCCTGTCGAGCAAAGGCATAGAACCAATTTTAGAAAAGCGTTCTGTTATTGTTTCCAATCTCCCCATGTCTTTTCGCATTTCTGCAATCGTTTGTTCATCCACGTTTTTCATTTTCAACACTTCTATCCATGCAATTAACGATGAAAGTGGAGTGCCCAATTGATGTGCCGTTTCCTTTGCCATACCCACCCACACTTGGTTTTGCTCTGCTTTACGCGATGTGCTGAATAAAATATAAGCGATAATCAAAAAAATGCCGATTACGCCAAACTGAACAAACGGGTAGTATTTTAACTGCGTGAGCAAAAATGATTCTTCATAAAAAATATAATTGCGCACACCGTTTCCTAAATCAATTTCTATGGGCGCATTGTGCGATGCCATTTTCTCAATTGTTTTATTGATGTAACCTTCGTCAGATAATTTTGCGGTATCTAACTTGCCGTATGCGATAATATTTTTCTTTGTTGAATCGGTATAAACTACCGGCACCGATGCGCTGTTTACTGCCACTTCGGTAATAAAATTTTGAATCAATCCGTTAAATGCTGTGCGTATATCATCAAATATTTTTGAATCCCGGTAATAGATAAAATTTTTTGTACCTCTATATACTTCTATTTTTATCGGCTCGTGCTGTTGCTTCATAGTATCTAATTGCGCTTGCAAATAGCTTTTGTCTTTCGACATTGCAGAATCAAAATTTTTGTGCAAAGTGATATTTCCATTGTTATCTGTGGCAATAACCGGAATAGTTGTATTGTTTCTTATCACCTCAAAAATGAACGTGTAATCGTTATAATCTTTTGTAATTTCTTTATTAGCGAGCGACCACAATTCAATTTTTTTTCGCTCTTCTTTTTGTATTCCCTCGAACAGAGCATTGGTGTATTTTACCAAATTTGCTTTACGCTGAATTGCCTCTGCCCACAAGGCTACTTTATCGCGTTCTTCGGCAGCTATTTTTTTCACCAGCGAATTAGTGTACCACATAGAAATGGCAACGATAACTATTGCTGCAATGAAGAGCAGCCGTTTCCAACGTTGTTTTTGTGAGTATAAATTCACTTTCTGATTTTTACCGTGCAAATATACCTTTTTCCAATAAGCATATCAATGCTGTAGTGGCTTTTGTTTAATGATATATGCCATGGTTGTACCGGTGATTTTACTTTCAATCCAAGAGATAAAATCAAAATAATTGAATGCTGTTTTTTCAAAATTGTCCTTTGCAAGTATTTCAAATTCTTTGAGCATTGCTTTGTAAACCAATTCAACAGAATTTGTTTTTGGAGAAAAGTATTGTTTTATAAATTTTAAAATTAAATGCTCGGCCCTGTAAAGTCGTTTTCGTTTTTCCAAATAGCGCAAAGTAGATTTCCCAATATATTCCATCAACTCGTGGTTACCAATTTCAATATGCAAAATAAGATTAATAATTCGCGAAAAGCATTGTAAATCCAAGGCAAACGATTCGTCATTATCGTTAATAATTTTATTGAGCCACAATAGCGATTTCTTATAATCTCCTGATAGAAAATAGAGAATGGATATATTATAGTGAATAATCATCTCCAAGTCTTTATCTATTTTATCTCCAAATTTTTTCAGCTCTGCTTGAATATATTTTACTCTTGATATTCCTTTTTCAAAATTTGCCGAGCTGATATAAACATCGGTTTCGATTATTACGCCACGTTTAAAGAAAATAGAACGACTTTTCTCGTTGCTCAGCGTCTTATATTTATCGGCAATCAAAAATATTTTTTGCGCCTGCTTTAATGCCTCATCATAATTTTTTTGTGAAATTAAAGAGGTGGCGTATTCATATAACGCCCCCGAATATTTGTGCAGGCGTTCGGGCGAGTTTACTAAACTGTTATCAAATAGGTTTATCTGTAGTTTTCTATAATGTAAACTTTTTGATTCGTTACCCAGTAAGCTGTGGCAAATTCCATTTAACCTGAAGTAAATAAATTTTGTTTCAAATGATTGTGGAGGAATTTTACGTTTTAAAAGACGATTTTTAAGTTTACGAGTAATAATATTTCTTTCAACTGCATTGCGCGGAACAACAATACTTTTTCGGTAAATAAAAATTTCATTATCTAAATTCAAGTACTGTGAGAGTTCGTCATACTTTCTTAAATAATCGTCTTCAAGCAATCGTATTTTCAACAATCTATTGTCGTTTGTAGTATTTACAAGGCTTCTATAAATTTTTTTTACGAGTGCTAATGTGTCGAGTAAGTGTAAAAAAAACTCATTTTCTGTTGCAATTGCTTGCGCTTTTGCGAGAAATTTAAGCGCCTCTTTATTCATTCCTTTATGAATTAAGATTTTTGATTTACTTATTAGTTCATCACAATAGTTATAACTGTTTTTATCAGAATATAAATCGAGCAACGAATACAGAACTAAATGGTATAAATAATTTTTTACTGCTGGCAATCTTTTAGCGATACTATTATTCTTAAATCTGGCTTTTACTTTTTCTTCGTCATACAGTTTTTGTTTTTTAATGAAATCAAATAACCACAAGTAAAGCTTATCGCCCCTGCCCACATAACGTTTAAAATGAATTTTTTCTGTTTTATCGAGCGAGTGAATAAGATAAAACAAAGTTTCGGATGGAATCATATAAATAGCATAATACTTAAAGCAATAATACAAAATATTCAATGTTTTCTATACTATACGAGTATATTTGTGAAAAAATGGTGTTTTAACAGCCGAATAATGATGAAATATTTTTTTGTGTTGGCAAAGCATTTGCTGTTATTTTGATGCATATTATGCACCAAGTATGTAAAATATCTTTTGTTTGTTTGATGCTGGTAGGCAGCCCGATTGCTATTGCACAAACAACTCCTCCACACTTTTCTCACAACCCGCCCAATGCAGGGGTTAACAATTTGTTTTTTCACACAAGTGCAGTAAAAAAATTCCTATTCATTTACTCGCAAGCCGAAATAGCTGTTATGACTAATCCGGTAACAGGGCCGATTACAATTGATACTATTTGGTTTAGGCACGGGGGTGGCTCGTCAAATGCATTTACTGATTTAACCAATTTAGTAATCACAATGGGGCACTCCACACTTGCACAACCGGTAGCAACCTTTGCTGCTAATTTTAACGTGGGAGCTCCTGTTGTTACTTTAAATACTCCCCTTTTAACTTACACTCCGTTAATTGGCGCATGGAATGTGCCGGCTAATAACTGGACGTATATTGTTTTAACAAATCCGTTTAACTACAATTATACCGACAACCTTGCCGTGCAAATTGAATTTAGTGGATCATCGCAGGGCATTGTGGGGCACTATGCTGATAATGGTGGTATTCCCATAACGCAATACACTCCGGTGCCTAATGGCTTAACAGCTACTGCTACTACTGCACGACCCATGTTTGGGATTTCGCAAGGATGTGCGCTGCCAACTATAAATTTAGGAGCCGATACTACACTGTGCGGTGCAGTTAATTTTCAACTAAATGCCAGCAGTAGTGGAGGCAATTACTTGTGGTCAACCGGTGCAACATCGCAAAATATAAATATAACCACAAGTGGAATTTATTATGTTACCGTTTCCGATTCATGTGGCAGCAAAACCGATACAATCAATGTTACTTTCAGTAATACCCCGATTGCCAATGCCGGTGCAGATCAAACAATTTGCTCGGGTAATACTGTAACATTAAATGCTTCTGGAGGAACAAATTATTCGTGGTCGCCATCAGCGGGATTATCGTCAAATAATTCTGCTAATCCTCTGGCCTCGCCCACTAGCACTACAACATACACTGTTATCGTTTCTAACGGACTTTGTACATCAATTGATTCGGTTACAGTTTTAGTTAATAATTCCCCAATTGCAGATGCGGGCAACGGGGCGACAATTACCTATGGGCAAACTATTACACTAAGTGGTTTGGGCGGAAACACGTATAGTTGGGCTCCGGGAACAGAATTAAATTGTACTAATTGTCAAAATCCCGTTGCTTCGCCATCTGCTACTACTACCTACACACTTATTGTAACAGATAACAATGGATGCACATCTGCCGATTCTATTACAATTGTTGTAGAATATTTGTGTGGCGAAGTTTTTGTGCCCACAGCATTTTCTCCCGACAATAGTGGTACAAACGATTTTGTGTGCGTTATGGGTAATTGTGTTACCGAAATAGTGTTTGAAATATACGACCGATGGGGAAATAAAGTTTTTGCATCATCCGACAAAACAATCTGCTGGGATGGCAAATACAAGAACAAAGAACTCAACTCAGGCGTTTTTGTTTATCACCTAAAAGCTGCACTTGTTACCGGAGAGGTGGTAAATCAAAAAGGGAATATATCGCTGATACGATAAATGAAAAAAAACCTACCAATAATATTTATTTTGATTGCACTAAATTCTATTGCGCAAGACGTTCACTTCTCTCAACTCACTCAAACTCCGCTTTTAATAAATCCCGGTTTTGTAGCATCGGGGCATAGCATGCTTGCACTTGCTAATTACAAAGCACAATGGAACACCATTCCTAATGCATATAAAACAATTAATTTTTCTTTTGATATGCTGATAAAGAAAAATAAAGCAGGAGCTTGGGGCTTTGGAATAAATGTTTTTAGCGACAAATCGGGCGATGGCAATCTGTCTTTTTTATTTGCTGATTTTATGACATCCTATCATTTAAAGCTGAACGAAAAAAATAAAATCGGGATTGGAATTGCAGCAGGACTTGGGCAGCGAAGCATTAACTTATCATCCCTTAAATGGTCATCGCAGTTTGATGGGCTTAACTATAACAGCAGCCTTGCCAGTGGCGAGCAACAAGGCAGCGCTAGCATATTTATTATTGATGGTGGTGCAGGGTTATTATGGTCGTATAAAAAAAACGATATGTACATGACCTCAAACGACAACCTGCAAATTAATGCCGGTTTTTCTGTTGACCATATTAACCAGCCGAACTATTCGTTTGTGGGCTCATCCGAAAAATTATTTTTAAAATATACTTTTCATGCCGATGCAGTAATCGGAATAAAAAGCACTCCACTAAGTTTTGCACCGGGAGCGTACTTCTTCTCGCAGGGTTCACAAAAGGAATTAATTGCCGGAACAAGTATAAAATACCTCCTAAAAGAAGAATCCAAATACACGGGCTTTGTAAAGGGATCGGCAATTTCGATAGGATGCTTTTACAGAAATAAAGACGCGCTGATAATTACTTCATTAATTGAATTTGATAAGTATGCATTAGGATTTAGCTATGATGTAAACACATCGGGCTTAACGAATGCTACTGCTGGCCGAGGCGGATTTGAGATTTCATTAAAGTTTGTAAATCCCAATCCGTTTGGTGGACAAAAAAACTCCACTAAATTTAATAAGTAACAATTATAAACCCCAAAAACAAAACCCATGAAAAAAATCTACTTTAGTTTAATGTTTACAATTAGTTCGCTATTTGCTGTAGCACAGCCCATCTGCGACCAAACAGGCAACATTGCCATCTACTCTTGCTACGATGGTGGCCAGTTTACGATTAATGTTGACCAAAACATTCCGAACTTGATGATTGGAATTTGCAGTTATGAATTTGTTAAAGTTACTATCACCGGCACTTTTGCATCTAATGTTACAAAGGTGTGGTATGCCGGATACGATGGCAACAACAATAATTGCAATTTACAAGCACCTTACACAACTTCTATTTCGGGTGTAGCTAACTCTGTTGATTCAATTTTAATTTATCCGGCCGTTACTTTAAACGACCCTAATGGCGATGCCAATATGGTTTGTGCTACCGGATGCAGCAACGGAAATCAAGGTGGATGCAACACTACTAACCAAGTGGTACATTATTTTGTAACTAAATTTAACGGAACTATGCGTTATCACTTAACGCAGTACGGTTGTTTCACCGGAACATACAATGTCTCGTCTGGTGGTAACTGTTGTCTTTCGCCATTTCCGCCTACATCCACAAGCGAGTTAAATTCATCTGAAATTTCTTTTGATGTTTTCCCTAATCCGGTGAACACAGCAATAACGGTGAAAAATACTGAAGCTGAAAATCAAACTATAACCATAGTAAACACGCTGGGCGAAGTAGTTTTGAAATTAAGCAACTCGCTAAACACAAATTCAATTGATTTATCTGCTTTTAACGCAGGTATTTATTTTATTGAGGTGCGAAATAAAAATGGATTGAGCACCAAAAAAATTATAAAAGAATAAACTGTTAATATCTTCTGAGCTTGCACTCGGGCGCGCCAAAGGCGCGCCCGAGTGCGTTATAGTGCTTCTGCAACTACCTCGTTAACGCCAGGCACCATGCGCTTTAGCAATGCTTCTATTCCTGCTTTTAATGTTATGGTAGACGATGGGCATCCGCTACACGAACCCTTTAACTGCACTGTAACTTTACCATCCACAAACGACTTAAACGTAATTAATCCTCCATCGTTTTCTACTGCCGGACGAACATATTCCTCAAGCACTTCCACAATTTTATGCTCTGTTTCGTTTTGTGGTGCAGCATGCTCGGTAAAAACAGTAGTTGTTTCATCCATTCGGCTATCGGTGTGCACAGTGGCCATTGGCAATTCGGTAACGGCTTCTCCGCCATCATTTAAAAATTTACTGATAATATTTCGCAGAATGCTTTGCACTTCGTGCCAATCCGAAACTTCGTTTTTTAAAACTGTTACATAATTATACGCGAAGAAAACAGCACTTACATACGGTAACTTAAACAATTCTATTGCAAGAGGAGAGCCGCTCGCATCAGCCGGGTTTTTATATTCGGCAGTGGCGCCACCTTTTACTAAAAGTATATCGGCAACAAATTTCATAGCCGAAGGATTTGGAGTGCTCTCGGCATGAACTGTTATTAGTGCTTTATTTTCCATTTTAATTATTAGCTACTTTTGTGAGCAACAAAATTAAGCATTGAAACGCAAAGTAGATTTTTTAATTATTGGTTCGGGTATTGCCGGATTAAGTTACGCGCTTAAAGTAGCAAAACATGGTACTGTGTGCATGATTACCAAAGCCAACGAAGACGAAAGCAACACTAAATATGCACAAGGCGGAATTGCAGCTGTTATGCACCAACCTGATACTTATGAAAAGCATATTAATGATACATTGATTGCCGGTGATGGTTTGTGCGATGAAAAAATAGTGCGAATGGTTGTGGAGGAATCTACCGACAGAATTAATGAACTTATTAAATGGGGTGCACAATTTGATAAAAATGCAAGTGGCGAATTTGACTTAGGAAAAGAAGGCGGGCATTCCGAAAACAGAATTTTACATCATAAAGACAATACGGGTTTTGAAATTGAACGCGCACTTTTGGAACAAGTACACAGTAATCAAAATATAGAAATTCTCGACCACCATTTTGCACTTGAAGTTTTAACGCAACACCATTTGGGAAAATATGTAAACAGTAAAACCGAAGGCGTTGAATGTTATGGCGCATATGCGCTCAATATCCGAACGCAAAAAATAGAACAGATACTTGCTAAGATTACAGTGATGGCAACCGGTGGTGCAGGCCATGTGTATGGCAGCACCACTAATCCACTTATTGCAACAGGCGATGGTTACGCAATGGTGTATCGTGCAAAAGGGAAATTAGAGGGAATGGAGTTTGTGCAATTTCATCCCACTGCATTATACAATCCGGGCGAACGACCGGCTTTTTTAATTACCGAAGCCATGCGTGGTTTTGGAGGAATTTTAAAAACGGTAGATGGGAATGAATTTATGCACAAGTATGACAAACGTGCATCGCTTGCACCGCGAGATATTGTAGCACGCGCCATTGACCATGAAATGAAAACGCGTGGCGATAATTTTGTTCATCTCGATTGCACACATCTTAATACAGATGAATTAATAAAACACTTCCCAAATATTTATAATAAGTGTAAGCAATTAGGTATAGATTTTACAAAGCAACCAATACCTGTGGTTCCGGCCGCACACTACATCTGTGGCGGAATTAAAGTGAACACAAGTGGGCAAAGCAGCATTAAAAATCTTTTTGCAATAGGTGAATGCTCCAGCACAGGTTTGCACGGAGCTAACCGATTAGCATCTAATTCATTATTAGAAGCTGTAGTTTATTCGCACCGAGCAGCAGTAAAATCAATTAAAAATTTCAGCGCAATTAGCCATTGCGAAAAAATTCCTGACTGGAATGCGGAAGGAACTGCTTCGCCCGAAGAGATGGTTTTGTTAACCGAAAGCTTGCGCGAAGTACACTCAATAATGACAAACTATGTGGGCATTGTTCGCTCTAACTTACGTTTAAAAAGGGCGTTTGACCGATTGCTGATTTTACATAACGAAACCGAAAACCTATATGAGCGCACCACAATTTCGCCAAAATTATGTGAGTTGCGTAATATCATTAAAGCAGCATATATTATTATAAAAGCCGCCATGCAGAGGAAAAACAGTATTGGTCTCCACTATAATATTGATTACCCAAGTACTAAATTTTAACATTTTTTTGTTTTTGGTGCCGCACGGTTTTTGTAGCTTTGTTTAAGCAATAATGAAAAAACTATTAAAATATTTTTCTGCCACACTCCTTTCGATGCTAATCGTTTTCGGGAGTTCGGGCATAGCAGTTTCTACCATGCTTTGCCTAAAATCGGGCAAAACCACTATTTCTATTGGCAATGAAGATGAGTGTTGCAAGGGGGAGGAAGCCGATTGTGAAGAGGTTGAAAGTAATTGCTGCGATATAAATAAAACAAATTTTTCGATTGATGACTACACTGCTTCATCGTTTAAAAAAGAGACCAAACAGGAAAACGATAATCCAATTTCTGAAAACCCTGCTGCAACTCAAAGTCCGTTTTTCCGCTTCCCGCTTCCGATTATAAATTTACATCCGCCCGATTCGTTTGTCAAGCCATTCGGGAAAACCCTTTTATACCTTATTAGTCGCATTACTATTTAGAAACTGAAAACTAAAGCAGTTAATTATTCGATTTTTATTTTCTAAACAGTAATTTTCATGAAACAATTATTAGTGGTATTAACTGTTACACTTTTCGGTAATCCAATTTTTTCGCAAGAGATTACGGGTAGTGTTTCAGAAATAGACATCAACAGTAAAAAAACGCCACTGCCTTTTTCAAGTGTTTATTGGGCAGGCACAAAAATGGGCACCGTTGCTGATGTAAACGGCAATTTTAAAATTAGCTATCCGGATAGTATGCCGGCAAAATTGGTAGCGAGTTTTGTAGGCATGCAGCCCGATACCATATTCGTAAGTAAAAAAGAAAACGCCAAGGTTTTATTTTACTTGCAAAACATGGCTTACATTAAAGGTGTAGAAATAATAGGGAAACGGCAATCCGACAGCTATTCAATTTTCACGCCCATTAATGTGCAAACAATTACTCGGCACGAATTATTAAAAGCCGCTTGCTGCAATTTATCAGAGAGTTTTGAAACCAATGCATCGGTTGATGTAAGCTATACCGATGCCGTTTCAGGAGCAAAGCAAATTCAAATGCTTGGCCTTGACGGAATTTACACGCAAATATTATCCGAAAACATTCCACTTACGCGTGGGCTTTCTTCTATTTATGGTCTAAACTATACACCCGGAACATGGGTAAATAATATTTATATCACAAAGGGAACGGGCAGTGTGGTAAATGGTTATGAAAGCATATCCGGGCAAATACAGATTGAACTTTTAAGCCCTTTTGAAGCAGAAAAATTATTTGCCAATGTTTACTTTAATCAACACACTCGGATAGAAGCCAATTTGCACTTAGCCAAAAAAATAAAAAAAGAGCGGGTGGCAAGTATGCTATTTGTTCATGCAGCACAAATGCAAATGCAGCACGATGATAATAACGACAATTTTATAGATGACCCATTGGCAAAACAAATTAATGTTCTTAATAAATGGGATTTTAATAATGGGAAAAACTACGAGGGCAAATTGGGGATAAAAATAATGGTTGAAGATAAAATGAGCGGACAAACTTCGGCATCACAAACTTATCAGGCAAGCGACACAATGCGCTACCGAATAGGGACAAAAACAACTATGGCCGAACTGTTTTCAAAAAACGGAT
This sequence comes from Bacteroidia bacterium, assembly GCA_020054095.1. GTDB lineage: Bacteria > Bacteroidota > Bacteroidia > JADZBD01 > JADZBD01 > JAGVMA01. The sequence goes on along the minus strand of JAGVMA010000044.1, from coordinate 84,819 downwards.
TCTTATTTCCTTCACGACCCTATAAATCAATAGGCGTGCAAACTGCGCTTAAATATCACAAGCACGATTCGTATTTCGGTAGGCAAACCTATAATGGCGAACAACTATATGGTCTCATGAATATTATTCACGAAGGAATAATTGGCAACACGTATCACAAACTAAAAACCGGAGCAAGTTTAATGACCGATGTGTTTAATCAGAAATTTAATGATTCAGCTTTTGTACGCACAGAATTAGTGCCGGGCGTTTTTGCCGAATACAGTTATAACGATACGGCAAGGCACTCGCTTGTTGTGGGTCTGCGTGCTGATAATCATAATTTGTTTGGCCTGTTTTTTAATCCCCGCATACATTATAAATACATCATTAAAGAAGGTGTTGCCATACGCTTATCGGCCGGTAAAGGAATGCGAGTTGCAAATATTTTTACCGAAAACATGGGAGTATTTGCATCATCGCGTAAGCTTGAGGTGCGCGAAAATCTATTGCCAGAAAACGCCTTGAATTACGGACTAAGCTTCATCACAAATTTTAAACTATTTAACCACGATGCCGCTTTTAATGCTGATTATTTCCGTACCGATTTTATAAACCAAGTGGTGGTAGATTTAGAAAATCCGGATGTGATTGCATTTTACAACCTGAACGGAAAATCATACTCCAATGCTATGCAGATGGATTTTTCATTTAGTCCGCTTGAACGATTCGATATTAAAACAGCTTACAAATATTATGATGTGAAAATAACTTACGACAGTGTTTTGCTTGCCAAGCCACTTTTGCCAAACCACCGTGTGTTTTTAAATCTGGCTTATGCAACACCTTACAATAAATGGAAATTCGATTTTACTTTTAAATGGTTCAGTAGCACACGCCTGCCCTCTACTAAAAGCAACCCGCAGCAGTTTGTTTTGCCGGCATATTCTAATCCTTACATTGTTATGAACGCACAAATCACTAAACGATTTAAGTGGATTGAGACGTATTTGGGAGTAGAAAACTTAAACAGTTATGTGCAACAGCCTGCGATTATAGATTATAACAACCCATTCGGGAATAATTTTGATGCTGCCATTATTTGGTCGCCAATAAATAACCGAATGTTTTACTTAGGAATCCGTTACAGTTTAAATTAATTTTAAAAAAACAAAAACAACATGAAAACAAAAACAATCATCGCACTTTTATCATTACTATTTATAATAGCTAAAACAGGTGTGGCGCAGAAAACAGAAAAGTATATTGAAGTGAAAATTAAAACATCGGCCGTTTGCGATATGTGCAAAACAGCAATTGAAAACTCATTGGTATTCAGCAAAGGAGTTAAAAAAGCTGATTTAAATGTGGAAACAAAAATTGTAACAGTGGTTTATAACTCGGATAAAACTACGGTTGACGCAATTAAGAAAACAATAAATAACACTGGTTACGATGCCGATGATTTGCCGGCTAACGAAAAAAAATATAAAAAACTACCCGCATGTTGTAAAAAAGATTCAAATTGCAACGGAAAATAAAACAATATTTATGGCATTAATAAAATCGGTAAATGGCGTATCACCTAAAATGGGGGCCAATTGTTATTTGGCAGAAAACGCAACAGTGGTAGGCGATGTAGTAATGGGCGATGATTGCAGTATATGGTTTAATGCCGTGGTGCGTGGCGATGTAAACTCAATCAGCATGGGCAATAAAGTGAATGTGCAAGATGGCGCAGTGATACATTGTACTTATCAGAAAACGAAAACCATAATTGGCAACAATGTTTCTATAGGCCACAATGCAATTGTACACGGCTGCACCGTGCGCGATAACGTGCTTATAGGCATGGGCGCAATTGTAATGGATAACTGCGAAATAGGAAGCAACACTATAATTGCTGCAGGCGCTGTGGTTTTAGAAAACACAAAAGTAGAAGCGGGCTCAATATATGCCGGTGTGCCGGCTAAAAAGGTGAAAGATATTAATCAAGAATTAATACATGGCGAAATCAATCGCATTGCGAATAATTATTTAATGTACTCGGGTTGGTTTAAAGATAAGTAAGCAAAGCAGCATCTGTTAATTAAGATAAAAAAACCGTACTTTCGCGACCTTAATTTAATATCATGCAGCAAATTAGAAACATTGCAATCATTGCCCACGTTGACCACGGAAAAACAACCTTGGTTGATAAAATTTTACACCAGTGCAAACTTTTTCGCGAGAACCAAGAAACAGGCGAACTAATTCTTGATAACAATGATTTAGAGCGCGAACGCGGAATTACAATCCTTGCAAAAAACGTATCGGTTACCTATAAAGGAGTAAAGATTAATATCATTGACACTCCGGGGCACGCTGATTTTGGAGGCGAAGTAGAGCGCGTTTTAAATATGGCAGATGGCGTTTTACTTTTGGTTGATGCATTTGAAGGTCCCATGCCTCAAACTCGTTTCGTTTTACAAAAAGCACTGCAACAAGGATTAAAAGCGATATTGGTTATCAATAAAGTAGATAAACCCAATTGCCGACCAGATGAGGTACACGATAATGTTTTTGATTTATTTTTTAACCTCGAAGCTACCGAAGACCAATTAAATTTCCCAACTATCTATGGCTCATCAAAACACGGATGGATGTCAACCGATTGGAAAAACCAAACAACGGATATAACTTCTTTGCTTGATACAATTATTGAAAAAATTCCGGCAGCACCGGTTCGCGAAGGCAGCTTGCAAACGCAAATTACATCGCTCGATTTTTCATCGTTCATAGGTCGTATTGCTGTGGGACGAGTTTACCGAGGTGTGATAAAAGAAAATATGCCGGTATCATTAGTAAAACGCGATGGCAGAATTTTTAAATCGCGCGTTAAAGAGCTTTATGTTTTTGACGGATTAGGAAAAGTAAAAACTACCGAAGTGCAATCGGGAGATATTTGTGCGTTCACAGGAATAGAGGGATTTGAAATTGGCGACACAGTTGCCGACTTTGAAAACCCGGAAGGTTTAACTCCTATTGCAATTGATGAACCTACAATGAGTATGTTGTTTACAATTAACAATTCTCCATTCTTTGGTAAAGATGGCAAGTTTGTTACATCGCGCCACCTAAGAGACAGACTATTTAAAGAGTTAGAAAAAAATTTAGCACTGCGCGTGGAAGAAACCGGTTCGCCCGATGCTTACTCGGTTTTCGGTCGCGGTATTCTTCACCTTTCTATTTTAATTGAAACCATGCGCAGAGAAGGTTATGAGTTACAGGTGGGACAACCACAAGTAATCATAAAAGAAATTAACGGCATGAAGCACGAGCCAATAGAATCGCTTACCGTTGACACACCGCAAGAAACATCAGGTAAAGTAATTGAATTAGTAAGCCAGCGTAAAGGCGATATGAAAATTATGGAACCAAAAGGCGATTTAATTCACTTGGAATTTGAAATTCCATCGCGTGGATTAATTGGCCTACGCACTGCAATACTTAACGTAACTGCGGGGGAAGCAATAATGGCGCATCGCTTTAAAAGTTTTGAACCATGGAAGGGCCCTATTCCTCGCAGAATTTCTGGCGTACTTTTATCAAAAGAAAAAGGAACTGCTGTGGCTTACTCCATTGATAAATTGCAAGACCGCGGCAAATATTTTATTGAGCCGGGCGAAGATATTTACACAGGGCAAATTATTGGCGAGCACATTCGCCCTGATGATTTGGTAATTAATATTTGTACGGAGAAAAAATTAACCAACATGCGAGCATCCGGTTCGGATGAGAAAATGCGAATTGCACCAAAAGTTAATTTTTCATTAGAAGAGGCAATGGAATATATCCAAGCTGATGAGTACGTGGAAATAACGCCAAAAGCAATACGTATGCGTAAAATTTACTTGGATGAGAATGAGCGCAAGCGACACGAGAAAAAAGTAGAAGAAGTTTAAAAAATCAATCCTAACAAAAAAAACCCGCCTTGTTAGGCGGGTTTTTTTTGTTAAAGCATAAGTTATAATTACGCTTCCGTTTTCTTAACTTCTTTTACTTTAATTGATTTAGCAGCTTCTAACATTTTTTTACAGGCTTCCTCCGAAAAAATTTCGCCATCCACATCTTTCACTTCATAGTTTACTTCGCCCACTTTCACAATGCAAAACATTTTGCACTCCGCCTCGCTACCTTCTAAATGCCATTTCCAGATTAAAGCAGTTGGCTCTTCTACTATATAAGCATCAAATTTGTAAATATCATTTGCTTTAATATCCACATCTTTTTTCATTTGGATGTTGCCTTCACCCTCGCCCACTTCAATCATAAATTTTTTTCCCACCGATATTCTGATTGCACCGCCCATTTCTTCAATCAGCAATGGGCCATTAGAAGTATCGGGAACATTAATAGTAATGTTTTTACCATGTGGAGTTAAATCAAGTGCCATCCATCCGGCCGGCACATTGTTTTCTTCCATTACGGGCTTATCGCCACCACAGCCATAAAAAGCAAGAGCAGCAATTGTTAAGAGAGATAAAAATAATTTTTTCATGTTTTAATTTTTAATGTAATGAGCAAATATAGAAATTTAGATTAAAACAAGCATTCATATACATTTCAATTAATCGGGATTTTTCAATTCTAAAACTTTTATTTACCGGAAATCATCTGCAAAAGCAGGCATCATGCATTCAAGCAACGAGGCCGCAATGTGGCTATTTAGCGCCTGCATTTATATCCTGAATTGATATGCTGCTTTGTTTCGTTTTTATAAAACTCATTATTTTCTTCACTGCATTGTTTGTTTTTAAGGGCAATATAACAGCGGCAATCACTAAATCATTTTTTCTATGCAATCGTTTATTCCGATAAATTCTATCCTATAGCTATTCAATTTTACTTAGTCGTCTTCCGTCCGTTAAAAAACAACTTTACTGCTCATAAAACAAACATATTAAATTTATTGCGCCATAATCATACATTTGAAATGTTATGTTATTAGAATATCGAACACATTTTCTTGAATTTAAAACGCCATTTAAAATTGCTCACGGTATGCGCACACACACACCTGTTGTGTTCACTAAAATTTCGTTAGCCGATGTAAGTGGATATGGCGAAGCATCAATGCCTCCATACCTGGGCGAAACGCACGAAAGTGCAACAGCTTTTTTAGAAAAAGTAATTCGTGTTTTAAGTCGGTTTAGTTCGATTAATGATATTGAGCAAATATTAGAAAAAATAGATGAAATAGAAGCGGGCAATAATGCAGCAAAAGCATCGGTTGATATTGCGCTACATGATTTATTAGGGAAATTCAAGAATGCTCCGCTGCATAAACTCTGGAATATCAATGCCAATAAAACTTCGTTCACAACTTATACTATTGGCATATCTAACGAAAATGAAATACAACAAAAAATAATTGATGCCACTGATTATAAAATTTTAAAGGTGAAGCTTGGCTCGGAAGACGATAAAAAAATGATCAACGTCATTCGCGCACTAACAGATAAGCCAATAATTGTTGACGTAAATCAAGGATGGAAGGATAAATATTTTGCTGATGAAATGATTGCGTGGCTGTCAGAAAAAAACACTCTGCTTGTGGAACAGCCATTACCAATAAATATGATTGATGAAACTGCATGGTTAACCGAACGAAGTAATTTACCAATCATTGCCGATGAATCTTGTAAACGATTAGTTGATATTGAAAAAACAAACGGTGCATTTAGTGGAATAAATATTAAGCTCATGAAATCAACCGGACTTAACGAAGCACGAAAAATGATAGAGCGAGCAAATGAATTAAAAATGAAAATCTGCATCGGTTGCATGAGCGAAACATCGTGCGGAGTTTCTGCAGCGTCTCAACTCGCACCATTAGCTGATTGGGCTGATTTAGATGGCCCACTATTAATAAAGAATGATTTTTTTACTGGAATAAAATTCGTGAACGGAAAAATTGTGCTTAGCCATCTGCCGGGAATTGGTACAGAACCAATCACTAATGTATTTAAATAAAAATCCCGAAAAATATTTTCGGGACAAAATGTGTTTAAAAAAGAAAGGCACCTTTCGGTGCCTTTTACTTTACTTCTTTTTCTTAGAAGCTTTTTTCTTAGCTGCTTTCTTTTTAGGAGCTGCTTTCTTTTTTGCTGCTTTTTTAGCCATGGTTTTTGGTTTTTGAAATTATTATTGATACGAAGTAAGTGAAATTTTAATTACTAACTAATTTTTAACACATCTTTTTTTTCAACACACTACTGTTAAAAAAGTTAATAACTCTGAACTGAAAAAAATATTTTTTGTGATGAAGAAATATTTTTGTTTAAAAAATATTTTGTGATGCTCAGTTTTCGTTGATAACAAAGGGATGTAAGAGATTGATTTTTTATTGAAATATTTTTTTTCAGATGAACTGTGATTAATTTTTCTGACAACAAAATTTGATTTTTGCATCAAAAAATATTTTTTCGATGAGTGAAATTTTTTTGTTTCAGGTATTTTTTTCTTCGTTTTTAGTTTTTTTCGCTCTCAAGTAAAAAATAATAACGAATAAAAATCCGCACGAAAAAGGAATTGCGGCCAGTTCTTTGTATTGCTCAAATGCAAAAAACTCGGCACACATCCAAAAAGCATTTGCCGAAATCCAAAAAGAAATTGCTGCGTTAATAAAAACATCATTCGATTTTCGAGTAATGAAAACAATAAGCAGCGATACTGCTAATGTTGGAGCAATCATAGTTACACCAATTAATTTCCAGTGGAACATCCAGCAAGCATCTTTTATCAGCCACAACGGAATATGAAAATTTTCAAGGACTCGAATATTTTTGGTCATCGTAGTTTGTGTGTTTTAATTTTTACTTCGGCAAAATAAATTCAAAATCTTTTTACCGCACTAATTTTAATTTGTTTTTCTTCTTTTGAGTATCAACAAAATGAGGGCGAGCGTTAATAACTTTTAACTACTGCCGCGCTTATTTACTATATTTTAGATGCGCTAAAAAAACACCACTCTTCATGCAAAAAGAGCTTTTGCAATCGGTTTTAGGAAATTACGATACACTTCTCCCACAAAATAAAGAAGTGGTTCTGCTCCTGATAACACTCCAAAATAAAATTGACAAACAAGAAATTGAAGATCCATTCACGCAACGCGATTTTGAGGATGCAATTGACGAAGTGTCGAACATTTTGCATCGTGGGCAAACTATCCAAAAAGAAAGCATCTCCCGTAAACTTAGCCAGTTTTATTATACTACTCTTAAAAAAGGTAACGAATATCGTTACCAGTTAACTGTTTTTGCGCGCGATTTGGTTCGCATCATCATAAATGAGATGGAACCCCAGTTTGAAGAGACGGAACTAATCCACACTTTTAGACGAACGCTGAAAATGGAGCGAGAGGATTTAACTTCGATTAAAAATTTTGAATATTGGTTTCGGCAGCATTATGAACCATCAAAACGAATTATTTTAGCTCACTCCGAAAACTTGCAAAGATTAGTGGATGCTAAAACAATGGCATTGCGCACTCTTTTAAAAAGCGAAATTACAAGCACGAAAGAATTAATTACTCGCTTTATCGAAATTTTTGAAGGCCTGGGAAAACAAACCGATGGCCTTACTGAAACATTAAATTTTAAACTCGAGATAATTGACAATATAAAAGATGCCGAGAAGAATTTTCTGGATAAAAAAGAAGATTGGGAATCATATACCAAAATACGACACGAGGTAGAAAAATTTTTTGATAACATAGATAGTCGCGTACTTTCCATAAATGACCGGATACAATTATCAACTTCGAGGTTGCGTGCGCTTTATGAAACACTACAATACAAGCAGCTTTTTAAATTAAAAATTGAAAAGTTTTTGCACTATCTTTTAAAAAACAGCAAGTGGACAAATGATGCTGTGGTGGTGCTACCCGAAAATATTGCCAATCGTAAAATTCCATATTTCAGAGAAAAATACACCAAAATACCATCGCTCAATTTTACAGAAGTTACGCCACGCGATGTGCCCGAGATGGAAGAAGATGCCGAGTACAAAAAGAAAAAAGAAGCCGAGAACATGCGTGTACTAAACAGGCAAGAAAGTGTTACGCAGTGGCTCGAAAGCATTAACGCATCATTAGCAAAGGGCGAAGATTTTATTTATGAAAAATGGTTTAAGGACATGTACGCCAAAGAGAAAAATTTGGAAGTGCCTATTGATGTGTGTTTTAATTTAATTCAAAAATATAACCGTAATAAAGAAATGGATATTGTTATTGATCAACAAAAACCATTTAAAGCAAAAGACGATTTAGCACTATGGAAAATGAAAATTACTCGCTCCAATTCTTAGCAAACGAAGCATCGGGCAAATATTTTGCCGATTGCGACTTTGCGCTCCGTGCCGGACGACACATACAAAACTATGCTTCGGATGCAAAACTGTGGGATTACATTAACGATCACTACGAGCAACTGTGCTTGTATTACGAACACCTATTTGCCGTTTACCTTCGCAGAGAAAGCAACGAACGCGATATTTATTTTTTTATTGAACTACCACAAGATGGCAGCGGAAAATTTGTGGGCGACCGCCACCGAATCATGGACGACCGTCATGTGATTATTGCCGTGCTGTTACTTAATATATATAAGGAGCGTTTTTTTGAAAGCAAAGAAGTAAAGTGGCAACAAATAGAACAAGTGATTGATGAAAGTGAACACAAAGAACTATGGCAAAAAGTTTTGTACGGAGAAATAAAACGCAATTATACTCCTAACGAAAAAGAAGAAATGAAACGCAGGTTTGAGCGCTCGCTGTCTTTATTCGAGCGCTTTGGCTGGATACACTGGGTTGATTACGAAGCCACACAATTTGAAATTATGCCAAGTATTGATCGCATAGCACGATTATACGCCAATGAAATTGCAAATGTTGAACTAATGAGCGAATATATAAATGAGCAACTATCCTAGAATTTACTCTCTATCTACTGCTGGCATAAGGCAGCACAATAATGCCGATTACCTTTTGCATCCTATCCGCACCGATTTTACGGGAGATAACGGATTAGGCAAATCAGTAATTGCCGACTTAATGCAACTTATTTTTATTCCGAAGCGCGATATGTGGAAACCGGGCACCGAAGGCGTGGGTAAAAACGACAGAAAAATTGAAGGCATTCCGCTCAATAAAGATTATGTGGAGCACGGCTACACCTTTATTAATATTGAGCGCTACCAAAACCGATTTATTTGCATCGGGGCATTTATACCAAAAAATTCTAGAATGCCGGTTAGGCCTTTCATTATTCAAAAGAGCGATGACTTTGAAAACAAAACGCTCATTTCTTTCGAGCGACCAATAAAATCGTGGGATTTTTTAGGTGATGATAAAAAGGTACTTGACTTGAGAGAACTGAAAGAGCAGTTACATAAGAAGCATGGCTTGTTCTTGAAAGACTTTTTTCAATCCGAAGAAATACAACTGTATTACGATATACTTTATAAAAATCAACTAATTCCAATTGATTTAACAAAAGAGAATAACTTAAAAGCGTATGCAAAAGTTATTCAATCGTTTGCACGCGCCAAAACGCTTGACATCAATAACTCAAAAAGTTTACAGAATTTCTTGTTCGAGGAAAACGAAGATATTAAAACACTATTTGGCGAGCAAAAAGATATGCTTGTGAGTTACATCAGGCAATATAATTTAAACCGGACCGTAATTAATGAATTGGAGGTGAAGCAAACTAAGCTAACCGCCTTAAAAGAAAAGCACGATAAATATGCCGAGAAAAAAATAGACTATCTGAAAAGCGATGCTATTTTAGCATCACTCACTTATATTGATATACACAAGATACACGAGGAAAATGCTTATAGGTTAGAAAATGCACAAAAAAGTTTCAAAAAAAACTCAGAAGAAATAAAAGTATTGCAAAGCAATATATTAAAACTATATGCCGAAGCTTTTGCGATAACTACTATTATGAAAGAGCATTACGATAACGTACTGCCTGAGTTGAGTGATATTAAAATTGAAGAATTGCGTGTGCAAGCGAATAAGTTGCTCATCGTTTTAAACGAATTGGAAAAAATAGACCCGATATTTAAAAAATATAAATCGGTAAAAGCCATACGCGAGCAACTGAACAAGCAAGCAAACTTTGGTGATGTTAAAAAGCGTTTATCATTATTGAAATCAATAAACAGCTTTGCCGAGTTTGAAAAATCAGAATGGGCTAAGGATTACGACAATGCTTATGAGCACTATCAGCAAAAATTAATAGACCTGCCACAAACTATTGCCGAGCTTGAGAATTTGCTTGATGTCTATGAAAGCGGGGCTGCCGATTCGCTTTTGGTATGGGCTGCGGCACAAAAGAAAAGTTTGACCGTTGCACAAGAAACTGCTTTAATGCATTTTAAAGATGTATTGCTAAAAAAACCAAAAACTGCCGAAGCCGGAATACGTTATACTGACGACCCTAAATCATTGTTAGATGCAGTTGAAGAAGACAAAAACGGAATTTGGTTGGTGCTTGGGGAGTTGCGCGAATATGTTCCTTATATAAGCGAGCAAAAGTTTGGTAACGCAAAAAACCTTAAAACATCTTTGGCGAAAGACAAAGAAGAAGCGGCCAAGAATTTGGCAGAGGCGAAAGAAGAGTTTGACAAAATTTCTAAACTTAACCGCGAGCTAAGTAATATTGGTTACAATGCCGAAATGTTTGAAGCATATAAAAAGCGGAAAGACATTGAATCTTTTGAAATTGACGAAGACTTAACCGAATCTGTTATAGAAATTATTCAAAACAATATTGATAATTTATCGCAGTATGATGAGCTGAGGGATGATTACAGGCGAGTAAACGAAGAGGCAATTTTAATTGCTAAACGACAAACCGAAGGGCATATCGAAAACGAAAACATGGTGCGCGATATGCTGAGATACGAAACCGAATTAGACCGACAAAGCGGTAAAAAATTAACTGCCGACCAATTGAAAGCTTTAAAAAATCAGAAAATTGATATTGTTCGTGATCAGTTAAAGGATGTTGAGGAGCAATTACACTCATTAGAAGAGCAGCGCGAAGAGACCGAGCGCAACATTATTTCGGCCGAAGGAACTATTAACTCATGTAAAGAACGCGACAAGCAATTAGCCGCAGATTTAAACAAATCGCGCACGGCATTTGAAGAAAAACGCAAAGCGTTAGAGAGCGAAACAAGTTTTAAGTTTGAAGATATTTTGCAAACCGGAGATTTAACTGATAGGCAAATTAAAAAGATGGAAATTGAATACAATGCTGCTCGCAGAGATTATGAAGAGGAATACACGCGCATTGTGCAATCGTTTGACGAAACAAAAGATCACAAAAGCCCGGATGTGGAAAACGATAAGTTTAATTTTTTTACGCTTGTGAGGGTGTTGTGTGGTAAGCTCGGCTTAGAAGGCATTTCGCCTGAACTTGGAAAATTGAATGAGGAGTTGAAAAAATTTGGTGATTTACAGTTAGCAATTATCGTCAATGTGTTTTCGCAAGTAGAAAAACAATACCATGCCTTAAAACGATTAGTTACTGAACTTAACTTTTTCTTCAGCGAAAATAAAATCAGTTATGGATATAATTTCCGCATTGATTTTAACGACCGCAAAGACATAACCATTGACTGGATTGCTAAAATGCGCGAACGCGCTAAAGTGCAACGCTTTGGTGCCGATTTATTTACCGAGCAACCCGGCATGCATCATGGAGATAATTCTCCCGATAAATTTATCATCAGCATTGCTCAGCAATTCAGCATGGTAAAAAATTGTGAATTAGAGGATCTATTGAATCCTAAATTTTATTTTGAATTGCGTGTGGGTTTGTACGATGATAAAAATAATCGTTACTCGGGTTCGGGCGGGCAAGCTTACACTGCGCTTGCTTTATTATGTATCGGTCGTTTATCGGTTATTCAGCGCGATAAAAATCGCCCGGGTGTTCGCTTCATCATCATCGAGGAGTTATCAAACATTGATGATACCAACTTTGGGTTGTTCCCAATGATTGCACAGCAGTTCGGCTACCAGCTAATGACTATGACTCCAAAACCATTTGGAACCTACTCCGAAGACAGCTGGTTTTTACACATGCTTGTTCGCGGAAAAGACAAAGACATCAACTATCAACCAATGAGTTTCTTTAAAACCAAAAATTCTAAAAAATTATTGGACGATTACTTGGCTGATTTGCCATTGCGGGGAGAGAATTAACTTATAACTGTGTCACACTATATCACAAAAAAGCAGGGCGGCCTTTGGCCGCCCTGCTTTTTTGTGATGATTTACTTTTAGGTGTTAATTAACTATCAGCTTTTTAGCAACTATTCGCCCATCAATATTTAGCATAACTGTATAAATACCTTTGCTCATATTTTCAGTTGGGATAAATAATTGTTGTTCGCCCGCAATCATCTCGCCATTGTAAATTTCGTCAACCATTCTACCAATCATATCCGTAATTTGTAATGATATTTTCCCTGTCTGTAGCACATTGAAACTAACGGTACTGTTGGCATCCGTTGGATTAGGAAACAATGTCATCGCAACAGCGTTTTCAAATTCATCATTAATAGATGATGCGCCAAGAATATTTATGTCATCAATATAAATATTGTTTCCTCCATCGCTGGTAAACTCAAATTTAATTCTCACGTTAGTGCTATTTACATACGATGCAAGATTAATTGTTTCCGTTCTCCATTGCGATTGCGAATTTGGAACAAACGATACATTGGTTGGGTTTACGGTTTTCAAATTAGTACCCGATTTTGCTAATCTCGGAACCCATGTTCTACCACAATCTGTGGAAACGAGCACTCGTAATCTATCTGCATTGCTAGTGGTACGCTGTGCAAATGCAACTTTAAATGTAAATATCGGAGAGGGGATGGAAACTAAATTAATAGAGGGTCCAAAAAATTCATCTATTTGACTTGAATTAGCAGTTGTGTTAGTTAGTCTAACAGAATTTGCACCAGTGAAAAATGCTGTGTTTGATACCGTCCAAGCATTACTTTGCGGATTAATTACCGTCCAGTCGTTATTAGGAATACTGCCGCTTTCAAACCCTTCGTAGTACTGAAATGAATTATACTGTGCTGTTGGCGAAAACGCAGTTACATAATTTGTTCTTGTTTGGGTGTTTGAGCCACTTCCGTTAGAAACAGTCATTGACGAAGAATAGGTGCCAGGTGTATTGTAAACAACTAATGGAATTGAATCAGTAGATGATGAAGGAGTGCCGCCCGTAAACGACCAATTGTATGAAGTAGCTCGGCCACCCCAATTATAATTTTTATATGTAAATGTTGTACCTGTGCACGCGTAATTAAATGTTGCAATGTAATCTGCTATAGGGGCACATGTAACATTATTCATGCTTCCATCTACTCCGGTAGCTGCAAGGTTTGATGTTGTTGGCAACTGATTGCGCTGCCCGGCAGTGTTATTTAAGCAAGCTTGCATACGTGTTGCTTGCTGGGCAGTAAACATTTTAAAGCAAAAAGAATATTCCATGAAGTTTTCTACATTTTCATCCACACCACTAGTGCACACATCATTGTTTGTTAGGTTGCAGGTCGTCCACCCTTTTGTTACAGGTGTATCTGAAACGCCATCATTACCACAAGAAACGCCCGGCTGATTGGTATTGCCCCATGTGTGTTGTAGGTTAAAAAAATGCCCTACTTCGTGTGTGAGTGTGTGCGATGTAGATGGATTGCCCGTTCCAATACTTCCTATATATGTAGAAAGCATCATCAGACCATCTACCGCTGCGCTTGGTGCAGTACCTGGCAAGTAAGCGTAACCAGCTGCGCCACTAGAAATTGTTTTCACTACCCACACGTTCAAATATTTATTGCGCGGCCATGAGTTAAGTTTTGAGCCATCATCACCAATGTTTGTTTCAGGCGAAACTATTCTGTCTATTCCCGTGTGGCAATTACCATTTGGGTCTTTGCGTGCTAACATAAATTGTATTTGTGCATCGGCAGATATGCCCTGAAAACTGGCGGCCACAGTATTTACATCTGCATTAAGCTTTTGAAAATCTTCATTCAAAATTCGCATTTGGTCGTTTATCTGCTGCTCAGAAATATTTTCGGTGCCGTATTGGTGTAGTATGTGAAACACCACCGGTATTGTATAAATAGGTGCCGATGTGGTATTGTTTCCTTTAAAGTTAAGCTGATACTGCTGTGTGAAATTTTCAAGCTGCTCTTGCTCTTGTAAAACCTCCGGATGATCGTGCACTACTTGGTTGTAAACTTCAGTGGTTCCGCAAAAATGTTGTGCGTTACCTGAAATTAAAATTCCAATTATAAAGGTCGAAGTAAATATTTTTTTCATGGTACATAAGTTTTTAGTGGCGCTAATTTACACTTAAAGTAGATTAATTGCAAGAAAATTTAACTCGAATTAATGGCTCAAATCAGATACTACTACTAATTGGTTTTTACCAGTGGCTTGGTAATAACAGTGTTACCGCAAGTAATTTTCAATAAATACATACCACTATTAAGGTTTAAGCTGGCAGTGTTTACCAAAAATTGGTTACCACCTGCATTGTAATTCCTATTGGTGGATGTATAAATTTTTTCTCCCAGCATATTGTAAAGCGCAAATTGTACAGCAGAGTTTTGCAGCATGTAAAATTCAACAGTAAAATTAGCATTGAATGGATTGGGGAAAACACTTACGCTATTTTGGGGCAATATAGTTTCTGGAGTACTAAGCGTGTAGCAATTGCCGGGGATATTTGCATCCAGCCAATTCCAGCGCTGGGTAATCCATTGTTTTAGCTGAGTTATTTCTCCCTGATAAGAAGTAGGTATTGGCGATGGATTAGGCCAAACATAAACTCCCAAAATGGGCCAACGAGTAAAATTGCGTTGTTGCGATTCATTTAGCAATGCCGCATTGGTATCTATGTATTGATTAATTGCGCTCAAACTTAAAATATTTGTTTTTAAATAGTCCCACTGGCAGCGGAGTTTATTTGCATAGTTAGTGTCTTGCAGTAAACGCCTCCACCAAAACGGGACTTGCCAAGAATCGGCCGGACAATCGTTACCAAATTCATGTGCCCATCCTGTTGTAAGTGATCCATTGCAATAATCAGCATTGTGCCAGGCAATATCATAATCCCATACAGGTCCCATTTTAATTTTTCCGTTTTTTTCTTTGTGTAAATATGTGCTTATTCGGTAACCGTCCACATTGCGCGATAATTCGTTAATCAAAAAATAATCAATGAATGAATAGGTGCTGAGGTACTTTTTGTACCCGATTGCAGTATCAGCAAAATTAGGGCCGTTAAGTGCAGTTTCAAAACTATCTATATACTGCTGAATATAATTTATCTGTTGTGGCGTAATGTTTACATCGCTCGGATAATCGTATTGAAAATAAATTTGCTGACCGCCTGTGCTAACTGCCGGAGCATAATTAGAGTACCAGCCTGCACCACCGCTGCCTGTTGTTTTATCTACTTTAATAATGTATCCACCGGTTAGTGAATCGCCTGCATTATCATCCAAATCGAGCTTGGCAATATCCACTCTGCCATCGTCTCGTTTTATTTTTTCCATCAAAGTATACACGCCTTTGTAATCTCCGTTTACTACCAACTCCACAAATTGTGTGCGTGGTGCATAGCGGTTCATGTCGTTTGCTAATTTGTAACTGAGCGGATTATGTAAAAATGTTTTATCGCTGTAGCTTGCACTTAAAATCCAATCGTGTTCGCTCGGCATTCCAAGTAAGGCGGTGTCTAATTCTAAATTATTGTTATCCACTGTTTCAAATCCATACGGCTTTTTATCAAACCATTGCGAACTTGAACCTCTCAACTCAATTCCTATGCGGCCGTTGTAATGGTTAAGTGGGTCGGTGATGTAATTTCTGTTGCCTACACCATTATAGATGATGCCCATGTTGCAATATATTTTAGGGTCATCAACTATAGCTTGGTTATTAGTATTAATGATTATGATGGGCAAATTAGATGATGTGAAATTTACAAAACCCGCAGGGGTGTTACTAAATTTTATACTCCACGATGTTACACTGCCTGTGTTGCCTGTTGTTTGATCGCGAATATTTAAGTTCCAAGTGCCGTTACCGTTTTGACCATTGTTAAAATTACTGAGCGCATCTATGGGTTTAAAATATCCGGTAAACGGAACCGTGCCTGCTGAAATAGAATTTGCTGCTGTATCAGTAAAATTTGTATTTGTATAATCATTGCCGGTGCCGCCCAAAAAAGAAGTGAGTACATACTCGCTGCCATCGGGCGATTCTAATTTAATACGCAAATCGCCCACAGCTGTGTGCGCAATATTTATAGTTACACTTTCTAAACCAAAACTGCTAGTATTCAGGTTTGCCGGATTTAACCCGCTTACTGAAATAGGATAAGATGTATAAGTATTGTTATCTGCAATGGTTCCACCGATGGTATTGGTATAAGTTTGCGCTACTGCATTAATGCTGCAAAGCACAACTACAACTAACCAATTTTTTTTGCTTAACATTTTTTTAACCTAAGTGGTGAAAAAATACTCCGCCAAGGCGGAGTATTTTTTAGTGAAAACTAATGTGTGATGGTAAATGTATTTCCGGCAACTACTGTTCCGTTTTCATCGGTAACGGAATAGTAATAATTGCCCGGAGCAAATGTATTTGCTTCAATTATAATTTGTTTGGCATTAATTTGCTTGGTGCCCATTGTTTGCCCAAGTTGATTGTAAATAGTAATGTGTTTAGCATTAGGCAAATCAACTGAAATGGTTACAGCACTATTTGATGGGTTAGGAAATGCTTTTACATAAGAAGCATTGGCATCTATTTGGCTTATTCCTGTCCAACCTGTAAGCGAAATTTCATCAACCCACATGGTGCTGCCTAAGCGCGGTGTAAGGTAGCTGCTTGATGAAAAAGAAATGTGCAAACTATCGGGGAATGTATTTGGATACAATGGATTATAAATAAGCGAACCTCCACCGGTAGCGAAATTAGTTGAGGCTAACATAAAAAATCCCATTGCGCCTATTGTGTCTCTGCGCATTAATGTAGTGTTCCATTTTGTTAGCTCTATGTATGCAAATGCACTGTCGGTACCGCTTGGTGTGTATTTGTACATGAAATTAAAATTTGCCGGACGGCCAGTGAATGGTAACCTATCTAAAATATTAAATGTAGGTAACTGAACGATCACTACTCCTTGTGCAGCGTATCCTAATGTATCCGGGATTGCTGCCGGGTCGGGATTGGTGGTTAGTTTTATTGTGGTAATTTTCATGGAATACTGTCCGTTGGTTTTATTCGCTAACGAATCTTTAAATACCGATGTAGGGTTGTTAGCATCAATAAGTGGTGATGCAAATAAATTTGCACTAACCCAGTTATTGGGTTGTGTGGGGGCATTAAATATTGACGACCAAGTTTCAAAACTTGCATTTTGTTGTGCAAATAGTGCTAGTGATGAGGCAACAGTAGCTATTAATAGTAATTGTTTTTTCATGTTTCTGTTATTTAAAGGTCAATAAAAGTAAGTAATCTTTTTTAAAATTGCAAAAGCCCGGCTCCATTAAATATGTTCAGAATGGAAGCGAGGCTTTTGCTAAAAAAATAGTATTACTTGGTTACATTAAACTTACCCGATGTAACGATGGCGCCATTTGCATCGCGCACGGTATAGATATAAGTGCCTGCGGCAAAATCGGTAACATTCATATTAATTAAGTTTTGCTGCACATTTATGGTTTGCACTGCGCGGCCGGTAATATCAGTAATAGATAATTGCTCGGCATTGACATTGGTTACATCAAAACTAATTACGCTGTTAGCCGGATTAGGATAAACCCCGATGCTTACAGCTGCATTGTTTTCTTCCACAGCATTAGGTGCCGGATTGGCCGATAACCAATTAACATTTGAAATGGTTCCATCCACCGCACTATCCATGCTCATTACTGCATAACCTTTGTTTTGTGTCCACCACTCAAATTGGTAGTTAGTATCCACTTGGCTTTGTAGCGGTTGCCAGCCAACAAACATTACATAGCCGTAAATATCGGTAGTGGTGATGCTATAGTTTTTTTGTCGCAAGCACGTAAATGTGCCAAGCGGAGTGGTGATGTTTCCCCAGCCATCTACATTCACTGTTTTGGTTTTGTATTGAACTATGCGAACAGAATCTATTCCTTGTTGTCCGAAAAATGTAGTAAAATCTACAAGCGAAGTATCATTAAAGCTTGTATTATAAGTCATCGGGAATTTTAATAGTTGCTCTTGGTCGTCAAGTCTAATTGCCATTGGCCCAAGACCAAAATCGCCTGCTTGCCCAATTGCAAAAAGCCCATTAGAAGTGTTATTAAGGTAAAAATAGGTTTGCTGGCCTAAGTCAAATGCCAAGTTTGAGCCCTGCATTTCCGAACTGTATGGTGTCCAGTTAGGGTTGGTAACACTTATATTGCTAGTTGTGTGTGGAACCACATTAATAAAATTCCAAACGGCATTAGCACCTGATGAGCCGGGCTGCACGTTAGGAATTGTATCTTGGTCTTGCACAAGCTGTGTGCCTACCGGAGCTACGTCCCACTCCACTAATGTAATTTGTGCCTTTGCAGTAAATGCAAATGCAAGTGATGCAAAAAGTAGTTGTTTTTTCATGATTTATGTTTTAGGGTTGTTTTTTATTGATGTGCAAATTTACAAAAACTAAAACGAACAGCGGCATACAATAGTTACGCTGATGGCAGCAATAAAATCAGACAAAAGTCTGCAAATCGTGTAGCTTTTTATAAGTCCCGTTTTTTGCCAATAGCTGCTGGTGATTACCACGCTCTGTTATTTCACCTTTTTGCAGCACTATTATTTCATCGGCATGGATGATGGTAGATAACCTGTGTGCTATGATTATTGAAGTTCGGTTTTTCATCAGCTTGTTAAGTGCATCTTGTACTAATCGTTCCGATTCGGTATCTAATGCCGATGTGGCCTCATCTAATATTAATACAGGGGGATTTTTTAAGACCGCTCGTGCTATGCTTAAGCGCTGCCGCTGCCCACCCGACATTTTATTGCCTCTATCACCTATATTGGTGTAATAACCATTCGGCATTTTAGTAATAAACTCATCGGCATTAGCCACCTTGGCGGCAGCTATTACATCGGCTTCGGTGGCGTTATCTATGCCAAATGCTATGTTGTTAAACACGGTATCGTTAAATAAAATTGATTCTTGCGAAACAATGCCCATCAGCGAGCGCAAATCGTTTAGCTTTAAATCTTTCACATTGGTTCCATCTATCAGCACTTCGCCTTTGTTCACATCATAAAAGCGCGGCAACATATCAGCCAATGTAGATTTACCCGAGCCCGATTGTCCCACCAGTGCTATACATTTTCCTTTTTCTATTTTAAGGTTTACATCTTTTAGCACATAGCCGTTATCGCCCCGCTGATATTCAAACGATACGTTGTTAAACAATATTTCGCGTTCAAATGTGCTTGTGCTTTTTGCAGTTGCGTTTTCTTTTATCGTTTCATCGGCATCTAAAATGGTATTTATCCGCTCGAGCGATGCAATGCCTTTTTGAATATTGTAATAAGCCGTGGTGAACGATTTGGCAGGTTGTATCAATTGTGCAAACAAGCCAATATAGGTTATAAAAATAGCGCCCGTCATGCTTGGGTTATTGCCCAGCACCAGCAAACCACCAAAATACATGACCGATACCAAAACGCTAACGCCCAAAAATTCGCTCAAAGGCGATGATAAATCGGTTTTGCGATAAACCGAAACCATGTACTTGGTGTACGATGAATTAGATTTCCTGAATTTTGCTCGCATGCTTTGCTGCGCATTAAATGCCGTGATGATGCGCATGCCCGATAATGTTTCGTCAATGATGGAAAGCAAAAAACCCATTTCTTCTTTTTCCCTAACCGATGTTTTACGCAAGCTCTTGGCAATGCGGCCCACTATTAAACCCGTTAGCGGCAGCATTACAAATACAAATAGCGATAATTTAAAACTCAATGTAATCATCATCACCAAAAACACCAATATGTTTATAGGGTCTCTGAACATCATTTCGAGCGAGTTCATTACACTAAATTCCACTTCTTTTACATCGGCCGTCATGCGTGCCATTATATCGCCTTTGCGCTCGTTAGAGTAAAACGATAGCGATAGTTTCATGGTTTTATCAAACAATGAATTGCGTAAATCCATTACAATACCATTGCGAATGGGCGCCAAAAAATACATGGCCAAATACCTGAAAAGGTTTTTAAAGAAAATGCTGATGATTACAAACAGGCAGATATAAACCAGCGCATCCATGCGCCCACGCTCAAGCGATATTTTTGCCAAATAATAATTGGCATAATTTAAAATACCTTCGGCCGAAAAACCAATTGATGGTACACCATTAGCCACATATTGTTGCAGCTTGGCATCATCATCACTAAATAATACTTGCAAAAACGGGTAAAGCATAGCCACCGAAAACATAGAGAATATAACCGACAGCACATTAAACACCACGTTTAACACCGCATAGCGTTTGTAATTTTTAGCAAAAGCGAGTATCCTTATTATGCTTTTCATTTTCTGCCCGCTAAGATAGCATTTAGCAATGGTTCTGTTATATATGAACGGAAGGGCGGTGAGGATATTTTATTTTGAAACGCAAGTGCAGTGCATTGTAGTAAACTTTGCTCCCGCTTCACACTATAAGTTGCGCGCTGTCACACTGAGCCTGCCGAAGGAGGGGCTATTTAGTTTTGCTTTTGCCTTGTTGTCTGCTTAATCTCACTCTCCTCCGGAGAGCGAGGGAAGATAATGCTTGCTTCTAGTTCGCACACATCTAAGTTCACATATCCTTACAATCCGTCTGCCCTAATCGCGCATCGGTTTAACCATGTTCGTTATCGGTTTACATAACTCTTATGCATCGGGGAACCAAGTTGAGCGCCAACCCAACCTTATCAGCTATCAGCCTAACACAGTTGAGCATCGGTGAGCCACAGTTATCAATCTGCCTCACCTCTCTCTTACAAAAAAACTTGGATAAATTAATGCAGGCAGCGCATAAATAAAAAAACTGTCTGCATGATGTATTGCAGGCAAATCATGCTCTATTTTTTCTGCTCCTGATTAAAATATTGCAGCGCATTTAATCCGCCTTGGGCTTGCTTGTTAGCAGGGTCTAACTGCACGGCTCGGGTCCAGCACTCGTAAGCACGCTGGTAGTTTTTGTTTTCGTAGTTGGCTCCGCCCAGGTCTGTCCAGTAAAGTGAATTATTGGGCTGATAAAAAACTGCTTTTTCTAAATGTGCGGCTGCTGCTATAAAATCTTTTTTTACACCCGCCTGGTTGCCTTTTACGTGATATACATTGGCAAGCGGCACATCGTAAGTTTTCCAAAAATCGCGGTGGCGCTCACGCGGAAATGTTTTAGCTGCCATGTTCCAAAAATATTCGCAGCTATCGTAATTGGTTTTTATAAAATAGATGTAACCCAAATTTAAGTAGCCCAAATAATAACCGTTTTTCGGATGATTTTTAATGGAGCGCCTTAAATAAAAATCGGCACTGTCTAACAATTGGTATTGCAAAATGGTATCGTTTTCTTTTTTTGCTTCTTCGGCCATTTCAATAAACGATTTGCCGGCATTGCCATTTGCCATAATGCTGTGCGGTACTGTTTTGGCATCGGTAATAAAAAGTGTTTTATCGTTTTTCCATTCGGCATTGCGCGTTATAGTTTTGTAACCGCTTAGTAAAACAATGGGCGTTATAATTAGGAGTAGTATGTTTTTTTGTTGCATAAAATATTTTTCGCACAACTGCACTATGCCCCAAGCTACAATAAGTACTATGCCCAGCGAAGAATGATAAACCAAGCGCTCGCCCATGCTGGCGCCTATATCAAAAATAAAATTAGAAACCAGCGCCAAGTGCGCCAAAAAAAACGCAAGTGCAAATGCAAGCGGATGTTTTTTATTGTACAAATAAATTCCCCAAACAATTATGCCAATGTAAACGGCTATGCTCATTAAAACATCGGGGCTTGCAAAGTTGCGATAGTAAATGGTATTGTAAGAATAATCTGCAGAAAGTGGGTGCGGAAACAAAAGGAGCAGCAAATACTTAAGTAGTACAAAAATTTGTGTTGCCATTTTTTCGGATGCAGTAGCCAAGTAAAACGGATTGTTTAATATTTCGGTGTTTTCTTGATTACTGCCTAAGCCCACAAATTTTACACGCATTAATAGGTAAACAAATGCTACAATAAAAAACGGAATGCATTTATAAATGGCATTGCTGATGTTTTCTTTTTTAAATACAATTAACGAAAGCGGCACAAGCGCCACCAGCGTTATGCCCCACTCTTTTGATAGCAGTGCCAAAAAATAACTGCCCGCAGCAAACACTAAATCTTTCTGCGTTTTGCTTTCCGTATAACGAAACAAATAAATAAATGTGAGCATGATGAAGAGGAAAGAAAAAATTTCATCGCGGCTTTTAATGTTTGCTACCACTTCGGTGTGCAATGGGTGTATTAAAAAAAGCAGGCAGGTTAAAAATGCAATGTCGGGCAAGTGTTTTAGTAAATACTTCGAAAGTAATTTGAGCAAAAGCACCACCGATAACAGGTAAAAAACTACATTAAAAAAATGGCGCACAAAAGTATTATCGCCAAACAATTGCTGCTCAATGGCAAATGTTACAATTGAAAGCGGCCTGTATCTTCCGCCCTGCAATTGGTTTTCGGCATTCATCTCTTTATAAAAACCATAGTAAGCATCGGTGGTTAAAATATCTTTTATGCCCGCAAAACCATTTTGCACCGATTTGTTTTTTACCAGCACAATGCCATCGTCCAACGCATATTGATTGTAAATCGTGTTTATATTTAAAACAAAACCAATTATGATTAGCGCAATAGCTTGTTTTTTAAATGTATCGAGAAAAGAAAAAAAATGGGGTTTAATTTCCGGCTGCAATTTTTGTTGTGGTGCAGTATTTGTTAGTTTATTTTTCTTTTTAGACATACGTTGCAAATTTATACCAATTATAAATAAAAATTAGTGCAAGCTAATTTTTATTTATGTGTGGAGAAAGTGTGGGGCAATTGGTAAATACCGCTAAAAATAATTGTGTACTGTGCTGTAAAATAATTATAGGCGGTATTAATCCAAAAAATAAACAAGCACCATAATTAGTAACTTTGCCATCCTAGTGAAATCTATTTTTTATAACCGATTTATTATTGCTTTTACTGCGGTAGTATTTTTTGTGGCGGCTTATTTTTTAAGCATGAGCGATTTTGAAACCCGCGATTCGGTTATCAGGAAATTTGAAAAAAAGCTGCACGAAAAAGAAAAATTACTGCAAACAAAAATAGACTTGTTTGCCTTTGCGTTAAAAGACAAAAGCGCAGCTGATTTATTTAGCAACTATGCATTGGCTCACGAAAACTTATTTGAGCAAGATGGTTTTATCATTCTCGCATTTTATAACGATTCGCTGGCTTACTGGAGCAGTAATTTCATGCCGATTAGCAACACCTATTCCGATTTGTGTAACGATGAGCGAGTGGTGCAATTAAAAAACGGTTGGTTCGAAATTTTACAATCGTCAAAAAACATGGGCGGCTTTAAAGTTGTGGGGCTAATACTTTTAAAAAACGAATACGCTTACCAAAACCACTATTTAGTAAACAACTATCAGCCCGAATTTGATTTAAACAAAAACATACAAATTATATATGCCGATAGCAATGCCGCTAACACCATAAAAACAAACGATGGCAAATACCTTTGCACATTTGATTTTACAACCGCACGCGGCAGTGACAAGCAATCGCTAACATTTATTCACTTCTTAAATATTATTGGCTGGCTTTTGCTCATCATTTATTTGCGTGCAGAGTGTAATTATATAATCAGAAAACGAGGAGCACTGATTGGCATCTTTTCTTTCATCGTTTTTATTTTTTCATTCCGGTTGCTTAGTATTTTCATTCACTTTCCACATTCGTTTTACGAATCGGATTTATTTGGTCCGCAGTATTATGGCGATGCCTCTTCGTTTTGGTTGCAATCACTTGGCGATTTTTTAATAAATGTTTTTTTAATTTTTTATGCCACTTGGTACGCTTGTAAAAACACAGGTGCAGAACAACTGCTGGCAATAAAAAACAAAAATTACAAGCACATTATCTTGGCACTGCTCTTTTTAACGCTTTGGTTTGTATCAAAAAAAATTAGCGATGTGTTTGTTGGCTTGTTTCAAAATTCAAGTATATCGTTTAACATAAACGATGTTTTTAGTTTGTCGTTTTACAGCTACTGTTCGTTTTTTATTATGGGACTGGTTTTGTTTTCTTATTTCCTGGTTCTCAACAAAACCATAATGCTACTTGCCCACTCGTTGGCAAGCAATAGTATATTAAAAACAATTTTTGTTTTAACCATTGCCATTCATGTTATTATTTGCCACCTATTAGGCTTGCGCGATTTAATATTAATACTTTGGGCACCCGTTTTATTCCTGATGGCAATTACTTTTAAACACAAGAAAACAAATGGTTATGTTTTTTTTGGCTCGGTTACCATGTTATCGTTGCTCACGTTTTACGCTGTGCATGTTTTAATAAAGCATCGCGATTTAAAAGATATTGAAAGCCGGAAAATATACGTGCAAAAATTAGCCGATGAGCAAGACCCTTTTGCTGAATATTTTTTTATTGATATAGAAAAAAAGATTGCTGCCGATACCAACCTAATTAATACCATTCAGCTTTCGGGCAGTGAATTTGGCAAACTGTTTACCGAAAAATATTTTACCGGCTACTGGGAAAAATACGATGTAAAAGTTTGCGTGTTCGATACAATGTGTTTTCCAATATTTATTGGCTCCAACCCTAATCGCGATAACCACGAATATTATGAGCAGTCAATCCGCGATGTGGGCTTATCAGCCGAAAGCCAAAATTATTTTGCAATAGAAAACAGCAGCGGGAAATTAAATTACATTGCTAAAATTCCGCTTTATAAAGACAGGGAGCAAGTTCAGCTTTATGGCCACATCTACATTGAGTTGGAATCGAAATTTGTATCGGAAGAAATTGGTTTTCCTGAATTATTACTCGACAGAGAAATAGGATTAAACCATTTGTTAAATGGCTACTCGTATGCAAAATACAAAAACGAGAGATTAATAAACCGTTTCGGAAAATTTAATTATTCTGTTTCAGATCAATCGTTTCATTCACAATCTGCTGATACGCTGATAAAAAACTTTGAAAATTACAATCACGTAATTCACAATACCGAAGGCAACACACTTGTAGTGCTATCAAAACAAAACGAAGGATGGCGGGGATTTGTTACCGGCTTTTCGTATTTGTTTACATTTTTCAGCATTATACTTTTAGTTGCTTTAAGTTTACGACAAGCATCTCGGGGTTTTGTTTTTTCGCAAATGAGTTTCAAGTACAGAATACAACTTTTATTGGTGCTGATTGTTTTGCTATCGCTTGTATTATTTGGCAGTGGCACTATTTACTATATAAAACAGCAATACGAAACAAAAAACAGCGAACACATCAGCGAAAAAATACACTCCGTTTTAATTGAATTAGAAGGAAAAATAGGAAACGATTTTACACAAACACAAAATTTCAGGGAATACACATCCTACTTGCTCAACAAATTTTCAAATGTATTTTTTACCGATATTAATTTATATGATTTGAACGGAAATTTATTCGCATCATCGCGACCAAAAATATTTGACGAAGGATTAATTTCAACCAAAATGAATCCGATAGCATTTTTAAATATTGCCGAACACAAGCGCTCGGAATACATACACGATGAAAACATAGGAAAGCTTAATTACATTTCGGCATACCTGCCGTTTTATAACCGCGATGGTAATTTAATTGCTTATCTCAATCTGCCCTACTTTGCCAAGCAAAGCGAATTAGAAAAAGAAATTTCTACGTTTTTGGTTGCGCTAATTAATATTTATGTTTTGCTTTTTGGCTTATCCATAGTAGTCGCCATTTTTATTTCAAATTACTTAACCAAACCTTTAAAATTAGTTCGCGAAAAATTAAGTCAAATAAAACTAGGAAAAGCAAACGAGCCTATTTACTGGAAACAACACGATGAAATTGGTCAATTGGTGGGCGAATATAACCGCATGATTGCCGAGCTGAGCAAGAGTGCCGAAATGTTAGGCCGATCAGAACGCGAAAGTGCTTGGCGCGAAATGGCAAAACAGGTGGCGCACGAAATAAAAAATCCGCTTACGCCTATGAAGCTGAGCATACAGCACATGCAGCGTTTGATAAACGACAAATCGCCTGATATTGAAACTAAAATTAAAAAATTAGCTAAAACACTTATCGAGCAAATAGAAACGCTATCAAATATTGCCACCGAGTTCAGCAATTTTGCCAAGATGCCGAAAGCGAACAACGAGGTGGTGCTTATTCACGATATAATTTATAACAGCGTTCAGTTACATCGCAACACTTCCGATTGCGAAATTATTTTCACTTCAGTTATTAGTGAAGAAACAAAATTATTTGCCGATAAAGACCAGCTTGTGCGTGTGTTAAATAACTTAATAAAAAATGCAACACAGGCAATTCCCGAAAACAGAAAAGGACTGATTAATGTTGCGCTGAGGAAAACCGAAAATCAAATTTTAATTACCGTAAAAGATAACGGGAGCGGAATTAGTGATGGTGTGATGGAAAAAATATTTGTGCCGAATTTCACTACAAAATCTACCGGAATGGGGCTGGGCCTTGCCATGGTTAAAAATATTATTGAAAGCGCTAATGGTAAAATTTGGTTTGAAACTAAAATAGACGAAGGCACCACTTTTTACGTTTCGCTACCCGAGCACAATGACAGCAATTAATTTAAAACTTGTATTTTCACACCCGAAATGAACAGGCCGATAAGAGTTTTAGTTGCAAAAGTTGGTTTAGACGGGCACGATCGTGGCGCAAAGGTTATAGCATCATTTTTACGCGATGCAGGCATGGAAGTAATTTATACCGGCTTGCGCCAAACACCCGAAATGGTAGTCGCTGCTGCATTGCAAGAAGATGTGGATGCTATTGGTGTAAGTATTTTATCGGGCGCACACATGACTGTTTTTCCTAAAATACTTTCGCTCATGAAAGCGAAAGGACTTAACGATGTGCTATTAACCGGTGGCGGAATTATTCCGGATGGCGATATGCAAAAACTAAACGAAATGGGTGTGGGCAAATTATTTCCGCCCGGTACCGACACTAATACGATTGTAGCATACATCACCGATTATGTGAAAGCAAATAGAAGGTTCTAATCAAAAAAAATCCACCTGTTGGCGGATTTTTTTACTGAATTTGTGCTATTGCCTTATGCACTGTTCTGAGGCCGTAACTCCGCTTAGCTCTTTACCATTTAAAGCATCGGTAGCTTTTTTGTTTTTATCCGAGTTAGGAACATTTAGTGCAACCAATTTTTGGTAGCAACATTTTGCACTTGCAAAATCTTTTTGCACGAAATAATAGTAACCCATATACCAATAAGCATCTTCCAAATCTTTTTTGTTGTCTTTATCGGTTGACTTTAAAATAGCAGTTTCGTAAAAAGGTTTTGCTTGCCATGTTTTATTTTCGGGATCTAAGTTGGCATTACATTTTGCTCTCCAAAAATATCCGAAAGCAATTTCTTTTTGCCCTTCCACATATTTAATAAATGCGGTGTCGGCTTTGCCATATTGTTTGCTGTAATAATAAGCGTAACCCAAATTATAATAATCGTTAACCAGCGGATTTTTACAAGATTTAGTGCGCATAAAATAATAATTAGCAGCATCGCTATAGCGTTTTGCTTTTTTATAAACATTTGCAATTTCGGTGTATAGCTCACACTTTGCGCTGTCTTTAGTTATTGCTTTTAGTAAGTATATAACGCCCAATGAATCTTTGCCACATTTTGTATATAACTTTCCGTAATATTCGTAATCACTTGCCAGTACATTCATTTCAGGTTGTTTTGCAAAAAAAGTTTCCATGTATGACAAGCCGTTTTGGCAGTCGTTATTTTCGTACGATGCGTAACCCATCAATCGGTTTATCACATTCTCTTTTGGCGCATCTTGTAAAACCGATTTTCCTTCAGTTAAAACATCGGTATATTTTTTTGCCACAAATAAAAATTTCACATAGCGTATGCGTGCACTTACGTTACCACTATTAAGATCCAAGTATTTTTTATACATATTAATTGCGTCTTCAAATTTTTGGCGATAATAGTATGCTTCCGCTTTTACGCGATAGGCAGGAGCAAATTGTGGGTCAATGGTGATTGCTTTGTCTAACTCGGTGTGAGCAGCCTCCGGATTTTTTGCACGTAAATACAATTCGCCAATTTTAAAAAATGCGGTAGCTGATGATTTATTTTTGTCAGCCGCTTTTTTATATTCTGCAATGGCATTGCTGCCGTTTGCCGGATTTTGTTCAAACAATGCATCGCCCATCATAATATTCACATCAGCATTGGTAGGGTCAATGGTTGCAGCTTTGTTTATTTGAGTAATTGCTTCGTTCAAATCTTTATCGGGCGAGGTAATGTATGTTTCGGCAATTTTTAAAAGCACCAGCGATTTTTGCTGAGGTGTCATTTTATTGGTTTTATCATTTACCACCACTGTAGCGCTGTAAAATTGTTTTTTGGCTTCGGCAGATTTCCCTTGTATCCACAATATTTTTCCTGTACCAACCATGCACAATGCACTACTTGGATTTTTCTTCAGCCCTTCATCATACATCATCTTAGCCGAATCGTTTTGTTCGGTTAAATAAAAAACTTCGCCATGCCAAAAGTAGTTATCGCCATTGTTAGGGTCTCCGGTCTTTAATTTTCTTAACGCTGTTGCGGCTTTTTCGTACTGTTCGTTGTCAATGTATTTTCGCACATCGGTTAAGGTTTGGGCTTGCGATGATAGAACTGTGATTGAGAAAACTAAACTTGAAATTAAATTTTTCATCTGTATTTTTTTTAAGTTTTTTATTGTCAGATGGAATACGCCATCTTTTATATTTTTTTTGTTGGTGTTTGCTTTTCGCAAACATGGCTATTTCATACGCCTATTTTGTTCGGTTATTTTATTCGTTATTCACCTGTATTATCCTCACAGGCATGGTGGCAGGTACTAAGCCGGCTTTTAATATTATACGCTGACCTTTGTCGCCTGCTATGTAAGAGGCAAATCCTGTGCCAAGTCCTGTTCGGGCTTCGCGTTTTATTATATAAACTTCGCGCACCAGTGGATAGGTCTTTTGCGCAATGTATGCCTGATAAGGTTTTACGTAATTACCTGGCATTGAGTCGGCTGCAACTGCCATCATCTTAATTTTTGTCATTATTTGTTGCGATGTGCTGTCGTCTTTATCGCTTACCCAATTTACGCCAATAATGCCCATAGAGTTAGGGTGATTATAAACGTAATTTATCACATCCTCATTAGAGTTTACGGCATAGCAATTTGCCGGAAATTTATCTGAATTATTAAGCAACTGTTCTTTTATAAAACGCGCGTTGCCCGATTGCTTGTTATCAAAAACCACTACTACTGAATCGGGTTTGCCGCCCAATTGGTTCCAGGTATTTATTTGCCCTGATAATATATCTTTAAGTTGGCTTATGGTAGCCGAATCGGCTGCGTTTTCTTTATTAATAATTATTGCTACTGCATCGTAAGCAATTTTAAGTTCTTGTGGTGTGAGCTTGAGTGTTTCTTTAAAGTACTTTAATTCTTCTGCGGTGAGTTTGCGACTCATAACAGCAAACCTGCACGAGTCGCTAGCCATAAGCATTTTCAACAGTTCGCCTTCGGGTAGATAGTTTACAATTACATTAGCATCGGTATAAGTTGCCATAAATGCATCTGCTTCCTGTTCAATAATTATCTTGTATGATTCATCGGCACACACCATGGCGCTGCCATAAGTAGCAGTGTCGCTATACTTTTTATAAGAGCTGCCGCCTCCGCCACATTGCACAATAAATAGCGATACTGTTGCAATAAAAAACAGTGAAAAAAACTGATTGAATTTATTCTTCATCTGATTGTGTGTGTGTTTCGCGCTTCAAATATAAGTTTACACCGCGCATAATACCATATAAAATTAATATCAATCCAATAAGTACGGGCTGCGGAATATTGTCAGATTTTGAAAACACAAGCAGCAACCCAATTGACACATACATTATTACCATTACAGCTTTAAACCAATAAAGGTATTTGTGCAAATTAGTGTTGCTGCCCGACAAGTTTCTTATTTATACTATCCCTGTAGTTTAAAGTTTACAGGTATTACATAATTTACTCTAACCGATTTTCCGTTTTGTTTGCCCGGTGCCCATTTAGGCATTAGTTTAACTACGCGTAATGCTTCTTTATCGCAGCCGGTTCCTCCCGGAATTCCTTTCACTATCTCCACTCCGGTTATGCTTCCATCTTTTTCTACCACAAATTTTATGAATGCTTTGCCTTGTATGCCATTCTCTTTTTCTACTTGCGGATATTTAATATTGTCTTTCAAGAATTTCATCATTTGTGCTGCACCACCCGGAAATTCAGGCTGCTCTTCTAATGCGGTAGTTTCATACACATTGTTATCTTCAACAACAGTATTCACCGGTGGTGGTGGCGGGTCACCTTCTTGACCTTCTTGTGTTTGAGTTGATATGTTTTCGTTTTTAATTTCTTCTTGCACCGGTGGTGGTTCTTCGTCATCTTCGGGAGCCGGCTCAGGCGGAACAAATTTCACCGTTTTTATCATTGGCGGTGGTGGTGGTGGTGGTGGTGGTGGTGGTGGCAGTTTATCATCCATTGGTGGTGGTTCCATCAATTTAGGATCAAAAACCACATTCTTAGTTTCTTCGGTTGCATCATCGGCCGATAAAAGTGCTATGATATTAGGCACAGCCCACACCGAACCCAAAAACAAGCCCGCAAAAAGCGATGCCATAATTACGTTACGGGTATAACCTCTGCGTATTACAAAAGCTCCGTATTCTTTATTTTTTTGCTCGAACACCAATGCGTTGCGATTGGTGAGCGTAACATTGAACCAGCTAAGGTCAACTGCTACGGCCGTAACGAGCAATAAGGCGAGGATGACAATGATTGCGATTACCATATTTATTCTGTTTTACCTAAATAAGTGTCTAAAAATTTCTGTTCAGTTTCAGATATATCTACCAATGCGTATTTACCTACGTTCACGATACTCATTTCATCAACCATATTAACCACCGTTCCATACTTAGTATCATCGGTGGTTTTTATCACCACCGTTAATGCTTCTTTTTTGCCCATTATTGCGTTGGCTGTATCCTTAAACATTTCTTGCGCTTTGTTTATATCTAAAGATTTATTGCCCAATATCTCTGTTTTTAATTTTTTTATTGTCGCTATCGCATCTTTGTTTTTATCGAACAAATATGCTCTCATTCCTTCTGCGCTTAATTTAAACTTCTGAAATGGATTAGTTGATGCGGTATCTAACTCTCCAAAATAACAATAGGCCTCTTTTTCAGATTTTGTAAGAAGAATTGTAACAATGTTTTTAACCTTTGTTGGCTTAGTGGTTTTATCATCCACCGGCATAGTAATTTCCATTGCACTTGGTTTACTAAAAGTAGATGTTAATACGAAAAACGTAAGTAACAAAAACGCCAAGTCAACCATTGGTGTCATATCTATATGTGTAGATGCCTTTTTTGCGCGCTTCTTACCTTTGCTTTTACCACCGCCATGGTCATCACCGCCTGTTTGTACGTCTGCCATAGTTCTATTTTTCTTCTTGACCTGTTTCCAGGTCGGTTATTAAATTAAATCTGTTCACGTTTACTTGTTCGCTCTGGAACATTTTTATTACTGCT
This sequence comes from Bacteroidia bacterium, assembly GCA_020054095.1. Lineage (GTDB taxonomy): Bacteria > Bacteroidota > Bacteroidia > JADZBD01 > JADZBD01 > JAGVMA01. The sequence goes on along the minus strand of JAGVMA010000044.1, from coordinate 52,800 downwards.
TTTACTACTCTGTAATTCGATTTTCCATCTGCTTTTATAGCATAGCGTAATCCGTTTTTTGCACCTATTGATTGTGATTTATCAAAAGACATACGTCTTGCCAAATCTACCCATGAGTATAACTCGTTGCTTTTATAGTCAAGTGTAGTATCAAACGGAATCCCTTTCGATAAGTCGTCCATTTTTTTTCTGTCAGACTCATCGGCATCTAAATATTTGCCTAATAAATTAACAGGCACGCCTATTCCTTGCCCCAAACCGTATTCTTCAATTTGTTTTGGATTAAAAGTAAGGTTATAGCGCTTCGCCATTTCGTTAAGTGTATTCTCGCGTATTTCTTTTCCATCTATGTTAAAGAAAATGCGGCCGGCACTATCAATAGTGAGGAGCATAATGTCTTTATCCTTTAATATATTTTGTGCTTGCGATGATGGCGTGTCCACTATCACCGATTCTTCGGCCCTAAACTGGGCGGTAAGCATAAAAAAGGTAACCAGAAGGAAAGCAAGGTCAACCATTGGGGTCATATCCAATGATGGGCTGCTTCTGGGCATTTTTAATTTGGGCATATCTTTTACCTTTTAGTGTGTAAGACGCAATTGAATTATTTATTCCACAAATAATTTTAAAAAATTATTTGTTTTTTGATGCAAAGGTTTGTACAACTGTAAAGCCTGCCTCATCTATACCATAAGTTAAGGCATCAATTTTACTGCTAAAGAAATTGTACATAATAATTGCAATTGTGGAACCTGTAATACCAATAAACGTATTGATTAGTGCTTCAGAGATACCCGTTGAAAGTGCAACTGTATCGGGCGAACCTGCTTGTGCAAGCGCTTTAAACGAGCGTATCATCCCTATTACTGTTCCGATAAGACCAATTAACGTAGAGATGGAAGCGCAAGTAGAAATGATAACCAAGTTTTTAGATAACATAGGCAGTTCTAATGCAGTAGCTTCTTCTAATTCTTTTTGAATAGCTGCTATTTTGCTCTCTTTATCTAATGAGTTATCTTCTAAAACTAATTTGTATTTGCCTAAGCCGGCACGAATTACAGCGGCTGTTGATCCTTTTTGTTTATCACACTCGGCAATGGCTGCGTCAATTTCGTTATTAGCTAACATTGATCGCACCGAACGAATGAATGTATCAACATTGCCTTTTCCTTTTGCTTTATTAATGGTAATAAAACGCTCGATACAAAAAGTGATAATAATTAATAGCACCGAAATTAAAATAGGCACAATTATTCCGCCTTTGTAAATGGTGCCAAACCATCCGCCAATTCCATCTTTAATCGGGTGGTTTTCAGGATTCATTTCCTCGAAGTTTGCCGGGCTTCCCAATACAAACATGTAGAATAGTACTGAAATAACGATTAGAATAGGGATTACGATTGCAGCAAACATTGATTGTAATTTGCTTTGTTGTTTTTCGTTGCTCATAATTTGAGTTTTTGGTTATTTATTTTATTGATTAGCTGAGTTATTTTTTCTCTTTTTTTACAGGGCATCAAACATAGCAAAACTATTTTAATTGAAAAAAATAATCGGCTTTACCGCTGTATTAAATTTTATGTGCAAATATTATTTATGTATTGTCAATAAAAAATTGTTTTCTAATAAGTGGTCGTATTTTTCTAACAAGTGGTTATATTTTTGGCATAACTGGTAAATTCGAGATTTATTATGCTGCCAAAAAAATTACTATGGTAAAAAGTGTTTTTAACACAAAAACAAAAAGTGTTTTTTAATTAAAAATGTGAAAAACTGCCAAAAACAATCGTTTTTGGGTGAAAATTTGCCGAAAAGTAGATAAAAGCGCCATTTTTTGCGATATAAATTTTCTTGCATAATTCATTCAAAGTAGTAAGTTTGGCGTCTGAAATAAAAAAATCTAACGCACTAAAACAAAACGCATGAAAATAAACGAAATTCAAGACCTGATAAAGTTTGTAGCTAAATCGGGCGTTAGCGAAGTTGAACTTCAAAACAAAGATTTTAAAATTGTTATTAAAACGAACAATGGCAAAGCGGTGGCACAGCAAGTAGTTATGCAAGCAGCACCACCGGTTACTCAAGTTATACAAGCGCCTCCGGTTACACAGCAAGCGGTGGCCGAGCAAAAAACTCCTGAAAAAAAATCTACAACTCCACCCGTTGCAGATGAATCGAAATACATTACCATTAAATCGCCCATGATTGGCACCTTTTATCGTTCACCGGGGCCCGATAAACCTTTGTTTGTAAACGTGGGCGATGAAATAAAAGCCGGAAAAACAATTTGCATCATCGAGGCAATGAAACTATTTAATGAAATAGAATCGGAAGTATCGGGCAGGATTGTGAAAATACTGGTAGATGATGCCAGCCCTGTTGAATACGACCAACCTTTGTTTTTAGTTGAACCTAATTAAACCGAATCGTTTATTGCGAGCGAGGGGAAGCAATATCTTCGTTATAAACACGACTGCTTCAGTCGTTTCACTCTTTCGCAATAACAATTGATAAATAAAAAATATGTTTAAAAAAATATTAATAGCCAATCGCGGAGAAATAGCATTGCGTATTATCCGCACTTGCCGCGAAATGGGAATAAAAACAGTAGCTGTTTACAGTACTGCCGATAAAGATTCGTTGCACGTTAAGTTTGCCGATGAAGCGGTCTGCATAGGCCCTCCGCCAAGTAAAGAATCGTACTTAAACATCCCGAATATTATCGCTGCAGCCGAAATAACCAATTCGGATGCCATTCATCCCGGCTATGGTTTTTTGTCCGAGAACTCAAAGTTTTCGAGAATTTGTGCCGAGCATAAAATAAAATTTATTGGCGCTACTCCCGATCAGATAGATGCGATGGGCGATAAATCGAACGCAAAAGACACCATGAAAAAAGCCGGTGTGCCTTGTGTTCCGGGTTCTGAAGGATTGATTACTGATGTGGAGCAAGCAAAACGCGATGCTGCCGAAATTGGTTATCCGGTAATTATAAAAGCAACTGCAGGCGGTGGCGGACGAGGGATGCGCATCATCTGGAAAGAAGAAGATTTACTATCTAATTTTGAATCGGCAAGCAAAGAAGCCGAAGCGGCATTTGGTAACGGTGCTATGTATATGGAAAAATATATAGAAGAACCACGCCATATTGAAATACAAGTTGCAGGCGACCAATACGGCAAAGCATGTCATTTATCTGAGCGCGATTGCTCAATACAACGCAGACACCAAAAATTGGTAGAAGAAACACCATCGCCATTTATGATTCCGGAACTGCGCGACAGAATGGGAGAAGCTGCTATAAAAGCAGCATTAGCGGTTAGTTACGAAGGTGTGGGTACGGTAGAATTTTTGGTTGACAAGCATCGCAATTTTTATTTCATGGAAATGAATACACGCATACAAGTGGAACACCCAATTACCGAAGAAGTTATTGATTATGACTTGATACGCGAACAAATATTGATTGCAGCAGGCATTCCTATTTCGGGGAAAAACTATTACCCCCAGTTGCACGCTATTGAATGTCGCATTAATGCTGAAGATCCATTCAATAACTTTAGACCTGCTCCCGGAAAAATTACGGTGCTGCACACCCCGGGCGGACATGGCGTGAGGGTAGATTCGCACATTTATGCCGGCTATGTTATTCCACCCAACTACGACAGCATGATTGCAAAACTTATTACAATGGCTCAAACGCGCGAAGAATCAATTGCAAAAATGAGCCGCGCACTAAGCGAGTTTGTGGTTGAAGGCGTGAAAACTACTATACCGTTCCACCAACGCTTAATGAAAAACGAACAGTTTTTAAAAGGCGATTACACTACCAAATTTTTAGAAACATTTGATTTAACGGCTTAAGCAAATTAACTCAAGCATTAGTTCATCCAAAATATAAATGCAATTAGCGCATTTGTATCTAATGTGGTTTTACTAATATTGTTTATGCTTAAAAAGCAAATCACTTTAATAGTAATTACCTGCGGGTTTTATTTTGCAGCATTTTGCCAGGGCTATAAGTATAAGCACATAACAGTTAACGAAGGGCTTTCGCAAAACAGTGTTTTCTGTATGGCGCAAGACTCGCTTGGTTTTATTTGGATTGGCTCCGGAGAAGGGCTTAACCGATACGATGGCTATAGTATAAAGCAATTCAGGACCGATGCAGATGACACTAATTCGCTGGCGGCTAATAATATTAAATCGCTGTGCGCTGATAAAAACACGCTGTGGATTGGCACGCGCGGTGGCGGTTTAAATTACTATGATTTTAATTCGGGAGTTTTTCACAGATACCCAATGAATGACAGTTTGGGCATTTCATCGAGTTTTATTGTTACACTTTGTTTTGATGCCGACAATAACTTGTGGGTGGCAACGGTTGATAAGGGGGCTTATGTGATTGATACAAAAACAAAAAAAATTATTGCACATCACATTTATAATAAAACGAATGCCAATTCAATAGCATCTAACGATGTACGGGCAATTGCATGTGCGCCCGATGGAACTATGTGGATAGGCCATTGGGATGCCGGGATAAGTGTTTTTTATCCTAAAACAAAAAAGTATAAAACCTATAACACATCAAACAGTGGCCTGCAACACAATGTTATCCGCACTTTAGAAATTGCAACCGATGGCAAAGTTTGGATTGGGACTTGGAACATGGGCGTAATTTTGTTCAATCCGGCTGATAATAGTTTTATCAATAATCGCATGGGGAATAGTAAAATAAAAAGTATTGAATGTGCCATGGTTTGGGATATGTATATTGACAAACAAGAACGGGTGTGGATAGCTACTGCCGAAGATGGATTGATAATTTATAATCCGAAAACAGCCGAATCGGAAAAATGTCTGAACGATAAAAATAATTTTTTCTCGCTGAGCGATAATAATGTTTTTAGTTTGCTTTGTGATAAAAGCGGGCAAATATGGGCGGGTACTTGGGGCGCAGGAGTAAACATTTACAGCCCATTCGCTGCACGCTTCAAACACTTTTATTCCTCCAGCTCATCTTCCAATTCTTTATCGCGCAGCAGTGTGCTTAGTGCGTGTGTATTAAAAAATGGCAATGTGTTATTCGGGCATACCAATGGAGTGGATGAATATAATCCGGTCACAAAAAAATTTACTGCATTCCCTAATTCAAAAGACCGAAAAAAGGGAATGCCTGAAAATGGAATTGTTACATCAATTGTGGAAGATGCCGATGGATTTATTTGGATGGTGGTGAACGGTGGTGGATTGGTAAAATATTATCCCGACAAAAAAATATTTGAACCAATAGATATAAATTATTGTAAAACATGTGTAACAAGCAATAACATAAATGTGCTTTTTGTTGACAGCAAAAAAAACATCTGGATTGGCATGTCGGGCTGGGGCATAAACATAATTGATTATGAAAATAAAAAATACATTTACCATCGGCCCAATAATTTATCTGCAGATTCATTACAAAACGGAACAATTAGCGCTTTTGCCGAAGATAAAAAAGGAAATATTTGGATTGCAAGCAGTAAAGGATTAAGCGTTTACAATCCAACCACAAAAAAATTTAAAACCTATCAGCACAGCGATTCCGACAAGAAATCGCTTAGCAGTAATTTAATTTGCGAAATTCATATTGATAAAAACGACCTGATGTGGGTAGGCACCATTGGTGGTGGATTAAATTTTTTTAATCCTGAAAAAAACGAAGCCGTAAGTTTCACCATAAAGGATGGATTGGCGGGAAATACTGTGGTGGCACTTTTATCAGATGCAAAATCAAATTTATGGGTGGCAACTAATTCCGGCCTCTCAAAATTTAATACCGAAACAAAAGAAATAAAGAACTACACACAAGCCGATGGCGTACAGAGTAATGAGTTTAATAGAGCAGCGGCAGTTGATGAAAAAGGGTTTTTTTACATGGGTGGTGTAAATGGCGTTAGCTATTTTAACGCTGATGAAATAAGGCCAAATATCGTTCTGCCCAAATCGGTAATAACAGGGTTTACAGCGCTGAACAAAAACTATGAGCTGAATGCCGACTTCTCTTATTTATCCGAAATAGAATTGAGCTATAAAGAATATTTTTTTTCGTTTGAGTTTTCGGCACTTGAATTTACCAATCCGGCAAAAAATAAATTCAAATACATGATGGAGGGATTTGACAACGATTGGATAGATTTAGACAACAGGCGCTTTGTTACATTCACCAATCTGAATCCGGGGACTTATTATTTTAAAATAAAAGCGGCCAATAATGATGGCGTGTGGAACGAGGCGCCCACTGTGGTAAAGCTGATTGTAACCCCTCCGTTTTGGCGTACGTATTGGTTTTACACGTTATGCGCAATAGCATTATTTGTGGGGGCATACTGTTACATAAAGTGGCGCGAGAAAAAATTAATCGAAGAAAAAATAATTTTAGAAGCCGCAGTTGAACAGCGTACCGATGAATTAAAAAAAGAAAAAGAATTGGTAGAGGAAAAGCAAAAGGAAATATTGGACTCCATCCGATACGCCAAGCGTATCCAAAACAGCTTACTCCCAACTCAAAAATACATTGAGAAATCAATAAACAAATTAAAAAATAAATAATTTCTATTAGTTGTACTTTTAGTTTTTGAGCGTTACTTTCGTGCAATATGCGCTGTGCCACGAAACAACTATTTTGCTTAATTGCTTTTTGCTTTTGCACATTATTCGCCTATGCCGAAGACAAGCAGAAGATTGACAGTATACGTGCGTTATTAAAAAAAGAATTGGCAGAAGATAGCATTCGGGTAAACCGCCTGAACGACATTGCCTATTTGCTTTACGATTACCCTGACACATGCTTGTATTTTGCCGAAACAGCTTTAAAAATTTCGAGAAAAATAAACTATCAATTTGGCGAAGCTAAAGCGCTTATGGAAATTGGTGCGGCTCACAATGCAAAGGGCAGTTATAATTTATCGTTCAAATATTTTTACGAATCGTATGCCTTGTTTGAAAAATTAGAATACAAAGAAGCGATGATTAATGTGATGAACTCTATTGCAAACTCATACATCGGGAATAAAGATTATGACAAAGCACTTCAATCGTATAAACTTTGCCGCAAGCTTTCAGTAGAAGTTAAAAACCCTGCCGGTATTGGGGTGGCATCATTTGGCATAGCCAATATCTATGGCGAAAAAAAAATTCTTGATAGTGCTTATCTCTATATAGATGAAGCTATGCGATTGTTAAAAAGTGAAGGTATGCGCTACCATGTATCGGTATGCCATACGTTAAAAGGGCAGTTCTTAAATACCGAAAAAAAATACGATTTAGCACTTGAAAGCATGAACGATGCACTTAAAATTTTAATTGAACTAAATCAGCAATACGGCTTAGCGGCAACTTATGGTTCAATGGGCGAAATACATTACAATAAAGGTGATAAGAAAAATGCACTTGAATTTTATTTGTTAGCTTATAATATACATTTAAAACGTAACGCCTATCATAATTTACAAGAGGTCTGTGTAAGCATTTCGGATATATATAAAGACTTGGGCGATTTTGAAAACGCTTACGAGTTTCATGTAAAATACACCACCTACAAAGACAGTATTTTTAACGAAACCAGCCGCAAACAATTATTGGAAACTGAAACAAAATTTCAGACAGCAAAAAAAGAAAAGGAATTGGTTGAAAAAAATTTAGAACTCGAAAAATCAACAAACGAAATTAAAACGAAAAGCAGGTTTTTAATTTTTTTCGCATTAGTGTCAATTGTTTTTTGTGTTCTTGGATTTTTCCTCTACCGGCAATACAAACAAAAAATAAAAGACAATCATCGAATGTCTGTTCAAAAAACCATCATAGAAGAAAAAAACAAAAGTATCACTGATAGTATTCGTTATGCTCAATACATTCAAGAATCAATATTGCCTGATGATGATATGTCATATCAGTTACTTGGCGAATCATTTATTTATTTTAAGCCAAAAGATATTGTGAGTGGTGATTTTTATTGGATTGTGTCATCAGGGGCATACACCTATATCGCTGCAGTAGATTGCACAGGGCATGGTGTTCCGGGCGCATTTATGAGCATGGTTGGACACAATGCACTTAACAATGCTGTTAAAAGACTAAGCAATCCGAGCACAGCTCAAGTCCTTTCATTTTTACAAGATGAAGTAGCGGAATTATTTGGCCATAGTTACCGAAGTGCGAATGTGCGCGATGGGATGGATTTATCAATAATACGACTCGACAGAAAAAATAAAGCTCTGCAATTTTCCGGTGCAAACAATCCTATTTATCATATTCGCAACAAAATACTTACTGAATACAAAGCTGATAAAATTGCCATAAGCGCAAAAAACGAAAATGCCACGCACTCATTTACTATTCATGAATTTGTTTTAGAAAAAGGAGATTGTTTCTATTTATTTAGCGATGGCTATGCCGACCAATTTGGTGGTCCGGATGGAAAAAAATATAAATACAGTCGCTTGAAAGAAACACTCATTTCGTATTCGGAACAGCCCATGCATATTCAGCGAAAAAACATTGACCAGTCTTTTACCACATGGAAAGGCGAACTGGAACAAGTAGATGATGTATTATTAATTGGAATAAAAATTTAGAAAATGAAAAACAAAATTTACTACCTGTCCTCTTGCAGCACTTGTGCGCGCATAATTAAAGAGCTTGGTATAACCACCCCAAAAATGACAATGCAGGATATAAAAACCGAAAAAATTACTCCAGCTCAAATTGATGAACTGAAAAATTTATCGGGGAGCTACGAGTCTCTTTTCAGTCGCATTGCACTTAAGTATCGTGCGCTTGGCTTAAACAACAAAAAGCTAGCCGAAAAAGATTACCGAAAATATATTTTAGAAGAATATACTTTTCTGAAGCGCCCGGTAATAGTTGTTTCCGATAAAATATTTATAGGCAATTCCAAATCGGTTATTACCGAAGCAGCCAAATTACTGTGACTAAAACTACCAAAGCGCATTTAGCATTACTTGCTGCTAACATTATATATGCTGCAAGTTTTCCTATTGCAAAAAATGCAATGGAATTTATCAGCGATGGTCAATTTGTGCTGATGCGGGTTATAGGTGCCACACTTTTATTTTGGCTAACGGCTTTGTTGTTCGTTAAAGAAAAAACAGATAAAGCTGATTTTCCAAGACTAGTTTTGTTAGGCGTATTTGGTGTAGCAATTAACCAATCGCTTTTTCTTAAAGGGCTTCACCTCACAAGCTCAATAGATGCTGCACTTATGATGGTAACAACTCCAATTTTGGTAACTATTATTGCTGCAATTTCTATAAAAGAAAAAATTACGGTAATAAAAATGCTTGGCATAATTATAGGTTTCTTTGGTGCTGCATTTTTAGTTTACCAAGGCAATAACGCTAATGGAAACGAATCATCATTAATTGGAAATTTATATGTGCTTATTAATGCGATCAGCTGGGGAACATATTTAGTGCTTGTGAAACCACTGATGCAAAAATACCATACAGTTACCATATTAAAATGGACTTTTCTGTTCGGGCTGCCATTGGTAACTCCCCTTGGAATTTCAGATTTAGCAAGCACCAACTGGCAAATAATTCCGAGCAACATACTTTTCTTTATGATTTTTGTGATTGTATTTACAACCTTTGTCGCCTATCTGCTAAATACGCTTGCGCTTCGTCAGCTAAGCACATCAGTGGTGAGTGCCTATATTTATTTGCAACCACTTCTGTCAGCGTTAATCGCTATTTGGTTTTTTAACAGCAGCATCACCTGGCAAAAAATTATTGCAGGTGCATTTATTTTTGCCGGAGTTTACATTGTGTCAAACACAAAAAGTAAAAACTAAATTTTGCTGTAGGGGAAGGATTCGAACCTTCATAGAGCGGTTATTGGTTTCGGTTTCCCAAAAGGTTTTCCCGGTTTCTCTACCAGCGCGACAAGCTGGCATGTCTGCCTTGTTTCATCACCCCACATTTAAATTAACGAAGCAAAAATATGTTCATTATTAATATAATAATATATTTTAAATATTTTTAGTAATATTGAAAATTAACGACATAAATTATACAATATTCATATCTAATAATGGAAAAAGAACTCGAAAATTTAGAGATTGATAAATTAGATTTAGAAATAATTTCTATCCTAACCGAAAATGCATTTACGCCTTATACGGAAATAGCGAAAAAATTAATTGTATCAGGAGGCACCATACATGTACGAATGACCAAGCTGGAGAAAATGGGAGTAATAAAATCGCGAACCCTTTTGATTGATTATACTAAAATGGGTTACGACCTAACGGCCTATATTGGCGTTTACTTACAAAAGGGAAGCGCTTACAAAAAAGTAATTACTAAACTGAAACAAATACCTGAAATTTTAGAAGCGCATTACACCACGGGCAACTACAGTATTTTTTTAAAAGTAGTTTGTCGCAACACTCATCATTTGCGAAATGTATTAAACGACCACATTCAGCAAATAGAAGGAATAGAAAGAACCGAAACCATATTGTCGCTCGAAGAAACGGTGAACAGGCCAATAAATATAAATGAGGTTAAGAAGCACTTGCGTAAAAGCAAATAAACTATTTTTACAGAAATTATAATTTATGTTAAAATCTATGACCGGCTTTGGCAAAGCAAGTGTACAACTAAAAAATAAATTAATTGTAGTGGAGCTGCGCTCGGTAAACAGCAAGCAATTAGACTTAAACATGCGCATATCATCAATCTATCGCGAGAAAGAACAAGAGTTGCGTAATGAGGTTTCGCAAAAATTAGAACGCGGTAAAATTGATTTTAACTTATACTCCGATGCCAGCGAATCGGAAAAACAAATAAGTATCAATAAAAAAATTGCAAAACAATACTTTAGAGAATTCAACTCACTTGCTAATGATTTAAAAATAAAGACAGACAATTTACTTACTCAAATATTAAAAATGCCCGATGTTATACAAACCGATAAGCAAGATTTGGATGAAAAAGAATGGAGCAAAATAAAATCGGCCGCAATAAAAGCTATTGCCGAACTTGATAAGTTTAGGTCTGCCGAAGGAAAAACACTAAAAAGGGATTTAGAAAAACGAGTACATTTAATTTTAAACTATTTAACCGAAGTGGAAGCGCACGATGTGCAACGACTAAAAAACGTGCGTGAACGATTAAATAAAGCAGTGGCCGAACTAATTGAAAAAATTGACCAGTCGCGATTTGAGCAGGAGCTAATTTACTACCTCGAAAAATTGGACATTACCGAAGAAAAAGTTCGTTTAAAAACTCACTGCGATTATTTTTTAAAAACTATGCAAGAACAGAGCAGCGGCCGAAAACTTGCTTTTATATCACAAGAAATAGGCAGAGAAATAAATACAATTGGCAGCAAAGCCAATGATGCAGTTATGCAGAAAATAGTAGTGCAGATGAAAGACGAATTGGAAAAAATAAAAGAACAATTAAATAATGTGTTGTAGTGAAAGAAGGTAAACTTATCATATTTTCGGCACCCAGCGGAGCAGGCAAAACCACTATTGTTCACCATTTACTCAATACATTTGACGAGTATTTAGAATTTTCTGTTTCGGCAACGAGCAGAAAAATAAGAAAGGACGAAACCGAGGGAGTTGATTATTATTTTATATCAGTAAAAGATTTTAAAAACAAAATTGAAGCCGATGAATTTGTGGAATGGGAAGAGGTGTATAAAGATAATTTTTACGGCACACTTAAAAAAGAAGTGGAGCGAATATGGAGAAAAGGGAAGCATGTAATCTTTGATGTGGACGTAAAAGGCGGAATAAGCTTAAAAAAGAAATTTGGCGAAAAAGCTAGGGCGGTTTTTGTAATGCCTCCGTCAATAAAATCGCTGGAAGAGCGATTACGAAAACGAGAAACTGAAACAGAAAAAAGCATTGCACGCAGAATTGGAAAAGCAGAAGAAGAAATAAAATCTGCCGCACAATTTGATGTGGTGATACATAACGATAAACTTGAATCGGCATTTGCCGATGCCGAAAAAATAACAAAACAGTTTTTAAATATATTTTGAGAAAAATAATTTGCATAATTATTATTTTAACAAGTATTATTACTTGTAAAAAATACGATGAAGGTCCGGCATTTTCGCTCCGCACTAAAAAGCAGCGCCTAAGCCGCACTTGGCAGTACCAAACCTATTTTGAGAACGGTGTAGATAAAACAGCAACGCAAGCTTCATTTTACCAAAACTATATTATAGGACTTGGTAAAGATGGCAGCTATTCCGTTGATTATATTGCTTACGGCCAAGTTCCATTTAACGAAGTCGGCATCTGGGAATTTGATGATGAAAAAGAAAAAATAATTTTTACTCGCCAATTTCCGGCCGGCAATCCATTTGAGTGGAAAATAAAACGATTGAAAAGACGCGAACTTTGGGTGGAAGAAAACGATACTGTAAATAATTTGCTCCGGTTACACCAATTTATTGCACGCTGATTTTTTTGAAAAAAATATTAATCATACGCTTCAGCTCCATTGGCGATATTGTTTTAACAACACCTGTTATTCGCTGCGCAAGCGAGCAATTAAACGGATCCGAAATTCATTTTATTACTAAGAAAAAATTTAAGGCTACGCTCGAAAACAATCCATACATCAGCAAACTATGGACCATTGAAAAAACTGTAACCGAAATTGCTGCCGAGTTAAAAAAAGAAAATTTTGATTACATCATTGATTTGCACAATAACGCACGTAGCTTGCAAACTAAAATTTTGTTAGGCAAAAAATCAAAATCGTTTAGCAAGCTAAATTTGGCAAAGTGGCTTACTGTAAATTTTAAGCGTAGTATGCCGCACAATCATATTGTTGATAGGTATTTTAATGCTGCCGCTGAATTAAATTTAAAAAACGATGGCAAGGGTTTAGATTTTTTTATCGCAAAAAGCGATGAGGTGCATATTGCCTCGCAATTCGGTATCGCTCAACCATTTATTGCTATAGCAATAGGTGCGCAATTTGCAACCAAGCGCTTACCCACAAAAAAAATAATAAGTATATGCAATAAAATAAACGAACCCATTATTTTAATTGGCGGCAAAGAAGATGCAGCCACTGCTGGCGAAATAATTAAAAACTCAGCGACAAAAATTATAAGCGCCTGTGGTAAATTAAATTTAAACCAATCGGCATCGGTAGTAAAGCAAGCAGCAACAGTTATTACACACGATACCGGCATGATGCACATTGCGGCTGCATTCCAAAAAAAAATTATTTCTGTTTGGGGCAATACCATTCCGGCATTTGGCATGAGTCCTTATTTTTCATTAGCTAATCCAGAGGGAGAAAATAGATGTGTGGAAGTAAAAAACTTAGCTTGCCGCCCGTGTTCTAAAATTGGTTACAAGCAATGTCCGAAAGGGCATTTTAACTGCATGAACAATATTGATGAAAATGAAATAATAAGTGCGGTGAAAAAATTTATGTAGGTTTGTAAAAAAATAAAATCATGTACGATTCACTACTAATTATACACTCCACACTGCGCTATGTTGCACTGCTGTTCATCGTTTTTGCAATCATTAAATCGGTGAGCGGATGGATGGGCAACAAACCATTTTTAGCCACTGACAAAAAAATGGTAACCTTTTCGGTGATAGCCGTGCACACACAACTGCTCATCGGCTTGGCTTTGTATTTTATGAGCCCTGTTGTAAAAGCGGGCATGGCCGATATGGTAGCCGCAATGAAAGACAAACTGTTACGCTTCTATACTGTTGAGCACATCGCGATGATGATGATTGCAATAGTTTTAATAACACTCGGCAGTGCGTTAAGCAAACGTGCAAAAACCGATTTAGCAAAACATAAAAAAGTGGCCATCTTTTTCATCCTTGCATTAATCATCATTTTTGTTTCCATTCCCTGGCCGTTCATGACTGTGGGTGCAGGTAGAAGTTGGTTTTAATTTTTTTTCACGATGCGTGTTTATTATTTTCTATTTTTTTTACCTGCATTATTTTTTTCATGTGGAGGCAACACCAGCCGCAAACCCGAACCTACCGGGCCTATATCAGGAAAAGATATTTACAATGCCAATTGCGTAACATGCCATGGCGATGATGGTAAAAAGGGAACTCTCGGTGCTGCCGATTTATCAAAAAGCATGATGGACAAAAAAACACAATTTGTAACCATTAAAGATGGAAAAGGCGCAATGGCTCCTATGAAAGCTGTTATGGCCGACCAAGAAATTTATGCCGTTATCGAATTTCTCGAAACGCTAAAAAAATAATTTCTTACAACTTCTAATCACTTGCTCGAAAAAATTAAACATACAAAACCTGCCGATTTAATTCCTGCACTGCTCATTGGCTTAATTAATCGTGAGCAAGATGAAAATAAATTAAACGAGTATTTAGATGAGTTAGCATTCTTAGCACTCACTTATGGTGCCGATGCAAAAAAACGCTTTACTCAAAAACTCGAAAAGCCCGATGTGCGAACATTTGTAGGCAGCGGAAAATTACAGGAAATAAAAAAATATGTAGATGAGCATAAAATACAAATCGCAATTTTCGATGATGAACTTTCGCCATCGCAGATGCGAAATGTGGAAAAAGAATTGAACATAAAAATTCATGACCGCAATTCGCTTATACTGCAAATATTTTCGCAGCGGGCACAAACTGCTTATGCTAAAACACAAGTAGAATTAGCTTACTACCAATACATGCTGCCACGCCTCACCGGTATGTGGACCCACTTAGAGCGCCAGCGCGGTGGCACCGGAACTCGTGGCGGTTCGGGCGAATTGCAAATTGAAAGCGACCGCAGAATTTTGCGCGACCGCATTGCACTGTTAAAACAAAAATTAGTAGACATAGATAAACAAATGGCAACCCAGCGAAAAAACAGGGGCGAATTAATACGAGTTGCTTTGGTGGGATATACCAATGTGGGAAAATCTACTATTATGAATATGCTTAGTAAATCAGAAGTATTTGCTGAAAATAAATTATTTGCCACGCTTGATACTACTGTACGAAAAGTGGTGATTGACAATGTACCTTTTTTACTGAGCGATACAGTTGGGTTTATTCGCAAGCTGCCCACACAGTTGGTAGAATCATTTAAATCTACACTTGACGAAGTGCGCGAGGAAGATATTTTAGTACACGTGGTAGATATTTCTAACCCCCATTTTGAAGACCAAATAAATGTGGTGAACCAAACCCTTGCCGATATTAAAGCACACGATAAACCTACGCTTTTGGTATTTAATAAAATTGATGCATTTACTTACGAAGAAAAAGACCCTATTGATTTATCGCCTGTAACAAAGCGAAACTATTCGCTCGATGATTGGAAAAAATCGTGGATGGGAAACCAAAATATAAAATGTGTTTTTATTGCTGCCGTTAAAAAACAAAATATTGATGAAATGCGCAGTACCCTTTACGATATGGTTAAAAAAATGCATAGCATCCGTTATCCGTATAATTCGTTTTTGTATTGAGGGCTACCGCACCAATTGCAAGTAATTACTTTATTTTTTAACAAATAAAAAGTTTTAATGTATTCTGCTGACAAAAAACCTAATTTAGGTCTTTTAATTATTGACAGGAATATTTGATGAAATTAGTAACACAATCACCCAAAAAAGCAATTAAAGCATTTTTGAAGCAACGACCTTCAGAAAGCGAAAGAGACAAGTTTAAAAACAACTTGATTGCTTTGTTTGACAAGATTAGTGTTATTGAAAAGCAACCCAAAGACGAAAGCGAAGAACACTTAAAAAACAATCTCCGCGACTTCCTTCGTGACACTTTCTACATTGATAGCAACGCCATAAACACCAAAGACAAAAAAGATTTGGTAATTCACATTGGCAAATCAACAGACACGGATGTTGCGGTAATTATTGAAGCAAAACGACCTTCCAATGCTAAAGAAATGATTACGGCTCACAATGCCAACAAAAAAGCATTACACGAACTCATTCTTTATTACCTGACAGAAAGAAACGCAAAGGAAAATGTGCAGCTAAAACATCTGGTTGTTACTGACATCAACCAATGGTTTATCATTGATGCAAACTACTTTGACAAACATATTTACCGAAACACACAAATCCGAAAACTATACGAAACCAAAGTAAACGACAAGAAAGATAATCCTTGGTTTTATGAAGAGATTGCAAAAATTGTTTCTAAAATAGAGGTTGAAATTCCTTGCGTTTATTTTGACATTAGGGATTACGAGAAAATTCTCCGTAACACTAAAACGGATGACGACAAAGAACTTGTTGCACTTTACAAAATTCTTTCGCCACAGCATCTTTTGAAAATTGTTTCGCCAAACGACAGCAACACACTAAATGAAAGATTTTACAAAGAGTTGCTTCATATCATCGGACTGGAAGAAGCAAGAGAAGGAACAAAAAATGTAATTAGACGAAAGAAGGAAAACAAAAATGCCGCTTCACTTATTGAACTAACAATTGAAGCATTAAAAACAGAAGATACATTTCACCGTATTCCCGACATCAAAGTTTATGGCGAAAACAAAGAAGAACAAACTTTCAATATTGCTTTAGAACTCTGTATTACTTGGATAAACAGGATTTTGTTTTTGAAATTATTGGAAGGTCAACTCATTGCCTATCATCAAGGAAATAAAGATTATCGTTTCCTTAATTCAGAAACCATTCACGACTATGATGAACTGTTTAAACTGTTTCACAAAGTTTTAGCGGTAAACATTGCTGACAGAACAGGGCTAATCAAATCAAAATACAACCGTGTTCCATACTTAAACAGTTCTCTATTTGAAATCAGCGAACTGGAAGACCAAACGATCAAAATCAATTCGCTTGAAAATGACGGACAGCTTGAAATAATAAATACAACCATCTTAAAAGAAATCAAAAAGAAGACAGCTTCGCTGCCCTCTTTGGATTACTTGTTTCAATTTTTAGATGCTTACGATTTTGCAAGCGAAGGGTCAGAAGATTGGCAAAAAGACAACAAGCAACTGATAAATGCTTCCGTTCTTGGAAAAGTATTTGAAAAAATAAACGGCTACCGTGACGGTTCAATTTTCACACCTGCATTTATCACAATGTATATGTGCCGTCAATCAATCCGTTTGGCGGTTGTAGAAAAGTTCAACGAAGCATTAGCAGACAAAAGCAAAAAACTTTTTGACAAATTTGATGATATTAAGAACTACACTTCGCGCCTTTTCAAAACCGGAGAAATTTTAAAAGCAAATGAAATCATCAATTCATTACACATCTGCGACCCAGCAGTAGGTTCAGGACACTTTTTAGTTTCTGCACTCAATGAAATGATTGCTATCAAATCTGAGTTAGGCATTTTGGCTGATGAAAAAGGCAATGTGTTGCATAATGTAGTAGTTGAGGTTTTAGATGACGAACTATATGTTTACGACAAAGATACATACGAGCGTTTTTCTTATGTAGCACCTCAAATTCAAAACAAAAGCATCTCTTATAGCTTTGGGGGTGATAAAGCAGCATATGAGCGAATAACAAACTCTTCGAAACAGAAAATCCAAAAAACGCTTTTTCATCAAAAGCAAACCATCATTGAAAACTGTTTGTTTGGCGTTGACATTAACCCAAAATCTGTTCTTATATGCCGATTGCGTTTATGGATAGAATTGTTGAAAAATGCTTACTACAAAGAAACAGAATACACAGAGCTTGAAACGCTTCCAAACATTGACATCAATATAAAATGCGCAAACAGTTTATTAAGCCGTTTTCCATTAGATGCTGATTTGAGTAAAGCTCTGAAAAGCATAAAGCACGACATAAAAGCATACAGGGGTTTTGTAAACGAATATAAAAACGAAAAAAATCGTGATGTAAAAAGGGGATTGCAGAAAATTATTGACACCATTAAAGGCGATTTCAGAACCGAGATTTATAAAAACGACCCGAAAGTTAAGCGGCTACAAAAATTAAGCGAAGAACTTTATCTTATTGTTTCTCCCAATTTGTTTAAAGGAATGGTGAAAGAGGATGAACCAAACTATGGAAATAAAAACTATAAAAAAGATTTAAAGGAAAGGCAGAAAAAACTTGAGGATGATATAAATAAACTTTCAAAAGAAATTGAGGAGATAAAATCTAATGCTTTATACAAAAACGCTTTTGAATGGCGTTTTGAATTTCCCGAAGTGCTTAACAACAAAGGTGAGTTTGAAGGTTTTGATTTAATCATTGGAAATCCGCCATACATCAAAGAAGATACAAACCGTGATGCTTTTAATGGCTTGCGAAACCTTGAATGTTATCAGGGTAAAATGGACATTTGGTATTTGTTTGGCGATTTAGGTTTAAAGATTTTGAAACGAGATAATTATTTGTGTTACATCGCAACAAACAACTGGGGTACAAATGCAGGGGCATCAAATTTCAGAAACATTGTAATTCAAAATAGCCAAATCGTAAATCTTACTGACTTTGGTGCATATATGATTTTTGAAAACGCCTCTATTCAAACTATGATAATGCTTTTCAAAAACACCAAAACAGCAGACAATTATAGTTTTGATTACAGACGGTTAGAAGGTGATAAACTTGTTTTGCAGGATGTGTTAAACTTACTTGATGGAACAGAAACCGAAAAATCAAATTTACTTTCACCAACAATATTGAAAGGCAATTTAATTGATAAGCCATTGACTTTTAACACAGACGAAAACTCAGGATTGCTTGAGAAGATAAAAACAAAACACAATTTCATAATTGACCCAAAGAAAGAAATTGCTCAGGGAATTGTTCCTAATCCTGATGTTGTAAACAATAATAACATTCTAAAATTACCAGCGGCAAGAGTAAAAAAAGAAAATATAAAAGTTGGCGATGGTGTTTTCATTATTGATAAAGGTTTTTTCGGAAAATTATCTGTGAAAGAAAGCAGATACATTAAACCTGTTTACGAGCCTTATCTAATTGACAAGTATTCAATAAATGATTTTGACAAAGAGATTATCTACATCACAAAGAAGAATTTCAAAAACGATGCACCAAAACTTATTTCTCATTTAGAGAAATTCAAGGAGATTATGGAAGACCGCAGAGAAAACCAACAGGGCAAACTCGGTTTTAATAATTTGCATTGGCCAAGAGATGAATATTTCTTTGAAAAAGGTGAGAAAATTTTAAGTGTTAGAAAATGTGCTGTTCCAACATTTGCATTCACGGAAGAAGAAGCATATGTAATGATGTCTTTTAATGTTATTCGTTCAAAAAGAATAAACTTAAAATATTTGACAGGTTTGCTCAACTCAAAACTTGTTGCTTTTTGGCTTCGCAAAAAAGGTAAAATGCAAGGCAACGCTTATCAATTAGACAAAGAACCATTACTTGAAATTCCTATTTACAAACCGGCTGACAAAGACGCTAACGAAATAGCAAAACTGGTTGACAAGATAATTTCACTCAAACAACAAAGCAAAGACAGTAGCGAACAGGAAAGGAAAATTGACGAATTGGTTTATAAACTTTACGACCTTACCAAAGAAGAAATAAAAATAATTGAAAGAAAATGATTTTTGCATTTGAAAATTTAAAGGAGTATGATAAAAAAATAGTTAAAGCGGGCGAACCCTACATTGATTTCATCTATTCAAATAAGGAGGCTTGCTATAAATGGCAGCAACATCATTTAATAATTGACGGAAAAGATATTTATAAGTTAAGACTACATTCGGCCGAAAACCTAAGGCAAGGATTTATTTGCACAAACTTTGCAGAAGCCAAGAAGCTTTCAATGCTCATCGAGGGCGATGAAGCTGGATTGCAATTAAAGAAAGATTATATGTGGTTAGATAATTACATATTGGAGCAAAAAGAAAATCATTTCTTAAATGTGGTTGCATTACCAGTAAGCGAATACATAAAACACTATGCAAATGATTTTAAGATGCTTAAACTTCTTGATTTTGAAAAAATATTGACTTTCAGAAATAAATAATTTTTTGTGCTCAGTTATTAGCATTGCATGGTAGCGCAAATTAAGTTCTTCACAATCTGCATAAAACAAGGTTTCTTCTCCGCTTAGATAGTCTCTGTGTAACAATGCGTAAGTCATCCTGAACCTGCCTGCCGCAGGCGGGCTTGTCTAAGCACGACCTATTGCTCGCAATAACCCTTCCCTATCAACCTTATTTTAACATTCGTTAACAAAACTGCACACAATAAAAATTAAATACTGCCGTTAGTTTGCTGCATCCGCATTTTATATAAACTATAAAAACTGCATGATTTAATTTTTTCGCCCAGCTAAAAAAAGAAAATGCCCTACTTCAGGAAATTGTGCGGCTTAGTAAAAAATAAAAATCCCTGGCCACACAGCAAGGGATTTTTACAAATTATAAATAAGAAAAAAACTATTTTTTCTTATTCTCTTTTTTAGGAACAAAATACGTTTTGGTTAAATCGCGGTACTCCATTGCGTTAACCGGAAAATTTTTCACATTGGTTTGTATCAGGCGATAGCTTTCGTCATACACTAATGGCATAAAAGGAGCTTCGTCAGTAACAATTGCATCGGCCATCGAGTAAAGCTCAAAGCGTTTTTTCTCATCGGTTTCTTTCATGGCGGCTAAAAACAACGAATCGAATTTTGCGCTTTTAAAACGGAACGGATTGGTAGTTGAGCGGTCGTCCATTTTAGCCGGCACGTGTGTACTTAAGAAAAGAGTAAGGAATGTTTCCGGATCCGGGTAATCGGCTATCCAGCCCTGGCGCCAGAAAAGTGTTTTGCCAGTTTCTAGTTTTTGTAAATGTTCGGCAAATGGTATTTGATCTATTTCTGCCTCCACACCTAAGTTTTCTTGCAACATACCTTTTATGGCTTGTGCAATAAGTACGTTACGATCGCCACCGCCACTATTAATTTGCAATACAATTTTCGGGAACCCTTTTCCGCCTGCAAAACCCGCATCGGCTAATAATTTGCGTGCTTTATCGGGGTCATAAGCATAACCTTTCACGTTATCGTAATTAAATCCTTTTGATTTAAAGGCATCTAATTCGGGCACAGCACCATGTGTGGCAGGTAATCCATCGCCTTTTAAAGTAAACTTCACAATTTTTTCTCTGTCAATGGCCAAGTTAAATGCCATGCGAATTTCTTTTTTATCGAATGGTGCACTTGGGTTAAGGAAACCATAATAGTAGGTTGCCATAGCAGCACAGTTTTGTAATTCAAATGGGCGATTATTATCTTTTGCTTCTTTTTGCTCGGCTAATATTTCGCCAAACATTTCGTTAGGGATACGGAAAATCATATCCAACTCTCCGTTGCGGAACATTAAAAATTCCTGTTTCTTTTCTTTTTTGAAAAAGAATTTAACGCCTTGCAAGTAAGGTAATTTGTTGCCATATTCGTCTATTTGCCAGTAGTTAGTGTTTTTCTCAAGCAGCACCACATCGCCTTCCACAATTGTATTCACTTTAAACGGACCTGTGCCCACGCAGTGTGCGCGCATTGCTTCGCCATAAGATTCAAATGCTTCGTGCGGATAAACCCAGCAGCCGGGCATTGCCAATATGTTTTCAAATCCGGCAAACGGAAATTTTAAAGTAACTTGTAATGTGTAATCGTCTATCACTTTTACTCCTGAAACTCCACCTGCTAATGGTTTTTTTTCTTCGGTAGATTTAAAATATTCATCGGCACCCACCACACGATCTTTAAATGTAACATAGTATTGCTGGTTGTTTACCGATGCTTCGCACAATTTATCGAAACACCATTTAAAATCTTGCGCTTTTACCTCGCGGCCTTTGCCAGCCGCGAAACAAGAATCATCATGAAACATAACGCCTTTGCGCATGTAAAAAGTCCACACGGTGGCATCTTCGTTTTTCTCCCACTTTTCGGCTATCGAAGGAATAATTTTTAAATCGGCCTGATCTAATTTTACCAAGCCCTCGTAAATTTGGTTAGTGATACGCTGCGAAACCACCTCGGTAACATTGAGCGGATATAAATCGCGAAAGTTTTCGGTTTCGTTCATTCGGAAAACTCCTCCGTAATAAACTCCGCCTTTGCCTTGTGTTGATTGATTTTCATCATCAGCGCCACCACCGCACGATGTTATAAATAACGATGCTGAGGCGGCAAATAAAATAACCAGTAATTTTTTCATACGCTTATTCTGTCTTGTTTCGGTTTTGTTGTGTTCAGATTCAAAAACGGCAAATTGTGTTTTGCTGTTTCATGGGAAAATCTGAACAAGCAAAAGTAACAATGTGTGGCAAATGTGCAAAAAGAAATATGCACTATAAAAAAAGCAAAAATGAGCTAAAAATCTACCTCCACCAATATAGGGCAATGGTCGCTGTGCTTGGCTTCGGGTAAAATAGCGGCTCGCTTAAGTTGCTTTTCTAAATTTTGGCTCACCATGTGGTAATCTATGCGCCAGCCCAAGTTTTTGGCTCTTGAATTAAATCGCTGGCTCCACCAGCTATACTGGTGCGGCTCGGCATTAAAATGCCTAAAACTATCAATAAAGCCGCTGTCAATAAACCTACTCAGCCATTCGCGTTCTTCGGGCAAAAAGCCCGATGATTTTGCATTGCTAACCGGATTATGAATATCAATGGCCTTGTGGCAAATATTGTAATCGCCCGAAATAATGAGTTTTGGGCGTTTTTTCTTTAGTTTGTTTACATAAATGTGTGTATCATCTAAAAATCGGTACTTGAAATTTTGACGCTCATCGCCCGATGTTCCCGATGGAAAATAAGCGCTAACCACTGATACATCGCCAAAATCGGCACGTAACCAGCGGCCTTCGGCATCGTATTGCTTAATGCCACAACCTATTTCCACATTATCGGGTTTTTGTTTTGATAAAATGGCCACACCGCTGTAACCCTTTTTTTCGGCCGGATACCAATAGTGGTGGTAACCCATTTGCTCAAAAACGCCAACATCAAATTGCTCGGGGGTTGCTTTTATTTCCTGAAAACAAATAACATCGGCTT
Organism: Bacteroidia bacterium; assembly: GCA_020054095.1. Taxonomy (GTDB): domain Bacteria; phylum Bacteroidota; class Bacteroidia; order JADZBD01; family JADZBD01; genus JAGVMA01. The sequence goes on along the minus strand of JAGVMA010000044.1, from coordinate 29,769 downwards.
TTGATGCCAATACCCAATCTGCCAATCCTTTTTTTAATGAAGCACGTATGCCATTGAGGTTATACGAAATTATTTTTGCCATACAACAAACTGTTAATTATTACGTTATTTAGTGTTGCAAATTAGTAAATTAGTTAGTTGGTGAAACAGTTGCTTTTTATCGTTTTTACGGGTGCGCTTGTGGCGAGCAACTATGGCTATGCCCAGCAGCAAAATAATAACAGGCAAAAATACATATCGCTTAAAGCGGATACCATTACACTTGATACGGTGAGCGTTGTTTACGGAACTGTAAAAATTATTTTACCTGATGGAACCGCTGCCGATAGCAACTTTTACAAAATAAACCATGCCGAAAGTAAGTTAATTTGGAACCGAACCGAGCTTAATAAAAAGCAAATAAAAGGCGATAGCTGTAAAATCTCGTTCAGGGCGCTGCCGGTTAACTTCGGTAAAAAATATCAGCGCAAAAACAGCGACCTGATAAATCCGGAAAAGAAAAAAATCACCAATCCATTTATTTATACGCCCGATAATAAAACCAACAACGATATTTTTGCTTTTGGCGGATTAAACAAAAATGGAAACATATCGCGCGGCATTCAGTTTGGTAATAATCAAGATTTATCGGTAAACTCTAATTTGCATTTGGAGCTTTCGGGCAAACTGAATAACGATGTTGATTTATTGCTTTCGGCAACAGACGAAAATATTCCCATACAGCCCGATGGAAACACGCAGCAAATACAAGAGTTCGACCGTGTGTTTATACAAGTATCAAAACTAAATACAAAACTAATTGCCGGAGATTTTGTGATGAAACGACCCAACAGCCATTTCATGAATTTTTATAAACGAGCGCAAGGTTTAAGTTTTAGCACAAAATTTAATTTAGATAGCAACCCGCTGCCCAACAAAACGGCAAAATTATTTTTAACAGCAAGCGGTGCGGTAAGCAAAGGAAAATTTTTCCGACAAATTTTTATGGGCATTGAAAGTAATCAAGGGCCTTATCGCTTGCGCGGTGCCGAAAACGAATTATTCATCATTATTCTTTCAGGTACTGAAAAAGTTTACATAGACGGTGAGCTTTTGCAACGCGGTGCCGATAACGATTATGTGATTGACTATAACACGGCCGAAATAATTTTTACTCCTAAAATTCAAATCACAAAAGACAAGCGGATTACGGTTGAGTTTCAGTACTCCGATAAAAATTATGGTCGCTCACTTTTTCATGTCGGTAGTGAATTTACTAAAGGCGATTTTGCTTTTAAAGTAAATTACTTTAACGAGCAGGATAACAAAAACCGCCCTTTGCAGCAGCAGCTTAGCGAAGAGCAAAAACTGCTGCTATCGTCCGTTGGCGATAGTTTGCAAAATGCCATTGCGCCATCGGCAGATAGCGCTGCTTATAATAACAGCGAAGTGTTTTACCAAAAACTTGATTCTGTCATTGGCTCGTTTACTTATAACAATGTTTACGTTTATTCAACCGATGACTCGCTTGCAAATTGGCGACTTGGTTTTTCATTTGTAGGAAATAACAAAGGAAACTATGTGCAAATAAACTCATCGGCTAACGGAAAAGTTTACCAATGGATAATGCCCGATACCATTACCGGCTTGCCGCGCGGAAGTTTCGAGCCGGTTATACTTTTAATTTCTCCAAAGAAAAAACAATTACTCACTTCATCAATAGAATACAAACTTGGCAAAACAAAAAACACAAAAATTTTTGCCGAAGGCGCCATGAGCGAATACGATATTAATCTTTACTCGCGTTTTAATAAACTTAACGACAGGGGCTTTGCCGCACGCGGAGGTTTTGAATCTACGTTGCCATTATGGAAAACAAAATCGGCTGACGGTAAAGGTTCGGCAACATGGTTAAAATTTAGCTCTAACTACGAGTATGTGCAAAAAACATTTACGTTTATTGAGCGCTATCGTTCCATTGAGTTTGATAGAGATTGGAACCGGCCGCTCACGGGCACGTTTAATAATAACCAGCATTTAATTTCATCTACTGCCGAGTATCGTGTAAACAAAAACTCGGTGCTGGGTTATAATTTCAGCAGCTTTGTGGAAGATGATAATTACAAGGGATTTAAACACGGGTTATTCAGCAACATCAGTAATAAAAAAATTACGTTTAACGCCACCGGATCGCTACTAAATTCCGAAACGCAAACGGTGAGCACAAAATTTTTACGGCAAATAAGTTCGTTTGCTTATAATCTTAAATACATAAAACTGGGTGCAAAATCGCAAACAGAAAAAAACGAGTTCCGCACCATTGCTTCCGATTCGCTTACTGCTGCCAGCTACCAGTTTTATGAAGCCGAAGCTTTTATATCGGCTCCGGATACATTTAAAAATAAATTTACACTTAGCTACAAGCGAAGAGAAGATAAAGCGGTGAAACAAAATTACCTAAACACTACTGCCATTGCCGATAATGTGATGTTCGATTTGCAGTTGCTAAAAAACCAAAAACAGCGTTTTAGATTTACAACCACTTATCGTAATTTAAAAATTGTTGATTCCACGCTCATACTTAACAAGCCCGATAACTCACTTGTGGGCCGCACCGAATATGATTTTATACTTTACAAAGGATTAATAAACTCTTCTACTTTTTATGAAATAGGAAGCGGACTTGAGCTAAAACGTGAGTTTACTTTTATTGAAGTGCCTGCCGGACAAGGCGTTTACACTTGGGTGGATTACAACGGAAACGAAGTGAAAGAGTTAAACGAATTTGAAATTGCAGCTTTTCCTGATCAAGCTACTTACATAAAAGTATTTGTGCCTACTAATGATTATGTAAAAACATATACCAATCAGTTTAGCCAAACATTTTTACTGAAACCTGCCGCAATATGGAACACAAAAAAAGGTGTGCGAAAATTTTTGTCGCGCTTTGCAAACCAAACTGCTTACCGTGTAGATAGAAAATCAACTGATGAAAATTTAACAAAATCGTATAATCCGTTTTTAAAAAATGTGGCCGACAGCACTTTGCTGGCGCTTAACTCATCGGTGCGAAACACGTTGTTTTTTAACCAAGCCGGAATGATTTTCGGGATGGATTACACTTATAGTGATAACCGCAATAAAACACTTTTGGCAAACGGGTTTGATGCGCGCGGAAATACTTTTAACGAATTAAAATTGCGTATTAACCTCAGCAGCAAATGGAGTGTAACATCTTCGGTACGCAGCGGTTTAAAATCAAACACATCGCAGTTTTTTTCCACGCGCAATTATAAAATTGCATATAGCGATGCCGAGCCGCGCATTTCTTATCAGCCCAACACATCGTTTAGAGCAGCAATAATTTTGCGCTACAGCGAAAAGAAAAACAGCGTGGAACTGGGCGGACAAAAAACTACGATACAAAGTGCGGGTGCAGAAATAAAATACAACATACTATCAAAAGGCAGCTTGCTTGCAAAAGCAAACTATTTAAAAATTACTTATAACGATGCCGAAAATTCTCCGCTCGCATTTGAAATGCTCGAATCGTTAAAACCCGGAAATAATTTTACCTGGCAATTATCCTATCAGCGAAATTTAAACAACAATATGCAGCTATCATTTATTTACGATGGCCGCAAACCCGAAGGCATTAAAGTAATACACACAGGCAGCGCACAAGTACGGGCGTATTTTTAGCTGAGAATTGTGATTGCGAATATTATTTTAAATTTACCTCTCGCATGAAAAACCCACTCGCGTTAAATAGTAAACTCCCGTTTTTTATTGCCCTCGTCATTGCGAGCGTAGCGAAGCAATCTCACGCGCAAGGAAACAAAAAAATAGACTCACTACTCGCCATTTTAAAAACGGCTAAGGAGGATACAAATAAGGTGAATGTGTTAAACGCTCTAAGCAAATGGGCGGGGTGGCAAGCAGGGAATTACGACACTGCGATTTACTATGCCAACACAGCTAAAGCGCTTACCGAAAAATTGAATTTTAAAAAAGGGATGGCGCATTATCACAATAACATTGGCAATATATATCATTTACAGGGGAATCACCCCGAAGCGATAAAAAATAATTTAGCAAGTTTAAAGTTACACACGGAGTTAGGCAATAAAGATGGGATGGCGCGTTCCAGCAATGGCTGCGGGATGAGTTATCTTGAAATGGGGAATTATACCGAAGCGCTGAAATGCTATTATTTTTCTTTAACTATTTTTGAGGAAATAAGTGATAAAAAAGGGGTGGCCAACTGCTACAATAATATAGGAAACCTCTATTCTAACCAAAATAATTACTCGGAAGCACTTAAATCCTATTTCTCCTCATTGAAAATAAAGGAAGATATTGGTGATAAAAAGGGAATGGCTTCTACCTATAATAATATTGCCGGCATTTATTTTAAACAAAGAAATTACACTATGGTAGTAAAATATCACACTTTGTCACTAAAAATAAAAGAAGAAATTGGTGACAAACGAGGGCTGGCCATTTCCCTTGGCAATCTTGGCGCATTGTACTTCGAACAAGGCAACTATGCCGAGGCAAAAAATAATTATTTTTTGGCTTTAAAAATGGGAGAAATAATTGGTGATAAAAGCTTTGTGTGCCTTTCATATATCAACATTGGGAATCTTTATCCATTTATCAATGAAGCTAAAACTGGCAGACAATGGCTTGAAAAAGCGTTAAAACTATCACTTGAATTAGCCGAAAAAGAATCAATAAAAAAACACTTTTTATGGTCTGTCTAAATCCGATAGCGCATTAGGCAATTATAAAGGCGCATTAGAAAACTACAAACTATATGTTTTATACCGCGATAGTTTAGTGAACGAAGAAAACACCAAAAAAACTGTGCAACAACAAATGCAATACGAGTTTGATAAAAAAGAAACCGCTGCCAAAGCCGAGCAAGAAGTAAAAGACCAAAAAGCAGTTGCCGATAAAAAGCAACAGCAAATTATTTTGTTTTCGGTGAGTGGAGTTTTGCTTTTAGTAGTTGCATTTGCATTTTTTGTTTTCCGTAATTTGCGTGTAACACAAAAACAAAAATTAATTATTGAACAACAAAAGCAGGTAGTGGAAAATCAAAAACACTTGGTAGAAGAGAATCAAAAAGAAATTTTAGATTCAATACGCTACGCTAAGCGCATACAAACAAGTTTGTTGCCAACGGATAAGTACATTGAAAAAAATATCAAAAAACTGAAATTTAAATAATGAAACTTAGATTGCCGCAGTTGCTTCGCTCCTTCGCAATGACGCCATTTGCACTCGTCATTGCAAGCCCGCCTTTCGCAGGCAGGCAATCTCGTATATTTTTTCTTTCTTGCCGCTTGCTTCTTTTCATCGTCATTGCGAGCATAGCGAAGCAATCTCACGCACAAAATAAAAAAGTGTAATCATGCTCGACACATCACACGAAAAATACATGCGCGAAGCGCTAAAGGAAGCACAAAAAGCTTTTGATGCCGATGAAGTGCCTGTGGGCACAGTGGTGGTTTGCAACAATACCATAATTGCACGCGCACATAATTTAACCGAGCGATTAAACGATGTAACCGCTCATGCCGAGATGCAGGCAATAACCGCAGCAGCCAATCATTTGGGCGGAAAATATTTAAACGAGTGTACACTTTATGTTACACTTGAGCCATGTGTGATGTGTGCCGGAGCGCTATTTTGGTCGCAAGTTAAAACGGTAGTGTATGGTGCTGCCGATGAAAAACGCGGCTATAAAAAAACAGAGACAAATTTGTTACATCCTAAAACCACCGTCATCAGCGGTGTGCTGCAGCACGATTGCGCCGAATTGCTAAAAGAATTTTTCAGGAAAAAGCGTTAAGCAAATCTGTTTACATCCACTTCGGGTGGCAGCGGTTTTTTATTTTCCAAAAAACTTACGAGTTGCTGCGCAAAATAGGGCGCATATAAAACTCCTTTTGTGCCAAGTCCGTTAAAAATTACTAATTGCTTATGCTCACGATGTAAGCCAAGCAATGGTCTTCTATCGGCAACGGCAGGTCGTATTCCTGCTCGCTGCGAAATAACTTCTATCGGCAAACTAATTATTTTACCAAGTTTGTTTAGTAAATCGTTTTTTGCATCGGTAGTTATTTCTTCTGTTAAATCTGTCCAGTTGTAAGTGGCGCCAAGCGTAAAATTATTTGTTGTGTGCGGCAATAAAAAAACATTTTTGTTCAGTACATCATTTGTAGCTGGCATTTGTTTTATACTTAACTCGAGCAATTCTCCTTTGGTTAATTTGAATTGTGCATAGTTAAAAAATGGGTTGCCCATGGCTTTATGCCCTTCACAAAAAATAATTTTTTTGGCTCTGTAGTTTTTATATGTTACTTCATCATCCAAAAATTTAATTTGGTTGTAATCAAATTTCTCGTTTACTAATTCGCATTTATCTTGTAAGTAATTGTGCGAATGATTTAAAAACGATACTACTTCTAAATGCGCTGCATTGTTTACAAAAGCATAACCGAAAGGCGTTTCAATTGTGTTGATGTAATTTTTACCCGGCAGCGGTTCGGATAAAAAATGATAATCGGCACGTTTTTTATTCCAAAAATTTACTTCTTGTTCTTCGGCAAAAATTTTTACTATTCTTCGCTCGGAAAAAAATTTAGCCGCAAATAATTTTTCGCAGTTGGTATAAAATTCCATCATGGCAGGTAGCGTTTCGTCCATCATCCACGATTTTACCATTCGCTTAAACACAATAGGATTTACTAATCCGGCAGCAATTTTTGATGCGCTGCTTTGGGCATTTTCATCAATCACCAAAACAGTTTTATTTTGCTGCACAAGTTGGAGCGCCATAACAGTACCCGCTATGCCTTTACCCACAATTATATAATCTACTTTTTTCAATTCCGTAAATATAAAAAATGCTACCTTGCATGGAGCAGAAAGCTATTTATGGCTACCAAAAATAAGCGGGCAAAAAACATAATAGGAAGCAAAGAATACATTGATTTTCCGGAATTAGGCCTGATGAACATAGCGGCAAAAATTGATACGGGCGCTTTTAGCACCGCCTTGCATTGCCACGATATTCATGAGCAAAACGGATTGCTGTATTTCAAATTGCTCGATCCAACACATCCGGAATATAACGAGCAGCAGCAGGTTTTTAAATCATTCAGCCAAAAAGAAATTAAAAATTCGTTTGGCGAATCGGAGCTACGTTACATTATAAAAACAAAAGTGCGTGTGGGCAGACGAACCATTAAATCAGTAATTTCGCTCACCAACAGAGGCACCATGCGTTATCCGGTTTTGGTAGGCAGGCGACTTTTAAAAAATCGTTTTATTGTAGATGTATCAAAAGAATTTATTGCACAGTTAAATAAAAAACTAAAAAAGAAAAAAACCAACAAATGAACATTGCCATTTTATCGCGCAGCGCAAAATTATATTCTACCAATCGGTTGGTGGAAGCCGGTTTAAAGCGTGGCCACAAAATTCAAGTGATTGACCACCAAAAATGTGTACTTGTAATTGAAAAAAATAAGCCGCATATTTTTTATAAAAACGAGGAGTTAAAAAACATCAATGCCATAATTCCACGCATTGGTGCTTCGGTTACTTTTTATGGAGCAGCAGTGGTGCGTCAGTTTGAGCAAATGAAAGTTTTTTCATCGGTTGAATCGCAGGCATTGGTTCGTTCGCGAGATAAACTGCGGAGTTTACAATTGCTTGCAAAAGCAGGAGTAGGAATGCCAAAAACCGCTTTTGCATCGAGTCCGAAAGATATTGATAGCGTACTAAACCAAGTAGGTGGTGCGCCTGTGGTAATAAAATTATTGGAAGGCACACAAGGCATTGGCGTAATATTGGCGGAAACACGTAACTCTGCAAAATCAGTAATTGAAGCATTTTTGGGAGTAGAAGTAAACATTTTAGTTCAGGAATTTATTGAAGAAGCAAAAGGCGCAGATATACGCACATTTGTGGTAGATGGTCAAATAGTAGGCGCGATGAAAAGACAGGGGGCAAAAGGAGACTTTCGCTCCAACTTACATCGTGGTGGTCATGCATCGGTAATTGAATTGAGTGCCGAAGAAAAATCTACCGCAATAAAAGCAGTAAAAAAACTCGGGCTCGCCATTGCCGGTGTAGATATGTTGCAGTCTAAAAGAGGTCCGTTGGTGATGGAAGTAAACTCATCGCCCGGTTTAGAAGGCATTGAAGGTGCTACCGGTGTGGATATTGCCGGAAAAATTATTGAGTACGTTGAGCGAAACGAATTTCATCATGTTTTACACTAATTAATTATGCCAAAAGAAATTGTAATAAATAATCAGGTTATAAAACCAGGAAAAGAAGCAGAAGTAAATTTAAACTTATACCGATTGCCCACGCGCACCATCATGGAAATTCCGGTACACGTTTTTCGCTCAATGGAAGATGGTCCGGTGCTTTTGCTAACAGCCGGCCTGCATGGCGATGAAACCAACGGAATAGAAATAGTACGCCAACTTTTGCGTGGCGGTTATTTTTCTAAACTTAAAAAAGGCAGCGTGCTTGCAATGCCAATTATAAATATCATTTCGTTTTTAAATCACTCGCGCGATTTGCCTGATGGAAAAGATTTAAACCGCTGTTTCCCGGGCTCACAAAGCGGTTCGCTGGGCTCGCGCATTGCTTATGATATGATGAAAGAAATTATTCCGCAAATAGATTTTGGGGTTGACTTTCATACCGGTGGTGCAAAAATTAATAACTACCCACAGTTGCGTTGTGTTTTTAGCGACAATAAAAATTTAGAATTGGCAAAACTTTTTGGTTCGCCATTTATTTTAGATGCTCCTTACCGCGAAAAAACTTTGCGGCACGAAGCAGCAAAAAAAGGAAAAGAAATTTTGGTTTACGAAGCGGGCGAATCGATGCGATTTAATAAAACCGCTATTACCGAGGGCATTAATGGCTGCTTGCGCATGATGAAAAATTTAGGGATGATAGATGTGGAAGTACCCGAATGCGAAACCAAAGTTTTAAACGACACCACTTGGGTGCGAGCAGATATGAGCGGCTTGTTCCGTACCACAAAAAAATATGGTTCACTCATCAAAAAAAATGAGGTGATAGGAACTTTATCCGATCCTTATGGCGAAATTGAAGAACAATTAAAAGCTCCCGAAACGGGTTATATCATTGGCATTAACAACCAGCCGGTGGTGAACGAAGGCGATGCGTTAATACATATTGGTATGGAATAAAATCACCACCCGATTTGCGCAGGTGGTGATTAAAAAGTAAGAGCAAACAGAAGGGAGAACCAAAAACTCTTACTTTAATAAAGTAACGCTTCCGGTAAATTCGTGGTAGCGTAATTCAAAATCTTTAATTATTATTTTGTAAACATACACTCCGTCTTGGGCTACTTCATCACCGCCTTTTGCTCTGCCGTCCCAACCTTTGTTTACGTTTTCGGTTTGATAAATTAACTCGCCCCAGCGGTTGTATATCATCATCTTAAAATCTGTTACCTCCTGCCCCACTCCGTTAAACACATCGTTATCGCCATCATCATTAGGCGTAAATGCATTGGGAATATAGTATGCAAACTCAGGATTAATTTCAAGTGTTTCGGAAACAGTATCGCGGCAACCGAAATTATTTGAAGTATAAAGCGTTACAACATATATGCCCTTGTCGGCATAAGTGTGAGTTGGATTTTGTTGCAGCGAATTATTCCCATCGCCAAAATCCCAACTGTAACTACTTGCATTAATGGTTGTGTTTAAAAAACTTACAAGTGGATATACATTAGTAACCTGTGTGGGCGTACTTGTGAAACTGGCTAATGGTATAGGATACACAATGGCGTTATAGGTTGTGCTAAATGTGTTGCTGCAACCTTGTGATGATGTTATCACAAGCGTAATGGTATAATTTCCGCTTTGCGAATAATTATGATTTGCCTGTGGCAATGCAGATGTGTTGCCATCGCCAAAATTCCAAAAATAACTTGCTCCTGTATTTTGCGATGCAGTGTCCGCAAAATTGTAATTAGCGGAACCACAACCGCTGCCGCTTTGCGACATAAGTAAAACTTGCGGAAGCGGATTTACATTTACTAAAATTGTTTTTACAATCGTGAATCCGCAAATGTTGGTTACTGTTAATGTATATGTTGTGCTTGTTTGCGGGCTCACTGTTATTGGCCCCGGGCTGTTACCTAAATTATGGCTCCACTGATAGGTAATTGGGCCTGTGTTTCCGCTCACGGCAGATGAAATTTGTGTTTGTTGACCTGCACAAATTGTTTGCATTGGCGAAACTTGAACATCGGTTGCGGTTAACGCATACACGCTTATAGTTACTGTTTGTGGTTGCGAAGTGCATCCCATATTATCTGTAGTGTAAACAATATATTGTGTGGTTGCATTGGGGCTCACTACGTGCGATGCGCCAATTCCTAAATTTTGATTCCACGAAAAAGTATAATTACCATTTCCGCCTGTGGCGCTTGCAGATAGTATTACAGTGTTACCCGGACAAATTGTATCACCAAAACTTACATTTGTAATCATTTGTGCCGGCTGAGCAATCACAATACCCGCAATGGTTGTGCAGCCATTTGCATCGGTAACATAAACTAGATAATTATTTGCCGATAATCCACTTGCTGATTGCGTTAGTTGCGGTGGCGTGGTATTCCAGCTGTAATTAAAGGGCGCTGTTCCACCTGCAACATTAATAGTAGCAGCTCCATTTGTTCCTCCAAAACACGACACGTTATTCAGTGCAGAAAAATTAGTGGTAATGGGTTGCGGCTGTGTAACTGCCACATTAGCGGCAAGTGTACAACCATTCATATCTGTAATTGTTACCTGATAATTTCCGGCTGTGAGCGCCACCGCAGTTTGCGAAAATTGTGGTGGCGTGGTATTCCAATTATACCAATAGGGACCATTGCCCCCGCTAACAGTTATGGTTGCGGTTCCATTATTTCCACCGTTACACGATGGCGAAACAAAAACCGAAGTTGCCGAAAGTGGTTGCGGCTGTGCAATGTTTACAGCAATTGTGGTAGTGCAATTATTTGCATCCGTTACTATTACCTGGTATGTTCCTGAATTTAATCCGGTGGCGGTAGCTGTAAATTGCTGAGGATTGGTATTCCATACATAATTGTAGGGGCCAACTCCACCAACCGTTTGCACAGTAATGCTTGCATTGCTGCCGCCAAAACACGATACATTATTTTGTGAAACAACTGTAGTAAGCAATTGTGCCGGCTGATTAATAAACACATTTATTGTTTGTGTGCAGTTGTTTGCATCGGTAACGGTTACAAAATAATTACCCGATACAAGATTATTTATTGCTTGCGTAGTTGCGTTTGTATTCCACAAATAAGTGTAAGGTCCCACTCCGCCTTGCGGATTAACTATTGCCGAGCCGGTATTGGTTCCAAAACAAATTGCATCTGTTTGATTGGTAGATAAACTTAATGCAGCCGGCTGCGAAATATTTACGTTTGTCATTGCGGTGCAACCGTTTGCATCGGTAATTATAACCCAATAATTTCCGGCCGAAAGACCAATAACGGTTGGAGTTGTAGCGCCTGTGCTCCACAAATAATTATATGGCTGCTGTCCGTTTGCCGGATTAGCAGTGGCATTACCGTTATTTCCACCAAAACAATTTACATTATTAAAGGAAGCAGCTACATTTAATTGCTGTGCAACTGTAATCGGATTTATTACCGTATCAACACATTGGTTGTTGGATGTTGTAATTAATTGCACATTATAATTGCCGGATAATAAATAATTGCGTGTTGGATTTTGTAGCGTAGATTGTGTGTTATCGCCAAAATCCCACTGCCATGAAATAATGTTTCCTGAACTAATTGTAGATACATCGGTGAAACTAAATCCGTTGTTACAACCAAATGCTTGCGATGTAAATGCTGAATTAGGTAAAGGATACATTGTTAAATTATAGCTAAGTGTAATGGTGCATCCCTGAAAAGAAGTGAGCACACATTGATACAATCCGCCCGTTGTTACAGAAATACTTTGTGCTGTTTGATTGCCCGGAATCCAAGAGTAGGCAGCGCTTCCGATGGGAGCAGTTAAAACCACCGGGCCATTAGTGCAGAGCGAATCACTTGCCGTAATTTGCAATGGTAAACAAGAACCATCAATATAGGCATAACCATAGTGTCCGCCCAAAACACAATCGGCAGTTGTAAAACGAATGGTTACGTTTTGATTAATGTAACTGCTTAAATCTACATTCACGCTCGACCAAGGTTTGTAAACTACTCCAAAACAATTTGTGGAATTTATAAAGCCCGGAATATTTTGTCCGGCCGAAACATTGTACTGTGCGCATGGCAGCGGATTGCCGCTTGCATCAAAAACTTCGATTCTAAAATAAGGTTGGTCGGCAACGGTGTGTCCAGGGTCTTGCATCACCACCGCATAAGCGTAAGTAAAGTTTGATGAGTTGGCGGCAACAGTAAATGTTTGTTCTAATTGCTCGGCTTGTGCGCCTGTTCCATTATTGCCTAAGCGAACCGAAAAATTGCCGCCCGGAAAAACAACGGGGAAACCTCCGCATGGGTCAAGTCCATTACCCGTAAGAATGGTGTGGCGACCATTTACCAAACCGGGCGTTGGGCAGCAACCCGGGTTATTTCCGGTGTAGCCGTTCCAGTTATTCAAATTACCCTGCTCAAAATCTACATTGGAACATACTGCTTGTGGTGAATAATTGTTATTAGTCACATTTTCGCGGTGCTGATTTGCTTGCGAATTACGCAAGGTAAGCAGCGAAAAATATTCTTCCGTTTCTGCACTTGATAAATTGCGGTGTGCTGCTTCATTGCGAATGTGCTGTTCGTTAAACTCTGTGTGAAGAAAATATACTATTGAATCGGAGAGAGAGAAATGGTAAACCAGTTTCCAATCGGCACAAGCTGCGCCAATACTGATATTACCGGAGAATGTATTTTGCGAATTTTTGTAAAGTGTTGTAGTGATTTTCTGATTGCATTGATTGGATTGGGTGGTTATTGTTATTGATTTTTTATTCGGTAATAAATTTATATCGTTAAACTGTACCGAGCAGTTGTAATTATTTGCTTCCGATTGGCTACAACTAATTGTTATGCCTTGTGCGTTTACTGATGAGAACGCTTCTTTTTGGTTGATAATAAATGTAACTATAAAGCTCAACCATAGGAGCAGTTTTTGGTTGTATCTGCATTGCATCATGGGGACCTCCGCTTTTTAAAGGGTTAAACAATAAAGCTAGAACTACCTGCTTTAACGGCTGTGAGGCACAATGGTTACAAATACTTATTAAGAAATAGACGAAACTTGTAAAAGTGTGGAGTGATTTTAAGCTAGCATAGATGAGTGTGCAAAAAAAATCGGCAGGTGAATTTTATATTTTGTAAACAAGTATTAAAATATCATCTGTTTGTTCATAAGTCCCCTTCCACGATTCAAACTCATCGAGTAGTTTTTCTTTTTGTGTACCTAAATCTAATTTGCTCATTGATTGAATGAGACTAAAAACTCGCTTATTCAGCATCTTTTTGCCATCGCCACCTCCTAATTGGTCAGCAAAGCCATCGGTAAACATATATACTGTATCGCCCTCGGTGAGCTGGTATAAATTTGTTGCCTTGTAACTTGTTTCTGATTTAATTTCGGTTAATGCTCCGCTTTGGTCGCTGATATAAAGTGCATTATCGGCACTTAAATATTCCAATGTGTTTTTTTCGGTGTCGTGCTTTAATATTGAAAACGCAAGTTTATCCGTGAACCTGTTGTACTCGGCACTGCCTTTTAATATGGTTGCTATTTCATCGGCAATAAATCGTTTTATCTTAACAATATCTTTAATTTTTTCGTTATCCAATGCGCGGTTAAGTAAATTCATTCCCACCAATGACATAAAGGCGCCTGGAACGCCTTGCAGCAAATTATCGGCAAGCACTATGTAAATGTCGTTGCCCGATTTGTGCACCCAATAAAAATCTCCGCTTACTATATTTTTTGGTTTATAAATTAAAAAGCTGTTCGGTAAAATTTTATTAATGTGAGCTAATCTCGGTAGTAATGATTCTTGAATTTTCTTAGCATATTTTATACTGTCTGTGATTTCAGATTTTTGTTCGTCTATAACATGATTTTTGTGTTCTAGCTCCAAGTTTGATTGCTGAGTAATTTGGTTACGTTTAAAAAGCAAAACACATATCACTACAAACAATAAAAAAAGGACGGAGGCAAATACAATTAGGCTGCGGTTGCGCAACAACTGTTCGTGATTAATTTTTTTCTGTTGATTCAAAATCGCAATTTTTTCTTCGTTTTTTGTTGTTTCGTATTTCACTTGCAGTTCATTTATCTGCCGAGCGTTGCTTTCGGTAAATAAGCTGTCTTTATATATTAAGTTAATGGTTGCGTATTTGTATGCGTTTTTAAAATCGTTTTTTAATTCATACATATTAACCATTTGCGCTGTAATATTTTCTAAATCGGGTTTCAGGTGCATCAGCAATGCAATACTATATGCATCAAGAAAGTACTTTTCTGCTTTTTCAAAATCCTTTGATGCGCTGTAAAAACGGCCGAAATTGCTAAAAATTTGCAGCTTAAGTCTTACATTGTTTACCTCATTTGCAATTGCTAGTGCCTGGGTATAATATTTAAACACCGAATCGCTTTTGTTTAATGATTGAAACAAATCGCCAATGTTCATCAGCGTGGATGCGGCAGATGACTTATCTTCTGACAGCATTTTGTATTTGAAGGCATATTTAAAATATAAAAGCGCGGTATCGTACGAGGCGCTTTTTTTATATATAGTTGCACAATTATTATATGCTACGCCCATCCCTAAAGGATGATTTAATCGTTTAAATAAGTCTAAACTTTTTCTGTACCAATTTGCTCCTTCCGAATTGTTATTTTGTCCGGTATATAATTTTCCAATATTTAAATATGCTCCGGCAATATTTATCGAGTCTTTAGTTTGCTCATTGTATTCTAAATTTTTAAATGAATATTTAAGTGCAGAATCTAAATCCCCTAAGTCTGTATATACTAATGATAAGCAATTATAAGCTCTACCCATTCTTAATTTACCGGGAATACTGTCTGCGTACACATAAATAATTTTAGCATAAATAAGTGCTTTTTGAGTATTACTGTTCCGGTAATATGAAAACAAGTTGTTTAACGCACCAAATCTTATGGAATCATTTTTTGTAACTTCGACAACCAACAATAGCGAATCTTCATAACGCTTAGAATACTGCGCAAAGTTGCTTTTGCTTATTGCAAATAGCAAAGAAAGACAAAGCAGATATTTTATATTGAAACTCCTCATACTCTTATTCCCATTACGCAAATATCATCCACCTGAAACGACTGGCCTTTCCATGATAAATGTGTTTGATGCAGTTTTTCTTTTTGCTCATTAAGCGGCAAATTAGAGAGACTTACTAATAGTTCTTTAAATTGCTTATACATAAATTTCTTCCCTCTCGGGCCACCAAACTGATCGGCAAAACCATCGGTAAACAAATAAACCATATCGCCTTTTTTTAGCTTAATACTATGGTTAGTGTATTCGTCAGTTTGCCCATCGGCATTAGAACCTATCGGGTGTTTGTCTGCCTTTATTTCTGTGAGTTGATTTTCTGAAACAACGTAAAGCGGATTAAACGCACCTGCATATTCCAGCGCATGTGTGTTATAATCAAATGCGCATAATGATAAATCCATTCCGTCTTTCACGCTCTGCACATCTAATGATTGGCGCAGGCGTTGGTTAATTTCAAAATCAAGTTGATTTAAAATAAGGGATGGCTTCAAAATGTTTTTCTTAACTGCGTCTTGCAACACATCCATTCCTAAAAACGTGAGTAGCGCGCCAGGCACACCGTGCCCAGTGCAATCTATTACCGAAAAAATAATTTTATTATCGCGTTTTTCGGCAAAATAAAAATCTCCGCTAACCACATCGCGAGGTAGGTTAAGAACAAAATAATTATCTAAAACAGTTTTTAAATGATGGGGCGATGGTAAAACAGACTCTTGTATTTGTAACGCACAGTTAATGCTATCGGTAATGTCATTTTTTTGCTCAAGCAGTTGCTCGTTTTTGCGCGATAAGATTTTTAATGTTGACTTTTTTATCCTGCTGTTGCGATACAAAACAAGAAGCAAAAGCGTAACCGCAAATGCTGCACCAAGTAAAAAATAAAAAGTTATACTGCTGTTACTGATTTTTATAGACTCTAACTCTTGATGTTTTTCAAGCTTTTCGATTTCAATTGCCGTTTTCTCTGACTCGTATTTTTGATTCATCTCTGCTATCGCACTTGTGTTTTCAATGTTATAAATAGAGTCTTTTGCGTTGCGATACATTAAAATATAATCGTGTGCCGTTTTAAAGTCCCCGCGTTGATTGTATAATTCACCATAAAATTTTAACACTTCGAGGTAAATTTCGCTGGCATTAATTTTTGTTGAAATAGCGAATGAGCTATCTAAATATATTTTTGCAGCATTATAATCTCCTATTCCTGATTGCGCTCCGCTAATATTAAGGAATGCCATTGCAAGGTTATATTGGTCGGCAGTAGAACGAAACAGGTCAAGTGCCTTTTGATAGTAAGATAAAGAAACCGCATGCTTCTCCATTGCGGTGTTAACGCTGCCAATATTATTTAAGCAAAGTGCAATTGAGTGAGTATCATTAAACTCGATTTTTATTTTTAATGCTTTTTCGTAGTAGTATATAGCGCTGTCATATTTTTGTTCGCGCTTATATGCTATTCCTATATTGATGTAAGTTCCGCCAATGTTTGTTTTAAACCTAGTTAAATTAGTTGACCTAATTTGTAAGCATTTAAAAAAATAAGAAAGCGCTTCTCGTGTTTGCCCCTGCAAACTGTATATCAAGCCAATATTATTATATGCGCGCGTCACAATGTCGGTGTCGCTTACTTGCTCTGCAAGCTCAAGCGCTTCAATATAGTTTTTTATTGCAGCCGGATATTCGCCACCATTATCATTGCAGAGGCCAATGTTTAAGCATGTTTTTGCTTGCAGCCCAAAATGTTTTTCATTTTTAAAAAGCAAGTACGATTTTTCATAAAAATATTTCGCACTATCATAATTGCTCATTGCAAAATACCCTTGTCCGTATAAAAAATAACACTGCGCTTCGCCTTTTTTGTTTTTATTCGTAATAAATATGTCTAAGGCAAGGTTGCTGTATTCAAATCCCTTTTGTGGAGTTTTGTAAATAACTTCTTCCGCAAGCTTTAAATACAAATTTGCTTTAGCGGTATCTGTTTTTGTGTTTAATAATAGTTTTGTTAAACTATCGGTTGCGCTATTGCCGTTTGCATTTAAAAAAACAAAAAAGCAAAGTGTAAAAATAAATCGGTGTATGTTATTATGTTTAAACGCTTTCATTTACAACAACCAAATATAAGTTATTACGGGCTAATTAATTTCCTTAAAATATAAAACAATGGCAGGCCCAATAAAAACAAAAAAGCGCCCCACATGGCTGCGTGTGGGTTGGCAATAAGCACACTAATGTTTACGGCAGTATAAATCAAAATATAAAATGCAGGCAAGTAGGGATATCCTTTTAGTTTAAAAACCCCCGTTGATTCGGGTAGTTTTTTTGCCTTATGACGTAATATAAAAATTGCTGCTGCGCCTGTAATTAAACTAATGCTATCAAAAAACATAACGTATTCTAAAATTGACTGAAAGGAAGACATGAAGAAAAGCGTTAAAATAATAAGCATGCAAAAAAAACTTACTGACCATTGTTGCACTTGTGTTCGCAGATGCACTTTTCCGAAAATTGCGGGCAGCACTTTGTCTTCGGCCATAGCCATATAAATGCGCGGATTGCCCATAACCGATACATTTACATACGCCATCACCGAAAGAAACATAATTACCGAAACCAATTTAGCAGCTATGCTTCCGAACATTAGCCCTGAAATATCGGCTGCCGCGGTAGTTGTTTGCCGCAAATTAGCAAAGCCCAAAACTTTTACATAAGAAATATTAACCAACAAGTAAACGGTGAGCACCACTGCCATACCGTAAAAAATTGCGCGAGGTAATTTTTGTGATGCATTTGATATATCGCCACCAAAATTCATGGTTTGCTGATAGCCGCCATAAGTAAAAAAAACGGGAATAAAACAAAGCACAAGCGCCCGCAACCAATTATCACTTTCTTGAACGGGCGCAACAGGCGCAACTATAATTTGTTCGGACTTTACAAAAAAAATAGCGGAAATGAGTAAAAGCAACATGCCTATTTTTATTATCATCAATACATTTAAAACTTTTGAGCTTAATTTAATGCCCAGCATATTTATAATATAAAGTGCCGCAATGGAAATAATTGTAATCGTACGCACGGCAATAGGCAGCGGCATATCCGGTAAAATAATTGGTGCAATATATTCGGCACCCATAATGGCAACAATAGCAACCGATGCTGCGTTGCTTATTACCGTTATCCAATTAACCATAAATGCAAAAGCAGGATGATAACAATGCGAAAATATTTTATAAAAACCTCCGGCCACCGGATAGCGCGATCCTATTTCGGCAAAAGTGAGCGCACCAATAAAACTTACAACTGCTCCCAATATCCAAGCGGCAAAAAAAATAGTTGGCGCTTCTGCTTTTTGCGCCACTTCGGGCGGGGTGCTAAATATGCCCATGCCAATTACCAAGCCCACGACAATAATAGTGAGGTCGAAAATTTTTAGCTGTGGCTGAATTTTATTTTGCAAGAAAATTATTTTGTAAGTTGTGAAACAAGCGAATGAAAGTGGTGTACGCCCTTTTCCATTTTTGGCGAAAATCTGCCGCGCTCATAAAAACGCGAACTCACTCCTTTTTGCACACGCTCCACAATTGCTTCATCTTCGCGCTCCACGCGGTCGAGGGCTGCACCTGCTCCCGATTCTATTTTAGAATAATCCCACACATAAGTTTTATAAATTACTTTGGTAAGATTAACCGCTACCGGTTTCACAATATTAATTGACAAGCCCCACGGATAAAAATTAAGCATGGTATTGGGGAAAAGCCAAAAATAATATGCTGCTACATTTTTACCGTAGTCGGGCGAATCTTTGGGTAAATCAAATGCCATTTCGCCTCCGCTTGAATTTGCTAATTGCAAATTGCCGTATTTATATAACTCACTTTTGTAGGAATTATAATCGAGCGACTTTGCCAACTCTTTGTGAATAAAGGGAATGTGAAATCCCTCTAAATAATTGTCGCAATAGAGCATCCAATTTGCTTTTACCAAATATTCGCGCGAACGAACTGCATCAAAAACAAAATTTTCAATCGGCATCCACCCTACTCGCTCGTCCATTTCTTTTATTAATTCTTCAAATTTTATTTGCGGATTTAGCGAAGTGAATAAAAATTGTTTCCATTTTTTTATTGGCACTTGCGTGAGATTGTCTTTTTCGGTGGGGAAATTTTTCATGCCATCGGTTTCGGGCATTGATTTGAATTTGCCACAAGCATCAAATCGTTTTCCGTGATAAGAACAAACAATTCCGCTTGAATTTAAAACACATGGCGACTCGATTAAAATATTTCCGCGATGCGTACACACATTAGATAAGCAATGCACCGCATCGTCTTTATCGCGGGTGAGCAACAATGGTTCATCAATAAAACCATCCATAAAATAAAACGGGTGAGCATAATCCGGCAGTTTTACCACATCGGCATCAGCCGAAAGTTGCCAAGTGCGAGCAAAAATTGCTTCCTTGCTTTTTTCAAAAAATTCTGCCGACTTGTATAATTCTCCGGCAAGTGTATGCGATTGGGTAATATCGGGGCTAATGTGTTTCATTGGGGGTGGCGATTACTATACTATTTATAATGTGAAGATAAAAAAATATTAGTGCGACATACTTTGGCGTAGCAGCACAATATTTTTGAACAAAAAGATTATGACTGAAAAAATCGAAATTATAAATTGTAAATTGCTTACCGCAAAAGAGCGACTCGAAATAATAGACAAGCGAGCAGATATAAAAAAGAAAAATGTTGAAATAAAAAAAGAGCTTCACCTTATTGAGATGGCATCGCAAAAACAAAAACAGGCGCTCGAAGAGCAAAAGTTAAATCTTGAAAAAATATGCGAAATAAGGCGTTTGTTATCTGACTTAACAGTAGATACCGAAAGAACAGTTTTTGCCGGTGAACCATTTTTGGCTCAAACCATTGTAGGCGACAGGCGCGAAACGGTGATGAAAAAATTAATGGAATTAATAAATAAAATAAAGTAATGTGGGAGAAATAGAAAAAGAGATATATGTAAAAAAAAGTCCCAACTACAGGTTTGTAAAAAAAACCTTATGCTCATTATCTAATGAAATTAGTTTAATGAGCCTTTCGCTTTATGACCACAAAGAATATAAAAACGTATTTGAGCTAAATGAGCGGGCGTGGGTTGGGGCATTAAACAATACCATTATTAAAACATTCCCCGAAAAAAAAATCGCATCTCTTCAAGAGTTTGCAGTATATAAAAAAGGCAAGTATGAGGGGCGAGCAGATCTACTTATTTCGTATAATAACGAAATTTTTTTATTTGAAGCTAAACGATATTATGAGCAAAAAGAAAACATGTTTGATGACTCCGCATCATACCTAAATAAAATAAGAAAGCAAGCTGAGCGCTACCTGACTGCGGGCAAAGTATTTTACGAAAAAAAGAAGGTGTCAATAGTTTCAATAGCATTCGGCATTTTGAAAGAGAATACCATTAACGAAGCAAAAAAATATTTTAAAGAATATTTAAAAAATGACAGTTCCGTTGATTTTTGCGCGTTATACCACCAAAAGAATTATGGGGTCTGGGTTTATGGGAAGATATATCCTTACAAATAAAAGTGTCGAAGCGCGGCTACATATCACGTTATCTTCTAATTTTAAAAAAATTAAAATTAAGTCCGTTTTGTTCTTTTGAAGAATTGAATCGTTTTATTAGTGAACAATCTGAATACCTGCAATTGCATGACGACTCCTTATCTATTGGCTTTTCAAAACGAACACTTCAGAGAGATTTAAAAGAAATACGAACACTGTTTGGGATAGATATTGAATATTCAAAATCGGGGAAGGGTTATTATATTTCTCAAAACGAAACAGAAAATGTTAATTCCCAAAGAGTTCTTGAAGCTTTTGAAATATTTAATTCGCTAAATGTTGCCAATAATTTAGCTCCGTTTGTTAGCACCGAGAAACAGAAGCCAATTGGCACTGAGCATTTACAAAAATTGCTTTACGCAATAAAAAACAAACTTATAATCCGTTTCTTTTATCAAGAATTTTGGGAGAACGGGGCTAAAAGCATTTCAATGGAACCTTATGCTATAAAGGAGTTTAAAAACAGGTGGTATGTAATTGGCAAAGAAAAAAACAGTGGTGAAATAAATAAGTTTTCTTTAGACAGACTAACCAACCCGGAAATAACAAAAATAAAATTTGAGATTCCTCTAACATTTAATATTAACTCGGCCTACCAACATTGTTTTGGAATTATTATCTCCAAAAAAGGCAAGCCGCAAAAAATCAAATTATCATTTAACGCTCTGCAGGGAAAGTATGTAAAATCGCTACCATTGCATCATTCGCAAAAAATTATTAGCGAATCTAAAAGCGAATTACTACTTGAACTAACAGTATTTGCTACACACGATTTTATTATGGAACTTCTCTCGTTTGGAGAAAATGTAGTTATTCGCAGTCCTAAATCGTTAGCAAATAAAATAAAAAACATACACAAAAAAGCACTCAACCACTACTCTAATGGATAACAATTTAAGACCATTAATTTCTTTGGCAGAAAAATGCCAAGACCTTTCATCGTTTGGCGATGCTCTTAATTTAAACTTTAGTCTTTTTGAGTTGCGTGCCAATTTATTTTTTGGAGACTTGGATTTTTTAATTTTTTCTTATCAAAATCAATTTGTTTTGTTGACCTATGTTTATCGTGAAAAAGAAAATATATCTGCAAGTCTTTATGCTATTTCTGATGATATTAATGAGGTATTAGAGAAAATGGATAAAGAAGTTTATGAGGTATTTCCTTCTGGCATTTTAAGTTGTTATGGCAACTTAAATAAGAAAGTTTCAAAAGAGTGGATGGCCCTTCATTTACGATTTCTCGACAAATCAATTTCTTCAACACTAAAGCAGATAGCGGAGAATGAACTTTCGGCAAATAATATCAACTTGAACTCACTTTCATTAATTGAAAAAGAAATTATTTTTAAATGGCTGGATTAAATTCTTACACTTTTTCCAGCGCTTGTTTCAAGTCATCAATAAGCAAATTCGCATCTTCAATACCAATGTACAGTCGGACCATATTCCAGGGCATGGTTTTATTTTCGAAACTGCGCGATGCTGCCAGCGCACACATCGGGAAAGTAAGCGACTCATAGCCGCCCCACGATGTGGCTAATAAAAATGTTTTTAGCGAATCGCAAAATTGTTCTACTTGGCTCACCTCGCTTGCTTTTAAAATAATGGTTAACAAGCCGCCACCTTGTTTCATTTGCTTTTTTGCAATTTCAAATTGCGGATTGTTTTTTGAAAACGGATAAAGTACTTTTTCAATTTTTGGATGTGTTTCTAAAAAAGCTACCACTTTTGCTGCATTTTCAGAACTTTTATTAGCACGTAATTCAAGAGTACGTAAGCCGCGCATCATAAGCCATGCATCGTGCGGAGATATAATGGCACCAATGGTCATGTACTCAATGCTCATCATTTTTAATATTCGCTCGCGTGTGCTACATACTACTCCCGCCACCACATCGCTGTGCCCGTTTAAATATTTACTTGCCGAATGTACCACCACATCCAGTCCCATTTTTATCGGGCTTTGGTTAAGAGGTGAATTGTAGCTGTTATCTATCATGGTTACAATATTGTGCGCTTTGGCAATTTTAACTACCGCTTCTATATCTTGCATCTCGAACGTAAGCGAGTTAGGGCTTTCGAGGTATATTAATTTTGTATTAGATTTTATTGCGTTTTTAAAATTGGCGGCATCCGTTCCGTCCACGAATGTATGCTCCACGCCATAATTAATTAAATATTTACTAATCAAATTAGATGTCCACGAATAAGGCTTTTGAACACATATAACATGATCGCCATTTTTTACAATACTCATTACCGCTGATGCAATTGCGCCACTACCGCTTGCAAAAACCAAAGCATCTTCAGCGCCTTCTAATGCAGCAATCTTTTTTCGGAGAGCTGCTACTGTAGGATTATAGCCACGTGTGTAAAATGGGCTTTCCATTTCGCGCGTTAATTTTTCGCGCATGGTTTTCACATTTTTAAAACAAAAATTACTTGTTTGAAATATTGGCGGTGCCACTGCTCCGTAATATTCTTCGCGCTCTTCGCCCAAATGATTTAAGATGTGTGATAAATTCATGTTCGTATTTTTCTGCTAAGATATACAATGGTGTAAGATTTTTAATATTCGGGCAACCCTTTAATCGAGCAATTTTAATATTTTAGTTGTATGAAAAAAGCACTAATCATTATTTTGTGGACAATTTACATTCATGCGCAAGCGCAAAAAGAATTTTTACAAGAAATAGTTTACACCGTACCGTTAAAGTATAGTGGCTATGAAAATGCAATTAAAAACCCTGCGGGCGCATTGCAGGCTTCGGAGCTTTTTAAATTTATAGCGCCAATATTAAATAAAATAAAGCGCGGTGAAATTACTTGCTACGGGGAATACTATCCGTTTGCCGATGTTCTGCTTACGCGCAACGAAGCGATTAACCGCTTGGTTAAAAAATATAGCATGATAGATAATGATGACTCAAGGGCAGATTTTAAGCCGGATGTAACTATAGAGGTGACTGATACTATTTTATATTCACAAATTGGCGCCATTCAGTTTCACGAAGAGTGGTATTTGGATAAAACAGATTTAAGTATAGAAAAGAAAGTAAAAGGGATTGTGCTGTTAAAAGAAATTTATGATAATAACACGGGCACGTATAAAGGAAACACACCTGCACTATATATTAAACTAAATTCGGCTGATGCTTCCATCGTGACTCAGGAAAATTTAATAAAAAAAGATTTTTATTCTGAAACATATATTAAAAATCCTGATGAATATTATCGCGAAGTTGAATGGTGGTTTGAAAATTTGGAGCCGTCAAAACGATTTAAGCTAAACCAATCTGTTATTGATAAACTCAAAGGCAATACTTTTCCAATTTATGATTGTTATAACACATCTGTTAAACTCGGTAGTTCAGAAATAGCAAACACGATAACCTCATTTGATAGCGTTGAGGTTTATGATGATAGCGGAATGCCAATATTGGAAGTGCGTAAAAATGAATTAGCATGGAATGAAATCACAAAAGTTGGATTTAACGAAACTTGGTATTTTGATATTAATAAGTTAACGATGATGAAAATAGTGCACGGAATAATTCCGATGAAGGAGCAATTAAAAAATAACTCCGTAGAAGTTTTTGAATATGTTCGCCTCGTATATATGCCGGTTAATAATAGCAAATCAAACATTACAACGAACAGGCAAATAACCGTGAATGAATTCACTCACACAAATAATATTAAACTTGATACCGGATATGCTGGCAAGTGGGCGAACATTAATGCCTTTGCAGGAATAGACACAAGTGCATATTATAAAATTATGAGCCATTTTACATCGGGTATCGAAAGCGGGATTTTAAACTGTTATGATTATTATAATTTTTATAGGTCGTATGGTAAAAACAAAAAAACGCTTTCGACTGCCGAGGTTAAAAATATAATGCACCAAACCGATACGATACTTGTTATTGATACATCAACTGATAAAGAAAAAATTATAACTCACACAACCGACATCACCCCAAAAATGTGCAAAGGAATTCAGTTTATTGAAAGCTGGAAATTTGATGGCGAAAAATATAATTTCAGCAAAACAGTAAAAAGTATTGTCCCCGCTTATGAATATTACAACAAATCTGATGGAGTATTTTTGGGGTTCAAATACTTACCTGTTGTGGATATAAATTCAACAAATGAAAAAGAGATGGAAAAAAAATCTTTTTTAATTGCCGATAAAATATCATACTTGGTAAGTATAAAGTGCGCACACGATTGGCGCGAAAATTATTTTAATTATAACGACTGGGCCATAAATTGCATGGAGCTTAGTGAGCGTAAACAAATGCTCGATTTAATTTTAGCTGATGTAAAATCTGGAAAGGTTACGGCTTACCTGCCGGATGGAAAATATAATACCAAAATTAAACCGGCAGATTTAAAATCTATTTTTAATTACAAGTTTCTTGTTGGCGATAATTTTTTAGAGGAAAAGTTGGATTACTCAAAAGTAGCTGCCATTGAGTTTAACGAAGCGTGGTATTTTAATGCCGAAAAAAACATGTTTTATAAAAAAGTAATTGGCATTACACTTATGCGCGATAAGGCGATGGGCGCCAAGGGCGAAGGCGAATACATTCCACTATTTTATATTTCGATTAATTAATTATTTTTTAAAAACAAAATACACCGCTAATACTATACAAGTAAAAGCGGCAAAATGATTCCATTTTATTTCGGATTTAAAAATTACCATCGCAAAAATGGCAAAGACAATCAATGTAATTACCTCTTGAATAACCTTTAACTGCACCAGCGAAAACGGACCTCCGTTATCTTCAAATCCAATTCTGTTTGCCGGAACTTGCAAACAATATTCAAAAAAAGCAATGCCCCAACTGATGAGAATTGCAACCAACAGCCCCGAATTTTCGAGCCAACGCATTTCTTTAAATTTTAAATGGCCATACCAGGCAAGTGTCATAAATAAATTTGATGCTGCCAAAAGTGCTATTGTGTAAAGTGATTTCATTTCTATTTATATATTTTTAAATTAGTGGTTGACTCAGAAAATAAAACTAAGAAATATTTTCACATCGCCTTTATTGTTTTTCATACTTTAGCAAGTAGAAAATATATTTTATCACACCCGCCAAAACACTATGATAATATTAGGCATTAATGCATTCGGACACGACTCATCGGCTTCGCTTATTATTAACGATGAGCTTGTGTTTGCAGCTGAAGAAGAGCGCTTGTCGAGAAAAAAACACGATGGTCGCTTTCCATATCTTTCCATAAAAGCATGCTTAGACTATGCTAAAATTACTATTGCCGATGTAGATCATGTTACATTTTTTTGGAAACCCGGCATCACCCTTGCTCACATACCTGTTTACTTTTTAAAATTCTTTAATAAAGTGCCAAAGCTCCTAAAAGAACAACGCAATTTTTCGGTGGAAGAAAATTTAGGAATGCTTAATTATATTAAAGACATGTATCGTGTTCCGAAAAATATTAAACGCCATTTTGCAGATGGAAACAAAACCAAATTCAAGTTTCACTACATTGAACATCATTTGTGCCATGCCGCAAGTACCTTTTTTGTTTCGCCATTTAAAGATGCCGCAATATTAACCATTGATGGTGCCGGAGAGTGGACAACTACCATGATGGCTCACGGCAATGAAAACAAAATAAAAAAAATAGCAAACATTAATACACCTTATTCGCTCGGGGCATTTTATCAAGCAATATCTATGCACTTGGGATTTAAATTAATTGAAGGCCCGGGTAAATTAATGGCGCTTGCATCGTTCGGTAATGCCGATGGAGAAGTATATAAAAAACTTAGAAAACTTTTTACGTTTGGCAACAAGGGCAAATATAGTTTTGACATGAGTTATTTTAGCTATCACTATTCGCGAAAAAGTGGCGTTAGCGAAAAATTTACAAATCTTTTTGGGCCATCAAAAAAAGAAACGGGCAATTGGAATACGCTAGAATATGATTTAGCAGCAAGTGCGCAGCGAATTGTAGAAGAGCTTTTTGTTCATATGGCATCGCACTTAAAAAAAGTTACTCAATCCGAAAATATTTGTTTGGCAGGTGGCGTAGCGCTTAACAGTGTTGCCAATGGCAAGCTCATTCAATCGGGTTTGTTTAAAAATATTTTTATTCAACCCGCAGCAGGCGATTCCGGAACATCACTCGGCAGCGCGTTTTATTATAATCATCAAATTTTGGGCAGAGCAAGAAAGTATGAAATGAAAACTGCATTTATCGGAAACAAATATTCCGATGATGATTATTTACGCGAATTGAAAAATTCGAATTTGACTTATAAAAATCTTGGTAACGATATTTATAGAAAAGCGGCCGAGTTGCTTTCAAAAAATTATATAGTTGGTTGGTTTCAGGGCGCAATGGAATATGGCCCGCGAGCACTTGGTAACCGAAGCATTTTAGCAAGTCCGTTTCCGGCTCACATGAAAGACATTATTAATGCACGTATAAAATTCAGAGAATCGTTCAGGCCATTTGCGGCAATTGTTAATGAAGAAGATTGTGGAAATTATTTTTCATTCAGTTTGCCCAATCCGTATATGCTTTTGGTATATGGCGTGAAAGCGGAATATCAAAAACTAATGCCGGCCATTACACATGTGGACGGAACAGTGCGAATACAAACTGTGAATGCAGACGAGAATCCAAATATGAGAAATTTGCTAAATGAGTTTAAAAAAATAACCGGCCATTCTGTAATACTAAATACTTCGTTCAACATAAAAAGCGAGCCCATTGTTTGTTCTCCTGCCGATGCTATACGCTCTTACGCAAATTCCGATTTGGATTATTTAATAATTGGAAATTATTTGGCAACAAAAAAATTACCCATTGATGTTTAAACTTTTATTCCTATAACAAGCACATCGTCAACAGGTCTAAGCGCCTTTCCTTTTTTGAAATTCTGCTTTTATCATATTGCCTTGCTCCCGCATGGGCAGCGACTGAATACCAAGAATTGTTTTTTCTGCCCGCAAGAGACACAGGGTATTAGCGGTAAGAAGGAAGAAAAAAAGTGAAGTTTACTTGGCTCACCTCGCTTTTGATTCTTCGTTCTTCAATCTTGTTTATCTATCTCATCGCCCAACTATCTGTTTATTTATATTTCTTTCGATGTACTTTTCTGTTGGCAGCAAACTTTGCTGTATGCGCTTTGCGTAACGAATACTATCCAAAACTTCTTTTTGTTTTTCTTCTACTATTTGCTTTTGAGTTTCTACTACTTGCTTTTGTTGTTCAATAATTAATTTCTGTTTCTGGGTTACACGCAAGTTACGGAAAACAAAAAATGCGAATGCAATAACAAGCAGCAAAACACCGCTCACCGAAAACAATATAATTTGTTGTTGCTTTTTATCGGCTGCCGCTTTTTGGTCTTTTACTTCTTGCTCGGCTTTGGCGGCCGTTTCTTTTTTATCAAATTCGTATTGCATTTCCTGCTGAACTTGCTTTTTGGTATTTGCCTCGCTATTAATGCTATCGCGGGCAGAAATATAGTTTTTATAGTGTTCGAGGGCGGTTTTATAGTTTTGGCGAAGCTCCTCTAATTGGTAATATGTTTCCTCTTGATTTTCGGTTATGTCCAAAGCGCCTATTTCGGAAGAAAGAGCAAGAGCTTTTTTCAAATACTCTTCTGTTAAATCATACTTTTTTAACGACAAATACAAACTTGCAAGGTTTCCGTATATACTTGCTACTTTGTTTTTGTTTCCATTTTGCTGTTCCATATCAAGTGCTTGGGCATAATATTTTAATGCTTTTTCAGGATCGTTTTGTTTTACAAAAATACCGGCAATACCTGCAAGTGTGCTTGAGTTCAGTTGCCTGTACCCAATTTCCTCCGAAATTTTTATTGACTTTAAATAATATTCCAGTGCTTTCGAGTAATTTTTCTGGTTATAGTAAACAATGCCCTGGTTACTTAAAATGCGCGCTATTTCGCTTTTATTGTTCTCGGCCAGAGCAATTTTATACGATTTATTAAAATACTCTAATGCCTTTGCATGATTAAATTGGGTAGAATAAATATTGCCAATATTGCAAAGTATGGATGCAGTGCCCCGTGTGTCGGCAATTTCTTCAACAAATTTTAATGCAGCAATATAGTGCTCAAGCGCTTTGGGGAAATTTGCCTGGTCTTGATAAACCAAACCGGCACTGTTGTGTATTTTGGCAATTTCGCGCTTCGTTTCAATCAGCAGTGGCGATGTTTTTGAAATTTTTTTCAAAAGCTCTTCATTAATTTTTTGCGATTTAGAATAACATTCAAGCGCATTGAAATAATCAGAAACCAAATAGTACAAAAACCCTTTTATACGCACTGCTTTTGCGTAACTTGGTTCATGGTTTATTTTTTCGCTAAGGGAAAGTGCCTGTTTCATTAACACTGTGGCACTATCGTAATTTGAGTTCCGATATTGCCACGCAAGTTCATTTAACGCATCTGCTTTGGCGCTATCACTTTTTGTGTTTTTAATAATTAGAATAAGCGAATCTGTTTTTTTGTTTCCTTGTGCGCTTACTTCGGCTACGCTCAGCAATGTGCAAGAGGCAAGAGCCAGGATACAGGAATAAAAGAGAAATGCAGCGCGCTTTGCTCTTAACTCTTGGTTCTTGCTTCTTGGCTCTTGATTCATCAACTAGTTATTTAGCTCTTTCAATTTACGTTCAATATACCTTTCGGTTGGCAACAAACTATTTTGTATTCGCTTTGCGTAACGAATACTATCTAATATTTCTTTTTGTTTTTCTT
>JAGVMA010000039.1 GCA_020054095.1 Bacteroidia bacterium | reverse complement strand
GTTCTTGCTTTTGCAGGATAGTATCTGTTTTGATTTAAATAGTTCTTGCTTTTGCAGGATAGTATCTGTTTTGATTTAAATAGTTCTTGCTTTTGCAGGTTAGTATCTGTTTTGATTTAAATAGTTCTTGCTTTTGCAGGATAGTATCTGTTTTGATTTAAATAGTTCTTGCTTTTGCAGGATAGTATCTTCTTAACTTAACTTTTACTATTTGGATGTTAAACGCTGCGGTTACAGTAAAAGATGCACCAATGGTGTGAAGCAGCCAATTGGCAGCGTAAAGCCAAAAAAATCAGCGCGAAGCAATAAAACAACTACATTTGCGCTCCTTTTAAAAACAAGAAAAAAATCAATCGTAAAACAAAAACACCTATGAGGAAAATTCTACTAAAACAAAAATTAGCTTTAATTGCAACCGCGCTATTCACTACGGTTGTAACAGCACAAACTATTACCCAGACATTTAACTACACGGGCTCAATGCAAACCTTTACGGTGCCAAGCTGTGTAAGCCAAGTTACCATAGAAACAGTGGGAGCAAGCGGAGGTTCGGTTTCAATAGCATGCAGCGCAACAGGTGGCAAAGGAGCAAGAATGATTGGAACTTTTTCAGTTACAACAGGGCAAGTGCTTTCAATATTAGTTGGTGGGCAAGGCCAAACCAATGGTGAAGACGGTGGTGGAGGCGGTGGCTCATTTGTGGTTGCAACCGGAAACGTGCCCTTGATAGTTGCAGGTGGCGGAGGTGGTGCATCTAACAATATACAAATATGTACAGGTAATAGAAATGGAGTAGATGCAAGTATTACTACATCGGGCACGGCAAGTGCCAATGGTTTAGTGCCGGGCGGAACTCCAGGTAATGGTGGTGGCGCCAATGTAGGTTCGGGCGCAGGTGGCGGTGGCTTTAATACAGATGGAACACCTGGATCGGGTAACCCGAATGGGCGTGGTAGGTCATATATTAATGGTGGTGCAGGTGGTACAGGCATTGCCGCTGATCATGGCGGATATGGCGGAGGCGGCTGCGGCTGGTTTTATGGTGGCAATGGCGGTGGCGGTGGCGGTTATGCCGGTGGCGGAACCGATGGCAATTATCCATCTACCTATTTTGGTGGCGGTGGCGGTGGTGGCTCTTATAATATAGGTACCAACCAAAGCAATACTGCCGGCTATAACACAGGTAACGGTGTTGTTATTATTACATATACTATTGCACTTCCTACGGTAGTGATAAATCCTACTGCTCCTAATATATGCATGGGCGATGCAGTTACATTAACAGCCGGTGGTGCTAATAGCTATGTGTGGAGCACAAGCGGAAACAGCTCAGTTGAAACAGTTTCACCCGTTGTTACAACCACATATACAGTTACCGGAACCGATTTGAACGGATGCTCAAACACAGCAACTGCTACAGTTACAGTAAATAACAGCACAAGCAACACTATTACTGCTGCCACTTGTAGCACTTACACTTCGCCAAGCGGCAATTACACTTATACATCAAGCGGCACTTATATGGATACAATAGCTAACACAGCCGGCTGCGATAGTGTGATAACAATAAACTAAACTATCAATAATACTTCAAGTAGTATTTCTCCTACAGTTTGCTTCAGTTACACATCGCCAAGTGGCAACAGTTATACATCAAGCGGCATGTATATGGATACAATACCAAACACAGCAGGTTGCGATAGTATCATTACAATAAACTTAACCGTGAATACAGTAAATGTAAGCGTAACCAATAACTCACCTGTGCTTACTGCAAATGCAAATAATGCAACTTACCAGTGGGTAGATTGCAACAATAATTTTGCAATTATAAACGGAGCTAATAGCCAAAGCTATTCAGCAACAGCTAACGGCAGCTATGCTGTAATTGTTACCGAAGGATTTTGCACCGATACATCGGCATGCGAAATGGTACTTAACACATCATTTATTGAAAATAATTTAGGTACTACATTAGAAGTGTATCCTAACCCTACAAATGGTAACATCACCATTAACATAGGAGCAGTTTACAGTAACTTGATAGTAACTGTAAGAAATGTGATGGGACAAGAATTGCAAACAAAAAATTACGATAGTGCACAGCTAATAAACTTAACAATGGATGGCGATGCAGGTATTTACTTTGTGGAACTAAAAACCAATGATAAAACGGCTATCATAAGAGTGGTGAAAAATTAACAATTGTAATTTTTTAAAAAAACGCCTCTGTAATTTTGTTTACAGAGGCGTTTTTATTTTCCACCTGCGCCTGCCGCAGGCAGGTGCAGGTGGGCAATCTCGTTTGTTTGTACATTATTAATTTTCACATCAGCCCAAGATGCTCAGCAACTCGCTGTAGGTGGTTTCGTTAATGGGCAAAATAATATTGCCTTTTAAATGCAACTCGTGCCGAGTAAATAATGCAATGCACTGGCGGTTAACCAGCAAGTTGCGCCCAAGTTTAATAAACAAAGCACTTTCGGCCAATTTGTTTTCAAAATGGCTAAGCCCATGGTTTTCGGTAAATTTCTGATTATCGGTGATTAAAAAAATATCGCACGATTTATCACTTGCTTTAATGTGCGAAATAGCATTGGCATTTATAACATAATGCTTCTCGCCCTTGCTTAATACGATGGTACACATGGCTTTTGTTTTTTACAATTGCGGGGATGTATAATAACAAGGGCAGCATTGTTACTTAGCCCGTTTTACGCAGTATAACAGTATTTTGTTGCGTTTTATTGTGTTAAGGATTGTTAAAAATTTAGCTGTTGAAACATTTTTAGATACATGCACACACAGCCAAGACTGTTTTAGGTAGTTTTGGGGGTGTAAACAAAACCGCAATTATGAAAAAAGATAAAATAATATTTTGGATTGCAACCGGTATCATTGCACTATGGGAGGCAGTGATGCCCATCAGCACTTGTATTTTTGCGCCAGAGTATATCACCTTTGGCACTAAGGCATTATTCTACCCCGATTATTTTGCTTACGCAGTTATAGCTGCAAAAGTGCTGGGCGTTATTGCCATTGTTTTTCCGGGCACACCTGCAATGCTTAAAGAATGGGCTTATGCAGGGCTTTCGTTCACACTCATTTTTGCATTCATAAGCCATGCCTGCGTGGATAAAAACATTGCTTACATGATGATGCCATTAATATTCTTGGGCATATTGGCAATTTCTTATCGTTATCAAAAAAAAATAAAACAGAATGGCTAAAACAGATTATAAATCAATAGACGAATACCACAAAGCATTTACAGGCGAAGCGCTAAAAAGAATGAAAGCGATTCGGGAATTAGTACATAAAGTAGCGCCCGAAGTGCAAGAGGTAATCAGTTATCAAATTCCGGCTTTTAAAATTGGCGAAAAGTTTCACCTCATTTATTATTGTGCATTTGCAAAGCACTTAACCATTTCAAGTGTGTGGAGCAATGCATTGCTAAAAGAGTTTGCTGCCGATTTAAAAGGAATGAAAGTATCTAAATCGGCAATTCAACTTCCGCTCGATAAAGCATTGCCAATAGATTTGATTAAACGAATATTGGTTTTTCGCAAAAAAGAATTTGCAGCAGCTAAAAAATAAAAGCTGCTGTTGTAGTTTTGCATTGCTGCACCTTTTACTAATAACCTATGAGCACCTTGCTTAAAGATATTTATTCACATGATTTTTATAATTCGTTTTCGGATGTGGCCGAAAAGGTGCTGCCTGCTTTTAATAAGAAAGAATTTATAAAATCAATTTTTACTCCCGATTGGAAAAACAAAGAGTTAAAAGAAAGGGTGAAGCATACTGCAAAGGTGCTGCACAAATTCATGCCCGCTGATTTTGAGCAAGCAGCAGGTTATATCCAAAAAATTACTCACATCAAGCTAAACGAAAAAAACGCAGGCAATACTTTTGCGCTCATGTTTTTACCCGATTATATTGAAAACTACGGAATCAATCATTTCTCTACATCTATAAAAACAATGGAATTAGTTACGCAACTGATAAGCTGCGAATTTGCGGTGCGTCCGTTTTTTATAAAACACCACGATAAAATGATGCGCCAAACATTATTGTGGAGCAAGCACAAAAATCATCATGTGAGGCGCTTGGCAAGCGAAGGTTGTCGCCCACGCCTGCCATGGGGAATGGCGGTGCCGGCAATTACCAAAAATCCGCAGCAGGTTTTACCGGTGTTAGAAAATTTGAAAAACGATGAATCGGAATACGTGAGGCGTAGCGTTGCGAATAATCTTAATGACATTGCCAAAACGCACCCGGCAATTGTAATAACTGTTGCTAAAAAATGGAAAGGAATAAGCAGAGAAACCGATGCGCTGATTAGGCACAGTTGCCGTACGCTGCTAAAAAAAGGCGATGCAACTATTCTTAACTATTTCGGGTTACACAATGATGCAAAAATACAATTGCGCGATTTTAAAATCATCAACCCTAAAATTAAAGTGGGCGATTATCTTTCGTTTTCGTTTGTTGTAAAAAATGGCACCGATAAAACTAAAGCCATTCGGCTTGAGTATGCTATTTATTTTTTGAGACAAAACGGAGCTCAGTCAAAAAAGGTTTTTAAAATAAGTGAACGTAATTTTAAATCGGGCGAAACAGCAGCGATAAATAAAAAACAAAGTTTTAAAATTATCACCACCCGAAAATACTACGCAGGCAAGCAAAAAATTTCTGTCATCATTAATGGCCACGAAAAAGCTGCAGGTGATTTTCTATTATCTCTGAGTTAGTATATAGCTGGTATATGAGTAATTTTTGCTTAATTAATTTACCCGCTTTTACATTCTACATACAAAGTATTACCTTTCACACCAAAAGAGCAGCTAACCGATAAATTCTTTTTCTATTTTAGTTTTTTGAATGAATAGACAATTGTTTTTTTGGCTTCTGATTATTATTCCTGCTCTTGCGAAAGGGCAGGATAATAATTATGACAAAGCAATGGCAAGTCAAAATATTGACTCGGCTATTTATTATATTGACTTACACATTCAGTCTGCTGAAAATAATGCAGATACTGCAACTATAGTTGATGGCACATGCTTTAAGGTGCGAAAGCTGATTGCGAAATCGTTATACACCCGTGCCGAAAAATTAATTGATAAGTGCCTTGAATATTCTTATGTAAAAAAAAACAAACAATACGAAGGGAAACTATATTTAGAATTAGGTTCGGTTTCTAAATTTCGGGGTAATTTTTCAAAGTCTATATCTTGCTACCAAAAGGCCGAAAAAATTTTTCAGCAGCAAGCGGCCTATAATGATTTGGTGAAATGTAAAACTCAAATAGCTGAGTATTATCGTAAGCTTGCAAAATATACTGAAGCGAATATTTACATTAATGATGCATTAAATAGTTGCAAAAGTTACAAACTTTCTGATACCGCCATTTTAATTAGCGTATACAATCGTGCGGCAGCCATTGCTAACGAATCGAACAAGGATTTAAATGTAACATTAAAATATTCAAGAATGGCATTGTGGTTGGCAAAAAAAACCGGCAACAAAGATGCGGAGGCAACATCGCTAAATGAATTGGGCTTTACTTATCAAAATCAAAATAAAGTAGATTCAGCACACACGTTATATCTGCTCGCTGAAGAAACTTGGTTTTCAATAGGTGCAAATTCAAGCGCTGTGCACGCCATGTATAATAGAATTACATTGAAAGACCGTAACAAAGCTCCCATAGATACAATCATTAGAATGTACAAGTATTTAATAGATATTGTAACACGTAACAATATTGATTACCCATTACGCGAAGCATACGGTAGCTTGTCAAATTATTATTTATCATTTGGCGATACCGGAATGGCCTACAAGTATTTTTATCTTTATCATGGTAAAACATTAGATGAAATAACGCAGCGAAACGACATTGAGATAATAAATGTTACCGAGCAATATGAAAGCGAAAAGGCAAAGCAAGAAGTAAAACGTGTAAGTAATGAATTATCTGATTCACTACTTACAATTGAAGCAAAAAGCAGTGAAGCAAAGCGCATGTATTTTTTTATTTCACTGCTGGTGTTTCTGCTTTTAGTAATCGCATTTTTATTATATCGTATTAGTAATGCCAACAAAAAATTATCAGACAGAAACAAAGAAAAAGATGTGCTGATACAAGAAATACATCACCGAGTAAAAAATAATTTGCAGTTCATCAGTTCGCTTTTAAATATGCAAACCAATTCAAGTGCCGATGACCGTGAAAAAGATACGCTTAATGATGCATCGCGCAGAATTAGAGCAATGGCACTGGTACACGAAATGCTTTATAACCATAAAGAAACCACAGGTATTTCTATAAAACAGTATTTACAAGAATTAGTGCTCTCGCTTGACCAATTAGTTAACTCCGAAAAAATACCAATTGATTTTAAGCTTGATTTTCAGGATGAAAATTTTAATGTATCTGATTCTATTGCTTTGGGCATTATAACATCCGAATTAGTTTCAAACTCCATGAAACATGCATTTGGTGGCATCACTAAACCTGTTATAGAAGTTGCACTAAAGAAAAATGAAAACAAAGTAGTCTATATTATGCGTGATAACGGATCGGGCATAAAAAAAGAAATAGAAAAAAATAAAACACTTGGCTTACGATTGATAGATATTTTTTCGCGGCAACTGAAAGGTAAATACCACATCAGTTCGGCTGATGGATATAAATATGAACTTGAATTTATTACTCGATGATACATACATTAAAAGTACTAATAGTAGATGACGAAGTTTTAATTGCCGAAGATTTAAAAGATAATCTTTTCTCATTCGGGATAAAAAATATTGAAATGGCGCACGATAAAAAAGCAGCGCTCGAAACGATAAAAAATTTTAACCCCGATCTTATCTTGTTGGATATACGCATGGAAAAAGAAACGGACGGCATAGAAATAGGTGAATATGTTGCTGATAAATTACAAAAACCATTTATTTACATCACCGCCCATTCGGATGTGGAAATGATAAAAAAAATTGTTAAAACACGCCCTGCCGCATACATTACTAAACCAGTGAAAAAATCTGATTTGTTTGCGTCCATTGGCTTGGTGGCTGAGCGATTAAAATTCACATCGGCTAATAGTTTGAAAATAAAAGACGGATACTCAACTGTAGTTATTCCACATAACACAATAATTTATATTGAAAGCGAAGGCAATTACCTTAACATATTTTGCGATGAGAAAAGACATATAGCACGCCAATCGCTTGACGCAATTATTGCTGAACTTGATAACACGGTTTTTTTTAGGATACACCGCTCGTATTTAATTAATACATCAAAAATAAAACGCTTTTCAAAAAAAGAAGTTGTGGTAGGTGCTATTACATTGCCCGTATCGCGCTCTGTGGGCGATGAATTAGAGTGTTTTATGAAGCAAAAATCTTAAAGTATTTATTCTTTTATCTGCAATTCGCATACAAAGTTCTGCAACTGAAATCAATTTTTTTACGTTAGCTATTTTTAATAATAATTTTGATTTCGAGAAAAAAACAAATCATGAAAAAACAAACTACTTTATTTTTTACACTACTAATAGTGATGGTCATTGTGCCCTACAAGTTATCTGCTCAACTTTGGCAACAAAAAGGTATTGACATAAATGGTGAAAGTTCAGGAGATTATTCCGGTTATTCAGTAAGCATGCCTGATGCTAATACAATGGCAATTGGAGCTATTAACAATGATGGCTCGGGGTTTGATGTCGGCCATGTTCGTGTTTATGAATGGAATGGTAGTGCTTGGATACAAAAAGGACTTGATATAAATGGAGAAACGATTTATGATTATTCCGGCTATTCGGTAAGTATGCCCGATGCAAATACAGTAGCGATTGGTGCACGTTTAAATGATGGTTCGGGACCTAATGCCGGCCATGTTCGTGTTTACGCTTGGAATGGTACAGCCTGGATACAAAAAGGCATTGATGTTGATGGCGAGGCTTCGGGTGATGAATCCGGCTATTCTGTAAGTATGCCGGATGCCAATACCATAGCGATTGGTGCACCTGGTAATGACGGTTCGGGAGCTAATGCTGGCCATGTACGTATTTATGCATGGAATGGCACTGCTTGGATACAAAAAGGAATTGATATGAATGGCGAGGTGTCCGATGATCAATCCGGCTGGTGTGTAAGCATGCCCGATGCAAATACAGTAGCTATTGGTGCACGTTTAAATGACGGTTCGGTATCTAATGCCGGCCATGTACGTATTTATGCATGGAATGGTACTGCATGGATACAAAAAGGGATTGATATTGATGGCGAGGCGTCAAATAACCAGTCCGGTTGGTGGATAAGTATGCCTGATGCCAATACCTTAGCGATTGGTGCGCCTTATAATAGTGACTCAGGCACTAATGCCGGCCATGTACGTGTTTATGCATGGAATGGCAGCGCATGGATACAAAAAGGGATTGATATTGATGGCGAGGCGGCAGAAGATCAATCTGGCTGGTGTGTAAGCATGCCCGATGCCAATACTTTAGCTATTGGAGCACCTACTAATAGTGGCTCAGCTTTTAATGCGGGCCATGTACGTATTTATGTCTGGAATGGTAGTGCGTGGATACAAAGGGGGACAGATATTGATGGTGAACAAATTGTTGATTTGTCCGGCAGTTCAGTATCTATGCCCGATGCTAATACAGTAGTTATAGGCGCGCCTTATAATGATGACTCAGGCAATAATGCTGGCCATGTTAGAGTATATTATGTTTGCAATACTACAAATACAATTTCACCATTAGTATGTGCCGTAAGTTACACCTCACCAAGCGGCAATTATACATGGACAAGCAGCGGCACGTATATGGATACGATTCCTAACACAGCTGGTTGCGATAGTATCATCACCATTAATCTTACAATAAGCAATATAGTTGACCAAAATGTATCAATAGCCCAATATTCACTTTGCGATAGTGGCTCTACCACGGTAAGCATTACTTCATCGCAAACAGGCGTATATTATTATTTGCGTAACGATGCTAATAATGCAGTAGTAGATGGTCCACTTCCAGGAACAGGATCAGCGCTTTCGTTTAATACCGGCACTATTAACACAAATACTACCTATAACGTATATGCTGAAAAGCTGAATGATTATGGTTTAGAATTTAATGCATCGCAGTTACAACGGGCAGAAATTACTTCACCATTTGAGACGTATACAAATACCATTACTGTTGAAGCGTGGGTTTATTTGGCATCGCCTTTTAGTTCATTTCCATGGATGGGACAATCGCAGCCGGGTGCAGATAACATGAGCACAAATGTGTGGATATGGCATGGTATAGGTATTGGTAACAATTTTCAATGGTACGTAAATGATAATGGCAATTGGCGCTTTGCAAATTCAACGGCATTAACAAATGCAACCGGGTGGCATCATATTGCAACTGTTGCCGATGCATCCTCCATCCGAATTTATATTGATGGTGTTTTAGATGTAACTGGACCAGGAATAACATCTAGTATAATAAACAGTCCATCCTCAGCCATTCATATTGGTAACGATCCAAGGTACCCGGCAAGCGTAAGTTACCATGGTAGTTTTACGGTGAGCGATTTCAGATTATGGAATACAGCCCTTACTCAATCTCAAATTACAAATAACATGAATGGTTGCTTAGTAGGAAACGAGCCAGGGTTGCAGCATTATAATAAATTTAACGACAATAGTGGTATGGTTGCAACCGCGATCACCGGGCCCAATGCAAGTCTTTCCGCTTCTATGAACCCACTTACAGATTGGGTTTTTGGCAATGGTATTTGCCAGCAAAGTTGCTCATTTGAAATGAGCCAAATAGTAACCGTTAATGTTAACTATAGCAGCACAAGTAGTATATCGCCAACAGTGTGTAATACTTACACAACCCCAAGCGGCAATAATACATATTCAACAAGCGGTATCTACATGGATACTATAACTAACATACAAGGTTGCGATAGTGTGATAACAATAAACTTAACAGTGAATACAAATACGACAAGCACTATATCACCAACAGTATGTAACAGTTACACAACCCCAAGCGGCAATAATACATATTCAACAAGCGGTACATTCATGGATACTATTGCAAACTCAGTAGGTTGCGA
This sequence comes from Bacteroidia bacterium, assembly GCA_020054095.1. GTDB lineage: Bacteria > Bacteroidota > Bacteroidia > JADZBD01 > JADZBD01 > JAGVMA01. The sequence goes on along the minus strand of JAGVMA010000039.1, from coordinate 6,712 downwards.
TAGTATTATTACAATAAACCTAACTATAAATACTGTAAATGCAACAGTAACCAATAACTCACCCACACTAACAGCTAACCCCAGTGGTGCAACCTATCAGTGGATAAACTGTAGCGGAAACGTGCCTGTAAATGGAGCAACCAACCAAACATTTACAGCAACTGCTAACGGACAATATGCAGTAATCGTAACACAAAACAATTGCTCCGATACATCAGCTTGCGCTACTGTAAATAATGTTGGTTTAAGTGAAAATAATTTTGCGTCAAGTATAGTTTTGTACCCCAATCCTACAAGCGGAAACATTACAATAGATATGGGAGTGGTTTACAGTAATCTTGTAATAACTATAAGAAACATACTTGGTCAGGAACTACAAACAAAAATGTATGATGGCTCACCGCTAATAAACCTAACTATTGAAGGTGAGTCGGGCATATATTTAGTAGAGTTAAAAACGAATGATAAAACAGGTGTAATTAGAGTGGTGAAAAATTAATAATTGTAGTTAATTATACAACCGCCCCTGTTTGTTGAACGTAATTGAAACAATCCAGGGGCGGTTTTTATTTAAAATACTTTTCACACCTTTGCCTAATGGCAGCAGGTAAACAAATAGCATTAGGTTTTAGCAGTTACGGCCGAGCATTAAGTTTTGTGTTTAACAATGGGCTTTGGCCTTATTTATTTTATCCGCTTGTAATTTCGTTTTTAATTTTTGCGGGCGTGTTTGCGTTCACACATCTTGTAGCCGATTATATAAAACAAACCATAACCGATTATACGGGGCTTGGCACAAGCAGCGGTATTCTTGGCTTATCTGTTGGTTGGCTGGTGAGTATTTTGGTTACTGTTATTTTTTATTTTATTAATGCCACATTTAACAAATACATCATGCTTATTTTAATGTCGCCCATTATGGCCATTTTATCTGAAAAAACCGAGCAGCAGTTAACCGGCAAAACATACCCATTTAATATGCAGCAATTAGTGCGCGATATTTTCAGAGGCATTTTAATTGCGCTGCGCAATATGCTCATTGAATATGGTATTATCATTTTATCGTTTTTCTTGTTGTTTATTCCGGTAATTGGTTGGCTGTTCTCTGTGTTTTTTCTGGCGCTGGTTTCGTATTATTTTTATGGTTATTCTATGATGGATTATTGTGCCGAGCGCAAACGCATGGGTGTGATGGCAAGCAGTGGTTATATCTGGAAAAATAAATGGCTTGCCGTTACCAATGGTTTTGTGTTTTGGATTATTTTTTCGCTCCCATTAATAGGAAGCATTTTTGCGCCTGTATTAGCACCTGTGGCAGCAGCAATAGCGGTTAACCACACTGATAAAAATACATAACTTTACCGTCAGTATTTTATGGCGGCAGCAATCAGTATTTCGGTAGTATCGTATTTAAATTCCAAGCCATTTATTTATGGCATCGAAAAAAAATTAGACCAATCGCTTTTCCACTTGCAATTAGACACACCAGCCCAGTGTGCCGAAAAACTTTTTAGCGGCAATACCGATTTAGGCTTGGTGCCAGTAGCCATTATTCCGCTGCTGCCCGAAAAATACATCTTATCCGATTTTTGTATTGGCGCCAATGGGGCTGTGGCATCAGTGAATCTTTATAGCAACGTGCCGCTAACCGAAATGACCGATGTGGTACTCGATTACCAATCGCGCACATCAGTGATGCTCACAAAAGTGCTTGCCAAAAATTTTTGGAAAATAAACGTAAACTGGCATCAGGCCGAGCCGGGTTTTGAAACCAATGTAAAAGGCACATCGGCTGCATTAGTTATTGGCGACCGAACTTTTGCCCTTGCCGGAAAATATAAATACGTGTATGATTTGGCGGCTGAATGGCATCGCTTTACGCAAATGCCATTTGTATTCGCCTGCTGGGTGGCCAATAAAAATATAGATGAGCGCTTTATTGCCCGTTTTAATGAGGCATTGGCTTATGGCATTAATAATATAGCCGAACTTATTCCGCAATTGCAGCACCCAACCATTGATAACGGCACGATTGCTGATTATTTGCAGCAAAAAATTAGTTATTGGTTCGATGACAACAAAAAAGCAGCCATGCAGCATTTCTTGCGTTTGTGTAACGAACTGTAATATTTTTTATAAATTTGATAGCACTAACCTCAAGCCAATTTTTATGACAAGGATGAAATTTTTACCCCTCATTTTTACCTTACTATTTTCAGTTGCTTTCGCACAGAAAAAAGACAAAAACATTTTACAAAAAGGTGGCGACCAAGCCAAACTTTTTCAGGCCGGCCAATTTTTTAATGCAGGAGATTATGTGAAAGCACTTAACCTTTACAAAGAGGTATTAAACAGCGACCAAAATAACGCAAATGTAAATTACCGCTTGGGCGAAGTTTATCACGCAATGGAACTATACGATGATGCAGTGGAGTTTTTAGAAAAAGCATTAAGCATTGACCCTAAATGCAACGAAGACATGCTCTACATACTCGCACACACGCACCACATGCTCGAAAAAGTGGACATGGCGCTTGAAGAATACGAAAAATTTAAAGCCGGAACCACTGAAGGGAAAGTGAACGACTATGATATTAATTTGCTTATCAGCCAATGTAAAAGTGCTAAAGATTTAATGAAAGCACCTGTTACTATTACGGTTTCAAATGCAGGCGATATGATTAACTCATCTTACGATGACAAAGGGCCATCCATCACTGCTGATGGAAAAACATTTGTTTTTACATCGCGCAGGCCACAAGGCAAAAAAGGACAAGAGGTGGATAAGGAAGGAGATTTTAAATTTTTTGAAGATATATACATGTCAACGTGGGACGATGGCAAACAAAATTTTAGCGAAGCCGAAATGATAAAAGGGTCAGTTAATTCCGAAGGGCACGATGCAGTATTAAGCATTTCGCCCGATGGAAAACAAATTTTTATTTATCGTAACGATGATGGTGAAGCACGTGGCGGAGAAATATTAATATCTAAAGTGCAGCAAACTGGCAAATGGGGCGCACCTAAATTATTAGGCAAACCGGTAAGCACAAGCTATGCCGAGTTTGGTGCTGTTATTTCGTCTGATGGTAAAACACTTTATTTTGTGAGTGAATCACCTAAATATGGCGAACAAAAAGGTTTTGGCCATGGCGATATATGGATGGTGAAAAAAATAAGCAAAACAGAATGGGGTTTACCTGTGAACTTAGGCTCCGAAATTAATACGCAATTTGATGAAGGCGGAATTTTTCTTCACCCCGATGGTAAAACACTTTTCTTTTCTTCAGAAGGACACAACTCAATGGGTTCGTACGATATTTTTATGACACGCTTAGAAAACGGTAAATGGAGCAAACCGGTTAATTTAGGTTACCCAATTAATACAGTGCGTAAGGATGTAAGTTTTGTTTTAACTACCGATAATAACACTGCTTATTTTGCCAGTGATCGTCCGGGCGGAATGGGCGAGCGCGATATTTACAAAGTGGACATGAGTAAATATCTCATCATGAAAGACGAAAAAGAAGTAACAGATAACGGCCCTAAAATTTCTATCCTTAAAGGCAATGTTACCATTATAGAATCCGGTAAAGGTGCGCCTGATGTGGAAGTGATAATCACTGATAAAGAAACAGGCAAGCAAGCCGGCACAACCAATACCAATGAAGATGGCGAATATTTTTTCACACTACCATCTGATAAAACATATATAGTGGAGGTTACGCAAAGCGGCTACAAAAAATATACAAAAGAGTTGCTGCTGAAATCGGCTAAAACCGGAACTGCCACCGAGTTTTTAATAATATTATTAGATAAAGAAAAAAAATAACTGCGCTGCAGCCCCGTGCAGGTGCTTAAACATTTTAATATGAATACAAAAAAAATGTTTTTGTGTATCTGCATCACAGCACTTGCTTTCGTTTCTTATGCTCAGCTGGGCTTTCGCAGAGCAGATAGTGTAAAAGTTTTTGAGAACAACGCGCAATTAAAACTTCCTTGGGCAGGTGCGCACAATTTTGTTCAAACATCGGTTATTGATTTAGATTTTGATGGTATTAAAGATTTAGTGGTGTTTGACCGCACAAGTAATTCGTTGCGCGATAAAATAACTACCTATATTAATAACGGAACTGCCAACACGGTTGACTATGTACACGCTCCGCAATATGAGAAAAAATTTCCGGCAGGCCTGCACGATTGGCTTCTTTTAAAAGATTACAATGGCGATGGTAAAGAAGATATTTTTACTTACGAAAATGGAGCAATTCGCATTTATAAAAACACTTCCACATCAGGTAATTTACAATTTAGCATGGTGGTTAGCCAGCTTAAATCATCTTACATTCCGCACACAGTAGCAACTTATATTATTCTTTACTCTAATCCTATTGATATACCAGGTATAGAAGATGTGGACCACGATGGCGATATAGATATTGTGGCATTTAACTTTAATGGAATTACGCTTGACTATCACAAAAACCTATCAATGGAAACTTATGGCAATGCCGATAGTTTAAATTTTTGGCAAGATAAAAACTGCTGGGGCAATTTTGAAGAAAATGCGTCTAACAACACCATCACACTTAACGCATGCAGTGGGTTAATTAAATACGATCCCATCACCATACAACATGCGGGTTCAAGTGTTTTATTAATTGACATGGATGCCGACCGCGATTACGATTGTGTACTTGGAGATGTTTCGTATTGCAGCATGAATATGCTTACCAATGGCAACGACTCATCACTTGCAATAATGGCTGCCGAGCAAACCTTTTTCCCTAACAATACATTTTCTACCGATTTAAATTTATATCCACTTCCGTTTTATCTGGATGTGAATAATGACAACAAACGCGATTTAATTGTGGGCAACGGTGCCGCTAATGTTTCTGATAACCAAAAAAGTATTTGGTATTATCAAAACACCGGAACCGATGCTGCTCCTGTTTTTAATTTCGTGAAAAAAGATATGCTGCAGGATGAAATGATTGAAATAGGCGAAGGCTCTTACCCGGTATTTTTTGATTTTGACGCAGATGGCCTAAAAGATTTACTCATTGGCAACCACCGCAAAATTGAAACAAGCGGCTGCACTAACTCTAACTCATTCACATCAGTACATGCCTATAAAAATACCGGCACAGCTACCAGCCCACAGTTCACTTTCGTAACTAACGATTATGCCGGGCTCTCATCTGTGCTTGCAGGCGAGCTAAGTTTCATAATCACTTTTGGCGATATAGATAATGATGGCGATGATGATATGATTATAGGAAATGAAAGTGGCGAGTTGCACCGTTTTAATAATACAGCCGGTGCAGGAAATCCTGCAGTGTTTGTTCAGCTAATGCCTTATTCAATGGTTGATAATACAAATACAATAATTGATGCAGGTACTACAGCTGCACCGCAATTATTTGATGTAGATAGAGATGGCATTTTAGATTTACTTATTGGCGAACGCAGCGGGCGCATTCGTTACTATAAAAATACAGGCTCATTAACTACACCCGTTTTCACGCTCACATCTAACAACATTGGTAACGTGGATGTGCTTTTACCTTGCTGCGGTGGTTATGCAGTTCCGTTTATGTTTAATGATAGTGGCACTTACGAAATGTTTGTTGGATCGGAACAAGGTTATGTTTTTCATTACACGAATATTGATAACAACTTAACAGGCAGTTTTACAAAAGTTGACTCGCTGCTTTCGCAGCCAACCGAAGTGTGGGAGGGCCAACGTGTTGCAGCTAATTTTGCCGATATAACTAACGATGGTTTAATGGATATGATTGTTGGAAACTATCGTGGTGGTGCAGCACTTTACCTTGGCGATTTATCAATGGGTATAAAAAATGAAATTGCGATTGAACAAGATATTGCAGTGTTTCCTAATCCTTCAACAGGAAATATTACCATCCGCTTTAAAAATGCACACAATAATAATGTGCTTATGCACGTTTATAATACTATGGGGCAAATGGTGTATCAAACTAATTTTGATAATTCGCAAAACCGAGATGTTAATTTAACCGCTCTTGGCAAAGGCGTTTATGTTTGCAAGTTTTTAGTTGATGGAAAACAATTTGTAAAACGAATAGTAATACAGTAATGAAAGGTAAAATACTTTACATACTAATTTCGATAACCGCTTTCGCAGCCACTTGTAAAAAAGGAGGCAATGGCAATGGAGGCGGAACGGTGGTAACCGGCAAAGCCGAATTGTATTGCGAAATAAAACATCATTTTTACAATTTGGCTAACTGCAAAGTTTACATTAAAAAAGGGCTCACTGCCTGGCCGGGCAAAAGCCCTAGTTTTTACGATGCCGAATATAAAATTACCGATGCCAATGGCTTAGCCATGTTCGATAAATTGGCAAACGATAATTATGTTATTTATGCCATTGGCTACGATGCCGCTGTGGCAGATACATCGTGGGGCTATAATTTTATTACCATTAATAATAAACCGGGCGAAGTGAAAGAATACAACTTGGTGGTGCCTGTTAGCGAAACACATTAGTTTATGAAAACTGATAATAGCACATCGGCAATTATTTTGTTCGATGGTGTTTGTAATTTTTGCAACTCAAAAATAAATCTGGTTATACGTAATGACAAGAACAATTATTTCCGTTTTGCAGCATTACAATCAGCAGCAGCAAGCAACCTTAAAAAGCAATACCATATTGATGATAATT
>JAGVMA010000054.1 GCA_020054095.1 Bacteroidia bacterium | reverse complement strand
TTTTAAATTCTTTGCTGTAACGACTTCTTACTTGTTTCATGGATCTAAGGTCGCGATTTTAAACTAAATAATTTGTCCACTCAAAGGTAGGAACTCCAATTATTCGGGATAATCAAATTTATAGCAATTAAACGTAAAAAACAAAAGAATATTGTAAAGCTTATTGTTTGGTTTAACCCCGAAGTAGTTTTATTGCAGCTGTTATTTTTTCTATCGCAAAATCAATTTCTTCATCGGTGGTGTATTTTCCAACTGAGATGCGAACGGAGGAGAAAACTTCTTCATCGGTTAATCCCATTGCTTTTAAAACATGCGATGGTTCAGCAGCAGCACTTGTGCATGCCGAACCCATTGCCATACTCACGAGTGGAACTGCTGCAGTAAGTTTGTCGGCTTTCACATTTGTAATTAAAAGATTGGTTGTGTTAGGCAATCTGTTTTTTGTGCTGCCGTTAATGTAAACATTACCTGCATCTAAAAGATATTGCTCCAACTTTGTGCGCTGTTTTGATATTTGTGCACCTGTTTCCCACAATTCTGTTTTGGCAAATTCGGCTGCCTTGCCCATGCCCACTATTGCTGGTACATTGAGTGTACCGGCTCGTAAATTTTTTTCGTGTCCACCACCATGAACAATGGTGGCTAAATTAACTCTCGGGTTTTTTCTTCGCACATAGAGTGCGCCCACACCTTTGGGACCATAAAATTTATGGCCGCTCAGGCACATCAAATCAATTCCATCGGTTACATCAATTGTAATTTTACCTGTAGCTTGCGTTGCATCTGTAAAAAAAAATGCGCCTTTTTCGTGAGCTAATTTTGCAATTTCGGAAATAGGCTGAATCACTCCTGTTTCGTTATTTGCAATCATCACGCACACTAAAATAGTTTTATCGGTAATTATATTTTGCAACTCATGTAAGTCAATTATCCCTTCGCGATTCACGCTCAAATAAGAAACAGTAGCGCCCTGTGTGCTTAAATAATCGCAAACATCCAGCACGGCTTTGTGTTCGGTTTTAACCGTAACAATATGATTCCTTTTTGATTTGTGATTTTCCCAAACGCCTTTTAGCGCAATGTTGATAGCTTCTGTAGTACCCGATGTGAAAACGATTTCATCTTTTTCGGCATTAATTAAATCGGCAACTTGTTGGCGTGCCTGTTCAACTGCATCGGCAGCCAGCCAGCCATGCGCATGGGTTTTGCTTGCTGCATTGCCAAAATGTATGTTAAAATATGGCAACATTGCATCAAGCACTCGTTGGTCAACAGGTGTGGTAGCGTTGTAATCGAGGTAAATTTGTTTTTTCAAAAATCAACAGTTTAGTGCTTGTTCCACATCGGCAATAATATCGTCAATATGCTCCAGCCCAGCTGAAATGCGAACTAAGCCGGGGCTAATGCCAACTGCCATTCGCTCATCTTCGGTTAATTTAGCGTGAGTGGTGGATGCCGGGTGCGAAACTATTGTGCGTGTATCACCTAAATTTGCGGTAAGCGAACACATTTTAACAGCATCTAAAAATTTTCGGCCTGCATTTAGCCCGCCTTTTAGTGTAAAAGAAACAACGCCACCACCTGCACGCATTTGCTTTTTTGCAATTGCATTTTGCATGTGCGATAAAAGAAAAGGATATTTTACTGCTTCAACTGCTGCGTGTTTTTCGAGCCACTGTGCAAGTTTTAAAGCATTTTCGCAATGCCTGTCCATACGCACGGCAAGCGTTTCCAGACTTTTTGATAAAACCCAAGCATTAAATGGTGATAAAGCAGCACCTGTGCTGCGACAAAAAAGATAAACTTCTTTTATCAATTCTTTTTTGCCGGCAACCGCGCCACCTAAAACACGCCCTTGCCCGTCAATAAATTTGGTAGCAGAATGTGTTACAATATCAGCACCATATTTAATGGGTTGTTGCAAATATGGTGTGGCAAAACAATTATCTACATTTAAAAGTACTTTATGTTTGGCAGCAATTTTCCCCATCAACTCTAAATCAATAATATCTAAACCGGGGTTTGAAGGTGTTTCCACAAAAATCATTTTAGTGTTTTTGCGAATGTGCTTTTCAATTTCTTCGGGTTTATTAATATCGAAATAGCTGTGTTCAATCCCCCATTTAGGAAAATATTTTGTAATAACAGTGTGTGTAGAGCCAAAAATAGAACTGCACGAAAGTAAATGGTCGCCTGTTTTTAAAAATGTTAAAAAACTCGCTGTAATAGCTGCCATGCCCGATGCAGTAGCAAAGCATGCTTCTGCTCCTTCGAGCAAAGCAAGTTTATTTGCAAACTCTTGCACATTCGGATTGCTGAACCGCGAATAAATATTTGCTTCTGTCTCATCGGCAAATGCAGCGCGCATTTCTTCGGCATTATCAAACATAAAACTGGATGTAAGATAAAGCGGACTGGAGTGTTCGTTCTGCTCGGTTGTATTTATTTGTGTGCGAACAGCAATGGTTTCAAATTTCTTTTCTGACATTTTTATTGATTTACTTTTACTTCGTAAGTGATTGCAGTTCCGGCACGTTTTAGTGTTTCGGAAACAGAGCAGTATTTTTCCATTGACAGGTCAACAGCGCGCTGTGCTTTATCTAATTCAACTGCACCGGTAATTAAAAAAACAAGGTGGGCTTTTGTCCACAATGCCGGCTCTTTTCCTTGTTCGCGCTCAGCGTCAATGGTTATTTTAAAATCTTTTATTTCTTGTTTCTGTTTTTTCAAAATCATCACCACATCTATTGCGCTGCATCCGCCAAGGCCCATTATAAGCATTTGCATTGGTCGCACGCCATTTCCTTTGCCGCCAATATTAGGGCCTGCATCCATTAATGCTTTGTTGCCATCTTCGCTCACGGCCTCCATGTTAAAAGCATCATCAATTCGTTTTAATTCAATACGCATGGTTTTAGTTTTTAATTTTCAAAAGTATATAAATTGTAGTTTTGCGCTTCATGCAGCAAAGTGTATTTAAGCATAAAGGTATTTTTAAATTGGAAAGTGGCGCGCACTTATCCGATATTGAAATTGCTTATTGTGCATACGGAAAACTAAATGCCGAAAAAAATAATGTGGTGTGGGTTTGCCATGCACTCACGGCTAATGCCGATTGTACCGACTGGTGGAGCGGAGTGGTGGGCGCAAATAAAATAATTGATACGGAAAAGTACTTTGTGGTTTGCGCCAATATTTTAGGTTCTTGTTACGGAAGCACTAGCCCTAAAAATATTAATCCTGAATCGAATGAAAAGTATGGAAAACGGTTTCCATTAATTACGATTCGCGATATGGTGAATGCGCACATTGCTTTGCGAAAGAATTTGGGCATCGAAGAAATTAAAATTTGCATGGGTGGTTCCATGGGCGGCTATCAAGCTATGGAATGGGCATTGATGGAAAAAAACGTAATTGAAAAACTTATTTTGCTGTGCACAAGCGCCCGCGAAAGTGCTTGGGGAATTGCGATACACACAGCGCAGCGCTTAGCGATAGAAGCCGATGAATCTTTTTATACAAATACAGAAAACGCAGGCGCAAAAGGGTTGAAGGCGGCAAGGGCAATAGGCATGTTAACTTACCGAAACTACGCAGCATTTGCTCAAACGCAAACAGATGATGATGATACTAAATTGGATAATTACAAAGCAGCATCTTATATTCATCACCAGGGAGATAAATTAGTAAGCCGTTTTAACGCGCATTCTTACCATGTTTTAACCAAAGCAATGGATAGCCATAATATTACTCGTAACAGAGGGAGTATTGAAAATGTTTTGAGCACAGTAAAAAATAAAACGCTGTTAATTGGCATCTCTACCGATTTTTTGTGCCCCAATGCAGAACAAGTTTTTATGGCAAAGCACCTGCCTAATGCCGAGTTAAAAATTATAGAATCGGGTTATGGGCACGATGGTTTTTTGATTGAATGGCTAAAAATTACAGAAGCAATTTCTGATTTTTTAGAAAATTGAATTCAACTATTTTTCTGTAAATCAATGGCTTAGGAGTCGTTGGGGCCGCATTTATTCTACTTTGTGATTAATAATTGGTCTATAAAAAAAACTCATTAATCGAAAGAAATCAGATGTAGTTGCAACCATTTTTCAATAAATTTGGTCTAATTTAATAAGATGTCAATTCAAAAACAGAATACCATGAAATCAATTCTATCATCAGGCATAGTAATAATGTTTTTCATTATTAGTTCGGGTTTCACCCTTTCGGCCGATAAAAAAATTAACCAATTTAAATTTACAATCAGCAATATACAAACACAAGCCGATTGTGATAAGATAGACAACATGATGAAATCGCGCAAAGGTGTGCTTGACAGCAAAACCGAATTGACTACAAAAACTATAACGGTAAAAGCCGAATCGCAAATTACATTTGATGGATTAGTAAAAGTGGTGGCCGTTTGCGGATTCGAAGCATCCGAAAGCCATCAGGTAACGGATGTAACCAATAGCAACTCTAATCACTAAGAACACTTTACTGTAAAAAATATTTGCTCCATGAAACTCAACATTAAAAACATATTAGCAGCAGCAGCTATCCTTTTCTCGGGTGCTGCTTATGCGCAAGGCGGTAACGATTGTGCTGCTGCTATGGCAAGCCCTGTTACCATTCCGTTTACAGGCCCGGGCAGTACTTGCAATGGTACTGATGATTACAACTCTATAAATTTACCAATGACCACGTGCGTATCTTCATTTTATTTGGATGGGCAAGATTGGGTTTATTATTTTACTGCTACACAAACCGGTCCTGTGCAAATTATGATTAACAATATTAATCCGTTGGCTTGGGCGTCAATATCGGTGTGGCAAGGATGCCCGCTACCAAGCGGTACTTGCATAGGTGGTGTTGCCAATTATGCTACCAGTTTATCTACTATAGTGAATGTTATAAATGGCCAAAGCTATTTTGTAGTTATTGATTGCTGGCCTACACCAAGTTGCTTTAACTACGATATTACTTTCTCCTACATTACACCGCCACAACCACAAGCTGCATGTACTAATATAGATTTTGAAACACAAACTTTTGCAGGTTGGTACGGCACTACAGGAACTATTTCTGTGGGTGCAACCACTGCACCGCATCCGCAATACAACATGTCGGGTGTTAGTTTGGTCCCACCACAGCATAATATTGTTACAGGGCCTGGTTTAGATCCATGCGGTAATTTTCCGGTAGTTTGCCCTGGTGGAAATGCATCTGCCCAGTTGGGTGATGGACAAGTTTCGGGATATGGTGGCGCTCAATTGATTCAAATATTTAACGTGCAGCAAACCAATGCAATTTTCACTTATAAATATGCAGTAATAGTTGAAGATCCATCACATGCGCCAAATGAGCAGCCATTTTTTACAGTAAACATGTTCGATTCTTTGGGCGACACAATTCAATGTGCTAAATATTTGGTGGTTGGTGGCCCAAATATTCCCGGTTTCTTTACAGCGGCATGCGGATTTGGACAAACCTATTATCGCCCTTGGACAACAGTTAGCGTTGACTTAACTCCATACATAGGTCAAAATGTTACCATCCAATTTACTGTTGGCGATTGCGCTTATGGCGGACACTATGGTTATGCCTATGTTGATTGTTCGTGCGATCCGTTTTTTATTAACTCGCAAAGTGATACAATATGCCCCGGGCAAAATGCCACACTAACAGCGCCAGCAGGTGCTGCACAGTATTCGTGGGTTCCGGGTGGACAAACTACCCAAGTCATCACTGTTAATCAACCCGGTATCTATACTGTTTATTTAACGGCAGTTGCAAACAGCAATTGTATGTCATCAATTAGCGATACCATCTATGCACTGCCTGGTCCAACAGCCGGTTTTAGTTTCGTAACTACTAATTGTTCGGGTAATCCTAACATACAATTTACAGATACGAGTATTGTTCCGCAGGGCGTTAATATATCAAGCTGGTATTGGGATTTTGGGGACGGGAATAATTCCTCCCAACAAAATCCATCGCATCCATACACTAATTTAGGTTCGTATAATGTTTATCTGGTTGTAACTTCCGATTTAGGTTGCATAGATTCGTTTCAGGTCGCGCTCACTATAACGGGGCCGCCTACCGCAAACTTTACTGTTGATGATACTGCAGGATGCGTAACGCATTGCGTAAACTTTACCGACCAGTCAACCACTGCTTTGCCGGCAGTAATCAATCAATGGTCATGGAATTTTGGAGATGGAAATACATCAACACAGCAAAACCCATCACACTGCTATACCGTGCCGGGCGATTATACCGTAACGCTTATGGTGTTTAACGATGGCGGCTGCTCTGATACGCTTATTAAGCAAGCGTATATTCATGTTTATCCTTATGTGGTGGCCGATTTTAGCGCAACGCCTAATCCGGTGAGTGCTATAGACCCTACAGCTAATTTCACGGACTTGTCTACCGGCAATCCTAACAGTTGGACTTGGACTTGGGGCGATCAAACAGCGGGATCAAATGTTCAAAATCCGCAGCACGTTTTCCCAAGCGACCCTAACGGTACACAATATTATACCGTTACGCTTATTGCCAATAACCAGTACAATTGCCCTGATACCGCAATTCAAGTAATACAAGTTGACCCCGAATACACGTTTTATGCTCCTAATTGTTTCACCCCTAATAGCGATGGAGTAAATGATTTCTTCTTTACTTATGGTGTGGGTTGGAAAACCTATAAGATTATGATATTTAACCGCTGGGGCGATATGATTTGGTGGACAGAGGATAAAAACGAAGGATGGGATGCGAAAGTGAAAAGCACCGGAAACGGCAAAAATGTGGTACAAGAAGATGTGTATGTATGGAAAGTATTAATAACCGATGTGTTTGACAGAAAACATCAATACATAGGGCACGTAAGTGTAGTTAGGTAAAAATTAAAAACCCCTCGCCATTGGCGAGAGGTTTTTGTTAGGAAGCAATATCTACCCAATCGTTATTATCTTTTATGAGTTGTATTAATTCGTCAACAGCATTGTCTGATTTAACATTACGCTTAACCACTTCTTTGCCTTTGTACAAAGTAATTTTTCCAACACCTGTTCCCACATATCCATAATCGGCATCAGCCATTTCGCCCGGGCCATTAACAATGCAGCCCATTATTCCAATTTTTACTCCTTTTAAATGAGAAGTGCGTGCTCTAATTTTTGCAGTCGTCTCTTGCAAATCGAAAAGTGTGCGGCCGCACGAGGGGCAAGAAATGTATTCGGTTTTTGAAATGCGTGTGCGTGTAGCTTGCAAAATGCCAAATGCAGTGGAATTAACAATTTGCATAGGAGCACAGTTTTTCTGTGTTATCCAAATTCCATCAGCAAAGCCATCGAGCAAAAGTCCGCCAAAGTCGGTTGAACTATAAAGCTGAAACTTATCGGCACTCAAGTTGGAATATGCGCGCTTAACTATAACAGAATTAAGTTTATTGTTTGCCAGTAAGTATAAAAACAAACTTCGCAAATAAGGCATGGCGTGCTCATTAGCTGTTTCAAAAACATAAATTACGTTTTCGGTACTTGTCAGTTTTTCAATATCATTGGTACTACTAACGCTTACAAAATTTAGTTCCGCTGATTTTTCTTTTGCTGAATTAAATTCTGAAACGGAAAATATCGGATAAGCCCTCGTTTTATTATTAAGCAGAAGCCAAGTAGTATAATTATGAATTAAACCAAGTGTTCCGGGTATTTCAAAGTTAATTGTATTGTCGCCCAAAAAAATATAATCGCAGGCTTGATCGGTAATGTTCCATTTATCAAGCGGCACTGAGTAGTTATATCCAACAGCAAAAAAAGAAGCCGGGCTTATTTCGCCTTTCTCCGAAAAATCAGCCACTACACGCGGAACATTTTTGTTTCCAATATTTTTTGTTTCTATTGTTTTTCTGCGGCAGTATTCAAATGGATTGTGAAATGTAACAGCATTGCCGGTTTTGTTCTCTGTTTTCCTTGAACTATAACGCTCAGCTAAATTTTTTGCTACCGGAATTTCAAACTCGGGCTCCTCCGTTAACGATACCCGAATGGTATCGCCCAATCCATCTTCTAATAAAGCACCTATTCCCACTGCCGATTTTATTCTTCCATCTTCACCATCACCGGCTTCGGTAACGCCTAAATGTAGCGGGTAATTTCTGTTGGTTGCCATCATTTTATTTACAAGTAGCCGATAAGCTTGTACCATTACTTGCGTGTTACTTGCTTTCATTGACAAAATGATGTTGTGGTAATTTTCCTCTTCGCAAATCCGTAAAAATTCAAACGCACTTTCAACCATGCCAAGTGGTGTATCGCCATAGCGACTCAAAATTCTATCGCTTAATGAACCATGGTTAGTGCCTATGCGCATAGCGGTGCCGTAATCTTTACAAATTTTTATCAGTGGCAAAAAGCGCACACGAATGCGCTCTAATTCCTCTTCATACGTTTTATCAGTGTAATCAATGTGTTCAAATTTTTTCTTGTCGGCATAGTTACCCGGGTTCACACGCACTTTTTCAACTATGCGTGCTGCGTGCTCTGCGGCATTAGGCGTAAAATGTATATCGGCACAAACGGGAGTTTTATATCCACGCCTCTCAAGTTCCTTTTTTATTGCTTCTAAATTTTTTGCATCGTTCAGGCTCGGTGCAGTAATTCTTACTAATTCGCATCCCGCTTCTATCATTCTGATACTTTGTTCCACTGTTTTGAGCGTATCCATTGTATCGGTGGTGGTCATGCTTTGCACTCTGATGGGATTGTTGCCACCTAAAGCTAAATCGCCAATTTTTACTTCGCGCGTAACAAAGCGCGAGTAGTTAAATAAATCGTTGCAATAATTATTGGCGTTGTTCATTTACAGCGTTTAATTTTTTGCTTTGGTAGTATTTAATAATTGCATTTGCAAAAATGGCGAAAAGAATAATTGTGGTGCCGATGTAAAAATAAGGAGTTACTTGCTTGTCCTCATTAAATAAAAAGTAAGCCCAAATAATGCCGTAAACAGTTTCGAGGTTTACGGTGAGTGTCATAGTGTAAGGGCTTATTTTTTTTAATAAGTTAACGCTCGCCACAAAAGGGAATGCGGTGCCAATGGTAGAAAAAAGCAGCAGCCACAAAGTGTCGCTAAGCGACACTTTAAAAAACTCGGGACTAAAGTTGCCGTTTATCGAAAGAAAAATACTTAGTACGGCAAGTCCACCACCTAATTCGTAAATAGTCATTACGGGCGATTCAATTTTCCTGACAATCAATCCGTTCCACACCGTGAAGAGTGATGAGGTGATCGCAGCCATCACACCAAAAATAATTCCAAGCGTATATTGTGTTTCTACATTTAAAATTAAAATGATAGCACCTATAATGATGAGCCCGAAAATGATTTCGTAACCCGAAATTTTTCGTTTGTAAAACAGGGGCTCAATTAATGCCGAGAAAAGTGTGCCTGTAGAAAATGCAGCAAGTGTAACCGAAACATTTGAAACTTTTATGGCGTGATAAAAACAGAACCAATGGAATGCAATTACTCCGCCAATGGCAATAAGTTTTAATGCATTTATGCGGCTGATTTTCAAATTTTGTTTTATCCCGATGAGGTAAATACTTACAACAATAACGGTGATGAGAATGCGAAACCAAATTAGTGGCAATGCTTCAACTGAAATGAGCCGACCAAAAATGGGCGACCATCCCCAAATAAAAACAATAAGGTGTAGTAGTAAATAACTTTTAAGTTTATCGCTCACGATTAAAATAGAGCTACAAAACTAAAAACTATTGTTGAACCAAAAGTTTAAATCCTTTGCTATGCACGTTTAATATTTCAACTTTCGAGTCTTTGTCAAAATACCTGCGCAGTTTTGCTATGTAAACATCCATGCTGCGGCTGTTAAAGTAGCTGTCGTTTTGCCAAATTGAATTTAAAGCAAAATTTCTGTCAAGCACATCATTAATATTAATGCATAGCAGTTTTAACAAGTCGGATTCTTTGGTAGTTAGCTTATGGGTTTTGTTTTTGCGAGTAAGTGTTTGGTTGGTGTGGTTAAAAATATAGTCGGCAATTTTAAATTCGTTTTGAGCAGACGATGCAAGTTCCTGATTTTTTATTCTTCGTAAAATAGCTTTAATCCGCAAAATCAGTTCTTCCATGCTAAATGGCTTGGTAATGTAATCATCTGCTCCGGCATTAAATCCTTCTATGGCATCTTCTTTCATTGATTTTGCTGTGAGAAAAATAATCGGAATTTCTGCATTACTGCCTCTTATTTCTTTAGCGAGCGTGTATCCGTCTTTTACGGGCATCATGACATCAAGCAGGCAAATATCATATTTCCCTTTCTTAAAAAAATCAAATGCTTCTTTTCCGTTTGATGCAAGTGTTACATCAAAATCTTTTGCATTTAAATATTCTTTTAAAAGATTACCAAGATTGTTATCATCTTCGGCAAGTAAAATTTTTATTTTATTCATGTCTGTTGGGTTAACGGTAAATATATTGTAAATGTACTTCCTTTGCCAAGTTCACTTTCCACTTTAACTGATCCATTGTGTTTTTCGGAAACAGCTTTTACGTAACTCAGTCCAATTCCAAATCCTTTTACGTTGTGCACATTTCCGGTAGGCACACGATATAATTTCTCGAAAATACGTTTCTGATTTTCTTTGCTTATACCTATTCCATTATCTGAAACAGTAACAGCAATTCCATTAGAAATATTAAAAGTAGATACACTCACTTGCGGATTTTCGTTTCTGTATTTTATAGCATTATCAAGTAAATTAGATAAGACATTGGTAAGATGTATCCTGTCGCCCTGTACAATAAAATTATCGGCATTGTAATTTATTTCAATTTTTCCGCCCGATTTTTCTATTGCCAATTGAATATTTTTAGTTGCGTTTTCAATCAGTTCATGCATATCAAGATCGGTAATATTTAGCTTTAGCTCCCCCTTGTCGAGTACTGCTGTTTGTAAAATATTTTCAACCAACAAGCTTAGTCGCTTGTTTTCATCCTTTATCATTTTCACGTAATTATTTATCCGCTCGGGCGATTTTTCAATACTGTTGTCGTTTAGCACTTCGCATGCCAATGATATGGTTGAAATAGGTGTTTTAAATTCGTGCGTCATGTTACTTATGAAATCATTTTTTACTTCCGATAATTTTTTTTGCTTGAATATGGTAGATAGTCCAAAGAAAAAGGCAAAAAGAACAACAAGAATTAAAAATCCGGAAAGGGTTAATATTTTCCACATTGTTTTTAGTAAATAATTTTTTTCATTTGGGAAGTGAACTGCTAAGTATTGAGGTTTAATAAAAATATTATCGGGCGATATTTTTACACGATAAGGCGATTCAAACAAAACCATATCTGCATCTTTGCTAAGCATAATTTCGGCCGGATTTATAATACCCATTTGATAGCGCGTGTAAATCATATTGTTGTGCAGCTCATCAAGCAATAGCGAATCAATTAAAGCAGTGTCTAATTTATCGCTGTAATTATTGTAGATATTAATGCTTACGAGCTCCTCAAAAATATCGTTCATCATATCACTGCTCTTTATCACATTTTGCAAATCTTTATTATTGCTATCGCCAATGCTAAAACGCACCGAATCATTAGACCCAATAATATTTTCTGTAATTACTTTTTTCACAGTTCCGCTCGAATCGGAAATAACTTCTTCATAAGTAGTGAGCCCTATTTGCCCATCGCCTTTTTTTGTGGAATCAAAAAACATGCGGGTAGATAAACCTGAATTTTGTTTATCGTAATACCAACTTATCCCTTGCTTTCTTAAATTAAGTTTTTGGGTAATTTTATTTGCAGCAAGTTGTTTTTGGTATTTGTACACCACACTATTTAATACTTCGTTAACGTGCTGCTCGAAATTTTGCTGCTTTAGTTCTACGGCACTTTTTATCCAATAAAATTCAATAACTATTAAACATAGCAATGCTATGCCGGCAAGCACACTCACAATTTTGATATTGTTAAATCGTATCATTTTATCAGCTGTTCAAAATTAGGTGATAGTGGCTACATAAAATTATCATTAACATTATTTAACACTAGTTAACTTTTATTTAATTGCAATCAGGCGCGGGTCGTAGTAGTTTTGTTGCATAAATTCTTTCCCTACCATCTCTTATTCGTATCGTGCAAAAAAAGATGGTTAGCCCTTCCGACAATTGGAAGGGCTTTTTTTTTAATTTTAAACCATGCAAAAAATTAAAAATTATATCAATGGAGCACTTGTTGACCCCAAGGCAGGACTTTATATTGATAACTACAATCCGGCAAACGGAAAAGTGTATTCTCTAATCCCCGATTCGGATACCGATGATGTGCAAATGGCTGTCGGTGCCGCAAAAGCCGCTTTCTCGACTTGGGCTGCTACTCCAAAAGAAAAGCGCGCACGTATTATGCTTAAGATTTCTGATTTAATAGAAAAAAATTTAGACCGACTTGCTTTGGCAGAATCAATAGATAATGGTAAGCCACTTTCGTTAGCAAAAACAGTTGACATTCCGCGTGCGGCTGCTAATTTTCATTTTTATGCAACAGGTATTTTGCATTTTTCATCCGAAGCACATAGTATGGAAGGCAGCGCTATTAATTACACTTTGCGTGATGCCGTGGGTGTTGCCGGATGTATTTCGCCATGGAATTTACCTCTTTATTTATTTACATGGAAAATTGCACCGGCTATTGCGGCCGGCTGCACAGTGGTTGCAAAACCAAGCGAAATAACACCTATGACGGCTTTTTTGCTTAGCGAAATTTGTATTGAAGCAGGACTGCCTGCCGGAGTTTTAAATATTGTTCACGGATACGGACACAAAGTAGGAGCAGCAATTACAGTTCACCCCGATGTTCCGCTTATATCTTTTACAGGCGGAACAAAAACAGGGGCCGAAATTGCAAGAGTAGCAGCGCCTATGTTTAAAAAATTATCTTTAGAATTAGGTGGTAAAAACCCGAACATCATTTTTGCCGATTGCGATTTTGAAAAAGCTGTGAAAACTACATTGCAATCGTCATTTGCAAACCAAGGGCAAATATGCTTGTGTGGCTCACGCATATACATTGAGCGCAGCATATATGAAAAATTTAAAACCGAATTCGCAGAGCGAACAAAAAAATTGCTCACCGTAGGTAATCCGCTTGATGAGAAAACAAAAATTGGTGCGGTGGTTTCAAAATCGCACATGGAAAAAATATTATCATGCATTGAAACAGCAAAACAAGAAGGCGGAAAAATATTGTGCGGTGGTAATCAGGTTAAATTGGAAGGCGACTTTAAAGACGGGTACTACATTGCACCAACTATTATTGAAGGGCTTCCAAATGATTGCAAAACAAATAAAGAAGAAATTTTTGGCCCTGTTGTTACCATCATGCCATTTGATAGCGAGCAAGAAGTTTTGCAATATGCTAACAGTACAAATTATGGTTTAGCTTCAATTGTGTGGACAGAAAACTTAACGAAAGCACACCGGGTTGCAGAAAAAATTCATGCCGGTATTGTGTGGATTAATTGCTGGCTGTTGCGCGATTTAAGAACTCCATTTGGAGGAGTAAAAGGATCGGGAGTGGGCCGCGAGGGAGGTTTTGAGGCGTTTCAGTTTTTCACCGAGCCCAAAAACGTGTGCATAAAACTCAATTGATAAAATCAGAACTGATTGGCGCTCTCTTCTTTATTGCCGTTCGTAAAAAACCAACCGAAATTCTTTTCAAACCAATTCTCGAGTTTTTTAAACAATGATTGAATGGAATTAAAAAGCATCGTTATTTTTTTATTTATAGAACTTACTGTACAATTTTAAATTATTTTAATGTTAAACGAGTTTGAAAGCAGTTTATTTTATTAACCCACTTATCAACCACCAATTTTAAGACTCATGAACCTGCGCTTTTCCATAATATTGCTACTTACTTGCGTTTTGTTAATTAATGTTAATGCCCAAAACATTCAATCGGCAGATAGTATTAATCCGCCTTCCGATTACGAAAATGTGTATTCAAAAAACATTGGGAACGATAGTTTGAGTAGCAGTTTTGTGATTTTTATAAAGAAACAAGTTAAGCTGCACAAGCACGAATATCATACCGAACAAGTAATTGTTTTAGAAGGCGAAGCAGAAATGCTGCTTGGCGATAAGAAAATAAAAATTAAAAAGGGTGATATAATTTTAATTCCGAAAAACACACCGCATAGTGTAACGGTTACTTCGGTTGTTCCATTAAAAGTTATTTCAATACAGTCGCCTTATTTTGATGGAAAAGACCGAGTGTTGTTGGAAAAATAGCGAGGTGCTATAATTTCCGTAATCCCATTTTCTCTCGCACACGGTTTAATACTTCGTTGGCTATAACACGAGCTTTATCTGCGCCCTGTAAAAGTTTTTTTTCCAACTCATAGGGGTTGCTCATGAAACTATTATATAATTCACGCTCTTTGCTAAACTTTTTTAATATCAAATCTTGTAGCGCTTGCTTCGCATGACCATACCCATAACCACCGGCTTCATAATTTTTGCGCATTGCTGCTGTTTCTTCCGCTGTGGCTATAAGTTTGTATAGCGCAAATACATTGCAAGTGTCAGGATTTTTTGGTTGCTCAAGTGGCGTGGCATCAGTAACAATTGTTTTTACAATTTTCAGCAATTCTTTTTCAGGCAAGAAAATATTAATAAAATTATTTCTCGATTTGCTCATTTTTTCTCCATCCGTTCCGGGAACAAGCATGGTAGCTTCATTTGTAAGTGGCTCCGGAATAACAAATGTATCGCCACACGTACGATTGAAAGCAGCAGCAATATCTCTTGTCATTTCTAAGTGCTGTAACTGGTCTTTGCCCACCGGCACAAAATTGGCATCGTATAAAATAATATCAGCGGCCATCAAAACCGGATAACTGAACAAGCCTGCATTTACATCACTCAATCTTCCGGCTTTGTCTTTAAATGAGTGAGCATTTGCAAGCATCGGATATGGTGTAAAACAACTCAAATGCCAAGTTAGCTCACACACTTCGGTAACATCGCTTTGGCGATAAAAAATATTTTTTTCAATGTCAAAACCAAAAGCAAGCCATGTGGCAGCCACAGCCAATGTGCTTTCGCGCCTAAAGACTGCATCTTTTATTGTTGTTTCCGAATGTAAATCGGCAATAAAAAATAACGATTCGTTTTTCGGATTTTTTGAAAGCTCAATTGCCGGAATTATAGCTCCTAAAATATTTCCTAAATGTGGAATATTGGTGCTTTGGATGCCTGTAAGAATACGTGCCATGCCTGCAAATTTAAAAGTATTTTTACAGCGTGAAGTATTTAACACTTATACCTCGTGTTTTTTGGAAATGCTGGATATCTGCCAATTTTGGAATTGGTATGTTTCTGCTTTATCCGCTTTTTTACTATTTGCTGGAATTAAAAAAAAATTACCGCACCGCTTTTTCAATAATGCGCGTGTGGGCAAAGTTTATTGCTTACACCTCGTTTTTAATACCTAAAATAAAAAAGCATCAAAATAGCTTTGGTAATAAGCCCTGCATTTATTGTGCTAATCACACTTCTTATATTGATATTCTATTTGCTTATGTGCTGGTTCCAAATTATTTTGTGTTTGTGGGCAAGCGCGAAATTGAGAACGCTCCTTTGTTCAATATTTTTTTTAAAGACATGAATATATTGGTAAACAGAAAAAGTAATGTGGATGCTCACAAGGCGTTTACGCGTGCTGCCGAAGAAATAGAAAAAGGAAACAGTATTTTTATTTTTCCCGAAGGCGGCATTATTAACCGTGAGCCAAAGTTATTCCGGTTTAAAAACGGTGCGTTTAAAATTGCAGCTGAAAAACAAATACCAATTGTCCCCATCACATTTAAAAACAATTGGAAGCGGTTACAAACCGGCAGTTTTTTAATGGCTAATGCATCACCGGGTTTTGTTCGCGCCACTATTCATAATCCGGTTTTCCCGAAAACCACATCTGCCGAAGATTTAATAAATTTGCGCGAAGAAGTTTACACCATTATTAAAAACGAATTGGAGCATGGCCCAGAAAATTGACGAAAAATTAGTTGACCAAGTTGCACATCTTGCACGATTAGAATTTGACAACGAGCAAAAAAATGCAATTATTAACGACATGAATAATATGCTAGTGTTTGTAGATAAGCTAAATGAACTTAACACAGATGTTATTGAGCCACTAGTTTACATGACCGATGAAACGAACGTGTTGCGCGAAGATGGTGTGAAACAAGATATTACACAAAAGGAAGCACTTGCCAATGCTCCCAAAAAAGATTCGGATTACTTTAAAGTACCTAAAGTGGTAGAGAAAAAATAAGAAATAGTTAAGCAAAAAAGAAAGCTCAGATTTTATCTGAGCTTTCTTTTTTAGTAAAATACAATATGTTAAAACGAGTAACGTAATTTTAAATAAAAACTTCTGCCGCGTGTGTTAAATCCATTTATCTCAATATAATCTGTGTCAAACACGTTTTCAACTTTTATAAGTGCCGATAGATTTTTAATGATGTCGTATTTTGCAGTGACATCAAGTAAACTGTAATCGCCAAGCAAGTTTTGCCCAAGCGCGCCATAAGGGCCTGAGTTGCCATTGTAAATAACATCTGTGCGGCTGCCCACAAAACGATAATCAACTCTTAAGAGTAAATTTTTACAAGGCATATAGGATATAAAAATATTGGCAGTTGCCGGTCTGCGGGTTAGCCCAATGATTTCGGCTTTGCCAGATAAAAAAATACCATTGCTATATAATTGAACGCGATTTCTTTTAGTTTGTGTTGTATCAATAGCTGATGTATCGTAGTTTAAACGGCCACCTATTAAGCTAATGTTGCCACCAATAGAAAGTTTTTCCGATACTTTTGAAGCAGCTCCCAATTCAATTCCTCTATTGGTCTGCTTACCGATATTAATATAAGTATCGCCTCGCGCATCAAGATATGACAGTGAGTCAATTTCTTGGTTTTTGTCCCACAGGTAAACATAGTCAATGCTGTTTTCTACCACCGTTCTGAATACGGAAATAGAAAACTGAACATCATTAATGTTTTGTTTAAATCCAAGCTCAAAACTTTGCGATGTTTCGGGTTTTAAATTTTTGTTTCCTCTGCTGATGCCAGATGTAAAATCTTTTTCTGGAGAATAAAGTTGATATAAGGATGGTGCGTTAAATCCCGTAGCGTAGGAAAAATACAGTAGCGCTTTTTCGTTTAATTTATATGATGGCGAAATTTCGTAAGTTAAATTACTACCGAATAAGCTGTGATTATTCATTCTTGCACTTAGCGCAAGGGAGTATGCTTTCAATTTTTCGTTAAACAATTTGCCGTTTAAATCGGCATGAATAAAACCACTCGTTACCGATGCTTCGGGTTTTATTGAATCTAAACTTGTTTTAAAACTATCATAAGCCATTACCCAAGTCTTGTAATAATAATAAAGCGTGTTAATGTTCATTGCTTCGCTTTGCATATCGGCACCGACCAAAAGGGTTAATCCTTTTAATTTCAAGTTTGCATAAACTATATTATTCATTTGCTTACCATCGTAATTGCCTCTAAAAAAAGTTCTATCGTAAGCGCCAGTTAAATCAACTTGACTCGAATCGTCAATCGCAAGTCGGTTCATATTAGATATACCTCCATTAAAGTGCACCGAAAACTTATCGTTTATTTTATATGATGCACCATAGCTAATTGTGCTTCTCGTGAAATCGAGAGTGTAGTTTCCATCGTAATAAGTATCTGGATTAGAGCTGTAAATATTTCTGTACTTACTTGTGCCTTGAAACAGTTTATCAATATCCGTATTTTGATTTGTATTCCTGAACGAGAAATAAGCATCAATTTTTGAATTTTTATAACCCAGTTTTCCATTTAAATCAAGTTTTGAAAAATTATCGTTGTCATAAAGTTTTAGTGCGTTTGGGTTAGTGATGGTGTCTCGCGTTGCATCAAGTCCTTTAGTGTTTAAGTTAAACACTTCGGCATTTAGGTAAACCCCGGATTTGTGCGTGTAGTTTAAAAACAAATTTTCGTTAAGCAGCATGGTTCCTTTTCCAAAGTTGCCTGCGGCCAAATTTGCATCGAGATGAAAACCAGGTTTGTAATTTTTTTTTGTGATAATATTTATTACACCGCCAATTGCCGATGACCCATAGAGCGAACTGTGCGAGCCGCGTGTAATTTCTATTCGCTCCACATTAAAAAGACTAAGTTCAGATAAATCGGGGGCATTATTTACTGTTGATGGATCAGAAATACGAACACCATCAATCATAATTACCGTGTGGTTACTGTTAGCACCTCGGGTAAAAACAGATTGATTGTTACCGAAATTTTGCCCGGTGCCGGCCACAAAAATTCCGGCTTGTGTCGATAACAAGTCGGCTACATTGTTGTAAATACTTTTTTTTAATTCATCGCTCGTAATAATTGTTACGCTGCGCGGAACATCAATGCTATTTTTCTCTGTTCGCATAGCTGAAATAGTTACTTCGTTAAGCATTTTAGTGGTATCATCGCTTTGCGCGAAAGATTGGTTAAACCACAAGGCAATTGCGAATAGTGCCAGTTTTTTAATTGTTGGATTTTTTTCCATTTGTAATTTTTTTGTGCCTGCATTTTTTGCAAGCGGGTTAAACAAATGGAGAATGGGCGAAAGGAAAAAACTTGTATTTCCATTCATAGCCTTTTCTCCGAAAGCATTGAATTAATTTTGCGCTTGGCAGGTCTCCTGGCTTGTTCTTGTTTTGCGCCTTCTCGTATGCTTGCTGCACACAATGGCCGGTTACAAAACAGCAGTTAGAACTTACAGTTGCGGGAACAGCCCTCGCATTTAACGAGGTTCCCTTTTAATCTTGATATTTATAACCAAGAACCAAATGCGGGGCAAACGTACATAAAAATCTTTAATCGCTAATTGCCACTATAATTTTATCTTTATAACCCAATGCTTTTTAAAAATATAGTAGGACAAAGTGGTGTAAAAAAACGGCTGGTGCAGTCGGCTAACGATGGCCGCGTGGCCCATGCTCAATTATTTTATGGCCCGCAAGGCAGTGGCGCTTTGTCATT
This sequence comes from Bacteroidia bacterium, assembly GCA_020054095.1. Classification (GTDB taxonomy): domain Bacteria; phylum Bacteroidota; class Bacteroidia; order JADZBD01; family JADZBD01; genus JAGVMA01. The sequence goes on along the minus strand of JAGVMA010000054.1, from coordinate 5,513 downwards.
AGCCATTGCTTATGCACAATATTTATTTTGTACTAATAAGCAAGCAGCCGACTCGTGTGGCGCTTGTCCATCGTGCATAAAATTTTCAAAATTAATTCACCCCGATTTGCATTTTTCTTTTCCAATAATCTTAAATAAAAATAACCGCCTTTCATCTGATTATATTGCCGATTGGCGCGAGATAATAGCAAACAACCATTATTTTAATTATAGCGAGTGGAACACACACATTGCCGATGAAAACAAACAAAGTATAATACCGGCCGATGAAGCAAGCGATATTCTCAAAAAATTATCCCTCACGGCTTACGAAGGCGGCTATAAAATGCTAATTATGTGGCTGCCCGAAAAAATGAATGCCGATGCAGCTAATAGACTACTTAAACTAATTGAAGAGCCACCGGATAAAACTGTTTTTCTGTTCGTTACTGAAAAAGAAGAGCACGTATTGCGCACCATTGTATCGCGCACACAAATTGTAAAAATTAACCGCCTTGCTGATGAAGAAGTAAAAAGCGGATTAATAGAACTGAAAAAAATTAATGAAGCAGATGCCGCTCGCGTTGCATTTTTATCGGATGGCGATTTTAGCGAGGCACTTGCGCTCACGCAAAATAACGATGAAGCCGATGATTTTAATTTCAACAATTTTTCTAACTGGATGCGCGATTGCTATACCGGCAGAACACAGTTGGTGAAAATTTTACGCTGGAGCGAATTAATTGCCGGTATTGGCCGCGAAAACCAAAAAACATTTTTAGCGTATGGCATTAATTTGCTGCGCGAAGTCATCATGCACAGCTATACGGCAGGGCATTTGGTTAAAATTTCGGGGAAGGAATTGCAGTTTGTAAAAAATTTTTCGCCACACGTAGACGCTAACCTGTGCAGCGATATTGTAAATATGCTGAACGAAGCATCTTACCAAATTGAACGGAATGCAAATGCAAAAATTATGTTCACCGATTTGTCGGTTAATATTCTCACCGAGTTCGGGAAATACAAGGGAATAAAAGTTTAAATTCGTGAATTATTAAATAAACAAAAAAATGGGTTGTTCAGGATGTTCATCGGGCAGAGGTTGCAGTACAGGCGCAAGTGGCGTGCCTAAAGGTTGTAATAACAATGGTGCGTGCGGTACCGGTGGTTGTAATAAATTAAATGTGTTTGATTGGTTATCAAACATGGAATTGCCGCAAGGCCAAGCCGCGTTTGATATAGTGGAAATAAGATTTAAAAACAGCCGCAAAGAATATTTTAAAAACGTAAATAATTTACTGCTCCATCAAGGCGATGTGGTGGCTGTGGAAGGCAGTTCCGGCCACGATATTGGAACTGTTTCGCTTACAGGTGAATTAGTTAAATTACAGTTAAAAAAACGCAATATAAAAATTGACTCGGCAGAAATAAAAAAAATCTATCGCAAAGCAAAGCAGCAAGATATTGACAAATGGTTAGAAGCGCAACAGCTCGAAAAACCAACAATGGAAAGAGCCCGAACCTTGGCAATTCATTTTAAATTGGAGATGAAAATAAGCGATGTGGAATACCAGGGCGATAAATCAAAAGCCGTTTTTTATTACACTGCCGATGACAGAGTAGATTTCAGAGAATTAATAAAAAAATATGCCGAAGAATTTAAAGTGCGCATTGAAATGAAACAAATTGGTTACCGGCAAGAAGCATCGCGCCTTGGAGGAATAGGTTCTTGCGGACGTGAACTATGCTGCTCCACTTGGCTTACAGATTTTAGAACAGTAAATACAAGTGCAGCAAGGTATCAGCAACTTTCTTTAAACCCGCAAAAATTAGCAGGGCAGTGTGGCAAATTAAAATGTTGCCTTAATTATGAGCTCGATACTTATTTGGATGCCATAAAACATTTCCCTTCTAATGATGTAAAACTGCAATCGGAAAAAGGATTTGCAGTGCACCAAAAGACCGACATTTTTAATGCCATCATGTGGTTTACATACGAAGGACAATACGATAATTTTATTCCCATTCCGGTGGCGCGTGTAAAAGAAATTATTGAACTTAATAAACAAGGCAAGTTTCCGGCCGAATTTGTTACAAAACAACAAGCAGCGCCAAAAGTGGTGGAGCCCGATTATGAAAATGTGGTGGGGCAAGATAGCTTAACACGTTTTGATAAATCGAGAAAGCAAAACAAAAACAAGCATCGAAATAATAAAAATCGGAACAATAATCGTAACAGAAATAAACAGCGCCCACACAATAACCAAGCGCAAAATTAAAAATGAAAACCACCGCCCCTTTTTTTGTTTTAATTTTTTTTGCGATACATTTTACCTCTTGCGATTCGCGCAGAGTGTATGAAGAAAACAAAGAAATACCCGATGCCGTGTGGGATGCCGATAACAAGATTGCTTTTGAATTTGAAGTGCCCGATACCGTAAGTGTTTACAATACATATATAAATGTGCGTAACGCCAGCCAATACCCTTACAGTAACTTGTTTTTATTTATTACTGCCACCTTTCCCGATGGCACAGTTTCAAAAGATACGGTTGATTGTATTTTGCAAGACGATGCCGGAAATTGGCTTGGCGATGGTCTTGGCGATTTGTGGGATAATCAAATAGTTTTTAAACCTGCCGTTCGTTTTCCGAAAGCAGGGAAATATAAAATTGAATTTGAACAAGCTATGCGCCAACCAAAATTGCCTATGATTATGGATGTGGGCTTTAGGTTGGAGAAGGCGAAATAGTTTTTTATCTTGGCTAAAAATTTAAAACATGCATGTAACAAGGCCTTTTAATTTTAAAAAATGGATTGATGAAAATCGCCATTTGTTAAAACCGCCCGTAGGCAACAAAGTAGTTTACGAAAACACCGAGTTTATAGTAATGGTTGTTGGCGGCCCTAATTCACGGAAGGATTATCACTTTAACGAAAGCGAAGAATTTTTTTACCAATTGGAAGGCGATATAACCGTGGGCATACAAGAAGATGGTAAGGCTGTGGATGTACAAATAAAAGAAGGCGATATTTTTTTACTTCCGCCTCGCGTGCCTCATAACCCTAAGCGTGGGGCAAATACTATTGGGCTTGTGATGGAGCGTAAAAGACACGATGGAGAGAAAGATGGATTGCTTTGGTTTTGTGAAAAATGTAATCACAAAATTTTTGAAAAATATTTTAAGCTCACTAATATCATGACTCAGTTTCAAGAAACTTTTGCCGAATTTTACAGCAGTACCGATTTGCGTACTTGCAAAAAATGCGCACACATTATGGAACCACCTGCTAAGCCCGCTTAATTATAGTATGGCAAAAAAATTGACCCGAAAAGAAAAAATTGCTCTACAGCAAAACGAGCAGCAAAGTGAAAACCCAATCGAAAAAAAAGTTTCGCCAAAAAAAATTGTAGAAAACAAAACGCTACTCAATAATTTAACTTTACTACTTGGCATACTTGCTTTTTTTCTTTATGCCAACACGCTCAACCATCAATATGCGCTCGATGATTATTCCGTAATAAAAGAAAACACCATCACAAAAAAAGGTTTTGATGGTTTAAAAGAAATTTTTACTACTACCTATCGCACAGGATACATTGCTGATGATAAAGACTTGTATCGACCGTTATCAAAAGCTATGTTTGCAGTGGAATGGGGAATATGGGGAGAAAAGCCATTTTATAGCCATTTAATAAATGTGCTTTTTTATTCCTTCACAGCCATGCTTCTTTTTGTAACACTACATTTGTATTTCAAAAATTTACTGCTCAGTTTTGTAAGTGTGCTGCTTTTTGTATTTCACCCATTGCACACCGAAGTAGTTGCCAATATTAAAAGCCGTGATGAAATAATGTGCCTTTTTCTTTTTGTGGCAGCACTTTATTTTGTTTACAGATATTTGAACGAAAATAAAATTACATGGCTTTTGCCAGCAGTGGTATTATATTTCTTTTCGCTCATGTCTAAAGAATCGGCCATTACATTTATAGCAATAGTACCACTCACCATTTATTTTTTTACTGACAAGCCAACCGAAAAAAATGTGATGGCAACGGTAGCATTTATTTTACCTGCCGGAATTTTTATGTTCATCCGTTCTAAGTTTATTGAACCTGCCGGCTTGGTAGCTGTTGCAGACAATATGCTGAGCAGCTTACCCGCAGCCGAACAAAAAGCAACAGCGGTTTATATTCTTGGCAAATATTTATTGCTGCATATTTTTCCGCATCCATTAGTTTCAGATTATTCATTCAGGCAAATACAAGTAGTAACGTATTCCGATTGGAAATTTTTAGTATCGGCACTCGTATTTTTAGCGATGCTCTATTTTGCAGTTAAAACACTAAAGCAAAAAAATCCAATTGGCTTTGGCATCCTGTTTTTTTTCATCACAGCTTCTGTAGCATCTAATATTTTCAGAATTATAGGTACTTCTTTTGGCGAGCGTTTAATGTATGCCCCTTCGCTCGGAATTTGTATTGCATTAGCGGCATTAGCAGCACATTTTTTATCCTCTGAAAATATTCGCGCAAATACAATTTCTGATTTTTTAAAGTTAAATATTAAAGTTTTTGCACCCGTTACCGTTTTACTCACTTTGTTTTCATTTAAAACTTTAACGCGCAATGCCGATTGGTACGATAATATTTCACTTTATTCTACTGATGTGGAACTATCGCCAAACAGCACACGCACTCATTTCTATTTAGGTAATCACCTTTCGCAAGATGAATACCTAAATACAATTGATGAAAAAGACAAACCCGCCATTTTAGATTCAGCATTAAAAGAGCTAAAGCGTTCGGTGGAAATTTTACCATCATTTGGTGATGCCTGGCAGCAAATTGGTAAAGTACTTTTAACAAAAGCCAATAAAAGTAAAGCTGAAAAAGATACAGTAGCGATGACAAAACTTTATCGCGAAGCTGAAGATGCATACAAAAAAGCACTTGCCATTAACCCGCAACACGCCATGTATAATAATAACTATGGTAATGTTTTATTTAACATGGGCAGATTAGGCGAAGCCGAAAAATGCTTTTCTACTGCCGTAAAATACAACCCGATATATGCGCATGCTTATAATAACTTGGCCTGCGTTTACGGCACTTATGGCGAAATATTCAAATCGCAAAATAAAAAAGACGATGCAGTGAAAAATTTTAACAGCGCCATTTTTTATTTTAAAAAAGCTGCCGAAGTTGATCCTTCTTATATTTCAACTTACAAATTTATCAGCATCACTTATCAATCGTTGGGCGATGGCAATAATGCTAAAATTTACATGGATAAATACAAAGCTGCCGGAGGAATGTAAATGCTCACGATAGATATTCACACACATATTTTGCCTGAACATATTCCAAATTGGAAAGAAAAATTTGGCTATGGCGGATTCATTCACTTAGATCATCACAAGCCATGCTGCGCTAAGATGATGCGCGATGACGGCAAATTTTTCAGAGAAGTGGAAGATAATTGCTGGAGTGCCGAAAAAAGAATTACTGAATGTAATCATCATCACGTGAA
>JAGVMA010000048.1 GCA_020054095.1 Bacteroidia bacterium | reverse complement strand
GACTGCTAATCAAAGTCAAAAAAATTAACTAATTTTAAAAAAGAAAGTGTCCTAAATTTTTTATGCTAAAAAGTACAGATTGGTTTGAATACATACAGTTGTTAATGGAATAATTGACTTATATGATTTACCATACGGAGTATATTTCATAAAAATAACAGATGAATTATTTAATGAACGTATTTTTAAAGTTGTAAAAATATAATGCGATTAAAATATTTATCATTTTTATTATTATTTGGAAATATATACTCTTCTAAAGCGCAACAAGTTGATTTAGGAGTAGTTACCTCCGCTTATTTATCTGATATTCACATTAACTATAATTTTGATATTTATAAAAAAATTTGGACGTTCAACTATGGCTTGGTTTCCCAATTTCATTTTAAAAAGTTAAGTTTTTCAAATAATATTTGTCATCTAACACATGGAGCGAATATGCCTTATTCTACATCAGCATCTCCAATGGGAGGAATCGGTACCAGTACTATATATATTAGAATAAAATCATATTCGCTCCAGTTGCAGACAGACTATAATTTTATATCAAAAAATACTGTGAAAATTTTTGCAGGCATAGGGATTTACAACTCTTATGTTTACTACCAAAAAATGTATGATCCATTAGCAAAATATTCACAACCCAATCCTAATATAATTCACGCAAATTTACCTCCAGAATTTTCAGAACTAAACTTGGTTAACAATTTTTCATTTTTAGCTTCTACATCATGTGGAATAAGTAAGCAATTTAAAAGCAAAACAATTATTACTATACGTCCGGGATTCTTATATCAATTGAGACAAAATTTACCATCTGCAACTCATGGTTTTACTCCACGAATTTATAGCTACACATTTGATTTTGTAATAACATCTCGAGTATTTGATAGAGAAAAAAACTAACTAATCTTCTCAATCAAATCGGCAAGGCGGCTGGAGTAGCCGTATTCGTTATCGTACCAGCCTATAACTTTTACTAGGTTTCCAACTACAGATGTAAACTCGGCATCAAAAACGCACGAGTACGGGTTACCAATTACATCAACCGATACAATTGGATCTTCGGTGTATTGCAAAATGTTTTTCAGTTCGCCTTCGGCAGCTTTTTTAAATACAGCATTAATCTCTTCCACCGCTGGCGATTTTTTTAACACGCAAGATATATCGGTAAGTGAGCCATCGGGCACGGGCACACGCATACCGCAGCCACCAAGCTTGCCTTCTAAGTGCGGAAATATTTTTGTAATTGCTTTAGCAGCTCCTGTTGATGTAGGCACAATGCTCATTGCAGCAGCTCGTGCTCTGCGTAAATCTTTGTGTGGCGAATCGTGCAAACGCTGGTCGCCCGTGTAAGAATGTACAGTTGTAATATATCCATCCTCTATTCCAAAATTATCATCCAGCACTTTTATCATGGGCGCGGCACAATTAGTAGTACAGCTTGCATTTGATACTATTAAATCATCGGGCGAAATAATGGAATCGTTAATACCAAGCACCACGGCTTTTATACTGTTATCATTAGGCGGTGCAGATAGAATTACTTTTTTTGCACCTGCCTTTAAATGTTTTTCTGCCGATAGTTTATCTAAAAAATGTCCGGTAGATTCAATAACAATATCTATCGCTAAATTTTTCCAAGGCAAGCTCTCCGGATTTTTTTCTGCAAAGGTTTTTATTTCTTTTCGGTTAACGGATATAAATCCTTCGCCTGCTTTTATTTCTTCTTGCAATACTCCGTGAACGCTATCGTATTTTAATAAATGTGCGAGTGTGCGACTATCGGCAATATCGTTAATGGCAACAATTTCTATGTTGCTGCGCTTTTGCAAAACCCTTAATAATACTCGGCCTATTCGCCCAAAACCATTTATGGCTATTCGTGTCATTTTTTAAAATAAATGTTTTTCGGCATGATAAGATGAGCGAACCAATGCACCGCTCTCCACATAATTAAATCCGCGCTTCAGTCCTTCTTCTTTGTAAAAAGCAAATTTATCGGGATGAATAAATTCTAAAACCGGCAAATGATTTTTTGTTGGTTGCAGGTATTGCCCTATGGTCATGATGTTAACACCCACTGTGCGTAAATCGTCCATTGTTTCTAAAATCTCTTGCTCCGTTTCACCAAGCCCAAGCATTAATCCGCTTTTGGTTTTCATGCCGCCTTCTTTTAATCGCTTTAATGCTTCGAAGCTTCTGTCGTACTTGGCTTGTATGCGCACTTGCTTGGTAAGTCTTCGAACGGTTTCAATATTGTGCGAAACAATTTCGGGTGCAGCATTAATTATGCGTTGCAGGTTTTCCCACTTGCCTTGGAAATCTGGAATTAAAGTTTCCATTGTAGTACCCGGACTAATTTCGCGCACCTTTCTAATGGTTTCTGCCCATATCTGTGAGCCGCCATCTTTTAAATCATCGCGGTCAACGGATGTGATTACGGCATGTTTTACTTGCATTAGTTTTATAGAATTAGCCACCCTGATAGGTTCATCTAATTCTACTGCTTTAGGTCTGCCGGTAGCTACTGCACAAAATCCGCAACTGCGTGTGCATATATTTCCTAAAATCATGAAAGTAGCTGTGCCAGCTCCCCAGCATTCGCCCATATTAGGGCAGTTTCCGCTTTGGCAAATGGTGTGCAGCTTGTGTTTATCAACCAGCTCGCGCACTTTTAAATACTCTTTTCCGGTTGGCAGTTTTACACGCAGCCAATCGGGTTTTTTAGTACGCTCTTGATTAGTAATTATCTCCACTTTAAAAATTTATACAGCAAAGTTACATCAGAACCATTTACGGCCGTATAAAAAATTGATGTAAAACTGTAAAAATACTTGTTGATTTTTGGCTGTTGCCATTATCGGAACAATTTTAGGATAAGCATCTACCACCGCACCCACTTCTATTGATTTTATATCATCATCCAAATTGGCATATTCAAAATTTAATCCCAATTTAAAAAAGCCACCCGGGTAAATTTTTGATTCGCCCAATCCTTTAAAAAAACCTGCCCGACCGTATATATTATCTAATGTGTGAATAGTAGGATCGTACTTGGCTGTTTGAAGATTAGATACTAGTGGATCGATTGGTAGTAATATTTCGAGATAAACAGGTTTTGCAAATCCGAGCGAAGGGCCAAAGATAGTAAGTAGTTTTATTTCCACGCCTTTGCGGTCTTGTTTTTCGTAAAGCACTTTTTGGTAACCATAGCCGGGACGCAATACTATAAATGAGTTTAGTTTTCCGTAAAAAAAAACCTTTTGAATTTTCGAATAGCGGGTTCTGAACTTTAAATTCTTTGGGGTGACGAATATTTACTATCCCCATTTCAAAAATTCGCTTCTTAAATCCGGTTACGTGCCAGCCGCGTCTGTAGTTAAGCCCAAAACCAGCTGAGTGAACAAGTACTCCAAAAACCATTTCGTTTTTATATAACAATTTCACATCGTTGATTCCACCTATTTGCATAGGAGGTGATGATGAGCCATTGTTTTGTGCATTAATATCGGCAGACAAAAAAATTAGCGCTATTAAGCAGCATTTTATGTGATTTATTGTAACCATTCTATAAACACATCAAATATAGGAATATGAATGATATTTTATATATTTTTATTGCGCTAAAAAAAGCAAAAAATGGTTACATCCACTATTAAATATTTAGGAGATCTAAGGGCAGAATGCACTCACCTAAAATCGGGACAAAAAATAATTACTGATGCGCCCACCGATAATCACGGCAAAGGAGAGGCATTTTCACCTACCGATTTAACTGCCACATCGCTTGGCACTTGCATGATAAGTTTAATGGGCATTGTTGCCATGAAAAACCAATTTGTGTTTGAAGGTGGCAGCGTTGCCATTACTAAAATAATGGCGGAAGCTCCAAGGCGCATTGCCGAAATTATTGTGGAAGTGCAAATGCCAAAACTGGATTTTACGCACGAACAAAAACGAATGTTGGAAACTGCAGCCATCAATTGCCCTGTTGCCAAAAGCCTACACCCCGATATTAAACAAAGCATAAGTTTTAGCTACTAAAAAACCCGCTCCTTGTGAGAGCGGGTCATTGTATTTTTAATAAAATAATTAGCTGTTAAATAGAACGGTATTTCTTATTCACCTTACCGTACGCATCGCATGATTTAGTAGAACAAGCTGATAAACTAATTGCCGCTATGGCCATAAGGAAAATGATTTTTTTCATGCAATGATGGGTTTAGAGGTTATACACTTTTTTTAGCGGGGTGATTTTGAACTTTTCCGTAAGCTGGGCAACGTTCGTGCTGGCGACAAGATGTTGCTAATAATACCACTGCCAACAATCCTGATAAAAGAAATAATTTTTTCATACCTGGTCTTTCTGTTTTTAGTTTAGACATCGTTTTCATTCAAATTTGATGCCTAATAACTACAAATATAGAATTTGCACCTTTAAATCCAATTTTCTACCACAGTATTTTATACCCATACTTATTAACAATTTGTTGAAAACGAATTTTGGCTGGTTTATTTATCATTAGGTTTGAAACTGATGAGCACAATTAGCCCTACAATAGAAGAAGGTTGGAAATCAGTATTAAGTGCTGAGTTTGATGCCGACTATTTTAAAAGACTAAAAGATTTTTTAATTGCCGAAAGAGCCAACTATGCCGTTTACCCACGAGGAACTGAAATATTTGCCGCATTTAATTTTACTCCTTTGGAGCAAGTAAAAGTTGTAATAATAGGTCAAGACCCTTACCATGGCGAAGGGCAAGCACATGGTTTATCTTTTTCCGTACCAGATGGAATAAAGCAACCACCATCGCTGGTAAATATTTTTAAAGAGTTGAAAACCGATTTAGGTATTGAAGCCCCAAAATCAGGAAACTTGGAGCGCTGGGCAAAGCAAGGTGTGTTACTATTAAATGCTACACTCACCGTAAGGGCTAATACTGCAGGTTCTCACCAAAAAAAGGGCTGGGAACTATTTACCGATGCTACTATAAAAGCAATTTCTGAAAACAGAACGGGCATTGTTTTTTTACTCTGGGGAAATTACGCCAAACAAAAAGCCGAACTTATTGACAAGCGCAAACACCATGTTTTAACTGCTGCACATCCATCGCCACTTGCGGGAGGTGCTTTTTTTGGCTGCCGGCATTTTTCAAAAACAAATGCCCTGCTCAATAAGCAAGGCATTAATGAAATTAGTTGGTAAACTGTATCTTAAAATATTACAAGCACATAAACTATGTGCTTGTTTTTTCTATCTTTGTTTCCCGTGGAAATACCTTACACGGAAACCACCAAATTTTTATTTTTTTATGGCTAATAACACTAAATACATATTTGTTACCGGTGGTGTAACATCTTCATTAGGCAAAGGTATTATATCGGCATCGCTTGCCAAACTATTACAGGCGCGCGGTTACACGGTTACCATCCAAAAACTCGATCCATATATAAATGTGGACCCGGGTACACTAAACCCTTATGAGCATGGCGAATGTTTTGTTACCGATGATGGTGCCGAAACAGATTTGGATTTGGGCCATTACGAGCGTTTTTTAAATGTAGCTACTTCGCAGGCCAATAATGTTACTTCGGGGCGCATTTACCAATCGGTTATTGATAAAGAACGCAAAGGCGATTACCTTGGCAAAACCGTGCAAGTTATTCCGCACATTACCGATGAGATTAAAAATCGTGTTCGGCTGCTTGGAAAAACAGGCAATTATAATTTTGTGATTACAGAAATAGGCGGAACAGTGGGCGATATTGAATCGTTGCCGTTTATTGAAGCAGTGCGCCAGTTGAAATGGGAATTAGGAAAAGATTGCTTAGTGGTTCACTTAACCTTATTGCCTTATTTATCTACCACAGGCGAGTTAAAAACCAAACCTACCCAGCACTCAGTTAAGCTTTTATTAGAATACGGTGTGCAGCCCGATGTTTTGGTTTGCCGATCAGAACACGCTATAAGCAAAGAAATAAAAAACAAAATTGCATTATTCTGTAATGTTGCGTCCAATGCAGTTATTGAAGCGCGCGATGCAAGCACTATTTATGAAGTTCCGCTTTTAATGGAACAAGAAAAATTAGACGAAGTGGTGCTTAGTAAATTAAGCATACCTGTACCCGAAAACATTGATTTAGCAAACTGGAAAGAATTTTTACACAAATTTAAAAACCCGAAAGCCGAAGTTAAAATTGGCTTGATAGGAAAATACATTGAGTTAAAAGATTCTTACAAATCAATTTCCGAAGCATTTATACACGCAGGTGCAAGTAACGATGTGAAAGTGAAAATTGAATGGATACATTCCGAATCAATTACGGATGAAAATGTAACAGAAAAATTTAAAGGACTAAAAGGCATTTTAGTTGCGCCCGGCTTTGGTCAGCGAGGCATTGAAGGAAAAATTGCCGCCATTAAATACGCACGCGAAAATCATGTTCCGTTTTTTGGAATATGCTTGGGCATGCAGTGTGCTGTTATAGAATTTGCACGCAATGTACTTGGCTTTAAAGATGCCAACTCCACAGAAATGAACCCGGGCACTACCAACCCGGTTATTGATTTACTTGAAACACAGAAAAAAATAACAAACAAAGGCGGCACCATGCGCTTAGGCGCATACCCTTGTAATGTGAAACCCGATACAAAGGCATTTGAAGTATATAAAAAGAAAGAAAATTACGAGCGCCACCGCCATCGTTACGAATTTAATAACGAGTACATGGCCGATTTTGAAAAAGCAGGATTAATAGCATCGGGCATCAACCCCGAAAGCGGCTTGGTAGAAATTGTAGAGTTAGATAACCATCCTTGGTTTGTAGGCGTGCAATTTCACCCCGAATATAAAAGCACAGTTGCTAACCCACACCCGCTATTTGTAAACTTTGTGCGCGCTGCTGTAGAAGTAGCTGCTTTAAAAGAGAAGGTTTAAAATTATACCCGTTGGCAATTCTACATTCAAATTATTGAATTACTATTTTTTGTGAATACACTTTATCTCCCTCCGTTAATTGCAGGTGATAAATACCTTTTGCAAAGTTGCTCATATCTATTTGTTTAGTTCCCTCGCCATGGGAGAGGGTTATGGATAGGCATTGATTACCCAGCACATCATAAACCACTACAATAGCTTTTGTATCTGTTGGTTTTTGCAATGTAAAAATGCCCGTGCTTGGGTTAGGGAAAATAGAAATTTGTAAATCATTCTGCACATCACTAAAGCCAAGTGAGGCATCGTATTTTTTTATTTGGCCTGTTGAACCACAGGCATAACCAATTTGCCGACTAGGAAAGAAAACAGAAGCGAATTCTAAACTTGTAACTATTCCAGGAGTCCATGTAGAACCTCCATCAATAGTATGCTCTATTATTCCAGAGCCCAAGTTGCCACCTACTGCAAATCCTTTTAGTGAGTTAAGAAAAAAGAGATTGTAGTAAGCATTGCTAGTGTTGGTATTTATTATAATCCATGTGTTACCACCGTCTATAGTTCTATGTATTTCGTTTAATGAAGTAACAAAGCCAGTATCTTGTGAAGGGAAAAAAATTGATTCGCAAGTATTATTTATGTTAAGTGTTGCAGTCATATTCCATGTATTGCCACCATCGGTTGTTTTTAGTATTTCGTTGTAATTATTATTTAAGTACCCAATGTTTGCATTGTAAAAATGCATTTGAGGGAATGCAGCAGTTTGCATTGAACTTATTAGCGACCAATTATTTCCACCATTAGTTGTTTTGTATATTAAGGTTGTATCATAATTTGCTCCAGCTATGGCAGAAGCATACCCAATAGATGTTGTAGGGAAATTTAAAGTCAAGATGGATAAAACACTGTCAGGGAAAACGTCTGTAAAGGTTAAACCTCCGTTTGTGGTTTTATAAATTCCACTTGGCCCACAAACAAAACCTGTAGTGCCATTAAAGAAAAAAGGAGAAAATATATTGTAATATGTTGGACCCACTTGTGGCCAATTGTTTCCTCCATTCACTGTTTTATACAAACGGGTTCCATCGGTTACAAATCCTGTATCTTCAGATACAAAATGTATCTTACCTAACCAATTGGTAGTAAATGTGGGCAAGCCAGTCCATTGTTGGGCGTTAACTTTAATATATAAGAAAATAATAATTATCAGAAATAGTTGTTTTTTAATTTTATTTAAGTTTTGCATTTTTGAATAATTTAAATGAAATAATTAATGAAATGGAGTAATAGTAAATGCGAGTGCTACAAGACTTCCCATCTCCTCCACAATTATAAATATGACCAATAGGTCTTGGTAACCACTCAAAATCCACTCTGATTGTAGTTGGAATTTTGTATCGAATTATCTCTGTGCCTATGCCAGAGCGCAAAGACAAATTGAACATAGGTGAAAACTCATTTGTCCGCCCCCCAAGTTTATATTTAACATTTATACTTTCTATAGAAATTAGTTGAGGTACAGTATGTCCCGAAAAAATATTTTTGTTATAGCTTAACTTACCTCCAATCAAATATGAGGGAGAAACTGATATGTAAATAAAAGGGAGGCGAGATTTTAAAATCTTATAATTTAGCCTAAAAGGAGTCCCAATATAACAATGATGGAGGTTGTAATTATAACCTACAAATGCAGCTACATCATTTCCATCAAACGGATCCAAGCCGAATTTAATTAGATTTTTGAAAGAATATTCTATCCCATATTCGATTTTAATTTTAGCAAATTCATTTCCATGCCACATACTAAATCCATAACATGTATTTTTATTGCCTGCGAAGAATGATTCAGAAAGTAACACGTCTAACCCATATGCACTTCTGCACTTCTGCTCTTTGTTTGCGCCATCGCATTCCTGCTGTGCATTTGCAACAATCGTTGAAAATACGGCTACTGTAAATAAAATTTTTCTCATCTGCTATTGAATTACTAAACGTGATACAAAAATTCCTAATTCGTTTTCTGCTTTTACTTGATACACTCCTTTGCTTAAAGCATCTAAATTAAATTCATACGACTGATTTGGAACATTGCTTATTTCATAAACAATATTCCCCGTTAAATCATAAATCGTAATTTTCCCTAAACTTTGCGAAGGAGAAAAAGCAGTAAATGTTCCTGTACTTGGGTTAGGAAAGAGTAAAAGTTCGGGCGATGGGCTCAATGGGTGTAGTTGTTTGTACATAATTACTTTTTAAATATGGTACTCCATCTTTAACCAAAACAGTTGAATCGCCCATTATTCTTGTGTAAGATTGAGTATTGTAATTACATCCAACCAGATCAATATAGGCACGAAAATCTGCTCCTTCCTGTACCTCAAAACCAGGCAACAAAGTAATCTCTGTTCCTGCACGGTAAGTTATATCGGCTCCGCCAAATAATTGCCCAAGCATAGTTACACCGCTTGATGTAAGTGTATTAAAGGCAGTAAACTGTAAAGGATGTGAGTGGCTGCCGAAACTTCCTAAAATAGTTGGGAATGATGCTCCATATATCCCTAAATCTATTTGATTAACAGCGGTATAATCTTGAGGGTGTTGTAAATAGTATAAATTGTGATACACCATGTAGTCAATGCCGTTGAATTCTCCTGCGCCATCACCACAATGATCTTCGTCTCGATTCTCAGCAAATCTAAACCATGAAGGGGAGTTCCAAATGCCACTCGCATAGCCCAAAGTATCATTTACGCAATTATATGGCCCACACTCAGGAGCAGCATTTAAAAGTAGCTTGTGTATTACTGGATCAGTTGGGTCGTTACTACCATCTAATACGCTGTGCAATAAACTGGCCCACTGTCTGTTGTATACTGCGGCAATGGTCGCTATTTTGGTTTTAGTAAATAATCCCCAAGAGTCAGACGATGCGGCCAATGTAAGCACTTCGCCTACATCGCCATTTCCTATAAAATTTTGCACCACACTTAGTGACTGCCAAGCATTATTCCCACCTAACATACTCCAAGCATCTTGGTAAGGTATGCTAATAATAGGTTGAGACGCAATTTTATTCATTGTACCAGCGAAGCCATGTGCCCATGCCCTAGCATTATCGCCACAAAAATTTAAATTAAAACAATAGGTTGGTCGTGTACTGCATCCCCCTCGAACAGGCAAGCCTAAAACAGGATTAATAATACACCAATTTGCATTTCTCATATACATAATTATTCTGTCTGCAATTTTAATTGCCTCTTCGCGCAATCCTGTTTCTCCATCCATAAATACTTGGCCATTATATGTAGTGTTTGCTGGAATCAGCTCTGCAATACAACGTAAGCCCCCCATTATATAAGCAGTTTGATCTTGGGACACTTCTGCGGGTTCGAGGTTATTTCCAAATTGGTCTGGTTCTAAATGTAAATCAGAGATAACATTTGACATAATGCCCGCTGTACTACTCACAATATTACTGTTAAAGTGCAAGTAGTGTGGATCGTTAACATCGCCCAAAAAATCGTTAGGTGAATTTACTGGCCCATCGTTTACTATCGAGCGCAGATAAAATCCATTTAGCGATGGTGTGCCTCCATAATAATACTCGGCATAATAATCCATTTTATTTATTTGGTTAAGGGCATAAAAAATTTCCTTGGTAATCTCTGTTAAGTTTTGTCCATTATTTGAGAGTAATTTATATTCAGTTGCAAGCATCATCAAATAAATTCCTTGTTCAATCCCACCATCGCTCCACTTTATAGCACCAAAATTACGTGTAGAAGCCGGCTGGCTACAGCCGTTGCAATCGCCAACCAATACGAAATTATTATTTAGTCGCCATTTATAATACCAGTATTTTTTATGGTTATTTATATCATTTTGATCTTGTGCATATATGCAAGATGTAGTGATAAGTATTAGAAATAATATCCTCATATTTATTGGTGGCGTTTTTTAAATTTTACTAAATAGTTTTTTTGCTGAAAGTCAATTTCGAGCCACATCTCCTCATCAACCAATTTTTTTATTGTCCAATCTAACTCGCCACTAAACCCGTATGGACCATATACGTATCTGCCGCTTGGGTCATAAGGTGCCATTATCTTTATTTTCTTCTTTTTGTCAATTAAATACCAACTGCCATATAGTCCTATCGTATCGATTTTGCTTATAATCACTAACCCCGGAAGATTAGCTCCATCATTTGCATCGCTAAAAATATAACGACAGTATGCTGTGTCAGTTTTTAACACACTAAAGGAATCTACGCCATTTATCAAAAACTCATAAGGATCCCACCCCAAACCAATAATCCTTTTTTTTACCCTGTGCCATTGTATCACCACATCGTCTTCGGGGTATTTTTTGCATTGCTGCATAATGCCTATGCAAATAGCAGCCAATAGCACTATGGCTATGTGTTTATTTATTCGCATGGTTATTTAGTTATTAGTTTTTCTAATTCGGCAAGGCGTTTTAATAATTCTTCGTTTTGCTTTTTAAGCAATTCGCACATTTTATAAAGTGCTACAATCTCAAAGGTGTTTTCCTCTATATTTTGCATCATGCCATTCATGGTTTCGCCCACAGGCAATCCGTTTTGTTCTATTTCATATCCCGGCAAAATATTTGGCAAGTGTTTAAATAAAGTATAATACGCCTCTTTTTCTAAAAGAGTCATTTTTTTGTACCCGGGTTCAAAAACAAAATCGCTCCAGCCCGTTTGAACTTTTATTTCTTTCGCACGTATTTTTCCGTTTACTGATAATTTAAAGTTTGCATCGGGCGTACTTGTTCCTATTCCTACTACTCCGCTTTGATGCACACAAAACACATCGCCACCTCCAAACACACCAATAGAAACACCGCCACCAAAAGTAGATCGGATATAATTATTATTATCTCCCAAAAACAATGTTGCAGCATTG
>JAGVMA010000017.1 GCA_020054095.1 Bacteroidia bacterium | reverse complement strand
TTTCTTCTATTAATGTTTAGCTCCTAAAGGAGCTTATACGTTTGTCTTTTTTTCTTCTATTAATGTTTAGCTCCTAAAGGAGCTTATACGTTTGTCTTTCTACAATTGGGTCCGTAGGAACATAACATTAATAAAAAGATGCTCCCCACTTTTCACGGCTCCTTTAGGAGCCGAACATCTGGGCTGGTTTGACTATACTTTTTCGTCCACCAAGTCTTTTTCTACTTTCAAATTATCAATGATAAAATCTTGTCGCTCTTGCGTGTTTTTACCCATGTAATAGCTTAAAATTTGTTGCACACCGCCTCCTTCTTTTCCCACTATCACAGGGTCGAGGCGCATATCTTTACCTATAAAGTTTTTAAACTCATCGGGCGATATTTCTCCTAATCCTTTGAAGCGTGTTATTTCGGGTTTGCCGCCCAAGTGCGCAATTGCTTTTTTACGCTCGTCATCAGAATAACAATAAAATGTTTCTTTTTTATTTCTAACTCGGAACAGTGGTGTTTGCAAAATATAAACATGGCCGTTACGAACTATATCAGGAAAAAATTGTAAAAAGAAAGTGAGCAATAACAATCTGATGTGCATGCCATCCACATCGGCATCGGTAGCTATCACTATATTGTTATATCTTAAATTTTCTACACTTTCTTCAATATCTAAAGCGGCCTGTAAAAGATTAAACTCTTCGTTTTCGTAAACCACTTTTTTGGTAAGCCCAAAAGCATTTAGCGGTTTTCCTTTTAGAGAAAAAACACCTTGCGTATTTACATCGCGTGTTTTGGTTATTGAACCGCTTGCCGAATCGCCCTCGCAAATAAAAAGCGTGGTTTGCTTGGCGCGTTCATCTTTATCGGTGTAGTGTATTCGGCAATCGCGCAACTTGCGGTTATGTAAACTTGATTTTTTAGCACGCTCGCGCGCTAATTTCTGTATGCCCGATAGTTCTTTTCGTTCGCGTTCAGATTGTGTTATTTTTTGCAACAGCGCTTCTGCCATTTGCGGATTTTTATGCAAATAGTTGTCGAGCTGTTCTTTTATAAAATCGCCAATAAATGCTTTCACACTTGGGCCTTTAGGGCCTACATCTTGCGAACCTAATTTTGTTTTTGTTTGCGATTCAAAAACAGGTTCCTGCACTTTTATACTTACCGCAGCAATAATTGAAGTGCGAATATCTACTGCTTCAAAATCTTTTTTATAAAACTCGCGTATGGTTTTTGCCACCGCTTCGCGAAAAGCTAACTGGTGTGTGCCGCCTTGCGTAGTGTGCTGCCCGTTAACAAACGAGTAATATTCTTCTCCGTATTGCGAATTGCTGTGCGTCATTGCCACCTCTATATCATCGCCTTTAAGATGGATGGTTGGGTAAATTACTTCACCATCAATTTTATTTTGGAGCAAATCTTTTAATCCCTTTTCGGAATAAAACTTTTTACCATTGAGTGTTAGTGTGAGTCCGGTGTTAAGATATGCGTAATTCCACAGCATATTTTCGATGTACTCATCAATAAAACGGAATTTGGTAAATAGTTTTTCATCGGGAATAAATGTTACTGATGTTCCTTGTGGCTCATCGCTGGCAACTATGCGCGAGTCTTTGGTAACCTCGCCACGCTCAAATTCTACCGTTTTGGTTTTGCCTTCGCGCACCGATTGTATTTTAAAGTAAGTGGACAATGCGTTTACCGCTTTTGTTCCCACTCCATTTAATCCTACCGATTTTTTAAATGCTTCCGAATCGTATTTTGCGCCCGTGTTAATTTTCGATACCACATCTACCAACTTGCCGAGTGGCACACCACGGCCATAATCGCGAACGGTAACTGTTTTATCACGAACGGTTATGTCAATCTGCTTGCCCACACCCATCACATATTCGTCAATAGAGTTATCTATCACCTCTTTTAGCAAAATATAAATGCCATCATCTTGTGCCGACCCATCGCCAAGTTTGCCAATATACATGCCCGGACGCAGGCGAATATGCTCTTTCCAATCGAGCGATTTTATATCATCTTCGGTATATTTTGCTTCTTTTGCCATTTAATTTTCCTGTTTGCTTTTCTATACGTTAAACCTAAAGTGCATTATATCTCCATCTGAAACGATGTATTCTTTTCCTTCTACTGCTAACTTTCCATTGTCGCGGCACGCTGCCTCCGAACCGAATTTTAAAAAATCATCATACTTAATTACTTCTGCTTTTATAAATCCTTTTTCAAAATCGGTGTGGATAACACTTGCTGCCTGTGGTGCAGTCATGCCTTTGGTGATAGTCCATGCACGCACTTCTTTTACACCTGCCGTAAAATAAGTTTGCAAGCTAAGCAAGCGGTAAGCTGCTTTTATCAGTTTGTTTACGCCCGGTTCATCTAAACCCATATCTGCCAAAAACACTTGTCGCTCTTCGTAAGTTTCTAATGCCGCTATTTCCGATTCCATTTGTGCGGTAATCACTATTACTTCGGCATTTTCGTCTTTCACGGCTTGTTTCACTGCGTCCACATATTTGTTTCCGGCTTTTACCGATGCTTCGTCCACGTTGCAAACGTACATCACAGGTTTAATGGTAAGCAAATGGCAATCTGCGAGGTGCAATAAATCTTCTTCAGAAACCTGCACCGTGCGTGCCGATTTGCCTTGTTCCAAAGCTGTTTTAATTAGCGATAACACATCGTAAGCTTTTTTGGCGTCTTTATCGTTACCCGATTTTGCCGCTTTTTGCACACGGCCAATCTTGGCATCTATGGTTTCTAAATCTTTCAGTTGTAATTCGGTATCAATAATTTCTTTATCGCGCACCGGGTTAACCGATCCATCTACGTGTACTACATTGGCATCATCAAAACAGCGCAAAACGTGCAATATTGCATTGCACTCGCGTATGTTTGCCAAAAATTTATTTCCCAGTCCTTCGCCTTTGCTGGCACCTTTTACCAAACCGGCAATGTCAACAATTTCAACAGTAGTTGGCACCACTTTTTCTGGTTTTACCAATGCCTCTAATTTGGGCAAGCGGTCATCGGGCACTGTTATTACGCCTAAATTGGGCTCAATGGTACAAAACGGAAAATTAGCCGCCTGCGCTTTGGCATTACTCAAACAATTAAACAAAGTAGATTTTCCCACATTAGGCAAACCCACAATTCCACACTTTAAGGCCATGATTTGTTTTTAAATTCGGGGGCAAACGTACATAAATTTTTATTTTTTTTATTTTAAAGTAATTCACAAGTTCTTAAACATAGCAGTAAATGCAAACATGCCTAAACCAAATTATAAAATCACAAGCAATTCTTTTTTTGTAAGTTTGCTCTCAATAGATGAATGCTGCAATTTCCATTAATGATTTTTCTGAGCATCTGTTTTGGGATGTTGACAAGAGCAAATTAGATTTTAAAAAATCGAAAGAACAAATTGTTTACCAAGTTGTTGAATTTGGCATGATGAAGGATTGGATGCTAATCCAAGAAGTTTACTCTAAAAGCACATTAAAAGAGATTGTATTAAATTTGAGAACAATTGATAGGACAACTTTATCCTTTTTAGCACACTATTTTAAGGTTGACAAAAAACAATTTAGATGTTACAAACAAATGCAGTCGAACCAAGGCTTTTGGGGCTATTAAGCGGCTTAATGCTGCAAGAGGAGTTCAAGAGCTTTGTATTGGTTGGAGGAACATCTTTGGCACTACAAATAGGTCATCGTGTTTCGGTAGATATAGATTTATTTGGGGCAGAGGAAATTGATGAGCCACT
This sequence comes from Bacteroidia bacterium, assembly GCA_020054095.1. Classification (GTDB taxonomy): domain Bacteria; phylum Bacteroidota; class Bacteroidia; order JADZBD01; family JADZBD01; genus JAGVMA01. The sequence goes on along the minus strand of JAGVMA010000017.1, from coordinate 2,978 downwards.
TTTTATTGAATTACTTCAGCAATATGGAAAAGTAAATGTGCTAAAAAAGTCAAAAAACATTTTGATTACTGCTGTTAATGGAATAAAGGTGGATTTTGTGAACTACCAATACCCCTTTATTGAAGAATTTAAAGTAGTTGATTCCATTCGATTAGCATCTCAGAAAGACATTGCAGCTATGAAATTGAATGCCATAGCCGGAAGGGGAAGTAAAAAAGATTTTATTGATTTGTTTTATCTTTTAAAAACATATTCTTTAGAGGAAATTATTGATTTTTATATTCAAAAGTACCCCGATGGCTCAGAATTTATGGTAAGAAAGAGTTTGACCTATTTTGAAGATGCTGACCTTGAAGAAACGCCTCTTTTACTTAAAGATATTAATTGGGAAACGATAAAATCTCACGTACTTAGCTTGCTGTAGCAAGCTATTCAATACATTTCAGCCAAATATTGCAGCGATTTTTTTGATTATAAATAAATCTTGATTGAATTTGTAGTTTTCAACATTTCAATTTCTTTTTCAACAAGAAAATAGAGCGGCATCTATTTCATTTACTTTTGGGCGACTTTAAAAATCAGCCAATTAAATATGTCTTCAATTAATGAATTAGCTAATATTTGCTCGCAAGTGCGCAGAGATATTGTTCGTATGGTGCATGCAGTAAACTCGGGGCATCCGGGTGGTTCGCTTGGCTGCACCGAGTATTTTGTGGCATTGTATTTTAATATTATGAAACATCGGCCACAGCCATTTAACATGGATGGAACGGGCGAAGATGTTTTTTTCCTCTCGAACGGCCACATTTCGCCTGTGTTTTACAGCGTACTTGCGCGTAGCGGTTATTTTGATGTGAAAGAATTAGCGACTTTCCGCAAATTAAATTCGCGCTTGCAAGGGCATCCCACCACGCACGAAGGTTTGCCGGGCGTTCGCATCGCATCGGGCTCATTAGGGCAAGGCATGAGTGTGGCAATAGGCACAGCACTAAGCAAAAAATTAAATAACGATAGCTGCACTGTGTATAGCTTACATGGCGATGGCGAATTGCAAGAAGGGCAAATATGGGAAGCCGCCATGTATGCCGCTGCAAACAAGGTTGATAATTTAATAAGCACCATTGATGTAAACGGCCAGCAAATAGATGGATCTACCGATAATGTATTACACATGGGCGATTTAAAAGTAAAATGGCACGCATTTGGTTGGGAAGTATTGGCTTGTGACGGAAATAATTTAGAAGAAATTATTGCAACATTAAAAAAGGCACAAACGTACAAAGGCAAAGGCAAACCAATTATGATACTGATGCAAACTGCTATGGGAAAAGGTGTAGATTTTATGGAAGGAACACACAAGTGGCATGGCGTAGCTCCTAATGATGAGCAACTAAAACAAGCACTGTCGCAGTTACCCGAAACTTTAAGAGACTATTAGTGAGATGCGAGACTTGAGATTTGAGATTATTAGAAACAAGATGATAAAACCGCTAACTATAAAATGAAAAAAAAAATAATTATTTTTTCACTTCTGATTATTGGGTACGCTGCACAATCGCAGCAGCAAACATCGCGCATACTTTTTGTTTTTGACGATTCGTTCAGCATGTTTGGCAAATGGCAAAGCGGAATGAAAATAGACATTGCCAAAAAATTACTGAGCAGTTTTTTAGACAGTTTAAAAAACACACCAAATCTTGAACTTGCCATGCGCTGCTTTGGGCACGAATACCCATTAGAACCAAAACGCAACTGCGAAGACACCAAATTAGTAGTACCATTTGAAACTGCCGGAAACAGTGTGCCAAAAATGAAAGCGTTTTTAAAAAATCTTTCGCCATTAGGCACCACACCCATTGCACACACACTTGGCAAATGTGCCGATGATTTTCCGCCAAAACCTAACTGCCGCAACATCATTATTTTAATTACCGATGGTATTGAAGAATGTGGTGGCGACCCTTGCTCGGTATCAATGGAATTGCAGAAAAAAGGAATAATTTTAAAACCATTTATCATTGGCATTGGCTTAACTGCTGCATTTGCAGATGTAATGGGCTGCATCGGGAAATATTACGATGCATCAACCGAAGAAGGTTTTAAAAACATATTAAACGTAGTAGTATCGCAAGCACTTAACAATACCACTGTGCAAGTAAATTTGCTCGACAAAGGCGGCAAACCCACCGAAACCGATGTAAACATGACTTTTTACGACCAATACAGCGGAGCAATAAAGTACAATTTTTTGCACACCATTAACCATAAAGGCAACCCCGATACTGTTACTATTGACCCATTAGGCACTTATAAATTGGTGGTACACACCATTCCTCCGGTGCAAAAAGAAAACATTACAGTTACACCCGGCAAGCATAATATTATTGCCGTGGATGCTCCGCAGGGCTATATGTTTTTAAAAGTTAGTGGTGGTGGCGCTGCACGTAATTTGCCATGCATTATTCGCAAAAAAGGCGAAATGAAAACGCTTAACGTGCAATACTTTAACGAAAAAGAAAAATACATTATCGGTTATTACGATTTAGAAATACTTACCCTGCCTCGTATTTACCTTAACGAAATAAACATTGCACAAAGCAGCACCACTAACATAGAAATACCCGAAGCAGGAACGGTGAGCATACAAAAGCCAAGTCCGGGTCCGGGAAGTCTTTATTTAGAAGAGAATAACAAATTAGTTTGGGTTTGTAATTTGGATGAAACACTTTACCAGGAATCATTTGTGCTGCAGCCCGGCAAATACCGCGTTGAATACCGACCACAAAATTCTAAAGAATCTATCTACACCATCGAGAAAAGATTCACCATTGTCTCCGGCCAATCGGTGCAGGTGAAAATGTATTAAACACCTCTTTTTCAGCACAGTGCTTAATACCGAGCTTAGCAATGGCAGCCAAAAAGTAGATTTAGATGCTGCTAACCTTAACAAAGGCATTTATTTTGTTCGCCTTGATGTT
>JAGVMA010000053.1 GCA_020054095.1 Bacteroidia bacterium | reverse complement strand
TTAATTTTTTTTGATAGTTACAAATGCCACGTTACTGTGCTTGGCGTGTGCATTAAAATTAGTGCTTTTCATTTAATCATGTGCAGCCACCTTTTTTTAGCTAATATAAATTAAAAAAAATATAGCAAATGTGCTATAATGATTAGCTTTTATTGATTCAACATTTGTTTGTTGAATTTCAGAAGTGAAAAAATATTAATTAAATTCTCTAAGCGATTAAAAGAGCTTAGAAACCAAAAGGGCATTACTCAAGAAGAGCTTGCATACACATCGGGTATCACCTTATCGCAAATAGCAAGAATAGAAACCGCAAGAATAAACCCAACACTTTGTACCATTGTAGAAATAGCAAATACGCTAAAAATACACCCCCGCGAGTTAATGGATTTTTAACTCTCTTATTTACCGAAAATCATTTTCAGCGAAAGCAAAAGTATAATTATCCCGAATATTTTTTTCAATAAAGCTTGGTCAATACTGATAGCGATTTTAGAACCAAAAAAACTGCCAATTAAAAATGTGCTTGCCATTACGAGTGCGGTGTTCCATTCAATGTGTCCTTCTTTGTGATAATTATACACACCCAAAATGCCAATGGGAAGCAAAAACATAAACAGCACCGTGCCTTGTGCCTGATGCTGCGAATAGGTTAAAAAATAAACCAATGCCGGCACTATTACTATGCCTCCGCCTATGCCCACCATGCCGCTCAGTATGCCCGCAACAAGCCCTATGATGAGCAAAATAATTATCTCGTTCATGCCTTTTTTATTTGATTGTAAGTTATTCATATAAATGCTATGCAAAGATAATTGCATTGAACAAGCGGTGTATCCTAAAATTTCTGATTCTTAAAAATCCAAGCTCAATGATAAATAGAACATGGATGGCTTGCCTTTGTTTTCGGGGTTGTTATCTTTTAATACCACTCTGCCATCTTGCACGCCCCAAGCCCAATCGGCACGAATAAAATAACCTAACAAGCGGCTTCGCAATCCAAAGCCATAACCACCCACTAATGGGTCGTGGCGGTTTTTAAGGATAACTGTAATTGGATTGCCCGGTGCTCCAATGATATAAGTATTAAGTGCATTTTCATCCGATTTTGGTGATTTGCCATTCCATGCAGTGCCTACATCGGCAAAACCTATTACCTGAAAATTGTAAAAGAAATCGGAACCCACCGGCTTGTTAGACAATAAGCGGAAGATGGGTACACGCAATTCGGAATTAAATAATACAAAACTGTTTCCGTTGCGGATGTTTTGCCAAAAACCGCGCATTGGAGTTGCCAATGTTTGGTATCCGTAATTTTCTTTTGTAGAAACAGGAGTGTTTAAGTCAAACCTTGGTGCAAGCCAATTATCTACGCCACCCATGTAGTAAATTAATTTTTGTTCACCAAAGGATGTGCTTGCCGAAAGGCGGTTAGCCCAAATAATATCGCGAAAAACTTTTGTGTAGTGCCTGATGTCGAGCCCAAGCACTGTCATATCGTGTGGTTTAAAATAAAAATCGCCTATGCTGCTCACATTTGCCATACTGTCCACTTGTTCGGCAATGCGGTAATGCTCGGCAAAAAATTTCATGCGAAGGCCTTTGTATAAATTTAATCCGCGCGAAATAGTGTTGTCAAAAACGTATTCAACTTTAGCACTCGCTAAATAATCAAAACGGTTTTTTTTAGGCAAATTAAATTGGTCGGTAGCTAAAAACACCGTTCTGTCGTAGCGGCCGGTTAAAGAGAAACGCAAACTTTGCACTTCGTTAATAGGATATTTAAGTGCGTATTTAATGTCTTGAACGTGAATTTTTACAAGCGATGAGCCTTGAAAAATATCGAGCAGTGCTTGTCTGTGCAATACCACTTGTCGGTCCCATCGTTTTTTACGATTTTCAAAACTCAAGAAGTATTCATTCGCATTCAAATCTCCTGCTAATCTAAATCCGCCAACAATGCGATGGTCTTCAAATAAATCACTCATGCCAATTTTAAACAAACCCGTGAAACCAGGCATTGGGTAAACGGGACTTGTAGCACCATTAAAACGCTGGTAAGTGGCATTTAAAAATGAATTATCAACTTGGCTAACTACATAATCGGTATTATAAAAAACATAATAGTTGCGCATTATAGGCAATACAAACTCAGAAGTTTTTTTTGTTTTTACGGTATCGCTCACAGTAGTGTTTACTACTAGTTCTTGGGGCTTTTCTTCTTTTTTAGGTTTGTTTTCTTTGTCGGTTACGTTAGGTTCAAATGAGTAATTATTAATATCAATACCGCCTGTTGTATCGCGTTTGGGATTTTTTTCGGGGTTTAGCACAACTTTAATTGTTTTGGTTGTGTTCATGCTACTACCCGTGCTATCGCTCTTAAGTTGCTTTTGTATTATTTTATTTTGGATGATGCGGTAATAGGTATCTTTTAATTGCAATGGAATAACCGCAGCCGAAGGGGTTTGCTCCAGCAAATACATATAGTATTTGTTTTTTTCTTTAACCACTTGCACAATTTTTCCGGCTTTGCTATTCACATCGTGTTCTAAAATATTTCGGTTACAATTTGTGATGGGCGCTGTTTGTGTAATATATCGGTAATGCTCTGTGGTATCTACATAGGCAATAACACTGTCAAAACTTGCCATGTATCGGTTTTGTATTCCGTTTTCATCACTTAAATATGTAACGTGTGTTGAGTCGTATTGCATTGGCATTAACTCGTCAACGCCAAGTGTGGTAGTTACACGTTTAAGTAATTTGCTTTGCGTGGTGTAATTATAAATAAAAATGTCTTTTGATTTTAGGCCTTTATTGGCAAGATTAAAATCAGTTTTTAAGCTATCATAAGGGCGGTTAGAGCTAAATATAATTTTTTGAGAATTATTTATAAATCGTGGATTAAAATCATCGTACACATCGTTGGTAATTTTTTCTAATCCGCTGCCGGCTATATTGAAAACATAAATATCAGAAATGCCATTGTTTACTGCGGACATTACAATTTTTTTACCATCGTGCGAATAACTCATGTCAAGCACTTTTTCAAAATTAGGTAGTTTAATCATGTCTTTCTTTTTCTCTTCTACATCGTAATAATACATACGCATTTCGCCTTTCTCCTCCACTACTATTGCCAGTATTTTTCCGGATGGATGCCATGCTAAAAGCGGATACGAAAAATCATTGATGCGCTGCAACTTGGCACCGCGTTTCATAATGCGCTTGTGTTTGCCTGTTTCGGTATTGTAAATCCAAACTTTGTTTTGGCTAAACTCATTGGTTACATAAGCTATCGATTTTCCGTTAGGCGATAGTTTGGGATGATGATAAACGCGAGTGCTTTTCGGTTTTTGTAAAAGAAGTTTACCTGTAGTTTTAACGGCTGATTTCTCGGTGAACTCAAATTTCTCTTCATAATATTTTTGCCAATCGTACGTTAAATTACGCACCGAAGCGCCCAAGACAAATAAGCAAGCGCTCTCTACACTACGCGTTGTTTTGCTCATGTAAAGTATGTTCGGAATAACCGATTCGCCATACGTTTCGGCAATGTAATTCCATATTGAGTGGCCGGCATAAATTGCATCTTGCCCGGTTAATCGGTTTATTTTAAAATATTTTTTGCTCACAATTCCATCGCGTACTTGGTCGTCAATTTCTGTACTCCATTTTTGACCTGCATAAGAAATTAATCCCTTGGTGTACCATTCGGGCAAATTCAAAAACGTGGAGTTTTTAAGCATATCTTTTACATTGCCGCCATAAAGCATTTGGTTAATTAAAACTTCGGCAATGCCCATGCGTATTTGCTGTTCAAATTTTTGGTGGTCGCCATCAAAATATATTGAAACTTTAGAACCCACAATACGTGTAACGCCACCAATGTTATATGTTTCTTCGGTAATTAGCCCTTGGTTGCTTTGCTGAAAATCGCTTTGCTTGTTGTAAATGATGAATTGTATTTTATCATCTAATTGCTGATCGAGCAGCTTTTCAATTTCTTTAACATGCTTATCCGCCACACGGCACAAATACTCGGCAAGTTCTTTTCCGTTTTTGTAAAAGTAGCAATCAAATTTTTCGAATTTATACCATTTCCAGTCGCGCGGTAAATCGTATTGAACACGATTTTTTCCGAAATCCATTTGCGAGCCGGTGTAAAACTGAGCTTCGGCATTTAATGCAACTGCAAAAAACAAAACGGAGAGAAAAAAATATCGGCACACGTTCATCATCATAAGGGCAACTAATTTAATTATTAATTATCAAATAGGCTCATGCTTTTCTGTATTTTTAACGAAAAAAATGCCGAAATATTATGTGCGAGCTTCAAATTTTTACTTTTAATGCTTTTCAGGAAAATACGTATTTACTTTTTGACGAAACCAAAGAATGTGTAATTATTGACCCGGGCTGTGCTGATAGCTACGAGCAGCAAGAACTATCCGATTTTATCAGCAAAAACAAACTAAAACCCGTTAAACTTTTACTCACTCATTGCCATATTGACCATGTGCTGGGCAATAAATTTATACACGATACATATCGCTTATTGCCCGAAATAAATGAACTCGATTTAACTGTTTTACAATCGCTTATGCAAGTAGCGCATTTATATGGTGTTAATGCCGAGCCATCCCCTGATCCAATAAAATATTGGAACGAAGGTGATGAAATTAAATTCGGCAACACGCTGCTCGATGTAATTTTTACTCCAGGTCATTCACCGGGTAGTATTTGCTTTATTGAAAAAAACACTAAAACCGTTATAGGTGGCGATGTGTTATTTTATGGCAGCATTGGTCGCACCGATTTGCCCGGTGGCGATTATCAAACGCTTATAAGCAGCATTAAAACCAAGCTTTTTACACTTGCCGATGATTACACTGTATATTCCGGACACGGGCCAAAAACTACCATTGGTTTTGAGCGTAAGCACAATCCGTTTTTAACATAAACCGCAAGTCGGGGCACATTCGTATATTCGTATTAATTAGATGAAGCACTTTAAGCAATCAGATACTATAATTGCCATAGCAACTGCTCACGGAACAGGTGCTATTAGTGTTTTGCGCCTTTCGGGCGATGATGCCATAGAACTGGTTGACCGCTATTTTTTCAGCAAAAAAGGAGTTACAAAAAAACTGAACGAGGTTAATTCACACACCATCCATTTTGGCGTAATTAAAAACGATGCAGTAGTGATTGACGAAGTGCTGGTGAGTGTTTTTAAAACACCTAACTCTTACACATCCGAAAACGTAGTTGAAATTTCGTGCCATGGCTCTAACTACATTCAGCAGCAACTATTGCAACTTTTTGTAAAAGCCGGAGCGCGCTTAGCACAGCCCGGTGAATTTACCTTGCGTGCATTTTTAAACGGAAAACTTGATTTGTCACAAGCCGAAGCAGTTGCTGATTTAATTTCATCCAACTCGGCCACATCGCACGAAATAGCCATGCAGCAAATGCGTGGCGGCTTTTCAACAAAAATAAAAGTGCTCCGCGAAAACCTGGTAAACTTTGCATCACTCATTGAACTGGAACTCGATTTTAGCGAAGAAGATGTGGAATTTGCTAACCGCGATGATTTAAAACAAGTTATTCTTTCGCTGCAACGCGTGATTCAAAAATTAATTGACTCATTTGAAGTGGGAAATGTGATAAAAAACGGAATTCCTGTTGCTATTATTGGTAAGCCCAATGCCGGCAAATCTACATTGCTTAATGCTTTGCTTGATGAAGAGCGCGCCATTGTGAGCGAAATACCCGGCACCACACGCGATGTAATAGAAGATGAAGTAACAATTGATGGTGTTTTGTTTCGCTTTATTGATACTGCCGGCATACGCGAAACTACAGATGCCATTGAGGCAATAGGCGTTTCAAAAACATTTGAAAAAATAAAACAAAGCTCCATTATTATTTACCTTTTTGATGTGCACGAACTTTCGCGTACCGAACTGGAAAATATAATAGATGAGCTGCGACCTAAAATTGGCAATGCGCAGTTAGTAATTGTGGGCAATAAAATTGACAAAGAAGACATTGATTACACGCGCAAAGAATTTTCTACCCTTGGCGATTTGCTTTTTATATCTGCCAAAGACAACGAAAGTGTAGAAATACTTAAAAAAAACTTGGTTGATTTGTTCGACAAGCGCGCGGTAAATGTTACCGAAACCGTAATTACCAATGCTCGCCATGTGGAAGCGCTTCACCACACACAATCATCGCTTCACAAAGTATTTGATGGACTTAACGCTAACCAAACTACCGAACTACTTGCAACTGATATAAGAAATGCGCTGCATCACCTTGGCCTCATTACAGGCGAAATTACTACCGATGATTTGCTGGCAAATATTTTCTCGAAATTCTGTATCGGGAAGTAACCACCACAAAACAAACAAACACTAAACAATTAAGAAACCTAATAAATCCCTCTAATACAGGGCTTTTTTAATGCTTACAAATATAGGTTTATTTTGTGTTAATAGTTGTTTGTTTATGGAATATTTGTACCTTTGCTGTACCTTACTATGGGTTGAAAGGCAAATTTGTACCTCAACCCATTTTTTAAGGGGTTAATTGGCACACATAGACACATTGTATGTATTCAAACCAATCTGTACTTTTTAGCATAAAAAATTTAGGACACTTTCTTTTTTAAAATTAGTTAATTTTTTTGACTTTGATTAGCAGT
>JAGVMA010000068.1 GCA_020054095.1 Bacteroidia bacterium | reverse complement strand
TGGTTCACTTAGGGCATTTGCTTTCATTTTATTTAAGATTGCTGTAAACCCTAAATAATTTCATTGCCTTTGCCTTTTTTGAACCCTTATAACTTTTTTCTCAACATAATTTTAAACAGTCACTAACTAATTTGAAAAAAGAAAGTGTCCTGAGTTTTTTATGCTAAAGAGTACAGATTGGTTTGAATACATACACATTTTTGGCTTTTAAAAGCGACAGAATAAAATTAGGTGATTGTGATTATATTTTATATATATTTGCCACTTATTAACAATTTATTAAAAAAAACAATGGAAAAAGGAACAGTAAAATTTTTTAACAATGCCAAAGGTTTCGGATTTATTAACCCCGAAGGTGGCAGCAAAGATGTATTTGTACATGTATCAGGTTTAGTTGACCAAATAAAAGAAGGTGATGCAGTTACTTATGAATTACAAGATGGCCCGAAAGGACCAAGTGCAGTAAATGTAAAGCGTTCATAAAATTATATCTACGTTAATAGAAACACTAAAACAGCAATGTTTTAGTGTTTTTTATTTTATGTAAGTCCTAATTGCATTGTGCACCACCAAAATTGGCATAATGATTTCTTTTATACATTTATATCCCCATTAACAAAAACAAAAAACTACAGTATGCCTAAAGGAATTTACAAAGTACCTGCCGCAGTTAATGAGCCGGTAAAAAATTATTTGCCAAAAAGCGAAGAGCGTATCGCATTGCAAAAAACAATTAGCGAATTACGCAGTAAGCAGTTAGATATACCCATGTATATTGGCGGAAAAGAAGTGCGAAGCGGAAACAAAGTACGCATTGCTCCTCCGCACGACCATAAACACACGCTTGGATATTTTCACAAAAGCGATAAAAAGCACATTAAGCAAGCCATACAAGCTGCTATGGCTGCAAAAAAGAAATGGGAGGCACTTGCGTGGGAGCACCGTGCTGCTATTTTTTTAAAAGCTGCCGAGCTAATTGCAGGGCCTTACCGCAGTAAAATAAATGCAGCTACAATGTTAAGCCAAAGCAAAAGTGCTTACCAGGCCGAAATAGATGCAGCTTGCGAAATGACCGACTTTTTGCGTTTCAATGTGCAATACATGACTGAAATTTACAGCGAACAACCCATTAATTCGCCAGGTGTGTGGAACAAAGTTGAATGGCGGCCATTGGAAGGTTTTATTTACGCCTTAACGCCATTTAATTTCACGGCTATTGCGGGTAACTTGCCATCATCGTGTGCCATGATGGGAAACGTGGTGGTATGGAAACCGAGCAACACGCAAGTATATTCGGCAAATGTATTGATGGAAATTTTTAACAAAGCCGGTGTTCCGGATGGTGTTATAAATTTAATTTACCCAAGTGGCCCCGATGCTGCTGATGTTATTTTTGCCGATAAAGATTTTGCAGGAATACATTTCACGGGCTCAACCGAAGTTTTTCAAAGTATATGGAAAAATATAGGCAACAATATGCACTTGTATAAATCGTATCCGCGCATTGTGGGCGAAACGGGTGGTAAAGATTTTATTTTAATTCATCCAAGTGCCGATGCAAAAATTGCTTCCACAGCTATTGTGAGAGGTGCTTTTGAGTATCAGGGTCAAAAATGCTCGGCTGCATCGCGTGTTTACATTGCAAAATCGTTATGGAAAGAAATAAAGGAGCAACTGATTACTGATTTAAAATCAATAAAAATGGGCGGAACCGAAGATTTTACTTGTTTCTTTAACGCTGTTATTGACGAAAAATCGTTCGATAAATTAGCGGGTTATATTGATCGGGCTAAGAAAGATAAGAAAACCGAAATAATTGCAGGCGGCAACTACAATAAAACAAAAGGTTATTTTATTGAACCCACCATTATTCAAACCAAAGACCCAATGTATGTTACTATGTGCGAAGAATTGTTTGGGCCTGTGTTAACTGTCTACGTTTATGACGACAATAAATACGATGAAACATTAAAAATCATTGATCGCACATCGGTATACGCATTAACGGGTGCAATAATTGCACAAGACAGATATGCGATAGAAAAATCAACAAAAGCATTGGTTAACGCTGCCGGTAATTTTTATATCAATGATAAATGTACAGGCGCAGTAGTTGGCCAGCAGCCATTTGGTGGTGGACGCGGCAGTGGAACAAACGACAAGGCAGGCTCAAAAATAAATTTACTTCGCTGGGTTTCGCCTCGAACAATTAAAGAAGTTTTTGTTCCACCTACAGATTACCGTTACCCATTTTTACAAAAAGATTAATCAAATCAGCGCTGCTAATTGCAGCGCTTTTTTTATGATAAAGAGTTTTTGGCAAAATATATCCAATATAAGTATTAGCGCTACTGAGCGAAGTGCTGAACTTAGAAAGTTGCGCCTAATAAACCAGATGTGTTTTTTGGCAATGCTCACCACTTATCTTTTTGTTCCGTTTTTGGTATTTATAAAGCACAACTATTATACGCAAGTTCAATTTTGGGCAGGCACATCGTGTCTGTTTTATTTGGTGCTAAGTAAAATGCGCTGGCATAATGCATCTATGGCTTGGATATTTGTATCAATACTTGTAAATGTATTTTACTGCAGCTTAGAACTACCGGGCGGTGGAGTGGAATATTTCTTGGTGCCGCTTGGTTTAATTCCATTCATTATTTACGATAACGTGCTTGTATGCGTTGGCTCGGTTGCAATAACCTCAATTACCTTCTTTGCATCTTACTTTATTAAGAAAACTCACATTCCTTTTGAAGCAGCAAGTGCTGAAAACATTGAGTACACATTTTTATTAGTGCTTGCATGTGTGTTTACGCACTGCGCTATCATCATTTTTCAATTTAAAATAGCCAACCGAAAATACGAGGCAACTATAAAAAAACAAAAAGAAGTGGTGGAAGAAAAGCAAAAAGAAATTTTAGATTCAATTCATTATGCCCGAAGAATTCAAAACAGTTTACTTCCAACACAATCGTACATTCAGCGAAAACTATCCGAATTAAAAAAGAAATAATTACTCGCCTTCCTTTTTCTCGTCCGGATTTTCATACGGATCTTTTTCTTTTGGCTTGGTTTGCTCTTTAAAAGTTTTACTGTCAATAATTGTTAAACTTCCATTATACATAGTATAACTCGAAGTCCATTTTTCTGAATGAACATAGTGCTGCTCCCACTCCATTGTGCCTTTAAAAAGCAAAAGGATGCAAACATCGGTAGCGGTTATATAAGGCGAGTTGCCTTTGTGATTATGAAATGTAGATTTCACCGGATCGTTTTTCTTTCCGTAATATTTACATGGTATAGGTATAAGTGTGTTATGTATTTTTTCGCGCTTAGCAATAGTTTGCGTTTTTTTATCGTACTCGAAATAATAGTCGTTACCAAAAGTTATATGCCCGGGTCCGTTAGGCAATGTAATCATATAAACTTTTAAAAACTTAGCATAATCAAGTATCAATACGCTCATCGTAGTTCCTTCAAAACGCTTGTATTTAGAAGTATCTTTTGCAAATTCCTCTTGTACTTTATACTTGGCATCAAGCAACACTTTTTCATAATCATTGGGCTTACGCGATACTTCAGCAATTATGCATCCTTTTTTGTTAATACCCTTTTTATATGCAAACGATTTTATAATAACAGTAATGTCCATTTTGGTTTTGTACAATTTCTTTATTGAATCGGGTTGCTGCTTAAATTTAGGAGCAGTTGTATCAACCTCAGTATAAAAAATAGTTCTGATGGAATCTTTGTCTTTATATGACATAAAACCTTTTAGTGATTTCGCATCAAATTCGTTTTCGTAAAACACATCTAAGGAAACCGTATTGGCAAGCTCCATAATATATAGCGCATTGCCTTCTTCTTTTATTTTTTCTATTTCCTTTTTTTGGGCACCAGCAGCTAATGAAAATAATATGAAAACGAAAAGTAATTTAAGTGTGCGCATATAAATCATGTTTAATGATTTCAAAAATACAAATACCAAGCCAACAGATGCTATTTCTTTTTAAACAAATAATGGCAAACCATCCACTCGGTGCCACCTTTAAACTTCCACAATTCTGAGCATGCCATAAAAAAGATGCGCCAATACACAAACCATTTTAAAGCATCTTTCTCGCTATATGTTTGGGTAAATAGTTTTAAAATTTGTGTTTTGTTTTTATCTGTATTATCGAGCCAATGTTCGGCAGTTTTTGAATAGTGAACCCCATTCACTTCCCAAAAATTTTCTTTTACTAAATGTTCACTAAAATAAAAAAGCAAATCGTTGCTTGGCATAATGCCACCTGTAAAAAAATATTTGCTCATCCAGTCGGTTTCATCTTTAACTTCAAATTTATAGGCATAAGTTTTATGAGTAAAAATGTGAACGAAAAGTTTGCCTTCGTCTTTAAGCCACCCTGCAATGTGTTTCATCAATTCTTGGTAATTACGCATGTGCTCAAACATTTCTACAGAAACTACTCTGTCAAATTTTTTGTCAATAGAAAACTGATTAATATCGGAAGTAATAATTGTTAAGTTTTTAATTCCTCTTTTAGCTGCTTCGGCATCAATGTGTAATTTTTGTGTAGCCGAATTAGACACAGCAGTGATAGCACTTTGCGGAAACTTAGCCGCCATAAATAATGACAACGAGCCCCAGCCGCAACCAAGTTCTAAAATATCTATTCCGTTTTTCAGTTCAGCACGCTGGCAAGTAAGCTCCAGCATATCATCTTCAGCAGTATCCAAATTATTAATGCCATCTTTATAATAGCATCCACTGTATTTTAAATTTTTGCCTAAGCATAGTTTATAAAACTCGGTGGGCACTTCGTAGTGCTGTTCATTGGCTGCTTTGGTTTCAATGGCTATTGGCGATTTTTTCAGTTCGTCAATCAAAGCGAGTAAATGTTTTTTATTGGCTTCGGGTGTTCCTTTATTTTCTTCGCGCAATCGCACACGCAATAAATTGCGAATACCTTTACGAATTAAAAAATCGGGGACTAAATTTTTCTCAAGCAGTGAGTCGTACCACACAGTAATAAATTATAAATTGTGAATTTTATATTATGAATTGAAAAGGAATTATTTTTTCTTGAACCATGGAACAAAAACACTGGTTGTGCGTTGGTATTCGCGAAAAGCATCGCCTTTAGTTCTTAACGATTGTTCTTCGGTCATGGGTATTCCGGTAACTTTCCATATTAAGTAAAAAATAGTTAGCGGGCACACCACCGAAATCCATCCGTAAGGACTTGCCAATGCAAAAATAAGTACCGATACCCAAATCATAAATTGGAAAAAATAATTGGGATGACGAGAGTAATTCCACAATCCTGATTGGCAGACCTTACCTTTATTTGCCGGATTAGATTTGAATTTTTTTAATTGATAATCAGATAAGCCCTCGCCAATAATTGACACAAGCCACATACCTGCTCCTATGTATTCAAGTATACTCATCTCTAGATTAGGATTAAGAGCAATGATGAAAAACGGAATTGCTAAAAAAACATTAGACATGGCTTGTGCCTGGAAGAAAATAAAAAAAGTTCTGTCGGGATTAGGACCCCATTCTTTTCGCAATTGCTTGTACCTGCCCTCTTCCACATCTAAATGCGAACCCACTCTTATGAGCAAATAAATTGCCAATCGTAAGCTCCACAAGCCGGCTAAAAGGCAAACTACTTCTTTCCTAACCATATATCCATCGGCCATAAAATAAATTACTGCGGCTATAGCAGTGAAATTAAATGCCCAAAAAATATCAACCACACCTGCGTTCTGAATACGGTAAGCCCATATCCAAACGCATATCATTATTAAACTGCAAACTGCAAAAGAAACTAAAGGAATAGAAACAAATGGATTCATAATGGAATTTTTTATTGTTAAATTATATTTTTCTGATTTTAATTATTCTAAATGCGTGCATCAGTTTCATGATTGGAAACGTGGGGTCGAACTCGAACCATTTTTTTGCGAAGTTGGCATTATTAGGGCTTTTGTGATGATTGTTCTGAAACAATTCGCCCATCATTAAAAAATCTAAAGGCAATGTATTTTTGCTGTGGTCATCGTTATCGTAATTTGAGTAGCCGTATTTATGTCCACACCAATTTACAATAGCACCATGCACTGGCCCCATAAAAAAATGGAATGGCAAAAGCAAATACATCCACCACTGAGTGGCAAATGCTATGTAAAATGCTATGTAACTAAGTGCAAATAATATTCTAATTAACCAGCTATCGCTTAGTTTGTCAATAAAATTCCAAGTTGGGTAGCGGTCTCTAAACTCTGCCTCTGGTTCGGTTTTATATTTTGCATACGCCAAGTAAATATCTTTAGTTTTCATCATAAGCCCCCACACATCTTTTATAAAATGTGGCGAGTGTGGGTCTTTATCTGTATCGCTGTAGGCGTGATGCATGCGGTGCATTATTGCATAAGCTCGCGGGTTTAAAAACGATGCGCCTTGCGAAAAAAATGTGAAGAAGTAAAATATTTTTTCCCAACCGTTTTTCATCGTAAACATTTTATGCGATGCATAACGATGCAAAAAAAAGGTTTGAAAAAATAACGATAAAAACCAGTGCGATAAAAAGAAAATTAAAATGGGCATTGTTCGGTTCTGTAAGACGGTTAAACTTACGTAATTTTTAGGTTTTACGATTTAGAAGATATTAATAATTATTGTGGTTAGAATTATACCTTTGCTTGTAATCAAACTTATAGAAAAATGAATTTTGATTTATCTAAATTAAAAAAACGCCCCGCGCACCCTTTTGAAACAATAGCTGTGGCTATTGCATTTTCGCCACGCTTAGAGGCCGTTTTAGCCGAAGCTAAGCGACTGTCCTTTGTTTTAGAAGCCGGACTTATTTTAATTCACGTGGGCGCAAAATCGCAAAACAAAGAGGAGAAATTAGAAAAACTGCTAACCAAAGTAGGGCTCGACAATAATCATGTTCGAGTAATTTGGGCAGAAGGAAATGCGGTGGATACCATTTTAAGTTACTGCAAACTTAATATAGTTGATTTACTCATTATAGGCGCACTGCAAAAAGAGAACTTGCTAAATTTTTATTTAGGCACATTAGCCAGAAGCATCAGCCGCAAAGCAAAATGTTCGGTACTATTATTAACCAAGCCAAGTGTGGATGCTGCCAAACCGAAAAAAATTATAGTGAACGGAGTTGAAAATGCAAAAACCATTCACACCATTAATACCGCAATTTATTTGGCCGAAAATTACATGGTGGATGAAATTAGCGTGGTAAAAGAAGTACATACACCTGCACTTGCAATGACCATTGCCGATGACAGCACGGCACCCGAAGCAAAAGTTTTAAAAAAATCAATATCAACCGAGGAGGAAGAGAAGTTGCAATTGGTTTTAAAAAAATGTAATACCAAAAAAATAAAAATTAACGAGAAAATTGTAAACGGAAAACCAGGCTATGCCATCAGCAAATATGCCCGGGATAAAAAAGCAGATTTGTTAGTTATGAATTCGCCCGATACACAACTAAACGTGTTCGACAGAATTTTCACTCACGATATTGAATACATCCTTGCCGATTTACCTTGTAATGTATTAATAGTCCATTCGCGCTTGTAATTTTATGAGTAAGTTAAGCCACCACGATTTAATTGTACTGCTGCTATCAATAAGCACAATGCTGATTTTATCTCGCATTGTAGCCGAACTTGGTAAGCGCTTTAAACTACCTGTGGTAATGGGCGAACTATTAGTGGGGATTCTTCTTGGGCCCACCATTTTCGGGCAATTAAATCCTGAAATGTTTAATTATTTATTTCCGCGTGATGGTTCAATTCCCATTGCAATGGACGGAATTTTTAGCTTATCGGTAATCATGTTACTTTTTGTTGCTGGGATGGAAGTGCAGTTGCCACTTATGTTAAAGCAAGGCAAGCTTGCCGTTTACACAAGCTTCATGAGTATGGTAATTCCCTTTTTCACCGGATTTGCTACGGCTTGGTTTTTTCCTGAAATATTTATTGACGACTTAACAGAGTGGAACAAATTCTTATTTGCACTATTTTTCGGAACAGCATTATCCATATCTGCACTGCCTGTTATTGCCCGCATACTAATGGATATGAATTTATTTAAAACCAATGTGGGCATGCTCATTATTGCATCAGCAATGTTTAATGATTTAATTGGATGGTTAATTTTTTCATTGGTTTTATCGCTCTCTGCCGGCAATACCGATAAAATGGCGCTTGGTTACACCATCGTTTACATTATTGGCTTTGGTTTATTTATGCTCACCATTGGCAAGCGTATTATTGACCGCACATTACCATGGATGCAAACAAAACTAAGCTGGCCGGGCGGTGTGCTTTCTATTTCGCTTGGCATCTGTTTATTATCAGCAGCTTTTACAGAAAGTATAAACATACATGCCATACTTGGTGCATTTATTGCCGGCATTGCTTTTGGCGATTCGGTGCACCTTAATGAAAAAGCTCGCGAAATAATTCACCAGTTTGTTACTAATTTTTTTGCGCCCCTGTTTTTTGTCTCTATCGGATTGAAAGTAAATTTTATTGAAAATTTTGAATTAGATATTGTGCTTATTGTGCTCGTTTTGGCATATATAGGAAAAGTTGTAGGCGCAAGTCTTGGTGCTTATTGGGGGGGCATGAAAAACAGTAATGCCTTAGCCGTAGGTTTTGGATTAAATGCCCGTGGAGCCATGGAAATTATACTTGGCACACTCGCATATAATGCAGGATTAATTTCTTTGAAAATATTTGTAGCACTTGTAATAATGGCGCTTGTAACATCGCTCACAAGCGGTCCGCTTATGCGGAAATTTATAAAGCAATAAAACTATTTTATTGAATACCGTACTCCAAAATTTGTAACCAGCCCTTCTGCAATTACGGTTTTAACACCACTCATTACTAACATGTTTATACTCGGACGCGCCTCTATAAATAAATGCAAATGTTTCAGAAACTCCCTACGCTTGCCAATTCTAAAATCTAATCCAAAAGGCAGATATAGAGAACCGCCAAAACTCGGCCCTGCATTAAAATACTCATACGTATTATAAAAATCGCTATACAACCCATTTGTGCTTACCGAGCCACTCGATGAGTTATAATCGGGCTCAACTGTAGTGTTTTTAAAATAGTTAATTAGAAAGTAATTTTCCAGCCCAAATCCAACATTAAAACCAATGCCACCATGCAGCGACCAACGCAATGCCTGTATGGTTCTAAAAATACAAGCTGCGTCTAATCGCAATTGATTCGAAAAAACATTCAAGTTATATCCTTCTCGCACCACCGTATCTAAATATATTGTCTGATTACCGGATGAAGATGTAAGTGTATCAGCAGGGGTGCGATTGTCTCTATAATACCCATTAGATAAAACATTAAAACTCGAATACATTATACCTAACTGCAACTGCATATTCTCTTTCACATGAGTTTTGTTTTTATTTATAAAATTAATGCCAAGTTTAGCACTGAATTGTAAATTTCCGCTCATACTTATTCCACTATTAGTAGAGAAACCTGCAAAAGAATTATTTAGTAATAATGATTGTGGAGCAATTGTTTTAAAATCGGCAAGTGAGCCGTATTGATCAAGCATCGCATTTATGCCCGTTGAAATGTAGATATCGCAAATATTTATTTTTTTAAAGTTTGAACTATCTTGTGCAAAGATCGCACTCCAGCTCATAAATACCAGTGTGGTTAAAAATATTTTTTTCATACTACTTAATGTTTCGGTAATAACGCAGCAATTAAATTTTTATTGTGCTAAGAACAAAATTTATTTCTGTTTTTTCAAAAAGTACTTAAGCTGCTTTAATAATTCTTGGCTTTCATCATCATTCAACTGATAGCCAAATTTAGTCTCCTTACCGTAGTAATCAAAGGCAATTACTTCACGCAACTCTAACCAATCGGCACTTGATAGCACTGCCGAAACGCTGTTAGCGTTAAATTCTTTTATTCGCAAATTATTTACAAACGATGTATCGTAAACAAACACTTTACCGTGCTTATTTACATCGCGCTTAACAAACAATTTACCACCTTTAATCTTTATCACTTCTTTGCCGTATAATTTCCAGCGTATTGCTTTTATGGTTCGGTACTCGAAATAAAGCCAAAAAGCTGCGAACACAGCCAAAAACACTTTCACATCGCGAGTAGGGTTTTGTAGTAGCTCAAAAATTATATAACATCCGCAAAAAGTAAAACATGTGAGCCAGAAAAAAAGAAAGTATGTCTGCGATTTTTTTTCGGTAGCAGCTATCACCACACTTAATTCATTGTCGGTTTTTACAAGCGATATGCGTTTTCCAATAAATTCCATATAAATTTACGGTGCAAAAATAAAAGTATTATGCTTCCTAAAGCAGCAATTTTCGATATGGATGGAGTGCTAATTGATTCCGAACCACTTTGGCGCGAAGCCGAAATAAAACTATTTGTAAAAGCAGGTATTTATTTAACCGATTCGCTTTGCGAACAAGCAATGGGACTGCGAATAGATGAAGTGATTGATTACTGGTATAATAAAAATCCGCAAGCAAATTATTCCAAAGCTACATTGCAAGCCGATATAATAACAGCCGTAAAACAATTAATTATTGAAAAAGGTGAAGCCATGCCGGGCGTTTACACCACGCTCGATTATTTAAAATCGAAGAATATAAAACTGGCTATTGCTTCATCATCGTTTATGATTTTGATTGAAACTGTGGTGCAAAAACTAAATCTTGAAAAATATTTTGATGTGTTGCACAGCGCAGAATTTGAAATACAAGGTAAACCCCACCCTGCCATTTACAGCAATGCTGCTAAAAAGTTAAATGTACTGCCGAGCGATTGTATAGCAATTGAAGATTCCATAGCAGGGCTAAAATCGGCAACTGCTGCCGGCATGAAAACAATAGCTGTACCCGATAAAAATCATTTTTATGATGAGCGCTTTAATATCGCAACAGTAAAAATAAAATCGCTTCTTGATTTCAATGAGCAGTTACTCTCAATCTAAAAAAGTCCAGCTGATATTAAATTTTAACCACCTGTCGAAGGCAGGCAAATTGGGTGAAATAAAATAATCGGTACCAAGCAAACCACTCGCCACGTGTTCATATATCAAGTTTATTTTTAACCTACCCGATTGCATACAGAAAAAAACATCGGCAAAAGGATAATTTCCAATTTTGATTTCGCGCTGTAAATAAAACGTACCCAACGATGGCATGTAAGCATTTCCGTAAAACGATGAGTAATAAGTAACGGAAGTACCCGCTTTAACTTTTAGCGCATTTTTAAACCAACTGCCCTGATAATACAACGATGATTTAACAATCAGTGCCGGCAAACGTAAAACGGAATCGTCAGTTAAATGCTGAAAAGAAATTTGGTTGTCAAAATGCAAGTGCTTGTAGTTTGAGTTTTTAACCAAATTGATATATGCCAAATTAAATGCCTGATTGTATTGCATAGGAAGTGCATCAGCATTCAAAAAAGTGAAATTGTAAAAATATTTTGCTCCTGCCGTAACCAAAAATTTGTGCTCAGCTATCGCGAGTATCGCACTTACATCGGCAAAAGTAGATTGACTAAATGTATTTTGCCAAGCGAAATGATTGGAAGAATAATTCATGAAAAAATAAGCCGGCAGTTGCCGCGAGTAGTTAAAATTTGCCCCTATCTTTGTGTGGGCATTTAGTTTATAATATAAACTCGATAAAATTTTAGAATCGGATTTATTGTAGCCGCTTAAAACATAAGCCGCATTTATATTCCACGAAAGTTTTTTACCACCTGCCATTGATGAAATTTCTGCGATGTAATTATTAAAAAATATTTTTTCGGATTGTAAATAAGTTTCTACATACTGATGCTTGTAACCTGCACCAATGTTCCATTTAAAATCATCGCCAAAATTAAGTGCAAAGCCCATTTTGTTTTCAATAACCGTACACGAAACCGAATCGCTGGTGAGATTTGTATCCATTAAAACATTTTGATAATAACCCGATTGCGGATTACCATCACTGTAAGTATAAAAACTTCGTATTGCATTTATATCATGGTAAACCGAAAGCCGGTATCTGTTTCTATGGGTAGAATCTGCATTTAATTTGCTGCCAATATTTATTTGCTGTGTTAAAAATGCTTGTCGTATTCCTCGCTTCGATTTTGCGTCTTGTAATTTAACCGAAAACAATTTTTTGTTGGCAAAAATATTTTCTCGCAGCAGCGAGTCGTTTTGCACACCACCGTTTTCATCGCGCTTTAGCGTGCGTGTAATAGCGCCTGTAAATAATTGATACCTGCTATTTTTTGCAGCATAATTGGTAGCAATCCACAAATTATTATTTACCATATTTTGTTTTAGGTAAAAACCTTCGCCATTGGCACGCAAAAGTTTAAAGGCAATATTCCATTGCGGTTTTATGTTAGCAGTAAAAATAGTGTTGAACGATTGTTCTTTTTTAGATGCAATTACCAAGTTAATATCGGTGAAAGGTGTGCGAGTTGAAAACACATTTACCGAATCACGGTTATAGCCATCGGCATCTATATCGTTTATCAAAAAATTAAAACCAATAACTGTTTCGGGCTTGGCGTAAATTATAGGCGATTGCGGCACGGTGTAACCACCTTTGTGCAAAAAATTATTGCTTATATATTTTGTAGGAACAAATTCCGGCAAACTATCAGAAATGGATGAAAAAAATTGAACAGCCGTTTTTGCGGAAGTTATTTTGCTTTTAAATTTATTGGTATCGAGTTCGTGAGCTTGTGCAGCCCATGATGAAAGCAAACAAAAGATAACTATTAGTTTTTTATTTTTCAACGCTTAAAAATACTCATAAAAAAATGCCCCGAAATTTTATTCGGGGCATTTTAATAAACTGCGGCTGTTAATTATTAAGCATTAACTAATCCTATTTTCTTTTTTATGCCCTCAGTGGTAATTGAACCCGGGCGTTCAATCGGATGCCCAAGTGCTCTATCCCAAATAAGCGATGCAAGCACACCAAGCGAGCGCGACACACCAAAGAGTACAGTATAGAAATCAAACTCGGTGATACCAAAGTGCATGAGCAAAGCTCCGCTGTGCGCATCCACATTAGGCCAAGGGTTTTTAATTTTTCCGGTTGCTTCTAAAATTGGTGGAGCCACTTCATAAACCATTCCCACAATTTCGCAAAGTTCGGCTACACCACTTGGCTTGATGTATTTTTGATAAAAATCTTGCTGAGCAGCAAAACGCGGATCGGTTTTGCGGAGCACCGCATGGCCGTAACCGGGCACTACTCTGCCCGCTTCCAATGTTTTTTTAATGTAATCGGCAATTTGCTCTTTGGTAGGCAATCCACCGCCAAGCTCTTCGCGCATTTTCATAATCCAAATAATTACTTCTTGGTTAGCTAAACCGTGTAACGGGCCAGCCAGACCATTCATCCCGGCAGCAAAAGCCAAGTATGGGTCGCTGAGTGCCGAGCCAACTAAGTGCGTGGTGTGTGCCGATACGTTTCCTCCTTCGTGGTCAACGTGAATGGTCATATAAAGGCGCATTAGGCGTTTCACATCAAATTCATCGTAACCCATCATGTGTGCAAGGTTTGCCGCCCAGTCTAATTTTGGATCGGGTTCAATGTGTTCGTTATTTTTATATTTTTTGCGATAGATATATGCTGCAATGCGCGGCAGACGGGCAATCAGGTTCATGCTATCTTCATAGCAATAATCCCAATAATCTTTTTTACTGATGCCATCGCGGTAAGCTTTTGCAAAAACCGATTCGGTTTGCATGGCCATAACTGCGGTGCTGAACATCGTCATCGGGTGAGTAGATGAAGGCATTTTATCCAAAATATCGAAAACGTGTTTTGGAACAATGGCTCTGCGAGCCCAGTTATTACTAATATCGTAAGCTTCATCGGCATTTGGTAATTCGCCTATTAGCATTAAGTAAAAAATACCTTCGGGTAGTGGCTCAGTGCCTTTGGGTGCTTTGGGTAATTTGGCACGCAGTTCCGGAATTGAGTATCCTTTAAAGCGGATGCCTTCCTCCGGATCGAGTTTAGATGTTTCGGTAACCAAGCCAATCATGCCTTTCATGCCCTGATAAACTTGTGCTACTGTGTATTCGCCTAATTTTTTATCGCCATGTTCTTTGATAATTGTTTTTACCTCTGCCGCCATGGGCTTTGCCTTGGCAATAAATTTTTCCTTTAATGAATCCATAACGTGTGTAATTTAAGTGTGAACGCTTATAAAATAAATAATGCTTTAAAGGTATTAAGCAGTTTTGGGATGTGCAAATATGTTGATTAAAATATTTTTGAAATCAAGCAATTATCTAAATTTGAACATGCGAATAACTAAACAAAACATCATTTTATTTCTATCAGTGCTATTTTTATCATTTACTAATTCCGATTGCACGGTAAATTACTCAGGTATTTACACCGCATCCGTAGATGCCGAAACCGATGCACACATAAGATTTTATGCAGATGGCGTGGTGCTGGTTTCTACATCAGTAAAAAACACAAAGGATGTAAACACTTGGTTTAATAAAGAAAATATTAAAATGGTTCTATCGGGCAAATACAAACTAAAGGGCTGCAAACTTAGTTTTAAAGTTAAAGGCGATACGGGCGAACAAAGTTTTAAAGGCACTCTAATTGGCAGCAGCATTAGTGTAACTGTGAAAGATGCCAAAACAAAACAAAGCACCGATCGCAGTTACAAGTTGGTAGAATTTTAGAGAAGAAGTAATCTGTTACAGAAAACGATAAATTAGTTTTTTAATCTTTTTACTTCACGATCAATGTAAAAATCGGTAGGTAAAAGCGAATCTTGTATTCTTTTGGCGTAGTGTATGCTGTCTAATATTTCTTTTTGTTTTTCTTCCACCATTATTTTTTGAACTTCCACTATTTTTTTCTGGTCTTCAATAATCGATTTTTGTTTTTGGGTGGTTCGCAAAGAGCGGAAAACATAAAAGGCAAAAAAGGCCATCACTAAAAAACCAATGGTGATAAAACCGAGTATCATATTTTTCTTTTTTGTTTCTTCTTTTGTTATGGTATCTTTTTTTTCCTGCTCGGCTTTAGCTAACGTCTCTTTCTTCTCAAAATCATACTGCATCTGTTTTTTTATGGCGCTGTTGCGGTTATCGCGGGTATTTAAGCTATCAGTCATAAACTTAAATTGTTCGTGCATTTCAAGCGCATTAGCAATTTTGTTTTGAGATTTATAAGTTTTGTAAAGTCGGTCGTAAATATTTTTTACTAATTCGAGGTTATTGGTTGCTTTTGCATTATCAAGTCCCTTGTTAAGAAATTGCTCAGCTTTCTGATATTCTTTTGTGATCATATAAGCGGAACCTATGTAGTAATAAGAATAAGAAAGTCCGTTTTTATCTGCTAAACCCACACTTATTTTTTCGCTCTGAGTGTAATAATCGAGTGCTTTTGCCACAAAATCTTTTTGCATTGCAATGTCTTTTTCTTTTTGTGCAAGAGTAAAAAAAACAAAGCCAATATTGTTAAGCGTAGCAGCTTCCCAGCGTGCACCACCAATTTCTCTTCGTATTTTTAATGAGCGAATAAAATAATCAAGTGCTTTTGTTGGTTCGGTGTAAATGTAGTCTACCCCCAAGTTACTTAACGACTGAGAAACCCCTTCTTTATCTCCTATCTCTTCGCGTATTTTTAATGCTTGCAAATCATAAACCAATCCTTTTTCGCGCTCACCCAAAGTGGCATAAATTACGGCAATGTTGCTAAGTGCATAAGCCAACCCATGTTTATCGTTTATGTCTTCACGTATCTTTCTCGACTCGAAATAGCACTCAAGCGCTTTTTGCATCATTCCTTGTCGCTTATATACGATACCTAAATTATTAATTGTACTTGCCAGATTTTCCTTATCACCAATTCTTCGTAAAATTTCCATTGATTTATAATACATATCAAAGGCATCGCTTGTTTTGCCTTGGTTATCTTGCATATAGCCAATATTGTTAAGTGAGAGGGCGTAATACTTTTCAGCTCCTAATCTTTGTGCATCATTTGCTAAACTGTCCCAGAAAGAAATTCGATAAATTTTTGCTGCCTCACCACATACATAGCGCAAACGTATTTTGGCGGTATCTGTATTAGCATTATTTAGTAATGTAAGAATAGAATCAACTACTCTTTTTTGTGAAAGTGAAAGTAAAAATGCAAAGAGTAAAATGAGTGTGAGTAAATGTTTCATTCTAACAAACTTAGGGAAAAAACAATTGAGTTTTAGTAATCATCTGTACATTTAAAACACGGCTTGCTATCACAAAAAAATATGTGAATTGCGTGGTACAAAAATAAATACCGGCTTGTCCAAATCCTAAAATAAATAAGACATGCACATTTCGTTTGGTTCATAAACGAGAAGCCAATGGTGGGTTAAAGTAAGCAAAAAGCAGAAATTAAGCTTATTGTTTTGGAGCGGTGCAAGTTTTGATGAAGATGAAATAAATCCCGACACCGAAAATTTAAAGATGCAGCAATAACCTATACTAACCTGACCGAGATAAATACAAAAAACAAAGCACTGGTTCAATAAATCTACCAACTTACAATGAGACGACAAGAGCATTGTGAAAAGAGAAGGAGGATATTGATGAGTAAACATACATTAAATTTGTCGCTTATAGCTCTGCGGAAATATGAGGGCTTGATACATTTACGCACATCTGCGTGAAAAATTCTCTGGCTGAATTGCGATAAAAAAACTACTGTTTCGTTTTCCCATAGTCCGCACCACACTATCTCTATAGCTGTACATTACATTAGCACCCCTTAACATTATTTAACAGTCTTTGCTTAAAGCAAAAGAAATCCAAAATTATTGATTATCAGCACATTATTAAGTTGTTTACACTAAAGCGGCTTAATGTGATTAAGTATTTTGATATTATATCAAAAAATCGTTTATTATTGTGGCAATAGTAGCTGAGAAGCAGAAAATTAAGATTTAGAACACATTATATATAAAGGATATGGCTAAAAAGAAAAAGCCCGTAGCGAAGAACAAAGTAGCGTCTAAAAAGGCGAAGAATACGGTGAAGAAAAAAGCAACTAAACCGGCCCCAAAAGCCGTTAAAAAAACTGCAGCCAAATCAAAAAAACTTATAAGTATAAAGAAAGCAAAAACAGCGAAGCCGAAAAAAATTGCTCCTAAAAAAATTGTAAAAAATAAAAAAACGGAAGTAAAAAAACAGGTAGCAAAACCGATAATAAAAACGGAGATGAGATTGGTTACAATTAAGCCGGCAAAACCAGAAGTAAAAAAAATGGTGGTAAAAAAAATGGAGGCACCAGTCTTAACTCCAAAACAATTAAAAAAGATAGCCAAGTCAGAAGCTGCCGCTAAGTACGCAGCCGAACAAGCATTGATAGAGCCGAAAAAACGCGTAGTAATAAAATTCAGCAAAGAGGTAAAATCAGATAAAGTAACCCCTCCGCATCCTAATCAGTTTTCGGTAGAATATATTGTGCATGCATCGCAGGGATTAATTTTTGAAATGGTATCAGACCCAAGCAGCCTGTCAGAATGGTTTGCCGATGATGTACACATTAAAGAAGGTTACTTCACCTTCTTTTGGGATGGCAGTTCGCAAACGGCAAAAATGCTTGCAATAAAAGAAAACAAATTTGTACGTTTTCAGTGGACAGACAAACCAACTTACACATTTTTTGAATTTAAGATTGAAACCGATGAGCTTACTAACGAGGTGAGTTTAATAGTTACCGATTTTGCCGAAGATGGAGATCAAGAATCGGCACGTATGCTTTGGGACAAACAAATTGGTTCACTAAAAAAACTGATAGGCGCATAGCGTGGTATATCTTTTACGAAAAAACGCTTCATTTTTTATTCCCTATTTTCTATTTGTACTTTGCGGTGCATCGCTATTTATTAATTATGATAAAGCGCAATTGCACTTGTTATTTAACAATTACCACAGCACCTCTGCCGATCGTTTTTTTTATTATGCAACATACTTGGGCGATGGCTTCACCGCTTTGGGAATAGGCATTGCATTGTTTTTTATAAAATACCGTTGGGCACTATTATTTGCACTAAGTAATATAAGCGCAGCAGCAATCACACAATTACTTAAGCATACCTATTTTAACGATTACGTGCGCCCTGCAAATTATTTTACTGATAGCACGGTACTTAATTTCGTGCCCGGTGTGGAGCAGTTATACCACAACACATTTCCATCGGGGCACAGTACTTGCGCTTTTGCAAGTTATTTATGCCTTGCTGCATTTAGCGATAATGAACTAATAAAATTTTTATTTTTTTTGATTGCACTATCGGCCGGCATTTCACGCATTTATCTTAATCAGCATTTTTTTAACGATGTGTATGCAGGTTCAATAATTGCCGTAACCTGCTGCTTATTATTTTTAAAATTTTTTGAAAACAAAAATTCAGTTAAGCTTGAGAAAAGTTTGCTGAACAGATAAGCGCATTAATTTTTCGCACGATAAATTTCGCTTTTCAATAAGCCCCATTTATTAAACCGATGCTTAAGCGATACGCTAAGGCAGCCAATACCATATTTCATGCTTCGCGAAAAGTTAATGGACGATGCTTCGGGGAAATACTTAGTGGGGCAAGTTACTTCAGCAATGTTATAGCCGGCAAAAATTATTTGCGATAGCATTTGGTTGTCAAAAACAAAATCATCGGAATTAGCATGGTAATTTATTTTTTCCAATATAGCTCGCGAAAAAGCACGGTAGCCTGTGTGGTACTCTGATAATTTTTGGTTCACTAAAATATTTTGCGACAGCGTTAAAAATCTATTGAAAACATATTTGTATAACGGCATACCACCTTTTAACGCACCATTGCCCAATATGCGCGAACCTAAAACGCAAGGATATAAATCATTGGCAATAATATAAGCCATACTGTGTATAAGCTTTGGCGTGTATTGGTAATCGGGGTGGAGCATCACCACTATATCGGCACCTAAGCTAAGTGCTTTATCGTAACACGATTTTTGATTACCACCATAACCTTTATTTTTTTCGTGTTGAATAATGTGTTTAATACCAATTTCGGCAGCCACTTTAAGCGTATTGTCTTTGCTTTGGTCATCTACCAAAACTACTTCGTCTACAATATCAAATGGAATTTCGGCATAGGTTTTTGCAAGTGTGAGCGATGCATTGTACGCAGGCAAAACAACCACTAATTTTTTTCCGTTTATCACGACCCAAATATAACAGCAATTTACGTGTGTGTATCGCTAAATTTTTATGGTTAAATTTGTGCATCAATGCGTACGCTTAACAAATACATTATTTTATCCTACCTGCCTCCGTTTGTAGTTACGTTTTTCATCTCCATGCTTGTTTTAATAATGCAATTTTTATGGAAATATTTGGAAGATTTAATAGGCAAAGGTCTAGAGTTTAACGTATTAGCCGAGTTATTCTTTTATGTTTCGCTTACCATTGTTCCGCTTGCATTGCCGCTTGCTATATTACTCTCATCCATCATGGCGTTTGGCAATTTGGGCGAGCATTACGAGTTAGTTGCACTAAAATCTGCCGGTTTATCATTATACAAAATAATGCGCCCTATGCTATATTTTATTTGCTTTTTATCGGTATCGGCATTTTTATTTTCAAATAATATTTTGCCTTATGCTAATTTAAAAATGCACTCGTTAATTTTTGATGTAATGCATCAGAAACCTGCTATACAAATAAAAGAAGGTGCATTTTACAATGGCATTGCAAAATTTGTAATTAGGGTTGAGAAAAAAGATGCCGATGGACAAACTTTACATGGAGTGATGATATACGACCACTCGCAAGGGATGGGAAATACACGCGTGGTTATTGCCGAAAAAGGCAACATGCAAATTTCAGAAGATAAAAACTGGTTTGTTATTTCGCTTGAAAATGGCAGTTCGTATGATGAATTAATGAATGTGCCTAATAAAGAAAATCATCCGCTTATACGCACCACATTTAAAGAAAAAAAAATAAAAATAAATTTAACCGATTTCGCGTTTAAACGTACCGATGAAGACTTATTCCGCTCCAATTATGAAATGCTGAATCTTAACCAAATA
Organism: Bacteroidia bacterium; assembly: GCA_020054095.1. Lineage (GTDB taxonomy): Bacteria > Bacteroidota > Bacteroidia > JADZBD01 > JADZBD01 > JAGVMA01. The sequence goes on along the minus strand of JAGVMA010000068.1, from coordinate 122,983 downwards.
AACGATGAAAAAGATTCGCTCATTGCTGACCGCGATTCGCAAATTGTTTCCTATAAAAAAACAATGAACCAGCGTTTTTTCAGCAAACAATCGTACATGCGAAATGCGAAAAAAGATGCTGTAATTAATCAACCTGAGTTAAATACCAATCCAATTAAATTGGTAAGGGGTTTTGGCAAACTACTTAACACTAATGATACAGCTAGAAAAGAAACAGATACAAAAAGCATTGTATCAAAAGCTGCATTGGTAGATGCTGCACTAAACATAGCACGGTCGGCTAAAGAAGAAACGCAGCGATGCATTAAAGACATGGAAAACATACACAATCCATTAAAACAATTAGATATAGTGTGGCATAAAAAATTCACATTATCCATGGCATGTTTAGTATTGTTTTTTATTGGCGCACCGCTTGGTGCTATTATACGCAAAGGCGGACTGGGAATGCCAGTTGTTGTATCGGTAATATTTTTTATAGTGTATTGGGTAATTTCTATTTCAGGCGAGAAAGCTACAAAAGAAGGCGTTTTTCCGGCATACATCGGCATGTGGATTTCTACTGCACTTTTGTTACCGCTTGGTGTTTACCTCACCAGAAAAGCTACTGCCGACTCGGCACTGTTCGACTTAGACGCTTATTTGCAACCAATAAAAAAAGTATTCATTAAAAAATCTAAATCTATTTGATTTATTTACTTGCCGTTATATCATTCTGGTTTGCAATAATTTTATTGTTACAAACTTATTTTTTTTACCCGCTCATTATACGGCTGCTTGCTTGGGGCAAACCCGAAAACAAAATAATTTACGAAACAATTGATGAACTGCCTTGCGTAAGTATTTTAATGGCTGCATACAACGAAGAAACTGTGGTTGAAGAAAAAATAAATAGCATTTTAAAAAACAATTACCCGAAAGAAAAAATAGAAATACTAATTGGCTCAGACAATTCAACCGACCGAACAAACGAGATAGTAAAACGCATTGCCACAGAACATTCACTTATAAAACTCACCGAATTTAATTCGCGTACCGGAAAAGTAGCCATCATTAACTGCCTAGCTGAAAAAGCGCAACATCGAATTTTAATAATTACTGATGCAAATGTGATTTTTGATAACGATACAATTACACAACTTGTTAAGCACTTTAAAAACGAAAAAATTGCATTGGTTGACAGCAATATGATAAATACCGGACTGAAAAAAGACGGCATATCTGTTCAGGAAAAAACGTATATACAAGCTGAAGTTGTAATCAAAAATGCTGAAAGCAAATTGTGGGGAAATATGATGGGCCCTTTTGGCGGCTGCTACGCATTGCGTAAATCTTATTTTCAAAAAGTACCCGAGCATTTTTTGGTTGATGATTTTTATATCAACATGAAAGCTCTTGAGCAAAGCGGAATTTGTATAAACGAAAAAAATGCGAAAGTATATGAAGATGTTTCGAACAATGCTGCCGATGAGTTTAGGCGGAAGGTACGAATTGCAACGGGCAGCATTCAAAATTTAGTCGCTTTCAGGCATTTATTAAATCCGTTTTCTAAATTGGGTTTTAGTTTTTTATCTCACAAAGTACTGCGCTGGATTGGGCCGCTGCTTATCATAGTAGCATACGCAAGTTGCTGGTGGTTGGCATCTTACCATGTATTGTATTTTTGTTTTTTAATAATCGGTACACTTATTATTATCTCGCCATTGCTCGATGTATTTTTAAGATGGGGAACTGTTCATTTCAGCCCTATTCGATTTTGCAAACATTTTATTACAATGAATGTAGCTCTCCTGATAGGAATTATAAAGTACTCAACAGGCGTAAAAAGCAGTATTTGGCAGCCAACAAAACGTAATCAGTAATCGGAATCGGCTATTGAATAACTAATTTTTTTCTTACAATTTCGTTTTTAGACGAGGCAGATATAATATAAACACCAGCCGAGAGTTTGGCTGTATTATCAATAGCTACAATTGCATCACCATTGGTACCGGTAATTGTAATTTTAGAATAAATTTCTTCGCCTACCGAATTGTAAACCACTACCAATACATCTTTACCTGCTGCACCGCCAATTACAATGTTTGTTACCGTATTTTGCGATGAAGGATTTGGCTGTATATTTAATTGCAACGGTGATGAGTTATCGCCAAAGTTCACTGCCTCTATTTGCGAGTAAGAAGATGTACCATCATAGTCGGTTTGTTTTAATCTATAATACGATACACCTTTATATGGGCTTTCATCGTAAGCACTATATTCTAAAATCTGATTGCTGTTTCCGGCACCATCCACAATAGTAACAATTTCAAAACTTACTCCGTCAATTGAGCGCTCTATTGTAAAGAAATCATTGTTTGTTTCGGTCTCAGTAACCCAGTTTAATTTCACTGCATTAGTTATAGGCACAGCAGTAAAAGAAAGCAACGAAATTGGTAAAGGAAATTGCGATTGACCTGTACCAAAATTTGAAAATCCGTTAAGACCTGTGCGAGTAGTTGCTGTAACTGTACTCGATATAACGCAAGTACCATTTAACGCCCAACCTGTGCCTGCATCTTTACAAACCGTCCAGCCTAATGCTCCTCCGGTATTTGAATAGTTTAAATTATATAATGTAACATTATAATTTCCTGAAGTAGGATTGGCAGATGCGTTAATTGTCCAATAGCCATTGTTCAGCATTGGCAGTATGGCGTAGTTAGCGGTGAGGCACTCGCTTGATGTAGGTCCGTTAGGAACAGATGACCATGCATTAAAAAACGCAACCAAACTCGGAATAGTAGTAGTGGTTGTAAATGTGATATTAGCACGCTGGTATCCTTGTGCAGCTGTTCCCACAGGAAAATCATACGATGTAGCAGCACCATTTAAAAATCTGCGAAGATTACCTCTCACAAAACTTATTGCACTTCCCGTAGTTACAGCACCAGAAGCTGTATTTGTAACTTCCACTTCAAGTGCTCCTGTTATAATTTGTCCCGATGTTAAGGTGAGCACTCCCGATGTTCCAATAAACATATCATCTGAACCTGTAATGGTTACAGTAGATGCCGTGCTTTGATTAATTGTTACATTATTTAAAATGAGTGCGCCACCCGGTGAATAATTTTGGTTAGCTGCTCCGGTAAATGACAATGTGCTTCCAGTTACGCCCGTAAAAGTAGTTCCTGCTGAATTATTAGTGAAGTTTCCGGCTACAGATAATATTCTTGAATTAATATTGAATATACTCGTAGCATTTGATGTTAAAAAATTACCGGCAGCCGTTACATCGTTACTTAACTGAACCGACCCACTTGTTTTATTTACGGTTAAATTTCCCATTGCATCAGCACCTGTAAACGAACCTGAAACGACTTGAACACCCGTACCCACAAACTCAACAGTTGAAGTTGACGATGCAATTAAATTACCATTATTAGTAAAGTTGCCGCACACTTGAAGCGTTACACCTGCATTAAGTGTTAAACTTGCTCCTGGGTTTATGGTTAAATTATTTACGGTATAAGTGCCGGTAGTTAAAACCGGTTGGTTAGATGATGCCGTAGTTACAATTCCATCTACTGTGCATGATGGAGCCACACAGCCGCCCCAATTGGCAGTTGTTGTCCACACAGTATTACTGCCACCAGTCCAGTTAACACTTGTGGGGGCAGTATAATTAATAACACCGGCAGTGGTTGAGCTAAAATCTAACGTGAAACCCGAAGTGCTATTGGAGAAGTTTTGAACTACTAACAAATATACTTCTCCGGCTACTACCGGTTGTGATGTTTCGAATTCGTTATCAAAGCAAGCAGGATAGCCACCCGGTGCATTTCCTGTTGCTGACAAGCCGGTTACACCATCGGTAGAGAAATTGCACTTAACCTCCCCTGCTCCTCCAGTACTTTGAATTGCCGCACAATTAGTAGAACTGGTGCCTGAAATTTTCCACAAAACAAAATCATAATCCGTTTCGCCCGCGCAACTTGTTCCGTTATAATCGTTAGGAATAATATTAAAATTCAAATTGCCATTATTAGCAATATTAATAGTGTACCAAACCGATCCCGTTTCGCCATCGGTGCAATTTCCACTTCCATCGTAATCGCATACGTTTCCTACCGCCAAATATCCTGGGTTACCTACCGAAGTAATAGCATTACAAACACTAAATGATGTTGAACAATCTTGACCCGGAACAACAGGCAATCCCACCGAGCCATCCACCACTATAATTGAAAATTCGCCCACAAGATTATTGGCTCCATCTACGCAAATGAAATAAGTATTACCACTTGTTAAACCTGTTGCTGTTATTTGTGAATTAACATAAGTAACGCCTCCGCAAGCTGGGGCATTATCATTACAAGCAGCTTGTGTTAAAGAACCACATGTGCCGGAATAAAGTGCAATCTGTGTGTTAAAAAGCGCATATCCTGCTGTAGTAAAATTAGTTCGAACAGTTAATTGGCCGGATGCAGGGCAAATTATTGAATACCAAACTGTGTTTAAATTACCGGTTGTAAAACAAGTTGCCGCACCTGGTTCAGAAGCGCTACCGGCACAGCGGTTATCGCCAATCACAGGCACATTTAGTGTTAATGCTTGTGCGCTACATGGCAAATCATTGGCAGGGCTTGTATTTCTTGTAACTATAGAAATATTATCAACAGCAAGTGGTGGCTGAGTGCCAACAGAATTATCATTTCTCCAAGAAAAAACAATGCGCTGTGTGGTACCTGCATAGGAAGAACAGTTAATATTTGCATTACCATTATACCAGTTTGTTCCGTTATTTCCTCTAAAAGTCCCCAGCAGGCCAGTAGCAAGTGCCGTACCGGCTACGGGAGTAGTGGTAGTTGCAACTAAAAAAACACGCAAATCATCAAACCCATTTTCTCCTACCCCTTTATACTTAAACGAAATTTCAATTGCATCTTCACCGGCAGGTATTGTAATATTTCTGTAAAAGTGCGATACCTGAGTAGTAGTAATTGTGTAAGCATTTGACACACCGGCATTGTTAGATATGTATGCGCCTCTCACTCCCGAATTAAATGTTGCAGTACCAATATTCCATTGGTTAATTGCGTTGTTTGCAAGTGTCCAACCGTTTAAAGGAAATGTGGTGCCTGTTTCAAATCCGCCATCTCCTGTGGGGCTAACTAATGTAGTTTGACCAAACCCGACAGTTTCAATTGTAAAAAATAACAAGAATAATAAATAGTAGTTTTTATTCATTCAGATTTGTTGTTAGTCGTTTTTTTTATTGTCTGTTTCGCCAAGCCCACCATTATCGGGGTAAGTAACCGTAGTTGTTGAGCAATCATTAATCACCTGCTCAGGCAAAACAGGTAAAACCAGAACTGATTTAGGACTTCCACTAATCGTTTGAAGAGCAGTAATAATGTTTTGGTCATTGGGTTGCACATCTCTGTTTACTGTTAAAACAGCGGTGTTAGTGGTTTCGCAGTAGAATTTCACTCTAACACCCCCTACTGAGTTTAGCACCTGCGCAACTTGATTGTAGTTTTTGGAATTTAATTCTTCCAGTGCAACTACAATATCGGCAGTAAGTATTTTTTTGTGTGCAACAAAAAGCAGGTGAATGAATGTAAAACAAAATAGTATTGTTATTTTTTTCATTTCTGTTTATTTTAGATATTAAACCAAATTTAATAAAAAAGCAATGTAAAAAAATGGGAAATCAGCATTTTTCGACAAAAAGATTGTTAATAACTACAGACGAATTAAAACGCAAATAGTTGCTTATCAACAAAATCACTACTTTTACGCTCCTTGTTTTCAATCAAACAAAATGCCTGAAAAAAACATAAAAGAGCAAGTAAAAAAAATATTTACCGAATATTTAGAAAAACACGCACACCGAAAAACTCCTGAGCGTTATGCTATTTTAGAGGAAATATATTCCAATGCCGGCCATTTTGATATTGAATCGCTGTATGTGATAATGAAAAACAAAAAGTACCGCGTTAGTCGCGCTACTCTTTATAATACTATTGAGCTTTTACTGATGTGTAACTTGGTAACCAAGCACCAGTTTGGTAAAAACATGGCTCAGTTTGAAAAAGCTTATGAGTACAAGCAACACGACCATTTAATTTGTAGCGATTGCGGAAAGGTTTACGAGTTTTGCGACCCACGCATACAGCAAATACAAAAAATGGCCGGTGATATTTTAAAATTCAGTATTACACATCACTCGTTAAATTTTTACGGAAAATGTAATAAACTTGCAAGTGCCGGAACTTGCGAATACAACAAAAAAGCTAAATAAAATTAAAATGAAATTTGGTTACAAATCATCAGAAAAAAACGAAATTCCGGTTAAACATCTGCTTGGCGATTTAATTGATAAAGCACAAGCAAAAGATTTAATTGCCGAATGTGAAAAAGACATTGCTGCCGGCAAAACAAAATTTGTATTTGATTTCTCGAAACTAAAATACATTAACAGCAATGGCTTAAGTGTACTACTATCCCTTTTCACAAAAGCACGCAAAGCCGATGGTGATATTTTAATTTGCAGTGTTAACAAAAAAGTAGAAGAATTACTTCTCATTACAAAGTTAAATACCATTTTTACTGTTACTGATGATTTAGAAAAAGCAGTAAAAAAAATAAAATAAATTATTATACAGATGAAAGCTGATGTATTATTGGGCCTGCAATGGGGCGATGAAGGAAAAGGGAAAATAGTGGACGTTCTTACTCCTAAATACGATATAATAGCCCGCTTTCAGGGCGGCCCGAATGCAGGGCACACACTTGAGTTTAACGGAATAAAACACGTTTTACGCACCATCCCATCGGGTATTTTTCACGAAAAAGCTGTAAACATTATTGGCAACGGTGTGGTTATTGACCCTGTGGTGCTTATTGCCGAAATAGAAGCGCTTATTAAAATGGGAGTGGATGTGAAAGCTAAATTACTTTTCTCAAAAAAAGCACATTTAATTTTACCCACCCATCGTTTGCTCGATGCTGCCTCAGAAACAGCTAAAGGAAAAGAAAAAATTGGATCTACCTTAAAAGGCATCGGCCCTACTTATATGGATAAAACCGGCCGAAACGGTATCCGCATTGGCGATATAAGTGCTGCAAACTTTAAAACCAAATACGATTCGCTGGTTGAAAAGCACAAACATATTTTGCATCAATTTAATTACGAATACAATTTATCGGAAATGGAACCCGAGTGGTTTAAAGCCATTGAAGAACTGAAAAAATATCAGCATATTGAAAGTGAGCATTACATTAACGATGCAATAAAAAATGGTAAAGCTGTTTTGTGCGAAGGCGCACAAGGTTCCTTACTCGATATTGATTTTGGCTCATACCCATTTGTTACATCATCAAACACAATATGCGCAGGAGCTTGCACAGGCTTGGGCTTAGCACCCAATAATATTGGAAGCGTTTACGGCATATTTAAAGCCTATTGCACACGCGTGGGCAGCGGCCCGTTTCCTACCGAGCTGCACGATACAATTGGTGATAATATTAGAAATAACGGTCGTGAATTCGGCTCAGTTACCGGTCGCCCACGCAGATGCGGATGGCTTGATTTACCGGCATTAAAATATGCAGTAATGATAAATGGCGTTACCGAACTAATGATGATGAAAGCCGATGTGCTAAGCGAATTAGACACCATAAAGATTTGCACACACTACATTGTAGATGGTAAAAAATTAGATTACCTGCCTTATGATGTTGTAACTAAAGAAATAGCACCCGTTTACACAGAACTAAAGGGTTGGAAAAGCGATTTAACAAAAATTAACGTACTCACCGATTTGCCAAAAGAACTCTTCACATACATTGAGTTTATTGAGAAAGAAGTGAAAACACCCATCTCACTTGTATCGGTGGGGCCAGATAGAACCCAAACATTAATCCGCCATCTGAAAGCTGTGGTTTAATTTTTGCAGCCAATACCCCGATGCGAAAAAACACACAGCTAATTTTTATTTTTGGGTTGATTATGGCAGTTTTTTTTTCTAGCAATATTTCAGCGCAGCAAAAAAACACGCAGCCAAAAAAGAAAAAAATAGAATACGAAGCCGGAGAAATTACATCCAACAAAAACATTAAAGGCGGAGCTAAACTTTTAAAAGGCAGTGTAAAATTTAAACACGAAAACGTAATAATGACCTGCGACAGTTCTTACTTTAATGACAAAAAGCAGGAGTTAGAGGCATTTGGTAACGTGCGCATAACACAAGGCGATACAATGCAACTCACCGGTAAATATTTAAAATACAATGGCTCAAAAAAAATTGCCGAAGTAGAAAAAGATGTGGTGCTTACCGAACGCAGAATGAATTTAACTACCAACTATCTTACTTATGATTTAAACACATCCACGGCAAGTTACCACAATGGAGGATTATTAAACAGCGAAGGAAACACACTTAAAAGCGAACACGGCTATTACAATTCTAAAAGCAAAGAATTTTCGTTTAAAAAAAATGTGCTGCTCACTAATCCGCAATACACAATGGAGGGCGACACATTGCGCTATAATACGTTTACAAAAGTGGCCTACTTTTTAGGCCCTACAAAAATAAAAAGTAACGAAAACACTATCTATTGCGAAAACGGCTGGTACGACACGGATAAGGACATATCGCAGTTTAACAAGAATGCAGTAATTAACACTAACGGACAGCAATTGAAAGGTGATAGTATTTATTATAATCGCAAAAAAAGATTTGGTAAAGCAATAAAAAACATAAGTATTATTGACACGGTACAAAAAATTATCATCAATGGCGATTATGCCGAATACGATGAAACAGACGAAAACTCAATTGTTACCGGCCATGCGCTGTTTAATCAGCTATACGACAACGATACATTAACCCTAAATGCAGATACACTACGCGCTACTTATTTAAAAAAAGACAGTGCCGGAAAAAATATACCCGATTTAAAAAAGCGAATTATGTTTGCCTACCATCATGTTAAATTTTTCAAATCAGACATACAAGGCAAGTGCGATTCATTGGTCTATTTGTATTCCGACTCAACCATGCAATTGTTTAAACAACCGGTAATGTGGTCGGAGAAAAATCAATTAACGGCCGAAAAAATTGAACTGCAAACCAGAAACGGAAAAATAAAACTGATAACGCTTACCAATACTGCATTTATTATTTCTGAAGAAGATAGCGCTCGATTTAACCAAGTAAAAGGCGAAAAAATAAGAGGTTATTTTTTAAACAACGATTTGCATAAAATATATATTGAAGGTAATGGACAATCAATTTACTATGCTAAAGAGGGCGAAAAATACATAGGCGTAAACAAAGCCGACTGCACAGACATGTTGATACTAATGAAGGACAGTGAAATAGATAAAATCACTTTCATAAAAAAGCCCGATGCGGTTTTATATCCTTTAAATGAAATACCGTCCGAAGAATTAATATTGAAAGACATGAATAACCGATTTAAAGAACGACCTCAATCGCGCAAAACAATTTTTAATTAATTTTATTGTCATGAATTTTTTAATCAAACTTATCATATCAACTTTAGCTGTTATAATTACTGCCGCGCTTTTGCCGGGTGTGGAAGTGCAAAACGACAGTGTGCTTATTGCAATAGTGGTAGCTGCTGTTTTGGCTTTTTTAAATTCCATCCTTAAACCAATTATGATAATCTTAACTATACCTATTACAGTTGTAACGCTTGGTTTATTTCTACTTGTAATTAATGCAGGCATAATTATGCTTACCGATAAATTAGTGGATGGCTTTAGTGTTAGAAGTTTTTGGTGGGCACTCTTATTCAGTATTGTGCTTTCAATTGTAAATTCTATTCTCACTAATATAGGCAGGACTAACAGGCAATATTAACAGCAACTATTTACTGATAGTGTTTTAATTTAGCTACTTGAACAAAACAATATCATTTTTTAAAAACAAAAAACACCGCAGAATTTGTATTGTTGCCGCGCTTTTGATTTGGTATTGGTTTTGCATCCCATCAGTTTTATTTAGCACAAGCACATCAAGCGTATTATTAGATAAAGACGGAAAACTGCTTTGTGCTCAAATTGCTGCCGATGGGCAGTGGCGCTTTCCAACTTGTGACTCGATACCAAAGAAGTTTGAAAAATGTATTGTACAATTTGAAGATCGAAATTTTTACTATCACCCCGGAGTAAACCCACTTGCGATAGCACGTGCAATAAAACAAAATATATTTTCAGGAAAAACAATAAGCGGTGGCAGCACTATTACCATGCAGGTGATGCGTATGGCGCGCAATAATAAATCGCGAACGATAGTTAACAAACTATTTGAAATTATTCAGGCCACACGAATAGAGTTAACTCACAGCAAAAAAGAGATTTTAAATTTATATGCAAGTAATGCTCCCTTCGGAACAAATGTGGTAGGATTGGAAGCTGCCGCATGGCGTTACTATGGTCGTAATCCGTTTGAGCTATCGTGGGGAGAAATGGCAACATTGGCTGTTTTGCCTAACAGCCCATCACTCATTCATCCGGGTAAAAACCGCGATTTACTTTTTCAAAAACGAAACCGATTACTGCAACAGTTATTTGTTTCGGGCGAAATAGATTCTGTAACTCTTGTTTTATCACAGCAAGAGCCCCTGCCCGATAAGCCCTATCCGCTTCCGCAATATGCTCCTCACTTACTTAACCGAAGTGTAAAAGAAAATGGAAAAGGAAAATTACTAAACACAACAATAAACTTAGAATTACAATTGCGCGTAAATAACATTGTTGAAAAACACCACAAAGAATTAATAGGAAATAAAATAAACAACATAGCTGCATTGGTTTTAAATGTGGAAACAGGAAATGTGCTTGCATATACCGGAAACACAAAAGATGAATCGGCTGAGAACGGAAACGATGTGGATGTTATTAACGCACCGAGAAGCACCGGTAGTATTTTAAAACCATTTTTATTTGCTGCGATGCTTAACGATGGCGAATTAATTGCATCGCAATTGATAGCAGATGTGCCTACACAAATTGCGGGTTATAGCCCAAAAAATTTTAATTTAACTTACGATGGTGCTATTCCTGCTAAGCGAGCATTGGCTCGATCGCTGAATGTGCCAATTGTAAAATTACTTCAAGAACATGGTGTAGAACGGTTTCACTATTTGTTAAAAAAATTAGGGATGAGCACAATTAGTTTTCCTGCTAATCACTATGGGTTATCACTAATACTTGGCGGTGCTGAAGGAAAACTTTGGGACATTGCAGGCATCTACGCAAGCATGGCACGTACGCTAAATAATTTCACAAAACACAATGGCAAATACAACAAAAAGGATTTTCATCCACCACAGTATCTCCAGTCAGATAAAAAGCTACAACCCGATATATCGCCAACTGCAATTTACGATGCAGCATCCATCTATTTAACTTTCGATGCAATGGTAGAAGTATCGAGACCTGACGAAGACATTAGCTGGCGGCAATTCTCATCGTCATCAAAAGTTGCTTGGAAAACAGGAACAAGTTTTGGCTTTAGAGATGGATGGGCAGTGGGCGTTACACCGCAATATGTGGTAGCAGTGTGGGTAGGAAATGCCGATGGCGAAGGACGACCTGAATTAGTTGGAGTAAAAACTGCTGCACCAATTATGTTTGATATTTTTAATGTTTTAAAACCAAGCGGATGGTTTAGTAAACCATTCGATGAAATGAGAAAAGAAATTATTTGCAAAGAGAGTGGCTATAGAGCATCTGAAATTTGTGTGAATACAGATAGCGCTTGGATTCAGCTGAGTGGCGAAAACACACAGCCATGCCCTTATCACCAAATAGTACACTTAGATAAAGAAGGAAAATACAGAGTAAATAGTGATTGTGAGAATACAAATGCAATGCAACATAAAGCGTGGCTTGTTTTGCCGCCATCAATGGAATGGTATTACAAATCAAAAAATCCTACTTATAAAGAACTGCCGCCTTGGCGAAACGATTGTGCAGAAGGGAGTGGCATAAAATCAATGGAATTAATTTATCCAAAACAATTTTCGAAAATATATGTGCCGCTTGAATTAGATGGCAAGCGTGGGAAAACAGTCTTTGAGGCAGCACATCGTAAAAAAGGGTGTACTATTTATTGGCACCTGGATAACGAGTACATTGGCGAAACAAAAGATTTTCATCAAATGGGAATTTCGCCACAAGCTGGCAAACACTTGTTAACTTTGGTTGACGAAAAAGGAGAGACTCTAAAACAATTTATTGAAATAGTAGATAAAGAATAATTTTTTCACAGATGATAAAACCTGATAAACGAACCACTGAGCAAGATTCTAAATACAACGCACTTGAAAAAATGACAGTGGCTGACTTGTTAAAAAACATAAATCGCGAAGACAAAACAGTTCCGTTTTCAATTGAAAAAAATATTTCGAGAATAGAAAAACTTGTAAATATTATTGTAAAGCAAATGAAACAAGGCGGACGCTTGTTTTATATTGGAGCCGGTACAAGTGGCAGATTAGGAATTGTAGATGCATCTGAATGTCCGCCTACTTATGGTGTTCCGCACGGATTGGTAATTGGCATAATTGCCGGTGGCGATGCTGCAATACGAAAAGCAGTAGAATTTGCCGAAGATGATACCGAGCAAGGTTATAAAGATTTACTGAAGCACAAAATAAACGCAAAAGATGTTGTGATTGGAATTGCGGCATCGGGCAGTACACCTTATGTGGTGGGAGCATTAAAAAAATGCAGTGCAAAAAGAATAACTACCGCTTGCATCACTTGCAACGAAAAAACACAAGTTGCAAAATATGCGAAGCATAAAATAGAAATAATTGTAGGGCCTGAATTTGTTACGGGCAGCACACGCATGAAATCAGGAACGGCACAAAAATTAGTTCTTAATATGATTTCAACGGCAGTAATGGTAAAGCTGGGCAGAGTAAAAGGTAACAAAATGGTGGACATGCAGCTAAGCAATAATAAATTAGTTGATCGCGGCACAACTATGATTATGCGTGAACTAAAAATAAATTATAAAAAAGCAAATGGGCTGCTGCTAAAACATGGAAGTGTGCGAAAAGCTGTTAACGCATTTACAAAAAGTTAATACTCGTAAGCTCCCGCATCCGGAGCAGCATCCACATTTCGGGGTTCGTTTTTCAAATCGGTGTTAAGCAAAAAATTGTACCAGTTCACCACTTGCAAATTTCCTTTATTAATAGCCGATGAGGTGGAACTGATTTCGAAATTATTACCTGCCGGTGAAACAAACATAGGGTCTTGATTAATTGTGCAGCTAATATAATTGCTGCCCGATGTATTGAGCGTGGTTTTAATAACACAATGATAAAATTTGTAATTAAAATTCACACTCTGATTATTAAAACTATCAAGCAAAAGTTCATCGTCCACATCTCCATAAATAATGCAATTGTAAAAATTAGCACTGTCTAAATTGCGGAGCTGTATAACACTATTGATGTCTTCGTAATAATTATTGAGCACAAGCGTAGAAAACTGGCGAGCACCGGAACTTGTACTGTAATTAGCAAACGTGCAATGATAAAAATTATACCTACCGCCCAAAGTAAGCGCAGCCACATACTGACCACAGTTTGCAAAAACGCAATTATAAGCGTCTATTTTAGTTCCTCTCCCCCACACTGCAGCAGCCGACATGTTTTTTATTATCGTATTTTTTATTGTAACAGTAGGATTGGGAGTTAATGTAAAGTTGTCGCACAAAATCCCTACGGTTCCGTTTTTAATGATTGCCCAGTTTATTTGGCTGTTTCTGCTCAAACTCGAAAGCCATATATATCCCCACTGCCCTGCCCCATCGGCAAATTCGGGATCTAATCTATCGCCCTGAAAAATCACTTCGTTGTTTTGCGTACCATTAACAATTAATGTTGCAGCCGAATCGGCAGCAAGCACTGCATTTTTATGAATATGCACCCGCACGTTCGGGTTAATAGTAAGCGAGCATCCTGACGGTATTATTGCGTATCTATAAATCACATGCGGCTTATCGTTTGTCCAAATTTGATTACACGACAAAACTTCTTCTACATGAAAATACGCATCCTGACCCCAAGCCTCTAAAATTACTTTTTGCAAATTTCCATTTGTAGTAAAAAGTACTGAATCGCGAATAACAAGCGGACTATTTTGATTATTAGGATCAACCGTAACTTCTACAAAACAAAATATGCTATCGTTAGCCGGAATTTCAATATTGCCGGTACTCACTGCCGGTGTGCCATCAATATTAAATCTGAAAAATGATGTAGTTCCGCCACCTAAGCGAACATCAGAAATTACAATGGGTTTATCATGGCGATTATAAACTTTAAAACGCTTGGTAGTTGAGCCCACAGTTGTAAAAACGGTGTCGTACAAAATAGAATCAGTAGAAAAGCTAAGTTTTGCCGATACATCTGTGATGGGCTTATCTTTTAGGCACGATGTAAAAAGAAAAACTAAAAAAAGAAAAGCTATAGCAATATTAAATCGTTGGCGTTGCATAGTATCCAAACGGAATAGGAGGTGATTTATTGTGTTATCTTCTAAACTCATTACAAATAATTGCAGTGGCAGTTGCCGCATTTAACGATTCTGGAGCATTATTCAAATCAGTAATTGCTTCGTGTGGCACATGTGGTATTTTAATTTTATGATTGATATAAGTTTGTACTTCGGCAGATACACCTTTCGATTCATTGCCAATAACAAGCACACCGGCTTTACCTAATTTTTGTTTGTAAATATTTTCACCGTCAAGTAACGCTCCGTAAACATTCAATTGCGGATACTTAAATTTTAATTTCTCAAAAAAATCAGGTAAGTTTTTATAATGCACTTTAACACGCGCAATTGAACCCATTGTTGATTGTATAACTTTCGGGTTATAAACTTCCACAGTGTCTTCAGAGCAAATAATATCATCCACCCCAAACCAATCGGCAATTCTTATTATAGTTCCTAAATTTCCGGGGTCTTGTATAGCATCTAAAACAACAGTGAGCTTATCTTTTAATGAACTTATTTCTAATTTATATTTTGGTATTTCACAAACTGCCAACACTTGATTAGGGTTCGTAAGCGAAGATATTTTTTTCAGTTCACTTTCTTTAATCCGCACAATTTCTATATCGTAATTAAAAAGTGAAAGCTGGAAATTTTTGCTCGAGAAAATTTGTTTTATTTTAATGCCTGAGCTTACAATTTCATTTACAATTTTTACGCCTTCGGCAACAAAGACACCGTACTCTTCTCTGTTTTTTTTCAACTTGAGAGAGCTTATAAATTTGGCCTGATTTTTAGTAAACATACGCGTTGCTAAATGCTATCTTTGCAAAGCAAAAGTAATTTATTAACAGATGCAAAAAACATCCACTAAACACTCCATCAGCATTTTTTTTTCGGTGCTATTGCTGTTTTTTGCTTCGGGATGTAACACACTAAAAAAGGTAAAAAAAGACGAGCAATTATTGCTCAAAAA
The DNA here is from genome assembly GCA_020054095.1 of Bacteroidia bacterium. Lineage (GTDB taxonomy): Bacteria > Bacteroidota > Bacteroidia > JADZBD01 > JADZBD01 > JAGVMA01. Next base: position 107,474 of record JAGVMA010000068.1, on the reverse strand, counting down.
TAAAATCATTGATCGTTCGGCATCGCTATTTGAATTAAATCCTGATGTGGAACCGACCGAAATTGAGGGCTATATAAAACAAAAGCCAAATAGAAAAGTATTAGTATTCAGGTTCTATTTAAATGTTTACAATCTTATTAATGAGGACAGAACAAAACGCAAAAAATACAAACGCGATTTACGTTACGATAAAATAAATACCGAGCGAATAAAAAAAGCGCAGATTGAAAATCAGAAACGCGAAGTGCAAAACACCAAGCGCAAGAAAAAACTGCCACCTAAAAATCCGAAACTAAAAGACAAAGATAAGTTAACCTGGCGCGAGTGGGTTATGTCTATTGGCGAACCACCGGTTATTTACGATTCGAGTTTGAAAGAACGCTCAACCGAACAGATAAAAATGTTTTTGAAAAACAAAGGTTATTTCAATAGCACGGTAAAAGATTCGGTATCGGTAAAAAAAAGAAAAGCAACTGTTTATTACATCATCAGCCCGAGCAAACCTTATAAAATAAACAGCATAACATACAGCATTGATGACGACCTTCTGGCTTACTATGTTTTTGGTGATACAGCAAATACGCTTATAAAAAAGGGCAAGAACTACGATGTGGATGTTTTCCAAAACGAGCGCGAACGAATAACTAAATATTTGCGCAATAACGGCTACTATTATTTTACTAAAGATTATATCTATTATAGAATTGACAGCTCGTTAAAAAACAATACCGTAAACATAGAACTCGGAATAAAAAAACAAGCGATAAAAATAGAAGGACAAGATTCTGTGAAAGAAAAAAATCACGACAGGTATTACATCAACCAGATATTTATAACTACTGATTACAATCCGAAACTTAAAAAAACACCATCAGATACTATTCTTTTTAATGATTATTATTTTTTAACATCATCGGGCTTTGCATATAAACCAAAGGTTATAACCGATGCTTTATTTATAAGTCCGGGTGCATTGTACCAAAGCAATAACGGTGAATTGTCATACAAGCGGTTATCAGAGATGCGTGCATTTAAGTTCATTAATATACAGTACATAGATAATGGCGACAAAACATTAGACTGTGTTATACTCTTAGCGCCCATATTAAAACAAAGCTTTACAATTGAAGGCGATGGTACCAATACAGGTGGCAACTTAGGTACATCGGGCAGTTTCAGTTACCAAAACCGAAATGTTTTTAAAGGTGCGGAAATATTTGAGATAAAAATTAAAGGAGGTCTTGAGATACAAAAAACACTTACCGAGAACAAAGACGAAAATAATAACATCATCAGCGAAAGCGTTATTCCGTTTAACACGCTTGAGTTCGGCCCTGAGGTAAACCTAACTATTCCTCGTTTTTTGGTTCCATTTAAATTGAGAGTTTCTAAAAATGCTAACCCAAAAACAATTTTCAAATCATCGTATAATTATCAACAACGACCAGACTACACACGCTCCTCACTCTTATTATCGTATGGTTACAACTGGCGCGAAACACAATTTAAGCGCCATGCATTTTACCCAATTGAAGTTAACTTAATTAAACTTGTAAACTCATCGGATGAATTTCAAGAGTTTATCCAAAACTCAAGCGACCCGCTATTGGTATATCGTTATTCCGACCATTTTTTAACCGACACGCGCTACAATTTTATTTTCACCAATCAAACGCTTAACAAGAAAAAAGGATTTGTTTTTTTCAGAGCAAACTTAGAGTCTTCGGGAAATATATTAAGAGGAATTTACAACCTATCGAATGCTTGGATAACACCCATGCCAAAAGAAGAAAACAGCTACACAATAGGCGGTGTAAGATTTGCACAATATTTACGTGCCGATTTTGACTTCCGGAAATATTTTATTCTTGACGAAAGCAACTCAATAGTGTGTCGCATGTATGCCGGTGTGGGAAAACCATTACACAACTTACGAGAGTTACCTTTAGAGAAAAGTTTTTTTGGTGGTGGACCTAATGGCATGCGCGCATGGAAAGCTCGCACACTTGGGCCGGGTAGCTTTTTCGATCCATCACAAACCAATTTTGACAAAGTGGGCGATAACCAGTTTGAAGCCAATTTAGAATACAGATTCAATATTATTAAAGTGTTAAACGCTGCAGCATTTATTGATGCCGGAAATATTTGGATAAGAAAACCCGACCCCAATCGCCCGGGAGCAGATTTTAAATTCAATTTTTCTACATTAGATGCAATAGCAATTGGTGCAGGATTAGGAATAAGGTTAGATTTCAGTTTTTTCATTATCCGTTTTGATGCTGCCGTGCCCATTAAAGACCCTGCACTGGAACAAGGCAGCCGCTGGACATTTAACAAGCAGCCACTGAAAAGAACTAATCTGAATTTTGGCATTGGATATCCTTTCTGATTTCTTACTTTTGCTGCACTGATTTTTGGCACGAAAACTGCATATTGTCAGATTAAAATACAAAAACCACCACATGAAACAATTTTTACGCCCTATTGCACTCATTCTATTTTTAGTATCAGCAATAAATTTAACAGCACAGGAACAAACCAATAGTAATTTATACACCGGCCGCGGCTGGAATTTTGGTTTAAACATAGGCGCCACTTGGCAAACCAATAACGATTTTGCTAAAGACAAAGCCGGGCTCGGCTGGGGCGCCACATTAGGCAAATACTACAAATTACAAGGCAATGGTCCGTTCGATTTTGGATGGAGATTCAGATATTTAATGGGGCGCTCGTATGGTTTTGACTATACTCGAAATTATGGTTTAAAAAACAACTTTGCACTTAACGGTAGTTACAACCCTGCCATAGATTATTATACCGATAGCACAAGCTACACGTACAATAATTACAAAACCTATTCGCAAGAATTATCATTAGAATTTATGTTGGGCGCAAAACGCTTACGCCAGAAAACAGGAATTTTGTTTTACGTTTTTGGCGGTGGCGGATTTCTATACGCCCACACGCGCACGAACCAGTTAGATGCGCTTGGCCAACAATACAATTATTCACTTGTAGATAGCAGCAATACAACTACCGCTGCATCTAATATCACATCAATGCTCGATAACACTTACGAAAGTGATGCAGAAGGTAGCAAAACTCCGAAATGGAAACTTTCGCCCACATTGGGTGTTGGCTTAGGTTATCAAGTAACAAAATACACAGCTATTGGATTTGAGCACAAAATTACTTTCCCAATGAATGATTTACTTGATGGACAACAGTGGACAAGCAAGAACACAGTAAGCGGAAAAAATGACTGGCTACATTATACCAGCTTTTATATCCGCTGGTGGATAGGTGGCAGAGCTACCGGCAGAACCACTACAAACACACAAACCGACTATAATACATATACTAACAATAACAGCAATAACACAAACAATAACAATAACAATAACAACAATAACACAAACAATAACAACAATAACACAAACAATAACAACAATAACACAAACAATAACAATAACAATAACAACAATAACAATAATAACAATAATAACAATAATCCACCACCGCCTCCGCCACCACAAAATTTAAGACCGAATGTGGTTATCACATCACCAAATGCAAATCCGTTCTATACTAATAATGCAAGCGGCACCGTTACCGGATATGTTTACAATGTAACTAACCGTAATGATATTCAGGTTTCAGTAAACGGCTACCCATATAATAACTTTAGTTTTGATTCTTATACAAAAGCAATAAGCATAAATGTAATGCTCATGCCGGGCAATAATAATGTGGCAATTAATGCAAGCACTATTCATGGCAGCGATAATGGATCAGTTACAATTGTGGTTCAAAACAACGTGCCACCGCCACCACCGCAAGATTTAAGACCTTATGTTTTAATTACTGCGCCACAGCAAAATCCATACACGACAAGCAATAACTCTTACACTATAACAGCTCAAACAACTAATGTTTCGAGCAAAAGTCAAATTACGGTTACTTACAATTCGGCAAATTACACCGGCTACTCGTTTGATGCGCCTACGGGCACTGTAACTTTCCCAGCTATGTTGATTAAAGGCAACAACACATTTACAATTACGGTTGCAAACACAGCGGGTACTGATACCAAAAGCACCATGCTTATCTATAAAGACAATGTGGTTATTGATCCTAATGGCAATGCTAATTTACCGATAGTGAAAATTACATCTCCGGCTACAAGCCCTTATACATCGGCACAACAAAACATTGTTATTAGCGCTAATGTAAAAAATGTGCAAAGCAAGAGCGATGTCACCATTACTTCTGATATGGGCGGAATATCAACTTTCAATTTTAACAGCACTAATGGTGATGTGTCTTTTAACTATGCATTGCACCAAGGCACTAATACATTTACTGTAATTGGTAAAAATAAATTAGGTACTGATACAAAAAGCACAGTGGTTTTATATAACGAAGTAAAACCTGCACCGGTTGTAACTATTACTTCGCCTACGGGTAACCCACACATGGCATTGGCTCAAACGGTGAATGTTACGGCAACAGTTTTAAATGTTAATTCGCAAAACGAAATATCAGTTAATGTTAACGGTAGCCCGGTAAGCAACTTTAACTATAACACAACAACAAAAATTGTATCGTTTGTTGCGCAGTTAAATGTGGGATCTAACACTGCCACAGTGAGTGCATCTAACCAAAATGGTTCAGATAGCAAATCGCAGAACATTGAGTATAAGCCGAAATCTACATCGTTACCACCACAGGTTACAATTCTCAGCCCGGCTAATAATTCTATTTCACAAAACACATCGCAAGCTGTTAGTGCTACGGTCATAAATGTTACATCTAACCAAATTACTGTACTGGTAAACAATAGCCCTGTAACCAACATTAACTATAACAGCACTACAAAAGCATTAAGTTTTAATGCTCAGTTAAACAATGGTGCTAATACTGTTAAAGTAACGGGTACTAATAATGATGGTACAGATAGTAAAACAATTACAGTTAATTATACACCACAAACAGGCCCTAAGCCAGTAATTACAATAACACAGCCGATGGGTAATTACAATGGCAGTGAATGCATTGTTCAACTTGTGGCAACTGTGCTTAATGTTACTTCACAAAACGATATAACAGTTAAGTTGAGCAACAATCCGGTTAACTTTAATTACGATGCAGGCCAACAAAAAATTACTGCTGTATTAATTCTGCAACAAAACGTGGCAAACCCATTGCAAATTACCGCCACTAACCAAAATGGAAGCACAACTGCAAATGCATCGTACAATTGCGGACAAAGCGGTAACGCCATTGACCCACAACCCGAAGTGACTTTCATCAACCCGAACAATGCTAATTATACTTCTGCTGCTAGAAACATAACCGTGAGTGTAAAAACCACGCATGTTACACAGCAACAAATAAAAGTAACTGTGAATGGTAATAATGTACCTAACTTTAGTTTTAACAGCACAACAGGAGTTGTTTCTTTCAACGTGACACTTTTGGATGGCAATAACACCGTGAAAATTGCTGCTACAAATGGAGGTGGAACATCGGCTGTAAGCTATACTATTACTTTTGGTAGCACTAAAGGCGGTTCTAACAACAATAATATTAGCAACCCTAATAACGGAAATAACAAAACTCAAGAAAATGGAGGATCCAAGCCAATTCCTAAAACGCCTCAAGAAAAGCCAAAAGAACAAGGAGGAATAAAACCAACACCCAAAACACCTGTGCAGAAGCCCAAAGAGGAAGTGAAAAAAGGTGGCACTACGCCAACACCTAAAACTCCGGAACAATTGCCAACACCTACACCTCAAACACCTAAGAAAGGTGGAACAAAAGATGGCGGTAATTAAAAAAACTAAATCATTTTATAAAAACAGGGGGCACAATTTGCCCCCTGTTTTGTTTTTATATTAAGATAATAATAGTAGTTTTGCTTTGTCGTCCCCAAAAACGATAAATTTTTAACAAGTGAAAAAAATATTCTTATCAGTTTTAGTAGTTGTAGTTGCACTTTTCTACAACTCGTGCAGCAACGATTTTGAAGTAAACTCTGACTACACAGATAATACTACAGTTTACGGTTTGCTTAATCCGGCAGATACAATTCAATACATCAGAATAGGTAAAGCATTTTTAGGTGAAATAAGCGCTTACGAAATGGCAGCAGAGTATGATTCGCTTTATTATTCAGTATCAAAAATAACGGTGAATATACAGCGCTACTTAAATGGTTCGCCTGTGGGGCAGCCATACATACTTAGCTATGATACTCTAAAACCAAAGAATGAAGGCATTTTCTCTGCTCCAAAACAACTTTTGTATCGTACAAATATGCCGGTATTGCAAGATGGAAGCACCTATAAATTAAACATTCTTAATAGCGAAAGCGGAAAAATAATTACATCGCAAACTGTAATCATAGGGCCAATTTCAGTAACAGTTCCTTTGCAAAATCAAGGTATAAACTTGGTAGCCATTTCTCCTTTTAAAACTAAATACAAAACTGCCAAAAATGGCCGCTTATACAATTTCACGCTCCGTTTCAAATACAGAGAGCAGTTTATATTCGATACTACACAAGTGGCAAATAAATACATTGATATGGTATATGGCAACAGCCGCTCCGGATCACTCGATGGTGGTGAAGAGTTTTCAGTAACTATTGAACCAACCACTTTCTTTAACAGTATTGCAAATAAAATAGCGGTAAACAATAATGTAATTCGCAGATTTTCTTCTCTTGAATTTCGTTATTCGGCTGCTGCCGAAGAATTCACAACCTATATGGATGTGTCGCAATCGCAGCAAGCTGTATTTGGTGCTAATCCGGTTTACACTAATATTGGTGGCGGAATTGGCTTGTTTTCGAGCAGGTTAAACCATAGTGTTATGGGAGTTATGCTTAATGCTGTTTCTATGGATTCTCTTAGAAATGGCTCTATTACATCGCAGCTTAATTTTCAGTAATTCCTTAAAAATATAGACAATTAAAAAGCCCTTACAAATTGTAAGGGCTTTTAAAAAAAATACATAAATCAGCTTACTTCTGCTCTTTCTTAGCGTAACGAGTACGGAATTTATCCACACGGCCTGCTGTATCAACCAATTTAATTTTACCGGTGTAAAATGGGTGGCTCATGTGCGAAATATCTAATTTAACTAATGGATACTCTTTGCCATCGGTGTGAACAATAGTATCTTTTGTAATTGCTGTGGAGCGAGTGATGAACGAATAATCGTTAGAGATGTCTTTAAACACTACTAATCTGTATCCTTCCGGGTGAATTCCTTTTTTCATTTTTATTTACTTTAATTTTTTAGGACTGCAAAGATACAAGTTTCATTTAAACTGCAAAAAATCATTTTAATACAAAAACCCAAGCATCCGGAGTACCGTATTTTGCATCGTCTAACTCTTTCTTGGCAGCATCTTCATTAGTAGTGCCTATTACTGCTACATAATAAAGCTTCTTTTTTTCGTTATAGAATAACTGCGTAAAATTGAATCCGCGCTGCAAGTATTGCTTCTTTTTCTCGCCTGCACCTTCTTTACTTTTAAACGCACCAACAATCACATAATAGCTCGGAATAACAAATTTACCCTCTTCATCCGTAAAATCGGTAGCGCTACTCATGCGCATTGCGCCTGTGCTGTCGTTTAAATTAGGCGTAATACTTGCTTCTTTCTTTGGCTCGCCTGTGCCGTTGTTTGTTGGATTATTGTTAGCAGGAGTATTGTTGTTCACGGGCGCATTTTTCATTTCCTCTGTTTTCTTTTTCAATTCGTCCACCTGCTGTTTTAAATCATCTATTTCTTTTTTGTTTGTTTGGTTTTCGTTTTTCAGTTTGCGTATCATGCTGTCAACCACCATATCCATTTTCATTTGCTCTTTTTCTTTTTGAGTGTCAACAACTATAGGAACATCATTTTTCTTTCCAAAGGTGAAGCCAAGCATTATTTCATGTGTTCCGCCTGAGTATGATTTTATTTTGCCTACCGCTAACTCGTAACAATATCCGGCACGTAAAGATGTGCTAATGCGGCCGCCAAGGTTTATTCCTAAAGCATAATTACTGCGATAAGTAACGCCAAACCATCCGTATTTTTTCCAGTCGAGTACTGCGTTAATATCATATTGTAATGGAGTTTTAGCAGTATATCTCACTACCGCCAAAGGGTAAACAGTAATGTCTTTATCTTTTACAATTGTGAATACATACTTTGCCGAACCATAAAATTGACGAGCCAATGTGTAAGTACTGTTGCTTTCCAATTGTGTGTATTTTATTTGGTTTCCTATTAATTGATTGGCACCTAAACCTATTTGTAGTTTTGTCCACTCATAGGTTAAACCAAAACCTGCATCAAAAACTGCTTTATTACGGTTATTCTGCATTAAAAACGGGTCGTCAATATCATTCACTATTGCTCTTGAAAAATCAATACGATTATTAAACACACCCATTGATAAACCGAAATAAATATGATTATCGTCATTAATTTTTAGCTTGTAAGAGTATGCCGAACTGAATCCGGTGCGCTGAGTTATATCTGTAACATCATTAAAGATGACACCGCCAAGGCCAATATTTTTCACTTTAATTGGACCATCGAGGGCTAACACACTTGTAGTGGGTGCGCCCGGTATATCGGTCCAACTTGAGCGATGAATTAACGAAAGGTTTGCATCTTCCTCGATACCTGTGAGTGAAGGATTTTGTATAAACGGAACTGCATAATATTGATTATACAATGGTAATTGCTGCGCCTGTGCTTGATTTAAAATCAAAAGTGCGATTGCTGATAATATATAGTGCTTCATAGCCATTAGTTTCTGGGGTTAAACCGGGTTATTTATTACGAAGTATGGTGATTGATCCTTTAAATATTTTATTGTCTTTTACCATTTTTAGCACGTAGTAATAAGTGCCATCAGGTAATTCCTGACCGCTAAAGTTTCCGTCCCAATTGTTTTTATACGAATCGGTTTTAAATACTTCCTGACCATTACGATTAAAAATACTTAGTTCATTATCGGGATAGTATTCAATGTTTTTGATGTAGAAGTTATCGTTAAATCCATCGCCATTTGGTGTCATTAAATTACTGATGATGAAGTTATAATCTTCTACTACGGTAATCACAACCGAATCGCTCACCACACAACCGTTGGCATCTGTAACATAAACTGTAAATGTGGTATTAGTTACAGGTGTGGCGTTTGTTATCGGTGAAGCAGGGTCGGTAACAATTAATGGCAACCACGAATAAGCATTACCTCCGCCAGCCATTAAAGCAATGGTGCTTCCGAGTGATATACTTGTATCGTTAGTTAGTGTTACCACAATTTGCGGGTGTTCCAATACTGTAACTTGTGTTGAAGAAGTACATCCTGTAATGGTATCAGTAACCATAACGCTGTAAGTGCCCGATGAATCAACTACAATTGACTGAACAGTATCTGTAGTGTTCCACAAATAATCTACACCTCCGCTTGGTGCGCTTAGTGTTATGCTATCGCCAAAACAAAAGCTGAACAAACCACTACTTGATGTTATTACCGAACTTGGCAATGCGTGAATGGTAACCATTGCCAATGCTGTATCAGTACAACCATTGTTAGTAGTAACGGTTAACAGCACACTGTAAATACCCGCCAGATTATAAGTGTGAGCAGGCGAAATTGTTTGCGAGAAAGTATTATCGCCAAAATCCCAGAAATTGTTAGTGATAGAACCTGTAGCAACCGATGAAGTATTGGTATAGAATGTTACATTGCCTAAGCAGGTATCGTTAGCTGTAAATGCTGTAACCGGCAAAGGATAAATAATTACAGTTATTGCAGCCGATGTATCATTAGGGCAAGTTCCGTTTTGAGCCACCACCATCCATATTGTGGTGTCGTTCAAATTCGCGAATTGTAGTGTATCGTCTGTATTTCCGGTGCTGTTCCAAGTAATGCCATTATCGGTAGAAATTAACCAATCTGCTATTGTGCCGCTATAGCCCGTGGTGGTTAAAACACCATTGTTTACACCTGCGCAAGCTGCATTGGTGGTAGATGTTATGTTTCCTGCATTTGGCATTGCATCCACCGTAATGGTGGCTGCGGTAGCTGCTAATTGCGAGCACACTCCACTTTGCACTATTGCCTGATACATGGTGGTTTGCATAAGGTTATTATAAACCTGTGTGGTAGTTATGTTAAAAATTGGCAACCATGTAACACCGCCATCGGTTGAATATTCCCAACGAATAACAGAGCCTACATGACCTGCCAAAGTAAGCGTACCATTATTACTCCCCGAACAAACAGTATCGCTTGTGGTAATAGCACCGGCAACAGTAGCCGGATCAACAGTAATAATTACATTGTTAGTAGTATCAACTAAGCAGCCTCCGTTTTGAATTATTGCATGATACCAAGTGGTAACCGTTAAGTTGGTATAAGTTTGTGATGTGGTAGTGTTGGTTAATGTAGTCCAAGTTATACCATTATCTATTGATTGTTCCCAATCTAAAACGCTGCCTGTATTTCCGGTTAATGTTATTGTTCCACTATTAGCACCCGTGCAAACAGTAGCATTAGCGGAAATACTTCCAGCTACGGTTTGTGGCGTTACGGTAATTGTAGCAGCCGCTGAAGGAATAGGCGGACAAATATTATTTGTAACACGAGCACGATACATGGTAGTTACCGTTAAATTCAAATATCCTTGCGATGAAGTAGTATTGGAAATAGGCACCCAAGTTATACCGCCATCGGTAGAAAATTCCCAAGCAGTAATTGTACCTGTGTTTCCTACCAAGTTAAGTGTGCCGCTATTTGCCCCAGAACATACTGCTGAACTTGTAGTAACACTTCCGCCTATTGGACCTGGAACTACTGTAATAGTAACTGCCGATGAATTTTGAACCGAACAAGGTGAACTTTGCACCTGTGCACGATACATGGTGGTAGTAATTAAGTTAGTATAAGTTTGCGATGTGGTGGTGTTCACAATATTAGTCCAAGTAACACCACCATCGGTAGATTGCTGCCAGTTTAAAACCGCACCCACGTTTCCGCTTAAGGTAACCGAACCGCTATTGGAACCCAAACAAACGGTAGCATTTGCTGTTACTGTTCCGCCCACAGTTGCAGGGCTCACGGTAATAGTGGCTGCTGCCGAATTTGCCGAAACGCATGGTGAACTTTGAACAACTGCACGGTACATACGCGTAGCTGTTAAGTTAGCGTAGTTTTGTGTAGTGGTAGTATTTGAAATGCTGTTCCAGGTAACACCACCATCAGTTGAAAATTCCCAACGGATAACAGAACCAGTATGACCTGCTAAAGTTAAAACACCGCTATTAGCACTTGCACACACTGTAGCGTTGCTTGTTACAGCACCTCCCACCGAAGTAGGCGAAACTGTAATTGTAACCGCACTTGAGTTTGCTGTAGCACAGCCACCATTTTGTACCACCGCACGATACATAGTGGTAACTGTTATATTGGTATAAGTATGCGATGTAGTAGTATTCACAATATTAGTCCAAGTAACACCACCATCTGTAGATTGTTGCCAGTTTGTAACCGAACCTAAATGGCCACTTAATGTTAATGTGCCCGAGTTAATACCAGAGCAAACGGTAGCACTCGAACTTACCGTTCCGCCTACCGAAGCTGGTGTTACTGTAATGGTAGCAGGTACCGAGTTTGCTAAAGAACATGGTGAATTCTGCACCACAGCGCGATACATAGTAGTAACTAAAAGGTTATTAAAATTTTGAGTAGTTGTATTATTTGAAATTTGAATATAGGTTGAACCGCCATCAGTAGAAAATTCCCAACGAATAATTGTTCCCGTATGCCCGGCCAATGTTAATGTGCCGCTATTTGTGGGCGCACAGACAGTGGCGCTAGTGGAAACAGTTCCTCCAACCGAAACAGGAGTTACCGTAATAGTAGCCGGTGATGCTGCTGCTGAAGGGCAAACTCCGCTTTGCACATTTGCACGATACATTGTAGTAACCGTAAGGTTAGTATAAGTTTGGGTTGTAGTGGTGTTTACGATATTCGTCCATGTTAAGCCACCATCTGTAGAAAATTGCCAGTTTAATATAGTACCAACATGACCAGATAAAGTAAGCGTTCCGCTGTTTGAACCGGAGCAAACGGTGGCGTTGCTTGTTACCGTTCCACCCAACGAAACAGGGCTAACCGTAATAGTAGCCGATGAAGATTGAGTAGCGGCACACACTCCGCTTTGCACTATTGCACGATATAAAGTAGTTTGCGTTAAGTTTGAATAAGTTTGGCTGGTGGTAGCATTTACAATACTATTCCATGTAGAACCACCATCAATAGAAAACTCCCAACGAACAACAGTGCCGGTATGGCCGGTTAAAGTAAGTGTGCCGCTGTTTGAACCCGAACAGGCAGTTGCATTAGAATTAACCGTTCCACCAATGGAAACGGGGTTAACAGTAATTATTGCAAACGATGAGAATGCAGAAGCACACGGTGCGTTTTGCACCTCAGCACGGTACCAAGTAGTAACGGTTAGGTTTAAATAATTTTGTGTGGTACCAAGGTTAACAATATTAGTCCATGTAACGCCATTATCTGTTGATGATTGCCAACGAACAATTGTTCCGGAATAACCGGCCAAGGTTAATGTTCCACTATTTGAGCCGGAGCAAACTGTAGCATTAGCCGTTACAGCGCCCCCCACCGAAACCGAACTAACTGTAATAGTAGCTACAGCCGAATTTGCCGAAGCGCAAACCCCACTTTGGACAACAGCCCTGTACATAGTTGTAAGTGTAAGATTAGTGTAGTTTTGAGTAGTTGTCGTATTAGAAATTGTATTCCATGTTGTACCGCCATCGGTAGAAAATTCCCAGCGAAGTATCGTACCGGTATGCCCGGCAAGTGTTAATGTGCCTGAATTAGTTCCAGAGCAAACCGTAGCATTAGCCGTTACCCAACCACCAACAGAAACAGGGTCAACTGTAATAACAGCAATTGTAGAAAATACGTTAGGGCACACACCGCTCGAAATTTCGGCACGATACCAAGTTGTTTGTGTTAGGTTGGTGTAGTTTTGGGTAGTAGTAGCATTAACAATGTTTATCCATGTAACGCCATTATCTATTGATGATTGCCAACGAACAATTGTTCCTGAATGACCGGCCAAAGTAAGTGTGCCAGAGTTAGTACCGGAGCATACAGTTGCATCGGCAGTTACAGCACCACCCAGAGGTGCTGAGTCAACTGTAATTGTTGCTGCACTTGAATTTGCAATAGTACAAAGCCCATTTTGCACTTGGGCACGGTACATTGTAGTAACTGTCAAACTTGTATATGTCTGCGAATTGCTTGTGTTTACAATCGGAATCCAAGTAAAGCCTCCATCGATAGAATATTCCCATTGGTTTACAGTTCCTATTTCGCCCGCAAGGGTTAATGTACCCGAGTTAGCGCCTGAACAAACAGTTGCATCGGCAGTTACACTACCACCGTTTGTCGGCTGAAAATTAGTTATTGCCAATTGAGGGCCTGCATTGTTGGCATTATTTACATCAATTGGTATAACCATAAGGGTGGCTGCATCAATAGTATGTGCACCAAATGCAGATACGTTAGCTGTACCCGTAAATGTAAAAAAAGCCGTAGTAGATGGCAAAAATGAGCCGAACGTACAAGTTTCAATTGTAGCCGGACCGCCATCTACCTGAAACTGAACATCGAACGGAACACCCGATAAATCGGTAGAACCAAAGTTAGTAATGCTTATTGTAACCGTTTCGGTTGACGATAAATTACAGCCCGAAACTGGTGATGTTATGGATACAACACCAACATCGTCTTGGGCAATTGCTGTAAAAAAACTTAAAATTAAAAAAAGAAGGGAGTAGATTTTCTTCATACTAAATGGGGTTTGTTGTTTGAAGACGATAAAAATTTAGATTGGTAAAAGTAGAGAATGATTTTTCAACTACCAAAACAATTAACAAGTTATTAACAATTCGATGACTTTAGCTATTTATTACTCTGATTTACAGTTAATTAAAATTATCACTATAAAGCATTTTTAAATTATATTTGCCCCCATGATTGATTCCATTCGCGAACAATTACTCATTATCGTTTCCGGACCCATTTACGCCATTGTAATAGGTGCCGAAATGCTTTTCAGCAAATTACATGAAAAGCACTACTACACTGGAAAAGGGACAGTTTACAACATTTATTTAATGTTACTAAACATGTTGCTCGATGTTTTGATGCTCGCATTTTGCCTTCACCTGTTGACCTATTTTTTTGATTTACGCTTAATGGAGATAAAACCAGCTTGGCTTTACTGGTTGCTATTACTTGTTTTTGAAGATTTTATGTTTTACCTCCTTCATTATCTCGATCACCATTGCCGCTTGTTTTGGGCTGTGCATGTTACACACCACTCGTCCGATGAATTTAACCTCACAGTAGGTTTCCGTTCATCGGTATTTCAGCCGCTTTATAGGTTTGCCTATTTTATACCTATTGCACTTTGCGGTTTCAAACCCATTGATATTCTGTTTATGTATTCCGCCACACAAATTTATGGGATACTAATACATACGCAAATCGTAAAAAAATTAGGTTTTTTAGAGTGGTTTTTATCTACCCCATCTCACCACAGGGTTCATCACGCAAGTAACCCACAGTATTTAGATAAAAATCTTGGTATGATTTTCATCGTTTGGGATAGGTTATTTGGAACATTTGCCGAAGAAAATGATGACGAAAAGCTAGTGTATGGCTTAACCAAACCGCTTGAAAAAAACAATGCATTTACTATTGTCTTCCACGAATGGACAGCTATAATTAACGACATTGCTAAAAAAACACCACTTAAAGCAAAGCTGATGTATTTGCTTGGGCCGCCCGGCTGGAGCCACGATGGCAGCCGCAAAACATCCAAACAATTAGAAAAAGAATATTATTCGGGTAAAGGCGGTAAATAAGTTTTGGTGATTTGAAAATAAACGTATATTTGCGTCCCTTTTTAAGAAAAATAATCAATAAATAACTATAACAATGGAACTCATTAACTACGTTCACGAGAAGTTGACAACAAAAAACAAATTGCCGGGCTTTAGAGCAGGTGATACTGTTACAGTACACTATAAAATTAAAGAAGGCGATAAAGAGCGCGTACAGCAATTTAAAGGGGTAGTTATAAAACTAAAGGGTGCCGGAATTACTAAAACATTTACCGTTAGAAAAATAAGCAACGGTGTGGGTGTTGAACGTATTTTCCCTGTCAACTCACCATTTATTGATAAAGTGGAAATAAACAAAAAAGGAGATGTCCGCAGAGCGAAACTGTATTACCTGCGCAATTTAACGGGTAAAAAAGCTCGTATCCAAGAACGCATAACCAATGTTACAGAAGAAACTTCTGAAGCGGTAAAAGCATAGTTTATTTTTTTTTGAATTATTATCATAAAACGTCTCACAAGTAAAGTGAGACGTTTTTATTTAAAGAAATTCTAAAGCAGATAGCACTTGGAGAAAAACCAACTAAATAATAAGCTGATGGAAGCTGTGGCAGCATGTAACTTGGGCGAGGTGAAAGAATATATCGCGCTTGGCGCTGATGTTAACTACACTACTTTTGAAGACAGCACAGAGCCGAATGGTTATATACAGCCAACTACACCACTTCGCATGGTAATCTTCAGATTATCTGATAGCTTGTTGACCGATCATGATTTATCGCAGCTAAAATCAATAGCCGAGTTTTTACTTTTGCATAAGGCAAATCCTAAGCCAGCAATACAAATAGCAGAATTTAGATATGGAACTTATAATCCAAGATGGAAGAAAAATACCTTGAAAGAAATTTGGGAAATGATTGCAACAGCAACCAATAGGTAACTTATTTAACCAAAGTAACGTGGCCCACAAATTTATGTTTCTTATCGTGTGTGTCTTTCATAATTACTTTCCAAACATAAACATCTTCTTGCGCAATTTTGTTTCCGCCATTTGCTTTGCCATCCCAGCCAATTGCAGGGTCGGTTGATTTAAAAATCTGATTTCCCCAGCGGTCGAAAACATATAATTCATAAGTGCCATCTTTCCACATTATTCCTTTCGGAAAAAAAACATCATTAATTCCATCGCCATTCGGTGTAAATGCATTAGGCGCATAAAATGTAAAATCTTCTTCAACAACTATATTGATGATAATAGTATCGGTACATTGCCCGTTGCTAACTATTAATTGTACCGGGTAAATACCAGGTGCACTATAAGTAAAACTCGGATTTTGTTGAGTAGATGTGCTGTTAGCAACATCACCAAAACTCCATTGCCAACTGGTAGCGTTCACACTTAAATCGGTGAAATTAACAGTAGGATTACTTGTGGTAGCAGGCTGTGGATTGGCACTAAAATTAGTTGTTGGCTGCTGATAAACTGTTACCATATTAGTATGCACGGATAATCCGGGGCAACCTTGCCCATCAGTAATATACAACGAAACAGTGTACGTGCCCGATTGCAAGTAACAATAAGTTGGGTTGGCTTGTGTGGAAGTAGAATTATCGCCAAAGTTCCAAGAATAGGTAGCTGCATTTGGCGATGTATTTGAAAAATTAACGCACAATGGAGCACAACCAACTGTATCTCCGGCTGTAAAAGATGTTACAGCAGGATTTGTTGGAGCAATAAAAACCTGAACTGTATCTGTGCAACCATTGCCATCTGTTAAAGTTACTGTGTAAACGCCTACACCCAATCCTGTCGCATTGGTGCCATTTCCACCCGTTGGAGCCCAGTTATAGGTGTATCCTCCTGCTCCACCACCTGCCAAAACAGTTGCAGCGCCATTAGTTTGGCCACAAGCAGTGGGCGTGGTAGATGTAAGTGTTAAACTCAATTGCGGGGGCTGCGATATTACCACAGTTGATGTGCTGCTGCATCCGTTAGCATCTGTAACTATAACAGTATATGTTCCGGCTGCTATGCCTGTTGCACTTGCAGTGGTGCTTACGTTTGGCGACCAGTTATAGGTAAACGGCCCTGTGCCTCCAGTAACTGTTACTGTAGCAGCGCCAGTTGTATTACCGAAACACAAAATATTAGTCGGGTTATTAATTTGAGTTGTTATGTTTCCTGTGTTCTGCACCTGAACAGTATCTGTGCCTGTACAGCCATTTGGATCAGTAACAACCACAATGTAATTTCCACCTGCAAGTCCGGTTGCAGTTTGCGTAGTTTGGTTAGATGGAGTCCACACATAAGTGAATGGGCCATTACCTTGCGGAGTAGCAGTTGCTGTACCTGTATTTCCGGTGCAAGAAGTAGGTGTTGATGAAGTGTTCATTAATAATCCGACTACGGTAACAGTAGTAGTGGCAGTTAATGTAATAGGGCCGGCACAAGTTTGGTTTACTACTTGCGCAGTATAAGTGGTGGTGGTGGTAGGGCACACATTTAATGTTGTTGTGTTACCAATAACTATATTATTAGGGGCTAACCAAGAGAAGCTGTATTGCGATGCACCGCTTGGCATAAACCTGTAAGCATCATTAGCTACTGTCCAGTTAGTAGGAAAATTTCGACCCGGTACAACCACAGCTTGTGTTCCTGTGGCGTTTTGTATTCCCTCAATTGCTGCTCCGCCATTCCAGCCCACGCAAGTTGGTTTGTTCAGGATATACACATCAATAATATTTGTGGTTTCGTACAACACTGTTTGGTGTGTTGTAATTAAATTATTGCAATTAAACATTGGTATTTGATTCCACGACACTTTTAAGTAACGGCATGGGGCTGTACCGCCAAGCTCCCAATAAATTGCACCGCCTATGCTTGGGTCAGAATCGTGCCATGGTCCCATAATGCAATTCATTACATCGGGCACCGTATTGGTAGGGATTGGAGCAGCTATTGGCCAAGTATTATATTGGTTAGCATTGGTTAAATCGAAAGATATTACACCATTTGAACCAATGATACATTGCGTATAAGTGTTTCCGTAAAACTGAAAACAAAACGGCATGTTTATAACTCCTGACCAAGTATCGTCAATATTAACCAAGACAGCATTGCCGGTATTATAAGGGAAAGGAGTGTAAGGAATAGTAGCAACTGAATAACTGGTTGTGAGTGCAGTGCCTTGCACTGTGGCGGTAATGTTTGTGCATCCGCTGCATATTGTTTGGTTAGGCCCTGTGGTAACCGATGGACATGCTGACTGAGAAAAAAGATGATTTCCCGTTAATGCAAATAATAAAAAAACTAATTTCTTTTTCATTTGTTGAGTTACAATAAAAGTTACGGGAGAGACTAAACTATTGACAAATATATCTACAAAATAGTTGCATTGGTCTATAATTTTTTACCGGATGCCATTACTTGTGCCATAGGTCGGTTTTCTATTTTGGATTGAAGCCAAGCCACAATATTCACATAATCTAAAAACACTGCTTCTAATTTATTTTGCTTGAATATAGAGTTTAATGCAGTCAAAAAATCAGTGTATATTTTTCTCTTTTCATCTTCATCTGCTTTAATAAGCAAGCGAAGGTATTTTATAACCGCCTGTTCTGTTTCGTGAAGCGAGTTCTTTTTTTCTAATCGTTTTTTTGCCGATTTAATGCGGTACTCCATTATCATGGTATTGCCTAATTCATAATGAATAAGAAGTTCAAAAACATTCATCTTGTCGTGTAAATCAGTACGCAAAGCCAGCTGCCGCTCATTAATTACCATATTTGCCCAACGCAGTGCTTGGTGATAATCGCCCATCAAAAACTCAACATACGCAATTTCAAATGGCAAAATAACTTTCATTAATGGCGAAATATGTTTTTGCAGTCGGATATAATTATCAGTCATTTTGCCGATAACCACAGCACACTTATGGTATTTTTTTTGCGCCAAGTAAATAGAAATTTTGGGCTGTGCAGTATGCGTTAATTTTATTGCCTCCTGGCTTTTACTTAACGGTTTAAGCTTTTCAATTTCTGCAACATACTTTAATCCCTCATCAAATTTGCCAAGCGCCATGCAAGAATTTGCCAAATTAAATAACGATACTGCCGTGTAGTGAAAATTAAAATTAAAAATCTCCTTATTCGTATCTATTACCTCGCAATGTTTTTTTGAATACATATACATATCAGCAGAGTTGCCAATAGTTGAGTTAATCATCTCGTGCGTTTTATAAAAATCGCGCAAAGCATGTTTTGATTTTGCATTTTGCTCTGTTAATTGTTTTTGCTCATTCACTACAGAAAAAATAGTGGTAACCTGTTCTTTATTTCGTACGCTGCCTACTTTTTGGCAAAAGTTAAATATTCGATTATAGTTCCAGTGATATTCTGCTTGGTTCAAATGGAGGCTTAAAGCATCTTTAGTAGCGGCAATATAATCCGCAATTCGGTCATCGGCATACTCGTCTCTCAGGCGGATATAAATATTCATCTCGTGCCTAAGCGCCATTAGTAACAAAGGCATACGCTCGTGTTCAAGTGCTTTTTCGCGCATCTTTAAAACAAGTTTCATAGCATCTAATTCCAATCCTCTATCATATAGTATTTGTGATTCGCGGTAAAGTTGAAATAACTCGGCATCAATATTTTGCTGATACGATGTAAGGCATTTTAAAATTAAATTATACAAGTAGTTTTTTGCTACCGGAAATTGTTTAACAAAACGCTCGTTCCGAAACTTGCGTTTTATTTTTGCCTCATCGTATTCATTCTGGTTATCTATGGCATCAAACAAAAGCATGTATTTACTTGTTTTCTGATCGCTGTGCAATCCCGAAAACTTTCGCAAATAACCTTTCTCGGATTTTGAAAGTGTTTTTACCAGATTAAATAATTGGTCGGTTGATTTCATGGGCAGTTTAATCTATGTAAAAGTGGTAAAAAATATTTATAAATAAAAACCCTCACATTATAAAAAAAGGGCATTAGTAGCCAATGTTTAATTAAATTTGCGCGCCATGATAGAAAAATTAGAAGCCATAAAAAGACGTTGGCAAGAAGTGGAGCAGCAATTATCCGACCCGAAGATTATTGCCGATATGCGGCAATTTTCAAAACTCAATAAAGAGTATAAAGATTTAGGTGATATAGTTACCACATTTGAAGAATACAAAACGGTGGTGGGCAATATTGATTTTAACAAAGATGTTTTAGTTACTGAAAAAGATGCCGAAATGCGAGAAATGGCTAAACTTGATTTAGAAGAATTAGAGCCACGAAAAATAAAATTAGAAGACACCATCAGGCAACTAATGGTGCCAAAAGACCCCGAAGACGCGCGCAATGCTGTGGTGGAAATAAGAGCAGGAACCGGTGGCGATGAAGCAAGTATTTTTGCCGGAGACCTTTACCGCATGTACACTCGCTATTGCGAAACAAGAGGACTAAAAGTAGAAGTGGTAGATGTTTCGGATGGCACAATGGGCGGTTACAAAGAAGTTATTTTTAATGCGATAGGCGATAATGCGTATGGCATTCTCAAATTTGAATCGGGTGTGCACCGTGTGCAGCGTGTGCCCGATACTGAGACACAGGGCCGTGTGCACACTTCGGCTGCTACTGTAGTGGTGTTACCCGAAGCTGATGAAGTGGATGTGTATATTAATCCTGCCGATTTAGAATACCAAACAGCACGTTCGAGTGGAGCAGGCGGACAAAACGTAAATAAGGTGGAAACAAAAGTGCAACTCACGCATAAGCCAAGTGGTATTGTTATCGTTTGTCAGGTTGCACGCTCGCAGCACGCTAACCGCGAAATGGCATTGCAAATGCTACGCACAAAGCTTTACGAAGAGAAGTTACAAAAACATTTGGCTGAAGTTGCTGCTCGCAGAAAAACAATGGTTTCATCAGGCGACCGATCAGCAAAAATCAGAACCTATAATTATCCGCAAAACCGAGTTACCGACCACCGAATAGGTTTAACGAGTTATAATTTAACAGCATTTGTTAATGGCGATATACAAGAATTTATTGATGCACTGCAAGTAGCAGAAAATGCAGAGCGACTAAAAGAAGGCGGAGTAACGATATAAGTCAAATTTTTAATTCAAATATCATGACAAAGCGAGAACTTTTTGAAAACATAAAACGAAAAAAATCGTTCCTATGCATTGGTCTTGATATTGATGTGCAAAAACTGCCGCGCAATTTTGTAAAAAATACCGCTGACCCCATTTTTGATTATAACAAACAGATAATTGATGCTACTCATCAGCTATGTGTTGCCTACAAACCCAATACAGCTTTTTACGAAAGCATGGGCGCAGCCGGCTGGGAAGCATTAGAAAAAACAGTTGACTACATAAAACAAACTGCACCCGATGTTTTTGTAATTGCTGATGCAAAGCGTGGCGATATTGGCAACACAAGCGATATGTATGCCCGTGCGTTTTTTTCGGGGATGAATTGCGATGCTGTTACCGTTGCACCTTACATGGGTGAAGATTCTGTATCACCTTTTTTAGCTTACGAAAAAAAATGGGCAATTATACTTGCGCTTACATCTAACAAAGGCGCTTACGATTTTCAGACAGAGAAAATAAATGACGAAAATTTATTTGAAACCGTATTGCGAAAAACACAAAAATGGGGAACAGATAATAACACCATGTATGTGGTGGGCGCAACTAAAGCCGAAATGCTCACAAAAATTCGTGAAATAGTACCGCATCATTTTCTACTTGTTCCGGGTGTGGGCGCTCAAGGCGGAAGTTTACAAGATGTTGCAAAACACGGAATCACAAAAGAATGTGGATTGCTCGTAAACGCATCGCGCAGCATAATTTACGCATCAAGCAACGATGACTTTGCAGATGCTGCAAAAGCAGAAGCAAAAAAAATGCAAGCAGAAATGGAAGCCATTTTAAATAAATATCAACTTGCTTAATGCGCATAATTCTCGCATTTGCTCTGTCGTTATTTTTTTCACTCTACACATTTTCTCAAAAACAAAAAACCAATGTTTACCTCTTCCCTGGTCAGGGTTCTGATTACCGCATTTTTGAAAAAATTACACTTGACAGCAACTATGTAATAAAGAGGCACATCACCTACCCTATTCCTGCTAAAAAAACTACACTAAAAGAATATGCAAAAATTATCAGTGCTCAAATTGATACCACAAAACCATTTATTTTAATAGGCGTTTCGCTTGGCGGAATGTTATGTGTAGAGATTGCAGAATTTTTACGCCCAATAAAAACCATTATTATTTCAAGCGCAAAATGCAGGAACGAATTGCCGCGCAGATATAAATTTCAGAAAGCGATACCGCTAAACAAAGCAACACCGGCATTTATGATAAAAGGTGGCGCAAAAATTTTACAGCCCATTGTGGAACCTGACAGAAATAAAAACAAGGACACATTTAAAAAAATGTTACGTGCAAAAAACAGAAAATATTTAAAACGCACCGTTAATATGATTATTAATTGGGAACGAACTACATATAGCAACAAAATAATTCACATACATGGCGACAACGACCACACTATTCCAATAAAAAACGTGAAAGTCAATTATGTGATAAAAAATGGCTCGCACATGATGATGCTAACAAAAGGCGAGGAAATAAATAAACTGCTGATAGAAATATTGAGCGTTAAATAAATTAATGTATATAGTTTTTTCAGTTTAAACTTTTAGTTAAATATTTACTTTTGCACCTGATGGATAATATAAATACAAACAAAGATTTTTGGGACGAGCTGTGTGGCACTCACTTATTTCAGTTTTTAGGATTAAAAGAAATAAATAGGGAATCATTAAAAATATTTGACAATTATTATTTAAATATGTACCCATACTTAAAAAAACATGTGCCTATTGAAGTATTAAAAAATACAAACACGCTTGAGATAGGTCTTGGATTTGGCACACTTAGTCAATATATTTTTGAAAATGCAGCGCAATATACCGGCATAGATTATGCAAAAAATCCAGTAGAACTGGTTAATCATCGGGCAGAAATAAGCAGAAACACATCAGCAAAAGCCATACAAGGAGATGCAAAAAATCTACCATTTCCTGATTCTTCATTTGATATTGTTGTGTCAATAGGATGTTTACATCATACTGGCGATACAGCAAAATCTGTGAGCGAAGTGCATAGGGTATTAAAAAATAACGGAACAGCAATCATTATGCTCTATAACAAAAACTCGTTTAGAAGGTTAGCTGCTAATCCTTACAAATTTTTTGTTGCCAAAAGAAAAAAGACATTTAAAAATTTTGATGAATATACACGTGGCTCGTATGATGCAAACATTAAAGGAGAGGCGGCACCAGTGGTTGACTTTTATTCAAAAAAGGAAATCAAAAAAATATTTGGTGCATTTACTCTCTTAAAAATAAAATCAGAAAATTTTGACAACTATCATTTTCATCTCTTTAAAAAAGAGGTGTACTGGCCAAGAGAAAAATTTTTAAATAATATTGCCAAAATAATGGGGCTTGATCTTTACATAACGGCAAAAAAATAGCTAAGTAAGAGAAGTGTATATCTGAGCCATCTTTACAGCACCAGCCTCGGCAGAGTGCCATTTAATTGCGAATTCTCTTCCTCGCTTACCAATTTCATTTCGCTTTTTTTCATCTTTTATTAAATCAACCAATACATCATAAATAGTATTTTCATTTGCATTTACAATCGGCAACTCGTTTACATATTCCTGAATTTCTGCTTTAGTCTGCTCCATCCATTCATCACGCAAGTAACAAATACATGGTTTGCCCAGCATCATCGCCTCTCTAAGATTAGCTCCAAAAAAACCGAACGAGAGCATGTCCACTACTATGTCTGCCTGCAATTGATAATAACGCATTTGTGAATTAGGTATATCTGTAAAAAAAATCAACTCTACATCATGGCCTTCTGCTTTGATTCGTTCAATTAGCGGAATGTAAATATGTGTAGATTTTATAGATTTATTTCCAGCATGTGAGCGAGTAGAGAAATTGCCAACAGCGTGCAATATTTTAATCGTTTTTCTACTGTACGGAAGTATAAAGTTTGTAGGAATTAGAATATCCGGATTCCAGAAATTTTTATCTAAACAATAAACCTGTGGCACTTCATGTACTTTACTGCTTACATTATAATCTACTCTGTTGCCTCCCAACAAACATTGATAATCAGTTACTGCATTTCTAAATTCTCCCCATTTTTTTTGTCGTTCGTCTGAACAAACAGACGGTTCGTTAACCCAAGTGCAAATATTACATACAGGTTCGCCAGTTGGAGTTGTCCATTTAGCAAAGGAAGTTTGTAATGCCCCATCATGGCAACCATTATTGGTGTAAACTATTTTTTTTCCAAATTTTTTTATTAGCCAAATGTCCCATCTGTGTGGCAAAAGTGGTGCATAATACTTTAACAGTGTATAAATTCCTTTTACGCCAATTAGTTTTTTCAGAAAAAAGAGTCTCGATAGTTTATTAGCAATAAACCCATCGAATATCATTTTGCAAAAACGAAACGATTGCTTTTTAAAAAACGAAACATTTGTTGATTCATCATCAAAAAAATCAATATATTTTATATTGTTTGTATTAGCGAAATGAAATATATCGTATTCAAACAAACTCCAGAAATAAAAAATAAATGATGCAATTTTTTCTTTTTCAGTTGAATTTCTCAAAACAAAATCAGCACCACGATACATGTGTTCGTCTTTTGAAGACCCTGGCAGATGAACTAAATCTGCCTTAAAGCCATTTTTTCTTAGCTCTCTAGACAAGTACCAATGGTTATAGTACGCTTGTCCCACATAAAGTATATTTGGTTTTTTAGTATTATTCATTTTTGCTTTTTTGTAAAAGCTCTTTAGTGGCATTAATACCAATATTAGCAATTACATCTAATATAGACAGGCCTTTAACAAATTTAGTTGAATTAAATTGACTATAAAGCGGGTGATCGAAATTTTGATATTTCAAATCAACTGATGCTTTAATAAATAATTCGTCTTGCTGATATTCATCGGCACCACCGCCCGGCATATAGCATGTTCCGTAAAGTTTTTTTACAATTTCTATAAGCAATTCGTTAGAGCTATATGAACAATTTAATTTACTACTTAAAAACATGGGTTTATTAATTTCGAGTTTATCGCACGTTGTTTTAATAAACTTTTGATTTCTTTCTGATAGCAAAGGAGATGAATCAGAAAAAAAAACCGACATCAATTCATAAGCCTCAATAAAAAAAGGTGCTCGTTTGTAACTGAGCTCAAATGTTTTTTTCGCTTTACCTATTTCTTTTGATTTAACATCAATTTCAATTTCATTAATTGGTTGAAACGTAATTTCTTTTTTGTTTTTTAGCGGAATTACAAAGTTAAACTCTATTGAATTTACAAGAATCGAAACTTTTTTTATATAACTCGAAGTGCGCGGATTCATTAAAACATGATCAAGATAAACAAATGCATCGGCTTTGTTTATTTTATCAAAATATCCAAGCCATGGAAAAAAATTAGGCTGATGTATTGCAATCACTTTAAGATTCATACTTAGAACGTAAGTCGGCTACTTCCTTCAATGTTAAGTAGTTGTTATAATACTTTTTTTTATCTTCAAGCATAAAGTAAGCTCCGGTAAGTGGTGATACTTGTGCGCGTATTAAATTAAAAATTTTAATATCACTCATAGTGGCAAAATTAATTTTAGGGAAGTCGGCAGTTAGGCGAGTATTTACAGTTGCAAGTATATCATCTTGTTTTTCGCGCTTATTTGTACCCAATAAAATGGAGTTTATATTTTCAGCAATTAATTTATCTGATAATAAATAGAGCCGATTATTTATCGTTACCCAAGTGTCGTCATCATTAATATTTTCTGATGACTGACAAATAATATCACCGGCATCTAGTCTTTCGGTCATATAATGCATGGTAACTCCAGTTTTTTTTTCGCCCTTAATTATTGCCCATTGCGTAGGATTAGGCCCACGATTGAGTGGAAGTAGCGCCCAATGAATATTTATTGCATTGTAGTTTATTGCTTGTAAAATATCGGGCCTAATTATAAGCGAATAGCAATTGCAAACTAGCAAATCAAAGTTTTGATCCACAAACCAATTGTAAAAGTTTTGATAGTTTTTTGATTCGAAAGGTGGTTGAATAAAAAAATTCATGTTTAAGTCTTTTGATAGACGTTCTAATTGTGAGTGATATTGTGGGCGAACTGCGCTTGCTACAATTGCTTTTAGATTATCTTTTGGCAAATGCTTAATCATTTGTGGCACACCTACTGTATCGCCAAATAGAACTATATTTTTATACATTGCTAATCAATATTATTTCGATTATTATTTGCCAATGTGTTGTCATACCAAATTTTCATCTTCATAGCACGTTCATCAGCGCATCTGTAAACTCGTTTTTTAGGTGACATTATTTCGTCTTGCCACAATTCAGGATGTGTAAGCACCTGTAATTGTTTTGTATTGTTGTCTAGTAAAACATTTTCAAGCCGCTTAAAACGCCAATAACCGTTTGAATCAGAGCAATATTCTATTTTAGTTTGAAAATAATCCGAAAAACAATTTACCATTCCTCCATACATTTCATTTTTACAACCCACCGTAAAAGGGTTTGTAATGTGAAAGGAAAAACACTGTACTTCAACTTGAAAAAGAGTTTCAATCATTTTTTTTTCGAAAATCAATTTCTCTTCGAGCTGCGCTTCAGAATATATATTGTAATAATGACTATCGAAATGAAGGCCAATGTGATGACCTAAGGAAATAATTTGATGTAACAAGTCAGTTATTTCTTTCTCAAGTAAGTTGTAAAATTCGCTATGTAATAAAACACAATAGGTAGATTTAATGTTTTCTTCTGCTTCAATCCGAGCAAGTTTTAGTGCACGGTGCATCGAGAAATCAACATCGTGGCGCCAGATAACAAAGTTGTCTTGGTGATTATAATCAGTAAAAGAGCGGAACTGAAATTTATTTTTTGCTAACCTGAGAAGCTTATTGTAGTTATCGGTAGTAAAATCAGCAAAATGATATTTTTCAGCGTTGGTCATTCTTATTTTTTTAACCTATAAAAACAATTTTTCCGCCACTGATCTACTTCTATTATTTTTTCTTCTGTTATTGTAAGATTGGCTTTAGGTAAAAAGGTTTTAAAATCTACTACTGAGAACCTGCGGTAATGAAATGGGTCTTCTGCGCCTTCCGGAATCTGTAATGCTTTATACCAATCTGGGCTTGTTGCCGGCTTTGGTGCATTTTTATCTTTTTCGCCAAGCCACACGCAAATATCGCCATCAGGCATAACTACTCTTGCGGCTTCTTGCAGTGCAATCACTGGATCAATAAAATGATCGAGCGAAGTAACAAACAATACCTGATTAAATAGGTCGTTTTTAAATGGTAGATATTCTCCTAATCCTTGAACAAAAGCAAAATCTCTGGGTTGGTGTCCTTCCAATGGATCAATGCCTACAAATTGCACATCGGCTTTTTGATTATATTCAATGTGTGATGGCGCTTTTTGCGGACCCACTCCTACATCTAATACTAAGCCATTAAAATTACAGAACTCAGCAAACTGCAGAAAATCTTTTCTTGGTCCTACTCCTAAATTATTTGTTGGTGAATTTTTGTATGACGAAACGCCATTGTCCTGTAATTGATTCCAGACTTTCCACAACGGAGAGTTTAATTCTTCGAGTTTGTTCGGAATAAAATTCCAGAAACCATTTGTATTTGTGTATTCAAATTTGCTCGACAGCAACTTGCCATTTTCAGATGTGAGTTTTTCTTTCGTAACCGGACAAGTCAGCCAGTCGGTGTTTAAAATTTTATCCATTTATAATTTTTTCAATTCCTTTTTCTAAAGTTGCTTTGTGCTTAAAATTATATTCGCTACAAAATAGCGATGAATCGCACTTTAAATATAACAATTCATCATTTGTTTGCTTCAATATTGATTTTGTATTAAACGCCCGCTCAGCTAATTTTGTTAAATGTAAAATTGTTATTGGTTGCACGCCACCTAAATTATATATTTTGCATTTATTCTCACGATACACTACTTCTTTTATCATTCCCACGCAATCATCAATATAAAGAGGCGAAAAACTTAGCCCTTCTCCCTGAGCCAAAGTAACTTCTTCATTGTTTTTTACCTTATTTAAAATATTAACCACAGTCATGTTTTGCTGACCGGGTCCGTAAACGCCAAAAATTCTAAATATACATGTGCTAAAAAAAATACTGTAAGAATTCACCAGTTGCTCAGCAGCATATTTCGTAGCGCCATAAAAACCTATTGGCGAACACTCGTCAATTTCGTTCAGCAATTTGTTTTGCGATTTATAAACATTGCCCGTAGATGCAAAAATAAATTTTTTAACTCCGTTTTTTTTCGCCCATTCTAATAATCGCTGAGTAGCCATTACGTTAATATCAAATACATCGCGAGCATCGTCAGGAAAATTTCTGTATTTTTTTGATTGCGCTAAATGTATAACTACATCTATTGAAGGCGGTAGAATTGAATCAAAATCAGGGTTTGCTAAATCACATTTTATATTCGAATAATTGGGCGCAGATAAATCAAATGAAGATCGTGTTATCGTAACTATTTTGATTAAGTCATCAGCCAATAGCGACTTTACCAGATTAGTTCCGATATAGCCACTTGCGCCTGTAATTAAAATTTTCATTTGCAATTTATTTTCCAATCCCTGCTTTTTTTCTCCATTCAATCAATCGCATCAATCCTTCTTCTAAACCATATTGGTACTTAAACCCAATTTCCGACTCTGCTTTTTGTGTTGATCCAATTCTGTTTTTTACCAAAGCGCGTGCATCATCAGCGCTATAAGGTTTATAGTTTACTTTTAGTGCCGATGATTTTAATTTCAAAATTGTATCGCACAAAGTTTTAATTGTGGTTTGTACTCCCGTTCCTACATTATAATAACCAAATTTTGTATCGCTTTTTAAAGCAGCTACATTGCTTTTTGCAACATCTTCCACGTATATAAAATCATAAGCCTGCGAGCCATCGCCATTTATTGTGGGCGATTCGTTTGCATCAATTTTATTTAACATGATGGGGACTACACCGCTGTAAACAGCGTGCTGATCTTGCCCTGGACCATAAACATTCATATAACGCAACCCTATTACGGATAATCCGTATCTATCGTTATAGGCAGTGCACATTGCTTCGCCAGCAATTTTTGTAGCTCCGTAAAAATTTTTATTGTTAAAAGGGTGCTCTTCACTCATTGGCACTTCCACTGCATCGCCATAAACCGAGGCAGATGAAGAATAAATTAATTTTTTAATATTATTTCGCACGCATGCTTCAAGCACATTAAAAGTACCTGCAATGTTTACATCAAATGCTGTGCGCGGAAAATCTTTACAGTGAAGAAGCCACATGGCTGCTAAATGAAAAACATAATCTACTCCTTTCATTGCCTCATCAAGCACATCGGTGTCGCGCACTTCGCCCCCCAATGGGAATATTGTACATCGTTCATCTTTTAGCGATTCGGCAATATTTTCGTGCTTGCCTCGTGCAAAATTATCGTAGATAATTACTTTTCCGGCTCCTTCTTTAAGTAATTCGGCTACCACGAAGCTGCCTATAAATCCGGCTCCGCCTATTACTAAAATGTTCTTTCCTCTTATTTGCATATTATTTGTTTTGTGTAATTGTCCATTTACCTTCTTGTCTTACTTTTCCTAAACTTGCATTAAATAAAAAATTGCTATTGTTATCGGCTGTAAATTTATAAACAGTAATGTCAAATATTTTTTCAACATAATCAAGCGTAAGTCCTGTTTTGCTCATATCGTGTACGCCAAGGTAAACAGAATAATCACCGGGGAGCAATTTAGGGTTTAGCTCTACCGATAATTTGTGTTTACCTTTCTCAAGTTTTATTGTTTTTCCAGCCATATCGCCTGTTGATGTAAATGTAAAACGGTCTTCGGAGTTACCAAAGCCCAATTCAATTACACATTCGTCCACAGTGCGGTATGTTTCCAATTCCAGTTGAACAGTAATCAATTGATCAAAATATAAATTATTTATTTGTTCGCCTTTTTCATTTATTATTGCTATGGTTTTAAATTTTGCATCTCCGCTATTATACTTACTTGCGTTATCCGGAATTACCCCATTTTTAATTTGTTCTGCGCCATCTTTCAAGTAAAAATCTACTACATCGTTAACATTGCCTTCTTTTGCCACCACTCCTGCTTGCAACATAACGGCACGCGTACATAGCGATTTTACTGCCTGCATTGAGTGGCTAACGAAAACAACAGTACGTCCGCTCGTAGAAACATCTTTCATCTTGCCAATGCATTTTTTCTGAAATTCAAAATCACCTACTGCCAACACCTCATCTACAATTAAAATTTCGGGATCAAGATGCGCGGCAACTGCAAATGCTAATCTCACATACATCCCCGATGAATATCTTTTAACAGGTGTGTCAATATATTTTTCTACTCCGGAAAAGGCAATAATTTCTTCTAAGTTTTTTTTTATCTCTGCTTTTGACATTCCTAATATTGATCCGTTCAAAAATATATTTTCACGACCCGTTAGTTCCGGATGAAAACCTGTACCTACTTCGAGGAGCGAAGCGATGCGTCCTTTTATTTTTATTTCGCCAGTGGTAGGCTTTGTTACGCGCGAAAGAATTTTTAGTAGCGTAGATTTACCTGCTCCGTTTTTTCCAAGTATTCCTAAAACTTCGCCATCTTTTATATCAAAGGACACATCGCGTAATGCCCACATTAATTGTTTCTTTACTTCTTCGCCAATTTTTAAATATTCTTGTTCTTTTCCTTTTATACGAGCAAACCACATTCCTACATCATCGCGCAGAGTTTTAGAAGAAACTGCGCCCAACCGATACAGTTTACTCACATTATTTATGTCAATTACGGTGTGCGACATTATACTGTATCCATGAATGATTTATCTACTCTATTAAAAATGGCGGTGCCGATAAGGAAAACTATGATAGCGAAAATTGCACTGTAAACAAGCCCATAATAATTTATTGCACCAGTACTCATAAACATATATCTAAAAGACTCAAAAATATAGGTGAGCGGGTTTATGTCCATTATCCACTGATAATCGCCCCAGATAGATGCTGAATAGACAACCGGTGTTAAGTACATTATTAACTGTACTCCGAATGAGACAAAAATTGACAGGTCGCGATATTTTGTAGTTAATGATGAAATGATAATGCCGCAGCCTAACGCAAATATTCCCATAATAATTAAAAGCAATGGCAATAAAATTACTGTGATGTTCGGCAAAAAATTACTCGATTCATCTACAAAAAATTTCCAATAAATGATTATGAGGATAAATAAAAATAATTGTATGAAAAATCGGATGAGCGTAGCTACTACTACTGATATGGGTATAACTAATCTTGGAAAATATATTTTACCGAAAATGTGTGCATTGGCAATAAATGTGGACGATGTATTTATTAGTGATGTGGAAAAAAAACTCCATAAAACAACTCCTGATGAATAAAATAATAATTTCGGACTTCCATCTGTGCTTAGTTTAGCTACTACTCCGAAAACCAAAATATACATTAGTGTTGTAAGTGCCGGCTGCAGAATATGCCATATTGGCCCTAAAATGGTTTGCTTGTATTGTGCTACAATATCTCTTTTAACAAAAAGGAGTACCAAATTTCTGTACCTCCATGTTTCGGAAAAATTAAGATTAAACCAACTACTGTGTGGCTTTACTATTAAATCCCAATTTTTTTCAATTGCCATAACTGTTAAAAATCAACTTTTATCACCGTAACCGCCATAACCACCGTAACCACCGTAACCACCGTAGCCGCCATAACCGTAGCCGTATCCATAGCCGTATCGGTTATAATAGTATTTTGATTTTTTGCGTTTAACTCCATTCAGTATAAATCCGAAATGGGTTAATTTATTAAGTGATACTATTTCGTGGGCGTTACTTATTGAGTCTTTGTATCTGTATTTGGTATTTATTACAAACAAACTTATGTCTGATTGTTTCATAAGTACAACAGCATCGGAAATTAGCCCGATGGGTGGTGTATCAATAATTACGTAATCGTAATGTTGTTTACCGTAGTTGATTATTTCTGCAAGTTCGTTTGTTAAAACTATCTCTGATGGATTAGGTGGCAATGGTCCGGATAGAATAACTTCTAAATTTTCAATATGTGTTTTCTTCACGCACTCGGCAATTGTGTTTTTACCAATCACTATTGTGCTAATACCAATGTCAGCTTCCATATTAAGCCCTTTTTGCACTCTAGGCTTATGTAAATCGAGTTCGAGCACTAGTACTTTTTTATTTGCTTTTGCTAAAATGGATGCAATGTTTATTGAGCAAAATGTTTTCCCTTCGCCTGGGCTATTAGATGTTACAACAATGGTTTTAGCATTATTTACCGATGCGGGTGCCATGTATTGCAAGTTGGTTCTTATACTCCTGAACGATTCGGCAATGGCCGATTTAGGTTCGGTATCAACTGCTATCACAAGTTCTTTAATGGATGGCGCAAATAATACTTCGCCAATAACAGGTAAATGTGTTTTCTGTTTTAATTCGGCTACACTCTCTATTTTATCAAAGAAAATTACACGCATCAAAACAATTAGCAAACCTAAAACAGCACCAAAAATGAGAAAGTTATTAGTGATTTTTTTTCTGTCGGGTTTCACTACTCCCATTGAGCGGGCAAATTCTATAACCCGTATTTGAGGAATTATACCGGCTTTTGCAATAGTTGTGTTTGCTCTTTTTTGCAATAGAAATAAATACAGGTTTTCATTCACCTGTAGTTTTCTCTGAATATTTGTAATGTCTCGTTCTTTTTGTGGAAGTGTTTTTATATTGCCTATGTAATTATCAATGCGACCATTTATGTCATTCATTTTATTACTGAGAGCTACTTTAAGATTGGATATATAGGTGAGTAAATTACCTTTAAGTTTGGTAATTTTTGCATCTATTTCCTTCAAAACAGGGCTTTCAAGCGTGGCAGAAGACAATGCGCTAATTCTACTAAGCTGGAGTGCATAAAGTTCGCCCACTCTTCCTTCCAAAAAAATATCGTTAGTTGAAATATAAACCGATGGTGGCAATAATTCAGGATCTTTATTCTTTATTATGTAATCTTCTAAATCAAGAAGCGCCTGCTGCTCGAGTATTAAATTTGATTTTTCGTTGTCGTACTTAGCGAACTTAGAGTAGTAGTCATTCTTTTGCATTCCAAAATCCACAATGTCTTTTATCTCTTTATAGTTCTGCATAGTATCTTCTATGTTATCAAGCATAAAAGATATTTCTTCCATTTGTTTATTAATATATGTAAGCGTTTTTTCGTTTATTTCGAATTCGGATTTTAAACTGTTTCGCATATAAACTTGCGCAAGTGTGTCTAAAAAAACAATTGCTCTTTGTGGAATTACATCCTCAAGTGTAATACGAAGTATGTTTGTATAGTCAGGGTTTTCTACTTTTATGCCTGACATAAATTTATATACAAGCGCAGTTTCACTATGAGCCGTAAAAAGGTATTCGATTTTCACAAAATCTTTTATCGTACGCTCGTTAATTGATTCTTTTTTGATGATATTAAAGATGAAATCGTTGGTAACCAATTCTTTATTAAACTGGTTTTGGATCACCACCTCTTTGCCATTCGAGAGGTATTCTAATTTATATTCGTTAGTATTTATTACTTTAAATTTAAAAGGCGCTTGGTAAAACTGTGGATTAATATTCACAATTTTCACTTCAAATGGGATTCCTTCATAAACTTCTGTAGTTCTTATTCTGCCTACAACAAAATAAGACACATTCATATTGAGGCAATTAATTGCCTGCTTTATCAAATCGTATGACTGTATTATTCTTATTTCATTTGAGTTATCAATATATGATGAATAGTAACCACCATAGTTTTCGGAGATTACACTGCTGGGATTGTATTCTTCATTGGTTTTGAGAAGCAACTCGGTTTTTGCCTGATAAATATCAGTTAATTTAAAAACATAAAAGTAGGCGATAACGTATGCCAAGCTTGCACATATAAGAACGATGTACCAGTTTTTTTTGACGATGCGCCATAAAAACATCAAATCGTCTAACGTAACAATTGAATTACTTGATTTTATGTTGCCTTGCAAGGGTGAATATGTTTAAAAAAATTAAAGTTGAATGCTTTACTGTGTTGTATTTTTTTCTACTTTTACAAAGAAACCAAATAAATCTGAATTGCGAATATCCTTAGGTTAGTTTTATTACCTATTTGTACTAAATAAAAACAAAAAAAGGCATGAAAAAATTATACATTTCCCTCGCTATTTCTGTACTGTCTGCTTCAAATATGTTTGCGGTTACACTTACTTCGGTAGCAGCATCAGGCACTTGGCATTTTGCATCTGCTTGGAGCCCTGCACAAGTTCCTACAGCAGCCGACTCAGTGGTTATACAAGCAGGACATACTATGTTTTTTTATGGTGGTTCATGTTTAGCAGCAAATGTACAAGTAGGTGGTACATTAAGTTTAAATACCACTATCACCATAATGCGCACTTTGAATGTTGCAGGCACTTTAAATGGTTCGGGCGCTATTTCTTTTTCCGGAACAGGCCATTTGTTAAGCGGAAGTGGAGCGTTTTCATCATCGGGCAACTATACTTTTGCCGGTACTGGTACTATTAATAACGCAACCACAATAACTAAAGCGGGCAATATTATACTTAATACCGGTGTTACTGTAACCAATAACGGAACTATAAATCTTGTTGGTGGTTCATTAACATTAGCCAGCGGTTCTAATTTCATAAATAATACTAATGCGTCTTTACTTTTATCAACAAGTGTTACATCTTCGGGCGGAACTCTTACAGCAACGGCTAATCCCAATACAGTAACCTACTCATCGTCAGCAGGTATTTTTGCTGCTGCCGGAAACACATACCATCATTTATCGCTTTCCAATGCAGGCACCAAGGCACTACTTGCAAATACACAAGTAAATGGAAATTTCACCATCAATGCTGCTGGTTCACCTTCATACAATGGGAATGGTTTTCTTTTGTCTGTTGCAGGCAATTGGACGAACGGTGTTGGTATAGGTAACACAAGTAATGCGGCAGTTACATTTAATGGTAGCAGCACTCAAAACATCAACAAATCTGCACAAGAGAATTTCACAAATTTAACTATCGCCTCATCAGGTACGGTTTTGATGGGTTGCAATATTCAGGTAACCGGGAGTATCACAATTAACTCAGGGACATTTGACGCAAGTACCGCAAATCGTGCGATATATATTTCTGGCAATTGGGATAATACAGGTGGCACATTTACGCCTCGAAATGGGACTGTTATTTTTCAAGCCACATCCGGTACTCAAACAATATCTAAAACTAGCCCCCCTGAAACTTTTGCCAATGTTATAAAACAGAATGCAGGTACTGCAACTGTAAATTCGAGCATCGCTCTGACAGGCAATATGACAATTACCGGGGGTACACTTGACGGTGGATCAACTTCATCAACCATTTTTGTCAATGGCAATTGGTCTCGTACAGCGGGCACATTCTCCGGAGGCAACGGAACAGTGAATATGATTAATACAGGTACTCGTACACTTACAGCAATCGGTGGTGAGACATATAATAATTTTGTAATGAACAAAACTGCTGGTGGCTCGGTTACTCTTGGCTCAGCCATAACATGTACCGGAACATTTACTTTAACTGCCGGCACGTTTGATGTGAGCACTTCTAACCATTCCGTAACTATTGCAGGAAATACTGCTTTTAATGCTACTTTAAATTCCAGAAGCGGAAACTTTACTTTTAACAGAGCATCGGGCTTACAATTAGTAACCGCTACTGTTGCCACAACATTCTACGATCTTACCGTAAACTGCACCGGAGTTGGGATCAGAACCACTACAGGAACATACACTATTACAAATTCAATAACCCCAACTTTAGGAATGTTCCAAAATACAGGTGGTACAATTACTTTGGTATCAAATGCTACTAAAACTGCAATTATAGGCAGCGGTAGCGGAACTTTTTTCGGCACATTTATTTTACAGCGCTTCATTTCATCTCGACCTGCTAACTGGCACGATTTCGGATCGGCAGTAACGAGTTCAACATTATCTGATTGGGACGGATCAGTTACGAATGAAATGTACATGAGCGGTGTGGGTGGCCCGGATGGTGATGCCTGCTGCCCTACTTTTCAATCGGTTACTACTTATGATGAAGCAGCGGCAGATTATGTAGCAGTTACATCCGTAAGCACTTCTTTAACTCCTACGGTTGGCTATCAAATATTTTTGGGTGATGATTTAACTACGTGGACTGCTACGCGTTCTCTAGATACAAGAGGGACACCAAATAGCGGCACACAAACCGCAAACCTCACTTTTTCTGCAAGTGCTGATCCTGGCGCAAATCTTATCAGTAACCCTTTCCATTCACATGTTGATTTTAGCCTACTTACTACATTTAATGTTGACCCAACATTTTATATGCTTGATAACAATGGCAACTATAATTCCTTTACCGGTTCTGTGAGCATCCCACCAATGCAAGGTTTTTTTGTATATGCACTGGGCGCTGGTGCTTTTGTTGATTTTGAACAATCATCAAAAACAACATCCACATCAAGTGCGTTCAATAGAATAGTACAACCAACTTATGGTTTAAGACTAAAACTAACCGGAAAAGGAACAGACTATTGGCACGAAATAAGCATCAATTTTGATGAAAATGCGACAAAGAATTATGATTTAGGACTTGATGCGCGTTATGTAAAAACTCCCGTAAAATTAGCCCCAAGCATCTGTATGATAGGCGCTGACAACATTCTTACCACACGCAACACCTTTGCTCCAACACAGCACGATGTAATAGCACTTAAAACTAAAATTGGTTTTGATGGTAATTACAGCATAACTCTTTCGGGTATCGAAAATGCTGCACAATACTCGTGTATAATTTTAGAGGATTTACAATTGGGCACTAGAGTTAACTTGAAAGACAATCAAATTTATTCGTTTGATGCAAAAGTTGATGACGACCAAAATAGATTTGTTTTACACCTTATTAGCGAAAACGCAAACTGTGTTGATGTAACCTCAAAACTACAAAAGCCGGTTTCCGAAAACATGATAAGTGTAAACAGCAATGGTTCTGCAAATCCGCAAATTCAGTTTAATCTTGATGAGCTAACCAATGTTAGCTACACCGTTTACAATGCAATTGGTGAGTTAATCTCAACAAAAAACATTAGCGCATTTAAACAAGCGGTGGATATCAACATTGAAACTGCGGGGGTTTATTTTGTAAACATTAATGTAAACAATAGTACCTTAACACGCAAAATTGTAATAAACAAATAACAAAATTTATAATGAACAATAGGCTTATTTACTTATATACTACACTATCGCTTATACTTTTATCGAGTATTAACTCATTTGCCGCAATGGGTCCGCCAATGGGTCCGCCAATGGGCCCGCCATGCTGGCCACCGCCATGTGTTCCAATTGATGGAGGTGTGAGTTTGCTTATTGCTGCCGGTGTAGCGTACGGTGGTAAGAAATTATACGATTCTCGTAAAAACAAATCGAACGAAAGCGAAGTTTCAGCTTAAATGTCATTTAGCATAATTCCTAAAAACCCAATTCCGCGTTTTTTAGTTTTTTTCTCAATACTTTATTTGTGCTGGTACTTCCTTTATGAATTTTTGTTGCATCCATCTGGCAAATTAGACAGCATCGCAATTAACAATACCGTTTATTTCACCTCTCACCTACTCTATTTATTAGGATACCAGCCCTTCACTGCTAAGAGCGACACGATAAGAACAGTAGGAATAGACGGCACACATGGTCTTTGGATTGGCGATCCATGCAACGGCATTGCACTCTTTTCGCTGTTTACAATATTTGTTGTTGCATTTCCCGGACCTATAAAGAAGAAACTGTGGTTTATCCCGTTAGGCATACTTCTCATCCACATTTTAAATATTATTCGTGTTACAATACTTTGCATTATCGTTTTAAAAGCACCGGCATACCTCGAGTTTAATCACAATTACACATTTTATATTTTAATTTACGGCTTTATATTTTTTCTTTGGATGGTTTGGGTAAATAAATTCGCCAAATCAATATTCTCTAAAAAAGCAGATACTGATGCCGACAATAAAAAATAAATACCTGTTTTTTTTTATAATAGCTGCCTATATTATACTTTTAGGTTATTTCAGAGACCATGTTTTTCTCAATATTAACTTCCGTTTATCTCAGTTATATTACAACAATACATTTGACTATGTTATTTCACCCGATTTAAAATTTATTGAAAACTACTCTTACGTAACACTTTTTATTTCAAAATGGGTACTTACTGCCATTTTTTGCTTGCTTTACTTTACAGCCACCTATTTGGTTATAAAGCACATATTTATTGCTTCTAAATACCTGAAATGGACACTAATAGCACATGGCGGAATTGTCGTTTTCGCACTACTATTGTTCGGGGTACTTAAACTATTTGGCAATATTGAAATGGCATATAAGTTTCCACGGTGGTTTATGGGCTGGCTGCAATCGCCCATTATGATGTTTATCCTCATTCCACTTTTCAAACTCGACAGCGCATCGAAAAACAACCACGAATAAGCCGTTTGCTATTTAATAAAAATATACTTTTGCTCACGTAATATAAAGCAACATGAAAAAAGACAAATTGATTTTTGACTACATTAAAGAGGAAACTCATCGCCAAAAATATGGCATCGAGTTAATTGCATCAGAAAATTATGTGAGCGACCAAGTGATGAAAGCAATGGGCTCGGTACTTACAAATAAATATGCCGAAGGATTACCGGGAAAAAGATATTATGGCGGTTGCGAAGTGGTGGATAAAGTAGAACAATTAGCTATTGACAGATTAAAATCATTGTTTAATGCCGAGTGGGGAAATGTGCAGCCACATTCAGGCGCACAAGCAAACGCAGCAGTTATGCTTGCTGTTTTAAAACCGGGCGATACTATTTTAGGTTTTGATTTATCGCACGGAGGGCACTTAACACATGGCTCACCGGTAAATTTTTCGGGTAAACTTTACCGCCCAACTTTTTATGGAGTAGAAAAAGAAACCGGGAAAATTGATTACAATAAAGTAGAAGCTACTGCATTAAAAGAAAAACCAAAACTCATTATTTGTGGCGCATCATCATATTCTCGCGATTGGGATTATGTTCGCTTACGCAAGATTGCCGACAAAATAAATGCACTCTTGATGGCAGATATTTCGCATCCGGCCGGTTTAATTGCCAGAGGATTGTTAAACGACCCGCTTCCACATTGCCACATTGTTACCAGCACCACACACAAAACATTGCGTGGCCCACGAGGCGGTGTAATAATGATGGGAAAAGATTTTCCTAATCCATGGGGATTAACAACTCCAAAAGGAGAAATTAAAATGATGTCGGCATTGCTTGATGCTGCTGTTTTCCCCGGCACACAAGGCGGCCCGCTTGAGCATGTAATTGCTGCAAAAGCAATTGCATTTGGCGAAGCACTTGATAACAGCTTTATGAAATATACACTGCAGGTGAAAAAAAATGCAGCTGTAATGGCTAAGTGTTTTATAGATAAGGGCTACAATGTAATTTCAGGCGGAACAGAAAACCACTGTATGCTGATTGACCTACGCACAAAAAATATCACAGGCAAAGAGGCGGAAGCTATTTTAGGAAAAGCGGATATAACAGTAAATAAAAACATGGTTCCGTTTGATGATAAATCACCATTTGTTACATCAGGTGTGCGCGTTGGCACTGCTGCAATTACTACACGCGGTTTAAAAGAAAAAGAAATAATAAAAGTTGTTGATTTATTTGACGCTGCCTTGATGAACCGAGCTAACGACACTAAATTGAAAGACATCAGAAAAAAAGTGAATGTGATGATGAAAAAATACAAGCTATTCGCTTAAGCAAGATGTAAGTTATTTCAAATTATTTACAAAATGGTAAAAACATTAAAATGGCTGGTAGTTATTATTTGTTTTTACTATTCAATAGTAAACATTATAAGCCCAATTGCCCTGAGCGAGGATACAGCAGTTGGGCTTATGTGTATAAAAAATATTGAAAATGGCGGAGCGTTTAACTGCATTAGCCAACCAACGGGTGAGAATATAGCATTAGATAAAGAAGTATTTATTTCCACCTGGTCGCCTGCACATTATTTAATTCCATATCTGTTTTTCAAGATTGGATTCTCCGCTGGCAATTCCTATTTAATAGTTGTAATAATATGCCTTGTGTTTGGGCTAATAGGTATGTATAAATTATTGAGAAAATTTAATGTACCTGAGTTGTATGTGTGGCTTACCCTGCTGCTACTTATTACCAATCGCTCTAATTTTAATACTAATTTTTACAATTTAGGAATGGGCGAAATGCTTGCATTTGCTTCGTTACCTTGGTATGCATTAATTATGTTTAGGTTAGAGAGAATAACAATTGTTTCGGTTTTAATAATTTCCGCATGCACATTTTTGATGATAATGATAAAATTATCTCTACTGATAGCATGCGCTGCAACAATTTTGTTTTTTGCCTACAAAAAGTTTAAAGAAAAAAGAATTACAGTCGCTTGTATATATGCAATACCATTTTTAATTGCATTTGGTGCATTTAAAATAACATTTCAAAATAAAGGAGTTGACTCATCTCAACTAAAAGGAGGCATTTACAAACATACAAAACTTGAAAACAGTTTTGTTGCTTCTGCAGCACCTCTTGCAAGCATCATCAATTTATCCGACATAGAAGACGAATCAATACCAAGCAAAATAAGAGAAACATATTTTGCCATGAAGCCATTTGTCTTCTTTCTGATAAGCGTAGCGGTAGTTTTAATTCTTCTATTATTAAAAAACAAATTAAAAAACCATCACGATTTGGTTTTACTTTTCGTATGTTTTTACACCGTATTTGCATTAGCATATTTTTTATTTTCTATAAAAGAAAATTGGATGGACTACACATACAGGCATTTTAGATTTTACAGCATACTATTCATACCCATTTTATGCATCGGATTTCAAGAAATATTTAACCGAAAAAAAACAATTGCATTTGCCGGAATTATTTTAATAGCCACTTATGGCATTGCTACATTCTCATATAAAAAACTAATAGTAAATAAAAACTTGGCCCAATCGGATGGATTCGCATACAACTACTACGACAAAGATGCTTTAGCAGAATTAAAACGATTAGATGATTCGCTAAAAACCGGTAATAATTTATTTTACGTAACCAGCCCCGAAGCCGCCAATACAATAAAAAATAACCGACAAATGGTTAGTTTAGAAACCTATTCGGTGGGCGTAAAATATGGGTGGACACATTACAATTACAAAGGCACTGTTGATAATCTATATATATTTGCCGAGAATAGATTTTTCTACTTACCTACGCAAAAAAAAATTTTGTTTAATTTGTTTTCTAATTATAATTTAGAGGAAGTGAAAAAAACAAAAAACGTAACAATATTTAAAGCAATAAACAAAAACTAAAAATTATGGCAATCACTATCGGACAAAAAGCACCCGAATTTAATTTACCTGATTCGGATAAAAATATGGTGGCTCTATCATCACTAAAAGGGAAAAATGTTTTACTCTTATTTTTCCCGGCAGCATTCACAGGCGTGTGCACTAAAGAAATGTGCCAAACACGCGATGAACTTTCGTTTTACAATAACATGAATGCACAGGTATTCGGCATTTCAGTTGATTTACCTTTTTCGCTTGCAAAATTTAAAGCTGATCAAAACCTGAACTTCGCATTACTTTCAGACTTTAACAAAGAAGCAATAAAGGCATATAGCTGCGAAATTGAAAATTGGATTGCAGGGTTGAAAGGCGTGGCGCAACGTGCATCTTTTGTAATTGACAAAGAGGGTATGGTTCAGTTTGCCGAAGTATTAGCCAACGCTGGAGAGTACCCTAATTTTGATGAAATTAAAAAAACGCTTGAGCGCTTAAATTAATTTTGGAATAAATCTATTTCAAAAAATACTCGGAAAGTATTATCCTGATAGCACTCAATTCTGACAAAGGCGGTTGCATTATCGTAACTGCCTTTTGCATTGTGCTTTTTTGATTTAATTTTCGACACTTTGCTGCCTGCACCGCTCACAATGTAATCAGCGCCATTAATTTGCAGATACTGTAAATTATGATCATGACCAGACACATATAAAATATTATCGTATTTATTGATTATACTTAAAATATTATTTTTCCAATTCTTATATCTTGGATGTGCCATGTTTTGCGAATTAAGTCTATTCAAACCCATTAATCCAAAAACCTGAAACGGAGTATATCTTATTAAGGCAACAAAAAACTTTTTTTCTTTTCCGTGCTCTCCATTTGAAAATAGCGGATGATGTGCTGCAAGAATAACCTGCTCACCATTTTTTTTACTAAATGATAAGATGCTATCCATTTTTTGGTAAAAAATTTTTGCTGTTTCCTTTTTAGACTTATCAGTAAATGTTCCCACTTTATGAAAAGGCATCTGTTGCAAAAACCACTGCGAATCAATTATCACAAGACGTAATTTTTCTGCTATTAAAAAGCTATTAGGCCCTGGTGCAGCACTTAAAGGATAAAAAATTCCATCATTTACATTTTTTAATTTCTTTAAACTATCAATAGCGTAAGCATCAATAAATTTTTGTTGGTCAATAATATATTTATAGCCATTTATTTTTTGCGCCTTCCAATCATGGTTGCCCGGAATAAAATAAGCATTGCCTTTATAGGTCTTGAGTACTCTAAGTTGCGATAGCATTTTATTTTTTGAAGACTGAGATTTGATATTTAATCCTTGCGGATAAACATTGTCGCCTAAAAAAAGGACAGAGCTATTACTATCATTAGTAATTATATTCTGCAAACGCAGCAGTGCATCTCCCGACTTTTCATCATCTCCTGCATCGCCAATTAAATAAACAGTGTGTTTAATATTATTTTGTTGTGCGAAACAAAAATTAACTGAAATGAAAAAAATGAATGCTAAAAAATAGTTCAGCTTCATCTACTTTGCAATGATCTTAAACTCAGTCCTTCTGTTTTTTTGTCTGCCTTCTGGCGTATCGTTTTTTTCTATCGGAAGCGTTTCGCCATATCCTTTAAAACTCAAACGCTCTTTTGTGATTCCGTTGTCAATTAAATATTGATAAACAGCTTTTGCCCTATTATCAGATAAAACGAGGTTTGATTTGTCGTTGCCATCACTATCGGTGTGTCCGCGTAATTCTATTTTAAGTGCTGCATTTTTCTTCAAAAAATCAACCAATTTATTTAACTCCGCTTTCGACTCTGGTTTCAAATCAAATTTATCTGTATCAAAAAAAACATTGTCTAATCGCACAATTTCATCCACATTAGGTTTGCTAAGTGGCACATCAAGCTGATAGGGCTTATCCCCAACTTGTTCTTTCAGCGAAAAATTTTGCGAATAAAACAAGTATCCTTCTTTTGATACATTCAGCATATAATCTTTGTTAGGAGGCAAGCAAACCAAAAATTCGCCCGTGCCGGGATTAGAACCTGAAACAATAACTTGTTTTCCTGTTGCCAAATCAATCAATTCAAAGCGAGCTTCCAATGGAGCTTTGGTTTCTTTATCAAAAACTTTTCCTTTCACATAAGTAACTTTTTGCGGCTGCAAACTTTTATCTAATTCAAAATAATAAATATCCATGCCACCAAAGCCTCCCGCCCTATCAGAAGAAAAATAAGCAACATTGCCTTGTGCATTAACAAGCAAACTATTTTCATCGTTCCAAGTATTAATCGGATAACCCAAGTTTATGGGGTTACCCCATTCACCATTCGCATCGCGCTTGCACATAAAAATATCCATACCGCCCATTCCTATGTGGCCGTTAGATGCAAAATAAAGTGTTTGATTATCCGGGTGAATGTAAACCGACTCCTCGTTTCCGGGTGTATTAATTTTATCGCTCAATCTCACCGGATTACTCCACCTGCCATCGTCTTGAATTTGCGCCATCCAAATATCTCTATCGCGAACTCCTTCTTCATTTAATGTTCCTCTAATAAAATAAAGTGTTTTGCCATCGGATGAAAAAGAAGGTTGAGTTTCCCAATTTTTAGAATTAACGGGCGAGCCCACATTTTGCGGCTTTGTCCATTTGGTTCCTATTAACTGCGAATAAAAAATATCGCAACTGCCATATCCTTTTCGTTCGCCACCATAACCTTCTTCCTGAGCACATATCACGAAAAATAAAATTTGTCCATCAACAGAAAGTGTGGGTGCGCCTTCATTGGCCTGCGTATTAATATTATTGCTAATGCCTTTTGCTGCAGTCCATTTTCCATCCACATTTTTTGAAATAAAAAAATCTTCCTGCCAATGCGAGTTAGGATCATTTTTATCAGGGCGCACATTACGCGTGAACATAAACTGAGAATTATCGGCAGTAATTGCCGGAAAATATTCGTAGCCATCGGTATTCACTTCCGCTCCCATGTTTTTAGGATTAAATGCCACCGGGTTTTTCATCGCTTGAATTGCAAAATCGCAATTTAAAATATCCAATTGAGCATAATTGGCGTAAAACGGATCGAGCTTAGGTGATTTAAGATATTGTGAAAGATGCATTTTGGCTTCGGCATACATACCCTTAGTCATCTCTAATCTACCGAGTGTAAAAAAAAGTTTTCGATAAAAATTCGGGCTTATATAAACTGCTTTTGATAACGATTTTA
Organism: Bacteroidia bacterium; assembly: GCA_020054095.1. GTDB lineage: Bacteria > Bacteroidota > Bacteroidia > JADZBD01 > JADZBD01 > JAGVMA01. Next base: position 62,562 of record JAGVMA010000068.1, on the reverse strand, counting down.
TTGCTTCGTTATCCTTCTTCATATCAATAAAAATGTAACCCATTAGTGCATGCGCTTCAGCAAAAAGTGAATCGGTTTTAAGGCATTTTGATAATTCATCGAGCGCCTTAGCACTTTGCTTGTTCTGATAAAACTCAGATGCTTTTTCGTAAAGTTTAATTGCTTTTTTATTGGTGCTAGAATAATTTCCTTGTGATTGCGCCTTGCACGAAACCACGAGCATTACAAGTAGATAGGAGAAAAATGTCTTTACTTTCATAAGATAAAATTACACTAACAAACTTACCAAAATATGGCATTAAGTGTGCCAAAGAAATAGTTAGTTGTTCTTTTTTACCCGCTTTGCTTTGTATTTGAATTTTTTATCCAAATCGAGTGCAGCATTAAAAACTTCGGTAGCGGTAGCAATGTTTTCGTCAGTTAATTAATAAAAATCAATGCCGTAAACCTGTTTCCTTCCTTTAGCATTTAGCAGATGGTGCATATCTTTAAGCTCGTTACCTCTTATAAAAGCAAGTTCTACTCCGTTATTTTTTATTTTACTGAGATAACAGAGCCATTTTTTTGGTCGTAAAACGGAACTTTAAAACGGATTTTAGAACTAACCATAGGATACATAGAAAACAATTGATGAAAAAACAGCATTATTTCGCGCTGATTATCGTTTTCTGTTAGCATAATATAACCTTCCACTTCATTCATAAAACTGACATACTATTATGAAATAAAAGATAAATTTACGCAATAAAAAAAACTCACGATTGACAAAATATAAATCATACATTTTTCTACTCTTTTTACTCAGCAGTATAAATGTAACTTCTATTGCACAAGCAATTAACCTCGACTCATTAAAAAATGAGTTACAAAGAGCTAAGAACGACACAAGTCTATGCCGGATTTTATATTTGTTAACGGAAGAAGAACTTAACGATAGTATTTGGCCCATTTACAACCAAAGGCTAAATACGGTAGCAAAAAAAAATTTAACTATAAATCAATCGGAATATCTAAAGAAAATATACAAATATTACCTTGCATATACGCTCACTAATTTTGCAAGTATTGAGAGTAATCGAGGAATTACAGAAACATCAATAAAGTTAAATAGCGAAGCATTTAGTATATATAAAGAAATATCTGATAAAGTAGGAATGGCTAAAACCTTAAATAACATTGGTTTTCAATACTCAAGAAAAGGCGACTATACAAAAGGGATCGAATTGATGAGTAACAGTTTGAAAATACAGCAGGAAGTCGGCAACAGATATGGAGAGGCAATTTCGTATCAAAACATAGCTCATCTCATTGGTATGCAAGGCGACACTGCTAACAGCATCGCTTACATGGAAAAAGGGTTGGCCATTTTTAAGAATCTCGGTTTAGATGTAGAGGCTTCAGCGATTATTAATAATATCGCTGTTTTAAAAACAGAGCAAAAAGAATATGACACTGCTATTAATTTACTTCGCAGTTGCATTATTACATATAAAAGGGTAAATGCCGTAGATAACCTTTGCCCTACTCTCGAGAACATAGGCACAGCCTTTTTTCATAAAGGAAATCATGATAGTGCATTGTACTACTTTTTTGAAGCTGTGAAGTATGCTGACAAACATAATCAAGTTGATGTTTATTCAAATTCAAATGTAAAAATTGGAGAAGTATACTTTTCTCAGAGGAGATACGATGTGTCGCTAAAATACACTTTAAGAGGGCAGAAAGTTGCTTTAGAAACCGGTTTTCCCGATTTGATAAAAAACTCCTCGTTGCTCCTTTACAAGATTTATAAAGCAACTAATAAAAGTGATAAGGCACTGCAAATGTATGAAACATACATAACTACGAGAGACAGTATGAATAGTGAAAAAAACAAGAAAGCAGGAATACGAGTAGGATTAAAACATGAATATGAAAAAAAGGCAGCAGCAGACAGTGTGAGAGCAATGGAGGAAAAAAAAATTATTGAAGTAAAATTACAACAAGAAAAAATTGTAAAATTTTCTCTTTATGGAGGTTTAATAATCGCCACCATTTTTGCTATCTTCATGTTTAATAGATTTAAAATTACTCGTAAACAAAAAGATTTAATTAATATACAAAAAACAATAGTAGAAGAAAAGCAAAAAGAGATAATTGACAGTATAAAATATGCCAGAAGAATACAAACCAGCTTGCTCACATCAGAAAAATACATACAACGAAAATTAAAAGATTTAATAAAATAATATGGAAGGATTTGTAAAAACCGAGAAAAAAGATGGCATAGGAACCATTACATTCTTTCACCCACAAAGCAATAGCATGCCGGGTATACTGCTTCGTACACTTGCAAAAGAAATAGAAGCAGCCGGAAAGGACAATGAAGTAAAAGTAATTATACTTAAAAGCGAAGGCGAAAAAGCATTTTGTGCGGGTGCATCATTCGATGAATTAATTTCTATCAAAGATTTTGAAACCGGTAAAACATTTTTCAGCGGCTTTGCTATGGTGATAAACGCAATGCGGAATGCACCTAAATTTATTATTGCCCGGGTGCAAGGCAAAACTGTGGGTGGCGGTGTGGGCATTGCCTGTGCGGCAGACTATACTTTTGCTGTTGACAGCGCATCGGTAAAATTATCAGAGCTTGCTGTGGGCATTGGCCCGTTTGTAGTAGGGCCGGCAGTTGAAAGAAAAGTAGGAACATCGGCATTTTGCCAGCTAACTATAAATGCCACCGAATGGCAAACTGCTGACTGGGCAAAAGAAAAAGGAATGTATGCCGAAGTACACAGCTCAGTTTCTGATTTAGATAATGCCATCACAACATTGGCAACCAGGCTCAGCAAATCTAACCCCGAAGCGATGATGATGCTGAAAAAAATAATGTGGCAAGGCACTGAAAATTGGGAAACACTCCTCATTGAACGAGCGGCTGTGAGCGGTAAGTTGGTACTATCCGATTTCACAGTTAATGCCATTAGCTCTTTCAAAACAAAATAAGAAAGCTAAATTTATTTGGAACGACTTAATAAATACATCAGCTCTACAGGCATTTGCTCGAGGCGTGAGGCCGATAAACTTATTGAACAAAAACGTGTAACAGTGAACGGAAAATTTCCGGAACTTGGAACAAAAGTTACTGATAACGATGAAATAAGAATTAACGGCAAGCTACTTAAGGAAAAACAAAAATCAATTTATATTGCCTTTAATAAACCCATTGGCGTAACCAGTACTACTGACTTAAAAGACTGCGATAACATTATTGAATGTATTAATCACCCGAAAAGAATTTTCCCAATAGGCAGGTTAGATAAGCCATCAGAAGGTTTAATTTTTTTGACCAATGATGGCGACATTGTAAATAAAATTTTACGTGCAGGTAATAACCACGAGAAAGAATATATCGTTACCGTTGACAAAACAATTGACAATAATTTTGTATTTAAAATGGGCAATGGCGTAAACATACTGGATACAGTAACCAAAAAATGTGTAGTAGAGCAGCAAGCGCCAAATCGGTTTAAAATAATTTTAACACAAGGGCTGAACCGCCAAATACGCAGAATGTGCGAAGCGCTTGGCTACAATGTGATAAAATTAAAACGCACACGCATTATGAATATAAAACTGGATGGAATAAGAACCGGGGAATGGCGTTACTTAACCGAAACAGAGATTAGCGAAATAAATGAACTTGTTGCCACATCAATTAAAACTGAAGAGGCATCTTACCTAAAAACGATTGAAGATTAAAATGGAAGCTAAAAATAACAACGTGCTAAACTTGCTATTAAAACTTGGATTTATTGAGGGAATATCTTTTTTGCTTTTAGTATTCATTTGCATGCCACTAAAGTATTTATGGAATATACCTGAACCGGTTCGCTACATTGGCATAATACATGGTGTTTTATTTTTATTATTTTTTGTTGTACTTTATTATGCAAAAGAATATTTCAATTGGAAAATAAAAAAAGTGTTTTTAGGATTTTTACTTTCAGTCATTCCTTTCGGAACATTTTATTTAGACAGAGTACTAAAAAAATAACTACTCCGAAATTTCAATTTTAATTTTTTTATTTTTTATTTTTTCGTTTCGCATAATAGCTACCACCTTATTAATCTTATCGGCTTTTACAGCAGCGTAAGCACTAAAATCTAGCACCTCAATTAAACCTAATTCCTCTTTTTGCAAATTTCCTTTCTGCAATAACAAGCCCACAATGTCAATTTTATTTATTTTATTTTTTCTGCCTGCGGCAAAGTAAAGTGTTTTCCATTTTGATGGCGCTGGTAGTGATACATCGCTATACAAAACTTCTTCTTCAGGTTCATCTTTAACAAAATCAGGCACGTATTCATTTTCACCCAAAATTAAATAAGCAATTCCTTTTGCGTGCATACGAGCAGTGCGGCCGTTACGGTGGGTAAAAACTTCTTCGGTAACGGGTAATTGGTAATGCACAATTGTTTCAATTTCAGGAATATCTAAACCGCGCGATGCTAAATCAGTACAAACTAAAATACGGTGGCTTCCGTTTCTGAATTTTATTAACGTACGCTCTCTGTCTTCCTGCTCCATCCCGCCATGAAAAATACCGTGCAAAATATTTTTATCAAAAAGTAAATCGCTAATGCGTTCTACCGCATCGCGATGATTACAAAAAACAAGTGTGGCGTTACTATTAATTGTACAAAGTAGTGAAAACAAAGCACCAATTTTATCTTTCCCTTCCGCTTTTACAGTTTTCAGTTTTAATCCGATAGGTGGTGCATTATCGTTGCTCAAAAAATTAAGCACCTGCAAATTTTTTACACCCGTAAAATCAGGAATATCTTCCATTACAGTTGCTGATGTAAGAATGCGCTTGTTCAAATGCCTCAAGTCAGAAATAATAAATTTCATTTCATCGTGAAAACCAAATTCTAATGATTTATCAAACTCGTCTAAAACCAGCGTGCATATTGAATTAGTATTAATATTTTGGTTGCGAATGTGATAAGCAATGCGGCCGGGAGTACCCACCAAAAGGGCAGGAGGATGCTCTAAATTTCTTTTTTCTACCCGAGTTGCATGTCCGCCATAACAACAATTTACTTTGAAGCCTGTGCACATTTGTTTAAATACTTGCTCAATTTGCAATCCCAATTCGCGCGAAGGAACTAAAACCAACGCCTGCACACCTTGCTTTGTTTTATTCAAACGCTTTAAAACAAGTATTAAAAAAGCCAATGTTTTTCCCGAACCTGTTGGAGATAACAACAACATATCATCCGAATTTTCGGATGCTGCAATTGCAGCATTTTGCATTGGGCTTAATGCAGCAATCTTTAAATTAGCTAATACTTTGCTTATCATAAATAGTGGGCGAAGGTAGCTTATTTGTTGAGCCCCACACATACCCCCAAAAGAGCTGATTTTGTAGAAAATAAAATAATAAAGTTTATATTTAACCTTGCTATTTTTGAACACCTAAAATATGGAGCAATCAACGATGGAAAAAAAACAGAAAATAAATTCTCCTTTACCTGAAACTGTTTTACTGAGAGCATGGGAGTTAATTTGCACTGCTAAAGCATTAACAGAATTATACGAAGCCAATAAAGAAATTACGGCAAAATATGTTCACGCAACATCGCGCGGACATGAGGCCGTTCAATTAGCATTGGGACTTCAGCTAAAAAAGCAAGATTATTTATCTGCCTATTATCGCGATGACAGTATTTTATTAGGCATAGGCGTAAAGCCTTATGAACTGATGCTGCAATTGCTTGGTAAGCGCGATGATCCGTTTTCGGGCGGACGAACTTATTATGCACACCCAAGTTTACGCAGAGATGATATGCCAAAAATTCCGCACCAGTCTTCGGCTACAGGTATGCAGGCAATTCCCACAACAGGCATTGCAATGGGCATAAAATACCGCGAAGAAGTGGGCTTGGATGATTTAAAAAATCCAGAAAAAGCTATTGCCGTTTGTTCGCTTGGCGATGCTTCAATTACAGAAGGCGAAGTGGCTGAGGCATTTCAAATGGCAGTGCTAAAAAAATTACCAATTCTTTATTTTATTCAAGATAACGAATGGGATATATCTGCAAATGCAAAAGAAATACGTGTGCAGGATGCAACTGAATATGCAAAAGGATTTAAAGGATTAGAAGTTAGAACAATTGATGGCACCGATTTTACTCGCTCGTATCAAACAATTGAAGAAGTGATTGCGCTCATGCGAAAAGAACGTAGGCCGTTTTTAATTCACGCTAAAGTTCCTCTACTAAACCATCATACATCGGGCGTTCGCAAAGAGTGGTATCGCGATGATTTGGAAGAAGTCGCCAAGCGCGACCCGTTTCCGAAATTGCGATTACAATTAATTGCTGCAGGTTTTGATGAGAAAGAATTAAAAAATATCGAGGCATCGGCAATAAAAAAAGTAGCCGAAGAATACGAACAAGCACTTAAAGCCGAAGACCCAAAACCCGAAGATTTATTTTCACACGACTTTGCTCCCACGCCTATAACCGAAGAAAAAGGTGAGCGCTCCCCAAAAGGTAAGCAACCAACCGTTATGGTTGACTCTGCACTTTTCGCCATTCGCGAATTAATGGCTAAACACAAAGAATGTTTGCTTTATGGACAAGATGTAGGGTTGCGCTTAGGCGGAGTTTTTAGAGAAGCTGCAACACTTGCCCAGCAGTTTGGCACTGAACGTGTTTTTAATACTCCAATTCAAGAAGCATTTATTATTGGCTCCACAGTTGGTATGAGCGCAGTGGGTTTAAAACCAATTGTAGAAGTTCAATTTGCAGATTATATCTGGCCGGGCTTAAATCAATTGTTTACTGAAGTTAGTCGCTCGTGTTATTTGACTAACGGCAAGTGGCCGGTGAGTATGATATTGCGTGTTCCTATTGGCGCTTATGGCAGCGGTGGTCCCTATCACTCATCGAGCGTGGAAACAATTGTTGCGAATATAAAAGGTATAAAAGTAGCTTACCCAAGCACCGGTGCCGATTTAAAAGGGCTGATGAAAGCTGCCTATTATGATCCTAATCCGGTGGTGATGCTCGAACACAAAGGATTATACTGGAGCAAGATAAAAGGCACCGAAGAAGCAAAAACAATTGAGCCCGATGAGGATTATATTATTCCTTTCGGGAAAGCGAGAATTACTTTGGCAGCCGAAACAAGCAAAGAGCAAACCTCGCTCACCATAATTACTTATGGCATGGGAGTTTACTGGGCAAAAAATGCAGCTAAAAATTTTAATGGTCGTATTGAAGTTGTTGACTTAAGAACACTAAGCCCGATTGATGAAGAAACTATTTTTGAATCGGTAAAGAAACACAACCGATGCATTGTGCTTACCGAAGAAAGCTGGCGCGGAAGTTTTGCACAAGGCATTGCCGGCATGATATCAGAAAAATGTTTTGAATATTTAGATGCACCGGTTAAACTTATTGGTGCAGAGAACATGCCTGCAATACCACTAAACTCAACACTTGAAGCTGCAATGCTACCTAATGCAGATAAGGTTGCAAAAGCAATAGACGAAATTTTAAGCTATTGATTTATTACAACTAATCAAAATAAAACTGCCACCCAAAAGGTGGCAGTTTTATTTGTAAAAAATTTAATTTTCAATTACAATTTTCTTTGTGATTGTTTCTTCATTAATTTTTAAAGTATAAAAATATAATCCGGATGAAAATTCAGTTGTGTTAAAACCATACTGATGAGCGCCTTGCTGTAACTGGTCTTCCAGTAAAACAAAAACCAACCTTCCTGCTGAGTCATATAGTTTTAGCGAAACTGTAGAACTATTTTTTAATTCAAAATTAAAATACATAATGCCGTTAACCGGATTTGGGAATATTATAAAATCACTATTACCTTCCGGTGTATTTCCGGTTGACGTACATAAATCAACCGTGATTTGCGATACATCAGTGTTTGTACAACCATTAATATCGGTATATGAGTAGGTAATATTAAAAGTTCCTTGACCGGCAACCGATGGGTCAAAAGTATTGCCTGTTACTGCTGTGCCACTGTAAGTTCCGTTTGCAGGTGTACCCGCAGTTAGTGTTATTGGAGCCCAACTAACACATAGCAATGTTTGTGTTTCGTTATATGTTACAGCTGGTAAGGGATTTACATTAATTGTTACCGTGCTTGTGTTAGTGCAACCGCTACTTGATGTTCCGGTTACTGTGTAAGTAGTAGTTGTAGTTGGATTTACAATAGGATTAGAACCTGTTAAGTTTCCGGGCATCCACAAATAAGTGTTTGCCCCTGATGCTGATAAGCCGGGGTTTGCTCCTTCGCAAACAGTAATGTTAGTTGCATTAGCTATCACAGATGGAATTTGATTTACTGTTACTGTTATTGTATTTGTATTGCTACAGCCATTTGAATTAGTACCGTAAACAGTGTAAGTAGTTGTAGTAGTTGGTGAAAACGCAACATTGTTTACCACTCCACCACTCCACGAATAAGTTGTTGCACCGCTTGCTGTAAGAGTAACTTGTTGACCAATACATACACTTGCGTTTAACGGGTTTGCAGTTATTGGCAATGTTGGTAATGGGTTTACTGTTACCAACATTGTACTTGTATTACTGCAACCATTTGAGTTGGTTCCATAAACGGTGTAAGTAGTTGTAGCAGTTGGTGAAAATGCCACATTGTTTACTACTCCTCCACTCCACGAATATGTTGTTGCACCGGCACCATTCAACGTAATCTGCTGCCCTAAACAAACTGTTGCATTTGAGGGATTAGCACTTGCGGTTACTGTTGGCAAAGGATTTACTGTTACTGTTATTGTATTTGTATTGCTACAGCCATTTGAATTAGTGCCATAAACAGTGTAAGTAGTTGTAGCGGTTGGCGAAAATGCAACATTGTTTACTACACCACCACTCCACGAATATGTTGTTGCACCGGCACCATTCAACGTAATTTGTTGTCCTAAACAAACTGTTGCATTTGATGGATTAGCACTTGCGGTTACTGTTGGCAAAGGATTTACTGTAATATAAACCGGTACCAAATTACTGAAACAATTAGAGCCATTATAGATTGCAACATAAACAGTATCCGTTACAACCGGAGAATATGAATAGGACGCCACATTTAAAGCCACCAAATTAGTACCGGCAGCATCACTGTACCAATAATATTGTTGCCCCATACTGGCGCCACTTGCAGTTACAGTTGCTGTTTGTCCTACACAAATGGTATCGTGTGTAACACTTGATGCGGCAGGTACTCCTGATAAAACCAATGTGCTATCTGCAGAAGATACACAACCATTAAGTGTATAATTTACATAGTAGTACCCACCTTGAGAAAACGGATTAAAATTATTGATTATTGGATCCTCCGATGTAGAACTGTAACCATTAGGACCCGACCAGTTATACAATAATGTTGAATATGTTGGTCCATATAAGTTTAATACACCATTGTTACACACAGGGCTATTGCTTGAACATAAAGCTCCATCGCGGTATAACATTTCGGCTTCTTGTAATGTAAGAGCTCTGCCATACATTCTAAATTCATCTAAACTTCCATTAAAAAAAGCAGCATTCGCAATTGGATCCCAGCCCATTTGTGGTGGGTTTGACAAGGTAATGCTGCCGCTTAACGCTGCTGAAGCTACTTGAACTCCGTTCATGTATATTCTTCCCGTAGCACCATTATAAGTGGCCACCACATGCACCCACTGATTGTTTGGTAATGGCGCTTGCACCGATGTATTACTATTAATTCTAAACCGAATATTACCTGCATTGGTAGTTCCCAAAAAAGCTCCGTTAGGAATATTAGGATCCCATGATGCCCACAAATAACTCCAGGTAGAAGGTGTGCTGCGCTGATATACCCATGTAGATATGCTAAATGAAGATGTTGTACCGTTTAATATTTCTATAGGATAATCTCGTCCCATATAAATTTTGCCGCTATTATTAAAATTTAAAGCTGTATTAGGTGCTGTTGTATTGAAGCCGGTATCATTTAACATACTACCAGATATCTGCCCATCATTACCCCAATTAGAATAATCAGTAGCTACAGTATTGCCATCCATTTTAAAATGGACTAATAAGTTTGAATGTATGTCGTAATTTGTAAATGATTTGGGGTTATTAATTGTTAGCGCTTGGGTTATGTTTTCCGAAACAAGTGGAAACCTGCTTGCCAATACCCTTATTCTGTATCCGGTGCCGGTGGTTACATTTTGAGGAATGGTAGTATTAATAGTACCCGAAGTTGTGGAGGTTATTGAGCCAATGATGGTAGGTGCAATAAAACTACCACTTGCATCTGATAATTGAGCATAAAAAATATTTCCTGATGCCATACTACCGGATGTTACCGTAAAAGGAATGCTAATAGAACTTCCGGCACAAAATGTAGATGGTGTAACAGTTTGAATTGCTATCCGTGGCATATTGTAAATTGCGATAATTTCAGATAATGATAGTACCCTTTGCCACACTCGCATTTCATCAATTTGCCCCTGCATATCTTGTGTTAAATCATCTCGAATACCAACTCTTGATATAGAAGTGGAAACCGATTGACCCGGAGTAAAAGCATTGGTATTTGTTGCCGAAAGCGCACCATCAATATAGATATTTGCTGTTGCAGTATTAGAAACAGAAAAAGCAATGTGATGCCAATTACCATCGCAGTATGAATTTGTAGTAACAACATCCACAAAACTGGTAGTTGAACCAGCCAATCCCCTAATACGATTTGAAGTGGGCTCTAAACGAAGCCAAACATTAAACCCACCTACAACACCTTCCCAAAACAATACCTGTGTAGCGGAAGTTACACTGCTTCTGAACCAAGTTTCGATTGTAAAATTGCCCGATTGAGCGGCAATCAGCCTGTTACCAATATTTAATCGCTGGTCTCCGGCATTAAAGTTACCCGCATTAGTGGCATTGCCATAACGATCAATGGTAAATGTGGCGCTTGTAAATTCAGGATGCGAATTATAATCCACACCTGCCGCCCAAAACTGGCTATTATTCATAGGATAATAGGCCTTAAGTCCGTTTGTAAAATTGACTTGAGATATTTGAGCCTGAGTAAAATTTATTGCTAATGCATAGCTCAGCAATAAGTGTAAAAAAATAATTTTCGTTTTCATTTTTACTTTTTATTTATAATTATGCAACAAATTTAGATAGGATTAGATACGTGCAATTTTATACCTTAGCATAAGTTTGAAATACAAAACAAAATACCTTCTGAATGTAGCTAAAAACAATGATTTAAAGGTTATTATAGTGAATTCATAAAAACAATGAAATGAACAAACAGCTATACGATTCGTTTAAAAAACTGAACGACACGGCAAAATCCGAAATCACATTTAAACTAAAAGACTCACCCGTAGGACTACTGTTATTCGAATTTTTAGATAAATGCGAAAACAGAAATTTAAAAAATCGTGACGTTGTTAAATACATCTATAAAAATGAATTGGAAAATACACCATACAATGTACTTGAAAATCGTTTTTTTAAACTCCGAAAAAAGTTTATAGATGAATACTTAGAGCAACAAACTGACCACAACCAAATTTTAGCAGATGAAGAAGTAGAACTTGCAAAATGTAAACAGTTGCTTAGTGCAAATGAAAAAGAACAGGCCTATAAAAAACTATTACAGCTCGAATCAGTTTGTTGGGAGCGTAACATTTTTGAACTACTACCCGGCATTATAGACCAAATGATATTTTGTAACCAGTCAACTAATAAGTTAGAACGCAATGAGTCGCTATACCCACGTTTGGAAAAAGCTATTTTGCTGCAATCAGAAATAAATAGAGTAATTATGCTTGCCCGTTTGATTTACGAAATAAACTACAAAAAGGGTATAAAGCATGCCAAAAGTGAGTTATCAGAAATGAAAGCAATTGCCAATAAATACAAAGATTACTCACGCTTTGCCATGTGCTACCACAATGTTGCACTGTATTATAAGTTAGGGTCAACAGACTATGTAAATGACATGCAGGTGATTAGCCGGCATTTCAAACAATTTAAGTCGCTTAACGAAAAGCAACCATTAATTCCATTGGTTGCTTATAGAAAAAACTATTTGCTCAATCAACAATTCCATATCAGGCAAATAAATACGTTCTATTATTTTAACCGGTGCGAATTTGAAAATGCACACACTGAAATGAAAAACTTGTGGGATAATGTGCATCAAAACCCCGATTATGCAATCTTCAAAACCGATTCAATATATTTTAATATGCTTAGTGCTCAGCGCGGAACCCAAAGGCATGCTGAAGCGATGCAAACTATTGACACCTACATTGATTTTTTAAAAGGTAATAGTAATCAAAGTACTATTGCATACGCATATACACTTAGGGCAATTATATACTGCGAATCGTACCCTCGCACGTTTAATCTCGATGTGAACTTTTTACAAAAAAAAACGGATGAATATATTCGTAATATCAAAAACAATAATAATGTACAAACCTCGTTAGGAGAGGTATTTTATATAAAAGCAAAAATGCATTTTCTTAACAAAGAGTATTCAAAAGCACTGTCAATTTTAAAATCTACTGAAGCAAAAACGTATTGTGAAACAATAATGATTTACGATATTGTTGAATCATTATTTGCTAAAAAAGACAATTTGGATATAGTCAAAAGAAAAATAAATAAAGTAAAGTATAAAGTATTGTCACCACAGACGGCAATAAACATTAACTGGTTAGATAGGATGTTAAAAAACAGTATGATTATATGAGTTCATAAAAAACGAGTCAAATCCATTGTTTTTATTGAGATATATCTTAACAAGCTTGAGGTATTAAGAGAATGTTCACAACTTGAATTGACTTTCGAATTAAATTTGGAATACTATTTGAATCAGCTTGTAACAAGTATTTATAAATTTAAACCGACAAACATAAACAATCAACCTATGAAAAAGAATCTACTACTCCTAACAGTAATTTTATTTACAACTGCAGCATCCATATTTGCTCAAACCAACAACTTGGTTGTTTTTTCCGATGACGGAAAAAAGTTTTACCTCATATTAAATGGTGTAAAGCAAAATGCAGTAGCCGAAACAAATGTGAAAGTAACCGGCCTAAACCAACCGGGATACAAAGCAAAAATAATTTTTGAGCAAAAAGGAATTCCTGACTGCAACCAGAACATAGCATTTATGTGGGCAGCCGAAGATTTGAAAGATATAGAAATGGTATATAGCATCTCTAAATCTAAAAAAGGTTATAAGTTAAAATACGTTAGCCACACATCTATTAAAACTGCTCCTGTAATGAGCGACCAGCATACTTATAACTACAGTACAAGCGGACCAACCAGTCCAATATATGAAAACACCAATGTAAATACCACAACTAACACAAATTCAAATACTACTACAAATGGCACCGGAAATGTAAACGTAAATACGAATACTAACGGGACTAATAACTCCTCATCAACCACAACTACAACCACTACCACATCAGGCAACACAAACGGAAACACTGGAGTAAATATTGGCCTGAATATGGGAGGTAGCGGAGTGAACATGAATGTGAATGTTACCGACCCAAATATGAATGGAACTTCTACAAGCACTACCACCACAACCACTAGCACAAGTACTAATGTAAATGGGACTACAACTAATGGAAGTACAACTACCACCACTAACGGAACTAATACCAATGGCGGAAATGTAAATATGAACGTAAACACATCGGGCAACGGAATGAATGTGAATACTACCGTAACGGAAACAAATTCCTCAACTAATACAAACAATAATCTTAATACCAATACAAGTACTAACACAAATACCAGCAACAATAATTCTACACAATGCGTTTACCCAATGAGCGATGCTGATTTTAAAAGCGCCAAAGAAAGCATTAAATCAAAATCTTTTTCAGATTCGCAATTAAAAATGGCTAAGCAAATATTGGGCAGCAATTGTCTTTCATCTGCACAGGTAAAAGAAATTATGCTCATTTTTAGTTTTGAAGAAAGTCGCCTCGATTTTGCAAAATTTGCCTACGGAAAAACAACCGACCGGAATAATTTTTACAAAGTAAACGATGCATTTAGTTTTGAATCAAGCATTGACGAACTTGATGAATACATAAAAAACTATCAATAGCTAATTAAATATTTTCCGTTTATAAATGCCTCGCAATAGCGAGGCATTTTATTTTTTATTGAAATAAGCATCTACTCTATCAATAGCATTTTGCCTTAGGTTCATGTAAAACAAATTCATATCGCTGCCATGATACCAGGAACCAATGTGGTTATAGCGCTTACCACTTACAGGGTGAATCCATAAAATTGCTTTGTTCACTTTTGCATCGCAAACATTAATATCTACTGCATCAAATTTAATAGAAACACCGCCCAAGTTTTTGTTTGATAAAACGTGCTCATCATTTTGTTTCCACGAAAGAGGGTTAACACAAGCACTGTTACCATATTTTTTCAGCATCTTTCCTTTTAACTCAGTACCCCACGAATTAGTATTCCAGGTAGCCCAGCAGCAGGTTTCCTTAGGGCCATTAGTTAAAGGTATGTTCTTAAAATAATTTTTGGGGATTGGCATTCCAATTGGGTACGCAGCAATTAAAAGTTTTTGCAATTCTGTACCATCAAAAAAATCTTTTACTAATTGAGCAGCGTGCCTCGCACCTTGGCTGTGGCCTACTATTATGATTGGTCGCCCTTTATTCCAATTTTTCAAATAATGCTCAAATGCCGCTTTCACATCAGCGTAAGCAAATTTCAGCGCCTTTTCACCTTCTATAGAATCGCCCGAAAATGCTTTTATATGTGCTTGTCTATATCGAGGAGCAAAAACACGACCCGATGCATTAAAAATTGTTCCTTGTATTAAAACACATTTATCACATTTCTTATTCAATTTATCATTATACACATCGCCATTGTAATTATTGCCCACCAAATAAACTGTAGGATGAATATAAAAAACATCTGCTTTCGCATTCAGCTGTGCGTCAGGCGTAGAACACCCATTCGGGATAGTATCAGCAATATCTTTTCGCCAGGGCAAAGCAATCCAGCAATTTTCTTTTGAATATTCGGGCGCGGGCGGATGTTGAGTTTTGTCAAAAGAATGGGTACCAATAAAGGAGCCAAAGACAAATAAAGTGGCAAAAAGTAAAAGTTTATTCATTTGTTTTTTGACTAAAATAGTAAAAGCAGTTCTAAAATTGAAATCAATAATAAAAACTCTTTGTTACATTTGCATAAAATAAAAAAATGATAAAACACCTATTAATTATTAGTCTATCCCTTAGCTTATTATCATCTTGTTCATCATCGGCAGATGACAATAAAGTAACCACCGATTTGGTAAACATCCCAAACGGAAATAATGAACCGGGCAGTTTACCAGCAATAACCTTTGCTGAGGAAACACATGATTTTGGCACTATCGTGGAAGGCGAATCAGTATCGTACACATTTAAATTTAAAAACACAGGCGGCTCCGATTTAATTATATCATCAGCAAAAGGAAGTTGTGGCTGCACCGTTCCTGAATTTTCTGACAAGCCGGTGAAACCAAATGATGAAGGAAAAATTACCGTAACATTTAACAGCAGCGGAAAACAAGGTTACAACAAAAAAGATGTTACAGTAATAACCAATGCCCAACCAAATACCAAAGTAATAAGCATTACCGTGAACGTGGATGTGGCTGACGAAAAAACAAAAGAAAACAAATAAACAAAACAAACATGAATCACATTTTATTACAAGCAGCGCAAGGCAGTGGCGGACTTATGTCATTTTTACCATTGGTACTTATCATAGTAGTATTTTACTTTTTTATGATTCGTCCACAATTAAAAAAGACCAAAGAAGAAAAAAAATACCGTGAGGAAATAAAGAAAGGCGATAAAATTGTTACCATTGGTGGTATACACGCTAAAATCGTAGATATTAATGACCGTACATTTTTAATAGAAGTGGAAAGCGGCACACGCATGTATATTGAGAAACAAGCAGTATCAATGCAATTTACTGCCACCTTGCAAGCCGAAGCAAACAAAGCATAAGATAAAAATCGCTCGTGAACGAAAACAAAAAAAAGAGTGCCGGGCGATACATTATTTTAAATAAAAATGTTTATGCCTTTTTGGTTTGTATTGCAATTGCATCGTTCTGTTGGTTTTTAATTGTATTATCGAGGCCTTACGATGGAACTCTGCGATTTAAAATCAACTACACAAATTTACCTGCTTCAAAAGCACTTATAAACCAATTGCCCGATACTATTGATATTAGCATAAGCACTGATGGATACACGCTGTTGAAAAATTCAATCTTTGGAAGGCATCAATCAATAAACATCAATTGTGAGCGGTTAACTGCCGTTGCCGATAGTATTTATGCATTAAGTTCTGCATCGCAACTGGCAAACATCAATAGGCAAATTGGAAAAAACTACACAATAAATAAACTACTACCCGATACATTTTTTTTCAATTTTAGCACTAAAAGCAAAAAGCGTGTTCCTGTAAAAATTAATATTAGTTATTCGTTGGATAACCAATATCAATTATCTGATAGCATAACTGTTTCACCCGCTTTTGTTGACGTATTTGGTGCAGCAGATTTTATTAAAAATACGGAACACGCATCCACACAATATCTGGTGCTGAATAATATCAACAAAACGGTAACGGTTAAGCTTCCATTCGTAATAGATAACAGAGGTGTTGGATACTCAGCCGACTCGGTTACAATTACTATCCCAGTTGATAAATTTACGGAAGAAGAGATGGATGTTACGGTAAGCCCAATGAGTATTCCGGATGGATACAGTATCCGCATTTTTCCGGAAATAGTGAAAGTAAAATATAAAGTGGCAGTATCAAATATTGATAAAATAGTTCCTGATTTATTTACTGTAACTGCCGATTACAATACATCAACTGAAAACAGTAATAAAATAAAATTAGAACTAACTAAAGTTCCTGCAATAGTTAATTCGGTGAAAGTAATTCCGGATAAAGTAGAATTTATTATTAGAAAAAAATGATAAAAGTTGGCATTACAGGTGGCATAGGAAGCGGCAAAACCACCGCCTGCAAAGTATTTGAAACGCTTAACGTTCCTGTATTTTATACCGATGATGTGGCGAAAAAACTATATTCAGAATCTGAAATAATGCACCAAGTCATTACTTTACTTGGTGCAGATGTGTACGAAAATGACCAACTGATTTATAACAAGGTGGCTAAAATTGTGTTTGCCGATAAAGAAAAACTACAAGGGTTAAATAAAATTATTCATCCTGCAGTAGCAGAAAAATTTGCGATGTGGATTGAAACACAAGGCAACAAAAAATACGTTTTAAAAGAAGCAGCAATATTATTTGAATCAGGAGCATACAAACAGTTAGAAAAAACAATTACAGTAATTGCCCCAATAGAAAAAAGAATAAAACGAGTAATGCTTAGAGATAAAGTAAGTTCAGCAGAATTAGAGAAGCGCATAAAAGCACAGTGGACGGACGAAGAGCGAATAAGAAAATCTGATTTCATTATAAACAATGATGAAGAAAATTTACTTATTCCTCAAGTTTTAAAAATACACGAAACACTTAGCGTGTAATTATTTCCACGTAATCTTTATGGCCTTTTTGAATATCATCTATGATGCTTTCGCGCATTGTGATAGCAGTTGCAATTAGTGATGATTTTTTCAAGAACAAATTAAAGAGCATCCATCTTCCGGTTACATCTCTAAATTGCGTGGCATAATAAAAAGCAAAAAAACCACTAATAGGTAATAAAAATAAATAAGTAATTGTAATATAAAAATTATGCAACCACGATTGAACCAACCATAGCTGCGCTGTATAAAAAATTAAAAATGTAAATGTGCCTATTACTAAAGCAAATGCTCCGTAGTATTCGGGCTTGTCGGTTATTTTCTTTGTTATCAAATATGGAATTTTGTAAGGCAAGTAATTATTTATCAAGCCAAATAAAAAAATAGGGAAGCCAAGCAAGAAACCAATTGTATAAAAAACAGAATTGAGAAGAAACGAATTGAGTCCATTCGCTTGCTTGCTAATCCACCTATCGTTCAGCTTTAATTGATTTAACAAACTAAAATATTTATCGAGTTTTAATTTAATAGCGGCAATACGGGTTGGGTCGTTTTGCTTAAAATAATTTACACTTTCGGCTATTGCTTTATTAGCAATGTGTTTGTCTTCAACATACTTAGTGGTTAAATTAAATTCTTTTAAAAGTTTTGAGCGATAAATCGTTTCAATGTCGGCAGCTAATTTATCGGTATCGTTATCTTCAAATGAAACAATGATTGACTCCAGTTTCTGTTTTATTTCATCTGTTAATTTATTTGATGCGGCAATTCCGTCCGTAAGATATTCTTGTTGATAGTTTTTTACTGAAATAGGTGCGTCAATATTAATAAGCAAATCACTTTGAAAACGATGTGGATTACTGTAATTAAGCCCTACACAAACAATTTGAAGGTTTAATGCAAAATCGTTATCTGCCTCTGCTCCCAATGCAATACGGGCTGCACCGGTTTTTATTTTTTTTAACTTCCGCTCAGTTAAACTAATTCCTTCCGGAAAAATAAGCATGGCACCGCCTGTTCTAAAATGATCGAAACATTTTTGAAATGTTTCTTTATTTTTATGCATCTGCGTAGGGTCATCTTGTGCACGATAAATAGGAATCATGTTAAACTTTGGCAACAACCATTTTGTAAAAGCAGATTTAAAGACTTCGGCTTTGGCTAAAAAAAATATTTTTCTGCGAGTAGTAGCGCCTATCACAATAGGATCCATAAAAGTAGAAGGATGATTTGCCAACAAGATAACTGGACCCGATAATGGAATATTTTCCAAACCCTTTACTTCGAGCTTATTAAAAAAAGCGCGGCTCGATATTTTAAACAATATTCTTAAAAACCTATAGAGCACTAATCAATTATTATGGTGCAGTGTTTCTTTTGCAGTTTCATTTTTAATTTCGTCAGAAAGTTTATCACCCAAATACGACTTTACCATTTTATGTCCGACATAGATTAATGGAGTAAGCATAACTGCAATTAATAATTTTACAGAGTAGCCCGTTAGTGCTGCATTAAGATATACACCGAAACTCATTTTACCAGGAATAACAAAACCAATGTACAACACAACAAAAGTATCTATGAGTTGAGAAACAGCAGTAGAGCCAGTGGCTCTTAGCCAAATCATTTTGCCACCTGTTTTTTCTCTTACCATCCAAAAAACAAATGCATCAATTAACTGTGATGAAAGGAAGGCAACGATGCTGCCCAATATTATCCAGCCACTCTGCCCAAAAATCTCGTTAAACGACTCGTCTCTTACCCCTATTTTATCATCAGCAGGAATAGAAATGGCGCAATAAATTATTAAAAAAGCATAAGCAATTAAACATGCTGTGATGAGAGATAATCTGCGAACAACGGCTTTCCCGTAAAACTCGTTGATAATATCAGTAGTTAAAAAAACGATTGGCCATGGCAAAATACCTACGCTCATAAGAAAAAAATCGGGTATAAAATCTGTACCAAGGTCAATTACTTTTACGCCAATAACTTCGGCTATCATTGCATTGGTGATAAAAAATCCCCAAAGAACAAAAAGTAGAAAATTTCGTTTGTCGTTAAACATCATTTTGTAATTGATTTAAAAATTCAACAATAGTATTATAAATTAAATGTAACTGTTCAATTGTTATACAATAAGGCGGGACAATATAAATTACATTACCAAGCGGACGCATTAAAATTCCTCTTTCAATAAAAAAACTATATGCTTTATCAGCAATTGAGTTTAAGTAGTGAGTTTCGCCTGCACTAATTTCAATGGCCAAAATGACACCTATTGTCCTGAACTTATGAATTGGAAATTTATCTTGATTGTTAGAAACAAATTCGTGATGTAAGTTGGAAATAGATTTAATTTTTTCGAATGAATTATTCGCTTCAAACAAATCGAGTGAAGCATTTGCAGCTTCGCAGCAAAGCGGATTAGCGGTATAAGTGTGTCCGTGAAAAAAAGTTTTTGTTTTATCGGAAGAGAGAAATGCATCATATATTGACTGAGTACATGTAGTAACTCCTAAAGGCAAAGCACCACCGGTAAGACCTTTCGATAAACAAAATGCATCAGGGGAATTACGAAGGTAATCTGATGCGAAAAATTTACCTGTTCTCCCAAATCCGGTCATCACTTCATCAGCAATTGTAAGTATGTTATGTTTGTTACAAATTGCAATCATCTTATCCAGTGCATCGGCACTATATATAGTCATACCCGCAACACCTTGCACAATAGGTTCAAAAATAAAACAAGCGAGCTCTGATTTATTTTCAGTAACAATTTTCTCGAAACCATTTAGCGCTTCTGTCTCATTAAACAAAAACGGTACATCAACAGAAATAACATCAAACAATAAATTTTCAAATGCTTTAGTGAACACGTTACGTGCGCTCACCGACATAGCTCCAAAAGTATCGCCATGGTATGAGTTTTTAAATGCACTAATTTTTGTCCGGTTTTGATTATTATTTTGCCAATACTGCAAGCACATTTTAATTGCAACTTCCACTGCTGTTGAACCATTATCAGAATAAAAAACTTTTTGTTGATTAGCAGGTAAAATTTTGAGTAGGCGCTCGGCCAGTCTTATTGCCGGTTCGTGTGTAAATCCGCCAAAAATTACATGCTCAAGGCGACTGGCTTGTTCAGCAATTTTCTTTGTTATATATGGATGCGAATGACCGTGCAAATTTGTCCACCAAGAGCCACAAGCATCAATGTATGATTCATTGTTTTCATCAAACAGATAAACTCCCTCCGCTTTTCTTATAACAATAGCAGCAGTTGCATCTTTCATTTGAGTATATGGATGCCAAATAAAATTTTTGTCTTTATCCGAAAGCGTTGACATAAGCAGTGCTAAATTTCAGTAATAAAATTGACTTAACCGCTATTATCCGTTAAGCCATAAACCGAAAAGAGTGATTAAGAAATAGGCAATTAACGATTGTGCTCCGGCATAATCTTTTGCGATGCGCTGGCCTAAAAACAAACACATTAATGAGACCGCTGATAATAAATTACCCCAAAACATCCAATAATCGCATTGCGTAAACAGCAATACTAGTATGCCAGCAGCACTTAGTGTGCCCGCAGCAATTTCTAAAACTGTAATTAATATAAGTAGTAGTGGAACTACATTTTTAAATACTGATTTTGAAAAATGAGATTTAAGCCAATTAAGATTATCTGTGCGGTTATCTAATTTATCCCATCCTGATTGAAGAAAAGTAATGGCCAAAAAAAATGAAACTAAAACTTGCAATATGAAGTGAATATTGCTGTTTCCTATTGCTTGTGCAGAGCACGATGCTGTATCACAATCCATAATTAATAATCCGATGATGCCCGTTTAGACCAATCCCAAAATGCACAAAATCCGAAACTAAAAAATTGTGTAATTCCCTCTGTATCTTTTGCATCGTAAGAATAATATTCGTTCAACGAGACATCGTAAGGATTAAATTGATAAGTAAGTAAATTATAACTTGCGCACACGCCTATTCCAAATCCGTCTTCAATTAGCCAGTTAATTCTAAAACCGGGCTCAATATTAATGCCAGATGCGCTTGTATTAATAGGAGGATTGTTTAAATAAGAAACGCGAGTGTATTCAATAAAATTATACCCCACATTGATGTATGGTGTGATGATTGTATTTTTTGATTTACGATAATCAAATCCTAGAGTTAAGCCACCACCCACCGAAACCTGATTTGTAGTAATCAGTTTATTTGCTCGGCTGCCACGTGCCTGAAAAAAACGATACCTGCCATAAGCTCCAAGTACAAAATTTTTAATGTTATAATTTATTTCTAAACCACAATCTGCAATGCCGGTAAAACTTTTCTTAAACCCTTTGTTGCCGGTGGGCTGTGGAACCATAAACGTAAAACGAATAGTCCCTTTGGTATCATCAGGTGCTGCATCTTGCGAATAACCAAAAAAATTTAGCAAAACTAAAATAGCTGATATGAAATGTTTTCTATTCAATTGGTTTCGGTATAACGAAGTTTGTCGAAAAATATTTTACAACTTTTGCATTAACTCACCACTTATGCCGGTATTTGAGTATCCGCCATCGTGGAAAAGATTTTGCATCGTTACCATTTTAGTATAATCACTAAACATGGCTACACAATAATCAGCGCATGCTTGTGCGCTTGCATTACCAAGTGGCGACATTTGTTCTGCAAAATCGTAAAACGACTCAAATCCTTTTATACCGGCACCGGCAGTGGTTTTTGTTGGCGATTGTGAAATACTATTTACACGAACTTTTTTTGCTTTTCCGTAATGGTAACCAAAACTACGAACAATTGATTCGAGCACGGCTTTTGCTTCGGCCATGTCAGTATAAAACGGAAACACGCGTTGAGCTGCTATGTATGATAAAGCAACCACGCTTCCCCATTCATTTATTGCGTCCATTTTATAAGCTACGCTAAGCATTTTATGCAACGATAAAGCCGACACATCAATACTTTTATTGTAGAAATCGTAATTCAATTCGGTGTAAGGAATGTTCTTTCGAATGTTTGGCGACATCCCAATTGAATGCAGCACAAAATCAATTTTTCCGCCAAGTGCCTCTTGCGATTTGGCAAACAAATTAGTTAACTCTTCAACAGAAGTTGCGTCAGCCGGTATAATTTCTGAACCGGTTTGCTCGGCTAATTTTTTTATTTCGCCCATTCGCATGGCGATAGGCGCATTGGTTAAAACTATTTTAGCGCCTTGCTTGTGAGCTGTTTCGGCTACTTTCCATGCTATTGAATTTGCATCCAATGCGCCTGATATAATTCCTTTTTTTCCTGCTAATATTCCTAACATAATTTTTCTTTTTTTGAGATTAACAAATATAGCTTTAAACTTTTAACAATTCTTTGGCATTTTTTATGGCTGCATCAGTAGGTTTATCGGTACTTAACATGCGGGCAATTTCATAAATGCGCTCCTCCTTATTAAGTTCTTTAATTCTTGTGAAAGTTTTTCCGTTTTTTATTTCTTTGAAAACGAACAAGTGTGCAGCGCCTTTTCCTGCAATTTGAGGCAAATGTGTAATTGCAATTACTTGCATGCTTACACCCATTTTGCTCATAATTTCGCCCACTTTATTTGCCACATCGCCCGAAACTCCTGTATCTATTTCATCAAAAATGATAGATGGCAATTGTGTTAACTTTGCCACCAATGCTTTTATGCTCAGCATTAAGCGAGACAATTCGCCACCCGATGCCACTTTGTTTAGTTCCTTAGCATTGCTGCCTTTATTAGCCGAAAAAAGAAAACCAACAGAATCAATTCCGGTTGCAGTTAGTTTATCTGTTACATCGCTTTTCACAATTAGTTGAGCATTGGGCATACCAAGCTGTGTAAGCGTTTTGCTTATCTCTTTTTCTATTTGTGGCATAGCCGCTTGCCTTGCCTTTGAAAGTTTTTGTGCTTTAGAAAATAAATTTTTCTCGGCAAGTGCCATTTCTTTTTTTAGTTTTTCTATTTGAATATCGAGCGATGAAATGCCTTGCAATTTATCGGCTAAGGTGTTACGTATTGCAATTAAATCTGCCGTGTTTTGCACACGATGTTTCAGCAACAAGCGGTTTAGCTCATCTGTTTTTGCCGACAACTCCTCCATCCGTTTAGGATTGTAAACAACATCTTCTTCCACCGATTCTATTTCGCGGGCAATATCTTTTAACTCAATCAGCGATGCATTTGTACGTTCGCTTAGTGCTGCTATTTCTTTATTGAATTTAGCCAATTGCGTCAATACTTGTTTCACTTCGCTTAATGATGAAAGTAAATTTACATCGCCACCCGTTAAGGAATTAGTTATACGCAACAAGTTAGCTTTTATGTCTTCTGCATTCATCAGTGTTTGCAATTCACTTTCCATTGCCGGCAAATCAATTGCATCTAAATCTGCTTGTTCTAATTCTGTAAACTGAAACTGAAAATAATCTACATCTTTTTTTGATTGCGCTTCCTCGTTTTCTAAAACAATTAATTGCTCGCTACGTTTTTTATATGCAGCGTAATCAGTAGTGTAAGCATCCACATCTTTTACATGTTCAGCAAAAGCATCTACCACGGCCAACTGAAAATTAGCTTTATTAAGGATAAGCGTTTGGTGTTGCGAATGGACATCAATTAACGATTCACCCAAAGTTTTTAAAACTTGTAACGTAACTGGTGTATCATTAATAAATGCTCTTGATTTGCCCTCAGCACTAATTTCTCTGCGAATGGTGCAAAGTGTTTCGTAATCTAAATCGTTATCGGCAAAAAAACTTTTTAGCTTTTGTTTTGATAAATCGAACACTCCCTCCACAACACATTTTTTGGTTTTCTCCTGTAATGCCGATGAATCAGCTCTATCGCCCAAAACAAGTGCAAGTGCACCAAGTAAGATAGATTTTCCGGCTCCTGTTTCGCCAGTTATAATGGTTAAGCCGCTATCGAGATTAATGTTTAGCTCATCAATAAGGGCATAATTATTTATGGTAATACTTTTTAGCATGCTGATAATTGCTCATAAAAATAGCAACAATTTTTAGCTGTATTTTTTATTTTTATCAAAACAAAAAACAAATTTATGTACAAACTATTTATGTTATCAGTAGCAGTTATTTTTCTATCATTTGCTCCGGCAAGCACCGATAAATTTGCACAATGGGATAAAAAAGATTTAGAAAAAGCTAATACCGGAAAAGATGATGTATCGCTATCGGCAGAAGAAAAAGCGGTGTTGTTTTACATGAATTTGGCACGAATTAATCCGCCATTATTTGAAGCCACTATACTTAAATTTTATACCGATTCGGTTAATTACAAAGGCAGCGCGTATTTAAAAAAAGCGCAAGATGATTTAAACTCCACATCAAAAATGGGTGTGCTTTTGCCGAGCGATGAAGTAACTAAAATTGCTGCCGACTATGCCGAAAAAAGCGGCAAAAGCGGAAGCAAAGGTCATCAGGGATTTGAAGAGCGCTACACAAAAGAGGTGAAGAAAAAATACAGCGGCTGGGTGGGCGAAAACTGTTACTATGGATTAGGTAATGCGTTAAAAACGGTGTGCACACTTATTATAGATGAAGGTGTGGGCGACAGCGGCCACCGAAAAAATATTTTAAACGCTAATTTTAAATTTGCCGGCATCGCTATCCGCAGCCATAAAACTGCTAAAAGCACTTGCGTAATTAGCTTTTTGGGCGAGGTGAAAGAGAAAAAGTAGTTAGCTTTTATTGTATTTTTCGGCTTGTTAAAGCACCTCCATGCTTTAATTGAGTACCTCCATGCTTTAATTGAAACATGCAATGGGTATGAAAATAAATAAAGCAAAAAACATTACTATTGTGATGCAATGACTTGTGTTTGTATATTAATTATTGATTTTTTTGCCAATTACACCGTTTTAACAATAATAACGCTTGGGGTTTTAGCATTTGTGGCCGGCTTTATTGATGCCGTGGTGGGCGGTGGCGGACTTATTCAATTGCCTGCCTTGCTTATTAACTTGCCCGCTACTGCCCTGCCCAATTTGTTTGGCACTAATAAAATAGCGGCACTTGCCGGCACCACAGTGGCTGCTTACCAATATGCAAGGCGCATAAAATTTAATTTTAAATTATTGTTTGTTGTTTCGGTTTTTTCATTTGCTGCGTCTTATTGTGGGGCAAAAGCCGTAACATACATAAATGTAACCACGCTAAAGCCCGCAATTTTGGTGGTACTTGTTTTAATTGCCATTTACACTTTTATTAAAAAAGATTTGGGTGCGGTGCAAAGCAAAACATTATCTGCCAAAAGGCAAATGTGGTTAGGTGCTTTAATAGCAGTGATAGTAGGTTTTTACGATGGATTTTTCGGGCCCGGAACGGGCAGTTTTTTTGTGCTTGGCTTTGTTGTTATTTTAGGATTTGAATTTGTTGCCGCTTCGGCTTACGCTAAAATAATAAATTGCTTTACCAATATTTCGGCATTAATAGTTTTTATAAAGCAGGGCAATTATTTGCTTGATATTGCAATGCTAATGGCCATCTGCAATATTGCAGGCAGTGTAATAGGCAGTAAAATTGCACTAAAAAAAGGAAACGCTTTTGTGCGCATCATCTTTCTCTTTATCGTAGCAATAATGATAATGCGTTATGGCTACGATGTAGTAAAAGAAATTTAACTCTGAAAAATAGATTACAAAAACTTAAACTCGCGACCTAAGTAACGTGCGCCATTGCCCAGTTGTTCTTCAATGCGAAGCAGTTGGTTGTATTTTGCAATCCTGTCAGAGCGCGATGCCGAGCCGGTTTTAATTTGCCCGGTGCTTAATGCCACTGCCAAATCTGCAATAGTTGTATCTTCTGTTTCGCCACTGCGATGACTCATTACTGAAGTGTAGCTATTGGTTTGTGCCAATTCAACGGCATTTATTGTTTCGGTAAGCGAGCCAATTTGGTTCACTTTTACTAAAATTGAATTGGCGGTATTGGCGTCAATTCCTTTTTGCAAACGAGTAACATTGGTTACAAACAAATCATCGCCTACTAATTGTACTTTATCTCCAATTTTTTCGGTGAGTTGCTTCCAGCCCGCCCAATCGTCTTCTGCCAAACCATCTTCAATAGAAATGATTGGATATTTTTTACACCAAGTAGCCCAATAGTCAACCATCTCAGAAGAAGATAATTTTTCTCCACTCGATTTTTTAAAAACGTATTTCTTCGTTTTCCCATCATAAAACTCGGTAGATGCAGCATCCATGGCGATAAAAATATCCTTGCCCGGCTTGTATTTTGCTGTTTCTATTGCTTTTAAAACTATTTCAATAGCATCTTCGTTCGATTTGATGTTAGGTGCAAAGCCACCTTCATCGCCCACATTGGTTGAATATCCTTTATCTTTTAAAACTTTTTTAAGGTGATGAAATATTTCGGTACCCATGCGCAACGCTTCGCTAAACGAACTTGCCCCCACAGGCATAATCATAAATTCCTGAAAGTCAATACTGTTATCGGCATGCGAACCACCGTTTAAAATATTCATCATCGGTATTGGCAGCAAATTGGCATTCACTCCACCCACATAACGATACAATGGCTGGCGCACTTCTTCGGCAGCGGCTTTAGCAACCGCAAGCGATACGCCTAAGATGGCATTTGCTCCCAGCGATTCTTTATTATCGGTGCCATCTAAATTTATCATTCGTTTATCAATACTCGCTTGGTCTTGTATGTACATGCCTTTAATTTCTTCGGCAATTACTGTGTTTACATTTTGTACTGCTTTTAAAACACCTTTGCCTAAGTAACTGTTTTTGTCACCATCGCGTAATTCTACTGCTTCGTGTGCACCGGTAGAAGCACCGCTGGGAACAGCAGCTCTTCCCATAATTCCCTGATCGGAAACTACATCTACTTCAATTGTAGGATTACCTCTTGAATCTAATATTTGGCGTGCCTGAACTGCTGCTATAAATCCCATGTTGTTAAATTTTACTGATTAAATTTTGTGTTAAAAAATTATTTGGTGAGCAAAAGTAGAAATATTTATACATTTATCTCGAAATGCGCCCCCATCTTATTTACATATTGTTCACCACTATGTTTTATAGTGTTATAGCCCAAAATTTACCAAAATTTATTCCGCAAAAGCAAATAGCCAAAACCGACAGTTTAATAGTAATAACAGGCAAAGCAAAGGTTTACGAATTGTATAACGGCAAATACGGCAGCCATTTTCACAAAGGATTTAAAGTTTGTTTTGTTTATAAAGACAGCACCACTTTGGTTTTTTCGTCTTACGCCTCTACCTATAATTTGCAGTTAGATAAAAACGGAATTACGCCCACAGTTAAACTTGCTGATGTAGAATTAAAATACAGTCCGGTTGAATTTACTGCCGATGGAGAACCTAATCCATATAAAGTGGCTATAGTTATTGATTTTGATTTAACCGATTTTACAACTGCTAACAGCCCTTATGTGATTACGCAGCGTGAGCAGCGCTGCATTGATACTCGCAAAAACAAAGTAAAAGTGAGCACTAAAAAAAGTAGTGTGCAATTTATTGGGTTAAACAATATTAAAGTTTTTGAATTTGACGTGAACAAAAACAAGCGCACAGAAGTGTATGTGGTTAGCTACACATCGTGCGATGCAATGCTTAAAATTTACAAAGTAGTTTACGATTAGTTTTTCTCAACACTTACTTAGGCCTTGCATAAGCCGCCACATCTTTATCAGTGATTGTTTTATCGCACAATATAAGCAGGCGTTCTACTACGTTGCGAAGTTCTCGAATGTTTCCGGTCCAGTTAATTTTTTGCAATTCTTTAAGCGATTCTTTGCTGAATGTTTTTTGCGGAAGCCCTTGTTCATCAGAAATCAACTTAGCAAAATGCTCAACCAGCAATGGAATGTCTTCTTTTCTATCGTTAAGTGCCGGCACATGAATTAAAATAACGCTGAGGCGGTGATATAAATCTTCGCGAAAACGGTTTTCTTTTATTTCATTTTGCAAATCTTTATTAGTAGCCGCTATCACCCGCACGTTCACTTTAAATTCTTTATCGCCACCTACGCGTGTAATTTTATTTTCTTGCAGTGCTCGCAATACTTTTGCTTGTGCCGATAAGCTCATATCGCCAATTTCATCTAAGAAAATGGTTCCGCCCTCGGCTACTTCAAATTTACCTTTGCGCTGTGCAACAGCAGATGTGAATGCACCTTTTTCGTGCCCAAAAAGTTCGCTTTCAATTAATTCTGACGGAATAGCGGCACAGTTTACTTCAACCATGGGTGCGCCTGCTCGGTTGCTTTTTTCGTGTAGCCAACGTGCAACCAATTCTTTGCCTGTTCCGTTGCTTCCGGTAATGAGCACACGAGCTTCGGTAGGCGCAACTCTGTCCACCATTTCTTTTATTTGTAAAATTGGTTTGCTGTCGCCTATCATATCATAGGTTTTAGTAACCTTGCGCTTTAGCACTTTGGTTTCGGTTACTAATTTAGATTTGTCCATCGCATTGCGAATGGTAACGAGCAGCCTGTTTAAATCAAGCGGCTTGGCAATAAAATCGTAAGCTCCTTTTTTTACTGCTTCTACTGCTGTTTCAATTGTTCCGTGTCCTGAAATCATAATAATAGGGGTATCGGTATCGGCATCGAGCGCTTTGTCTAATACTTCCATGCCATCCACTTTAGGCATCTTAATATCGCAAAGCACAATATCAAACTTTTCTTTTTGCAGAGCCGCTAATCCTTCTGCGCCATCGGCAGCTTCATCTACTTTAAAATCTTCGTACTCCAAAATTTCGCGTAAAGCTTTGCGGATACTTTTTTCATCGTCAACAATTAATATACGTGGCATGGTTATGTGTTTTTATTTTTTTTCTAAAAAGAGAACTACTTTATTAAAATCGGCAGCAGCATTAATTACTTTTCTAAAATCTTCAAACTTAGTGATGGGCAATATTAGCTGGCGGTAATTTTCATCTATTACAATTTTAACTTTATTGCCATTAATAGTGTAGCTCGATTTAAATTCTGCTTCCGGATTGGAAGCATCACCGCAAGCCACATTAAAGTTCAAGGCACTGAGGTTGGTAATTTTATATCCATCAGGAATTGTGAATGTAATTTCGCGGTAATAGCCACGGTTAAATTCATTCTCTACATCTGTTTTTCTTTTTTCTTCCTGATATAACTCGGCTTGCGGGC
Source organism: Bacteroidia bacterium (assembly GCA_020054095.1). Classification (GTDB taxonomy): domain Bacteria; phylum Bacteroidota; class Bacteroidia; order JADZBD01; family JADZBD01; genus JAGVMA01. The sequence goes on along the minus strand of JAGVMA010000068.1, from coordinate 32,679 downwards.
CTATTACGTTACCTATTTTAAACAAATATTTATCGCCTGCTTTTTCGAACATTGATTGTGTTTTAACATTTCCTTCAATGGTAAATGGTTTTATAAAAAGCGACTGCTCATCGTAATTGCTCACAACCGTATCCGATATTTTAGAATCTTCGGCAATAATTTTCATCAAATCGTTTACTAATCCTTTTCGTTGATCATCAGGCAAAGCAGTGTAAAGCGGTTGAATTCCGGCTGAGCTATAGCCGGTAAAAGTGCGCTTTAAGTGAATAGTTGTTTCAGTAAAGTCGTTGTCGAATTTTATATCGGCATAAATATTATCGTAGCTAAGTTTGTAGCCGGGTGTTTTTATTTTTTTTACTTTTCCTACTCCCATTACCACACCACCGGCTTCCACGGGTTTAACAAAAAGTCCGTCATTCTCGGTCCAATCTTGCGGTACAAAACCGGTGCGTGTGTATTTTTCGCCCGGAGCCATAAATTGGTCAATGGCAGGAAAATAAAGTAAAATTTTATCTAAATAAGCCCACGATTCAAAGTTGGCATCGAATCTTTTGTAGCCTCTCTCGGTTGTAAAAACCACTTCGGCATCTAATTTTGCTTGCCTAAAAAGTTCAACATATATTTTAAGCATTGCTACTTCGCTACCAATTTTTCCTTTTATAACTTGCGATACATCCGAAAATAAATCGGAGCCGCCTAAGTCAAAAACTAAAAAATTTTGTTTCACATAACTTTCAATTTGTTTAATCTGAATTTCGGTTGATGCTTTTTTATCCAGTTTAATTTTTTTAAGCAGCTTAGCTACATCTTTTTTGTGATTTTTCTCTAAGCCGGTTATAACAGAATAATAGCGGTCGGCAGCAATGCTGTATGAAAATAATTTTTTATCATCGTTAGATGCAAGGCGGTATTCCACACGCATAAGATTTGCCTGATAAGCAGCATATTTTTCACTTTTTAGAAGCGGAATCGTATCCATTTTTGCAGTATATATTCTGCGGTCGCCATCCAAGCGCGAATCTTTAAATTCGGAGAATCCGTTATAGCTTTTCAATTCAAATTTTAAATTATCGGGGCAGATGAGTGATATTTCCACTTCGTGTCTTATTTCATCCGATTGAACAAACTCGCCACCACCAACATACGAATTAGGATATTTTTTTGTAGTATACAAATACTCTATTTCGCTGCCAACTTCTACTCCTTCGAATGCAAAAATTTTATATGGACCGGAGTTCTCCAAATTGTCAACATCTTTAATATTCGTTTTGTTAAGCACGGTTACCTTTCCATCTTTTGACAGTGAGCGCGCTTTTACTTCCACAAATTCCAAAACATTTGATGCCGATATATACACCTTATTATTTTCCTCGATTGACTTATCAGAATTTACTTTTATAGTGCGGTGGTGTGTGGTATATAAAAGCAAATTGCCTTGTATATCGTAAAAAAACTCGTGCATGCGTTTATCACGAAGTATGACTGTTCCCTCTTTAGTTTCATTGCCTCTTAGTTCGTGAAGTTTGGGGTCGGTATCCCAATCGTATTTTAAATACTCGTGGCTAATGCGCTGCGGTGTGGCAGCAGTGGCAACAAAAAGTAGTAAAGTAAAAAAACTGTGTTTTATCATAATCTCATTTATTTCTTTTTAATTATTATGCTTTCGTTATAGGCCTTGTTTAGTTGTTTTATCATTTTGTTCCATTCCTCAAAATCAGACAATTCGATTACAAGCACATCAATGTATAATTGTTTTTGTAAGTATAATTTGTTCCCCATTTGAAAATATTTCATTTCGTAACCAAATTCTATATTCTCGTATTTAGTTGATTCAGGAATATAAGTAACAGTATATCCTGCAGGAATTTCAATAACTGTAACGTGCTTGTTAATAAACTTATGATCCATCTCTCTGGGCGATGTTCGCTCCGCAATATCAATCAAATCACCTTGCCAGGATTTATCGAGGTTCATGTTCAAATACATTTCGTTGCCATTAATTTTTAAATAATCGGGCAATTTGAATTTGTAATTGAGCAAAAGCAGCTTTTCTCTTTCAAATAAATTTGAATACTTTATTGAATCAACAGAAAACTTATTACTGCCCTTTTGCACATATCCTTTTATAATCTTCAGTTTGTCTTCTTCGGTATAGTTTTGCATCTGATACGATACTCTGATTTTATCGTAACCAGTGCAGCTTGCGCTGCCATGCCCTTTAAGTGTATTATCAATGATAAATAAATTGGCTGTGTCGGCATACAAATTGGTTTCCTTAGGCATTTCAGGGACTTTAACTACTTCAAAATCTTTTTCGGTTTTTCCTATCAGCGCTTCTTTGCCCTGTATCATAGAAGTAGGCATATCAATAGCGGCATTTTTACCTGTTCCATCCAAAAAATAATATTTGCCATCGGGCGAAATATAAGTTGCAATCATGTGGTTATCTGAAAAAGGTGCGGGCACTTGCGCATAAGTGTATGGAATATCGCGTGTGCCTATCCAAGTGAGATAAGCTTTGATACCCGCATACTTTAACATTGTTGTGATAATGCTTGCCATGTCTTTGCAATCGCCATATCTGCGCTCACATATTTTTGATGCTTCGCGCGGAATAAAGCCGCCCATGCCATCTTCAAAAGCTACATATTTTATATTGTCTTGTACCCAATAAAATATTTTTTTCACTTTATCTAATTCGTTTTGTTGGTCTTTAACAAGCGAATCGGTTATGTTTTTTAACTGCGAATCGTCTTCTTTATTCACATCTTTTACCATTGATGAATACCAACTGTAAAGTGCAGAAACATCTGACAGTAGCTTTATTGTATTGCCCTTTATTGTGTAACTATCTATCTGCACAACAACGTGTGGCGCATAATAGCGAATGTTTGGGGCATCGTCTTCAAAACTAAATTTTTTAACTCCGGTCATTTTCCAAGAGTAAATGGTATTGCTTCCCGATTTTGTTCGAGTAAAATTTACATCTTGTTCATTCAGGTTAAAAAGCTTGTAGTTTATTTTTACTGATGATGGAACGATTACGGAAAACTCAGTTTTATGCACAGGCACATACGAGCTAAAAAAGAATGCGCCAAAAAAACGCGGCTCGGATAAAACATCTTTGTAATTTAAAATTGCACGTGCCCCCTTTTGCATTCCAGGAAAATAAAACGAAGTATTTTTATAATCATCGTAAAAAACACCGCTGCTAATATCGCTCTCGGTTTTAAAATTAGAAACCGTATATGTTCTATAACCTTTTCCGTTTTCATTTGGCACCAGGGTTTTTGCGTCTATTTTATCCAATTTTTCAAAATGTGATGATGAAATAGAGCGCTCGGAATAAAGCGATGCACTTGTTGTTAGCATGAGCATTTCCTCTTGATGGCTGGTGTAAATTTTTATACCATCAGCTTCAACTTTTATCACCGAACTTTCTTTTCGGGTAAGATAAACGGCATTTTCTTTTTTATACGTTTCTTTAATAGCAGCCAAGTCTTCTTCTGATTGCGCAAAAACAGATGCCGTTAAAAAAGCAAAAATGAATACCGAACTAATTGTTTTTTTCATCATACAAAACACCATTATTATAATACTTGGTTAAAATAAGTTTACCTGTTTTATCAAAAATTTTCCACTCACCATGTTTTTCTCCGTACACATATTCTCCATTTTGGCTTGGCTTTCCGTTATCGTGATATTGCTTTGAATATCCATGCAGCATATCCACAAAGTAATTCTCTTCTTTTTTTAACGTGCCGCTTGCATAAAATTCTTTAGTTATGCCTTCTTGGTAACCATCTTTATAAAACTCTTCTTTAAATATTTTTCCAGTAGAGTAATATAACACACGATTATTTACTAAGTATCCTTTTCTATATTCTTGCTCTTGTGATTTATTTCCGTTTTGGAAATAGGTAATCATCTTGCCCGTTTCGTTCACCATCGAAATACTTGCCAATTGTTTTCCATCTTTACCCAGATATGTGTACCACAGCATCACATCGCTCTCGAACATTCGTTTGTTCATAAGCGCGCCATCTGGAGAATAGTAGCTAAAAATGCCTTCGGCTTTATCATCTTCATAATTTGCATCTTTTTCTAATTGCTTATTGCTGTAATAGTTTTTTCGCGGACCATGAAAATCCCCTGCACTGTATTCCGATTCGGATGAAAGGTTGCCGTCTTCGTGATACCATTTTGCATTGCCTTGTAAATAACCATCAAAATAATTGTGTTCAAATTCAGGATTGCCGTTGTCGTAATTTCCCTTCCATAATCCAATGCGCTTATCGTTTGTATAATTACCTTCTTCAATTATTTTTCCTGATGGAGTGTAAAATATTGAATTGCCTTCGGCCAATCCATTTTTGTAATTAATTTTTGCATACTCTTTTCCGTTTGGGAAGTGAATAATATAATCGCCATCGCCATTGTTTAGTTTTATTTCGTCAGTAATTTTCCCTGTAGAGTCGTAATAACAAGCTGAGTTTAAAAAGCCATATTTGTAAAGCATCTCGTATTTTAAAAACCCTTGTGGTGTATAAAACATTTGGTAGCCGCTTTCCTCGCCCGATTCAAAATAGCTCCGCTCTTTCACTCTTCCATTCAAGAAATAAGTAGTCCATTCACCTTGCTCGGTTCCGCCTTTGTACCATCCTTCGGATTTTAAAACTCCATTTCTGTAATAAAATTTCGCGTAACCATCTTCCGTATCATCAATGTATTCTCGCTCTATTCGCAAGTTACCGTTATCAAAATAATTTTTTACGGAGCCCTCTAATTTTCCATCTTTGTAGTTTTCAACTGACGACAAGTTTCCATAAACATCATAAAATTTCCACTCGCCATCTTTTTCAGTTCCCAAATATTCTCCTTCAGCTTTATTATTTCCGTTTTGATATTTTGCAAGCACTTTAATTTTCTTGCCTGATTTTTCGCCTTGCGAAATTACTGTGCCTGCTTTATCGAAGTATTTATAAGATTGTAATTGCTCGCCTTTGTATACCAACTCGCTCCACAAAGTTCCGTCTTTCATGTATTCTTTGTAAGGACCATCGGGCTTTCCATTAGAAGTATAATTTGCTTCCGATTTTACTTTTCCGTTTCGGTAATACTCTTTGTACTCGCCTGCGTATTGTCCTTTTTCATTAAACTTTGAAACGCGCTTTAGCTTGCCCTCATCAAAATAAAATTTCCAATCGCCAAATTGTTTATCGTCTTTAAATCCGCCTTCTTGCTCTAATTGTCCGTCAGCGAAAAAATATTCGGCTTTGCCTTGTTTTTTGCCGTTTACAAAATTTGCTTTCGTATCTATTTTGCCATTGTTGTGATACATCACAAAACTGCCATCCAATTCATCAGCTTTATAATTTATTTCATATCTCAGCTTGCCGTTCGGGAAATAATATTTCACCAATCCTTCTGTTTTTTCGTTCACAATGTTTCCTTCTGATTTTAATTCGCCTGTAGAATAGTATTCCTTTAACGACCCGTTTCGCTTTCCATTTTTAAATGTGGTGGAGCGCATTATAACTCCGTTTTCGTGATAAAGTTCGAGTATGCCATCGCGCTGACCATTAACAAATATTGATTTTTCTTGCAGCGTACCATCTTTGTAATACCATTTCCATTCGCCTGTTTTTTCGCCTTTTGCATCAAATGAACCTTCGGCAGATTTTATTCCGCCATAATAAAAGAACACCCAATCGCCTTTGTATTTCCCATCAAGCGTTTTATCGCCCAATGCTTCAAGCAAATGATCTTGATAATACCAGCGAGTTAGTTTTTGCTCTTTACCGTTCACCACCTCCGGCATTTGCTTCTGCTGCTTTTTGATATAATCAACAGCCCATTTTTCAAATGCACCAGTTTTACTTTTGTTGCCTTTTAACCAATCTTGCACTTTCTCAATACCTACGCTTGCTAACTGATAATAGGCATAAGCTTTAAACTGACCTTTTTTCCATAGCTCGGTGTAATAAGGCACGTAGAATTGCATGAAAAATCCTTTATCATTTTCGTTATACTTTAGTTTTTCGAGCATCAGCTGCATTTGCTTTGTAATAGGAAATTCTAATTTAGAAACCGATTTGTATTTTTTAGCTAACGCAATTTTGGTTTTCATTAAATCTGCTATGTCATCAAAATTATCGTTCTTGAATTTTGATGGGTCAACAAGTTTGGTTTTATCAAATTCATAATCGTCAGATGCTACTTTATCCATTTTCAAAACTATTTCGCGGGCGCGCTCAGATTCAGGTTCCATAGTAAGAAAAAAACTATAGGCCATAAATGCATGCGGAACTCGGCCCTGCTTTAAAGCAATATTGCCAATTAGTAAATGGCTTGATGCGTGGTAAGGATTTATGATAACTGCTTTTTGCAAGTAGTGTAATGCCGAATCGGCATTTTCAATTTTATTGTAAGCTACTCCCAAGTTAAATGCTAACAAATATTGGTGCCTAAATTCGGCCAAGCCTTGCTTATATGCCGCAATACCTTCTTCTGTTCGGTTAAGTTCATCTAACGAATTTCCAAGCGAGTTGTAAAACATGTAGCGATATGTTTTTGCTTTCTTTAGCATTTCTTTACATAAATCAACCGCAGCGTTGTGCTGTTTATTCGAAAAATAGGAGTACGACAATTCTGCCATTGCATACACATAATTACTATCGTTTCGGTTTATTGATTTGTATTTTGCAATTGCATCATCGTACTTTTCGGCATCGTGTAGCTTTATACCTTCATTAATAACTTCTGATGATTTTACTAATGGCTTTATTCTTCCTTGTGAAAATAAAATCGCTGAAAAAATAAGTGAGAGTACGGCTGTAAAATAGAGTTTCTTGCTCATGTTGATTTGTAAAACTTATAGGGTTACAAGGTAAATAAATATGAAATACTCAGTTAGCTAAAAATGTATTTTCCGGTAGTAGAAACAGCGATTTTTGGCAAGGTTTTTTTTTCTTCAAAAAAATTAAAACCTGCTTTTAGGTTATTCCATAAATCAATGGTTGATTGTTCAACTCCTTTTTTTTGTTTGGCGATATTATCATCTGTTAGTTTAAATGGAAAAATGTGCACCGGAATTTTTTGCTGACCATTGTTTTTAGCTTCTACTGCCAAAATGTAAACCTCTTTTATCAAATCATCGGTAATTGCCATGCAGCCGATAGAAACGCAATTACCGTGAATAAAAATATCGCCACCCGGGTTGTGTCCTTTGCTAAATATTTTATCTGAGCTATTAGGATAATTTATGCCAAGTGATAGAAAAAAATTGCTTGCGGGGTTAAATCTGTCAATATGATAAAAGCCCTCGGGCGTTTGCATATCGCCCATTTTCCGTTTGGGGCCAATGGTTCCGCTCATAGCACATATAGGATATGCGTTAAGTAACTGATAAGATACATCCGATTTATTTTTCGCCCACAGTTCCAATATTCCGTCTTGCTTAAATACTCGGATGAAGATATTAACCGATAAAATGTTGATATTTTTAGCTTTCAGCAAATCGGCAACTGTTTTTTCCTTATCGGTGTAGGCCGTTTTAACCCTTGTATTTTTTTGCTGCGATGCCTTAAAGCTTTCGTCAATAAAAGAACTGGGCAATATTATTGCAAAACTAACTGCTGACATAATTAGGGTATTTTTTATCATTATCTATGAATTGAGAACTGCTGTTTAACGCATAAAACCTGAAAAGGATACATTTTCACAGTATAAAAATGCGAAATAAATTTGTGCCATGCGAATTTTAAAACTTTTCAAAAACAAATACATCATCACACTTCTGTTTTTAGCGGTGTGGGTTACCTTTTTTGATAAAAACGATTTGTTTTCGCAATATGAACTCACCAGCAAATTAAAAAAATTAGAAACCGAGCGCGATTACTACAAAACCGAAACCGAACAAAACAAGCGCGAAATGATGGAGTTGCAAACCAACAAAGGGAACTTAGAAAAATTTGCCCGCGAAAAATACCTCATGAAAAAAGACAACGAGGATATTTTTGTGATTGTAAAAAAATAATTAACATTATATCTACTAATTATTGCGTAGTTGGGCATTTACAATACTTTTGCGCCCAAACTAAAAAACATTCAAATACATGAAAAAACTATTACTAATTGTTTCTGGCATTTTATTAATTGGTACCGTTAATGGTCAAATTATATTTCAAGAAGATTTTGATTTTGTAGGAGGCCCCACAAGTGGTGGCGCTGGTACTTACCAATTTCCGGCTGGCTGGATGCTGGTAAACGTAGATAACCGCACACCGGCTGCCTCTGTAGCTTATGTTAATGATGCGTGGGAAAGACGCGAAGATTTTTCGTTTAACGTAGCTGACTCGTGCGCATTTAGCACATCGTGGTACGCACCTGCCGGTGCAGCAGATGATTGGATGTGGACGCCTCCAATTAACATCACACCTAATTGTGTTTTTAAATGGAATGCAGTTACTTACGATGCTTCTTACCCTGATGGTTATGAAATAAGAATAATGGTATCGCCAAACGTACCTACGGGCACTACCGGAAACCTTGGCAACATGGTTTCGGCATCAACGCAATTATTCACCATAGCTGCCGAAAACACAACTTGGACTGCTCGCCAACTTAGCTTATCTGCCTACACCGGGCAAACAGTTCGTATCGCATTCCGCAATAACTCTAACGATAAATTTTTATTGTTAATAGATGATGTGGTGGTGGAACAACAAACCAATTACGATGCATCGGTACTCATGGCCGATACTGCTACTGAATATACTTTAATTCCATTAGTAGAAACACAACCACTTGATTTAACAGCTACAGTACGTAACAATGGTTTACAAAATGTAACTAATGTTCGTTTAAAAGTGGATGTGATGAACAGCACTAACACATTAGTTTATACCTCTACAAGCAACGCTGTACCTACTTTAGCACCTAATGCAACATCGGTATTAACTGTTCCGGGTTTTGCACCAAGTGTTGTTGATGTGTACTCTATTAAATATAAAGTACTGATAAATGAAGCTGACCAAATCATGGGCAACGATTCGATGACGGTATCAAACTATGTGGATATTACCGATAGCGTTTACGGACGCGATGATGCTACTGTGGTGGGGGGCTTAGGAATTGGTGCCGGCAATGGAGGTTATGTTGGTCAAGATTTTATTATTGTAAATCCTGCTTATGTATCATCAGTATCAGCTTATGTTACCCGCGGTTACACAGGCAGAAGGTGTGCAATCGTAATTTGGGACATGGTGAACGGAATGCCTAACAGTATTATTGGCGGTACTGATACAATTTTGTATCCTGATGATTCTGCGCGTTTCTACACATTAGACATTCGTAACAATGCAATGATGCTAAATACCGGCCGATATGCAGTTACAATGGTAGAATTTCCGGCTGACAGTACCATTCAACTTGGACAAACAAACAACCGCTTTACCAATAACAGAGGTTGGGTAAACTGGCCTACTAACCCTAATGGCGGCTGGTCAAATCCGGAAGATTTCGGGAGTAACTTTGCAAAATCTTATGTTATAAGACCAAACTTTGCTACTTGTGCTAATTCACCAATTGCATCTGATACAAGTTTTGTGGATGCCTCTTGTGGCAATTGTACCGATGGAAACGCAACTGCAACACCTGTTGGCGGAATTGGCCCTTACACATATTCATGGAGCAACGGACAAACTACACAAACTGCTACCGGTTTAATGCCAGGCATCTACACGGTAGTAATTACTGATGCTATTGGATGCTCAACAACTAACACGGTTGCTGTTTCTTTCCCAACATCGGTAACCGAAGAATTAACTGCCGAAAACTTATCTGTTTATCCTAACCCAAGCAATGGTAATTTCTTTATTGAATTGCCAAATATTTCTAATGCTGTATTAGAAATTGTGGATGCTTTAGGTAAAGTGGTTTACACCGGGCGTGTAGTGAACAACAAAATTGCAATTAGCAATTTAGCGCAAGGCGTTTATTCATTAAGAGTTATCACAGATGGCTCAACAGTTCAAAAACAAATTATTATTAATTAACAGTTGCCTTAACTACGAAAATAAGCTGCCTTAAAAGCAGCTTATTTTTTTCTAAACAAATGAAGAATTTATTTTCGCACTAAACATTTCGGCCACTGCTATTGTCCGGCAGCCAACTGAACTATTTCATTCAAAAACTTTTCGTCAATCGGGTAGCCATTCGCTTTTGCAAAATTAATATCGGCCAATGCTTCTTTAAATGCACCTGCATTTTTATAGAGAATGCCTCGGTTTACATAGGCATTAAAAAACTTCGGATTAATTTCTATTGCTTTTGAGTAGTCGGCAATTGCCATGTTTAGGTTCCCCATCATGCTATAAACTATAGCGCGATTGTTATATGCTTCAAAAAAGTTAGGTTTCAGCTTTATACTTTCCGTTAAATCGGCAAGTGCTTCGTTAAGTTTGTTTTGCTGCCCGTATAATTCGGCACGCGCATACCAAGCATCTACTACACCGGCATTTATTTTAATAATCTGAGAATAATCGTCAATTGCTTTTAGAGTTTCTTTTAGCGCTTTGTAAGAAATTGCTCTTGAAGCATAAAGCGTAAAATTAGTGGGATAAATTTTTATTGAGGATGAAAAATCAGCTATTGCTTCGGTGTGTTTTCCTAATTGCTGATAAGTGAGCGCACGATTTGTAAAAATATTTGGAAAATTTGGTTTAGAGTTTACCACTTCAGTAAAGTCAGCAAGGGCTTCGGTAAACATACCCTGCTTATAATACTCGGCACCACGATTACTTAATGTGATGGCGGCTGGTTCAATATTAATTGCATTTGTATAAAGTGCTAAATTATTATTCCATACTGCGGTTTGCGAATAAGTTTTCGCTAAAAGCAAAACGCCAACTGCCATTGCAACATATTTAATGTTTCCATTTTTTTCAATGTAGCGGTTAAGATAACATCCGATAATAACAAACAATCCGATGAGTGAAAGATAAGAGTAGCGGTCGGCATGAATTGCATCACCCACAGGTATAAGCTGCAATAACAGTGCGATGGTTATGCAAAAAAACAAAAAACCAAATACAATCATTTTTTCTTTGCGGAAATACCAAACTAAAAAAAGAACCACCAAAACAAGAATGCCGGAGAGATAAACCATACTGTTATTTATATCGCCATTGGTTTCGGGGTAGGGATAAAAAACCGAAAGCTTAACTGGCAAAATAGTTTGATATAAATAATTTGCAAATGCATAAGATGCAAACAACACGCGCTCATGAAACCGGAAATAAGTGAAATCTTGCATAGCACCAGCTTGGCCTTGCGCTTTAACTGCTATTAACCCGAACACAAATGCCAATAAAAAAAACAGCAATTTATTTTTCAAGTGTGTAAGCATAATTTTTTCTTCAAGCAAATAATCGAGCAATAATAGAACTACGGGCAGAACCACTGCCTGTGCTTTACATAAAATGGAACAAATAAAAAACAGTGCTGAAAAAATCAGATACTTGCTTATCCTATTTGCTCTGTAATGCAAATAGTACCAAATAGAAAGTAAGAAAAATAAAGTGTAAAACACATCTTTTTGCGAAGCTATCCACGCAACTGACTCCACATGTAACGGATGGATGCCAAAGAGAATGGCTACAATAAACGCTGTTCTATCGCTCTTAAAAAGATGTTCTACAATTTTGAAAAGTAGTAATGCGTTAAAAATGTGAAAAAGCAAACTCACAAAATGAAAACTACCTGCTGTTGCTCCAAAAAATTTAAATTGAATAGCATAAAAAAGCATTGTTAGCGGCTGGTAGTTGCCTACAAATTGCTGAGTAAAAAACAATTTAAAGTTAGCTGCGTTTAAATCTTGTACAATAGGGTTTTCGGTAACGTATTGTGGATCGTCAAAATTCACAAAATCGTTTTTTAATATTTCGGAAAAAGCGATGAACGTAACCAGTATAATTACCAGCAAATAATAAGTGGAGCTGTCGTTTTTTTGCTGCTTTTTATTTTTCGTGCCGGCTATATTATTTTTTTTACTCATTTTATAACTACAAATTTATTGCGAACATCTCTGCAACCGGCATTTATATATAACGCATAAACTCCGGCAGCTAAATTAGCAATGTTTATTATTTGTGTGGTTGTGCCTCTTACAAGTGATTTGTTTTCGTGCAGCAAAACATTACCTGCCATGTCAACAATTTTATATTCAAAAGCAGCATTGTATTCAGGGAAAGAAAAACTAACATTTAATTTATCGGTGGCCGGATTGGGGAATAAGATTGAGTAATTCTCGTCTGTTACTTCGTAATATCCGCCCAAAATACAACTCCAATTGTATTCGCAAAGTTGCTGCGCTACTTTACTCCATCGCTCGGCAATAAAAGTTTTTATGCCGGGTACTTGGCTGCCAAAAAACAATTGAGTACTTGAAAAATTCAAATTGCCCTCGAACTGCGATTCGTTATACATTTGATTTGAATCGGGCTCGGCATATATATGAGGGCGAGTTACGATTGCCAAACTGTCAATAATTTTATAAAGCTTTGCCGGCACAAAATCATCATACATAAATTCACACACATAGGCCAAATATTCGTTTTTGTATTCTTCTACTTCATATAAATTTTTGCTCAATGGTAAATCGTTCGGATTACCGGGCAAGTATAGTATATCTGTTTCTGCCGGAGATCTGTTCCAGAAAGAAGGGTAGACACCAAATGCAAGTCCAATGTCCCAAGATATCCACCTAAATTTGTTTGCTGCTGAATCGTTATACAAATAAAAATTATGTGGATTTATAAAGTAGGTATCAAAATTCACGAACAAATTATTTGCAGCCCAAATTTTTAAATAGGTATGTACATCGAAATTTTGTTCAATGAGCGTTTTAAAGCTTGAACCACTATTATTAATAACATTAATAAGCTGAACCAAATCCGACCAGTCATTTAGTATTTCGTTTGTTTTTAACTCAAAGTTATCGTAATAGGCAGATTGGCTTGTGCCTTCCCATTTCAATGGCGTAATCGGATCACCTTTAAATAAATTACCATCGTTATCATTAAATCTATCTCTTAAAAAAGTTTTATCAACTGTTTCAATAACTTTATAAAGTCCAACGTAATTACCATTGTAACTTAAGCGTGCAAATGCGCAACGCGGTGCCGCCAACTGATGTTTATTTAGAATATCCAAAAACATTTTTTCTCTTATCATCGTGGGGTCAAATGAACTGTTATTTAAATGAAAAGATTTCAACCCATCATATTCTTGCCCGCTTACAAATTCATCAAACGAAATTTTAAGCGGTTTCTTCTGTCCCGGATGTGCGTAACTCGAATTTCCTTTTAGTCTTACTCCCACCAAATTAAGTGGAACTCCATCAATAATTACATTTCCTTTTAAAAACAGAGCAGGCGCTTGCGGGTTTATGTCATTAATTGCCTTGTAGCTTGTGAGCGAATCCCAAAAAGCGGGTTGCGAAAAAATCACATTTATATCATGCACAATAGATGCAGAAAAAAAAGTATCGCCAGCATTTGCAAAAATGACAGCACAAAAAAACTGTATGAAAATAAAACAGTATGTTTTCAATTTTTTCATGACAACCAAAGTTATTAAAAACATGGAAAGGGTAATTTATTGCTATTTTTATAGCATGAATTTTTCTTCGAAACTGATTGAAGAAGCAGTTAACCGATTTTCGAGTTTACCGGGTGTGGGTAAAAAAACGGCATTGCGCTTTGTGCTTCATTTGCTGAAACAAGAAAAGAGCGAGATTGATTTATTCGGCACCACATTTTTACGACTTAAAGATGAAATAAGGTTTTGTAAAAACTGTCATAACATTTCTGATTACGAAATATGTGAGATATGTGCATCGCCAAAAAGAGACATGGAAACCGTTTGTGTGGTTGAAGATGTGCGCGATGTGATGGCCATTGAAAATACACAACAATATAAAGGTGTATATCACGTTTTAGGTGGATTAATTTCTCCTATGGAAGGAATTGGGCCATCCAATTTAACGATTGAATCGTTAGTAGAAAAGGCAAAACGAAACGAGATAAAAGAAATAATAATGGCACTAAGCACCACTATGGAAGGCGATACCACTAACTTTTATATTTACAAGCGCATGAAAGATTTTGCCAGCATAAATATTACCACCATCGCTCGCGGTGTATCTATCGGTGATGAACTTGAGTATGCTGATGAAATAACACTTGGGCGTTCAATAGTAAACAGGGTTCCATACGAACGAGCATTTTAAAATGAAACTATCGGTAATAATAGTAAACTATAATGTTGAGCATTTTTTAGAACAATGCCTCCACTCGGTGCGCAAGGCTACTAAAAATATGTTGGCCGAAGTTTTTGTGGTTGATAATAACTCGGTAGATGGATCGGTTGCGATGATAAAACAAAAATTTCCGGAAATAAAACTAATTGAAAATAAAACAAACACCGGTTTTTCGTTTGCTAATAACCAAGCAATTAAAATAGCAACCGGTGAATATATTTTATTGTTAAACCCTGATACCATTGTAGAAGAAGACACATTTGTAAAATGCGCAAAATTCATGGATGAGCGCGCTGATGCAGGCGGACTTGGGGTGAAGATGATAGATGGGAAAGGAAACTTTTTACCCGAATCAAAAAGGGGATTACCAACACCGGCAGTTGCGTTCTTTAAAATCTTTGGTTTTGCGCGCGTATTTCCATCATCTAAAATTTTCGGGAAATATCATTTAGGATTTTTAAACAGAGATGAAAATCACAGCATCGAAATTTTATCGGGCGCATATATGATGATGCGAAAAACTGTTTTAGACAAAGTGGGTTTGCTTGATGAAGATTTTTTTATGTATGGAGAAGATGTGGACTTATCATACAGAATTATAAAAGCGGGATATAAAAACTATTATTACTCAGGCACACGCATTATTCACTATAAGGGCGAAAGCACAAAAAAATCGAGTGTGAACTATGTGTTTGTGTTTTACAACGCAATGATAATTTTTGCACGTAAGCACTTCTCTCAAGGCAACGCAAAACTTTTTTCTTTTTTTATAAAACTTGCTATCTATTTGAGAGCAGCTGCGGCCATTGTTTCGCGTTTTATAAAAAAAATATTTTTACCGCTTGTTGATTCCCTATTAATATATTGTGGATTTTATTTCATAAAAAATTACTATGAACATGAAATAAAATCAGAAGAAAGTGGTTTCTATCCACCCGAATACATGCTATATGTGGTACCAACCTATATTTTTGTTTGGCTATGTACGACCTATTTAAGTGGCGGCTACGATAAATCCCTGAAAATTTCGAAAATTGTTAGAGGCATTGTAGTTGGCACTATTGGTATTTTGGTAATTTATGCGTTGTTACCCGAATCGTTACGATTTTCACGAGCACTTATATTGATTGGTGCGGCTTGGGCAGCAGCAATAATTACCTTTCTAAGAATTACATTACACTTATTGGGAATAAAAAACCATTTGCTGAATGCAAACGAGAATAAACGAATTGCCATTGTAGGCGATGCCGATGAATTTAAAAGAGTGAATAATTTGCTAAAACAAACGCACTTAAAAACATCTTTTGTAGGGCAAATTCTTGTATCAGAAAATACAGAAAATAAAAAAACAGAGGTTACACTTGGCAACATAAGTCAACTACAAGAAGCGATTGATATTTACAAAATAGATGAAGTAATTTTTTGTGCGAAAGATGTAGCAGCGCAAATCATTATTGATAACATGCTGAAATCTGGCGACAATCCGGTTGATTATAAAATTGCTCCTCCCGAAAGTCTATCTGTTATTGGCAGCAATTCCATTGATACTTCGGGCGATTTATATACAATTGATATTAACTCAATATCAAAACCAATAAATAAACGAAACAAACGTATTATAGATATAACCGTAAGCACTTTGTTATTACTGCTGTTACCTATTTTGTTTTTTATTGTAAAAAATCCTTTCCGATTTTTAGGAAATATTTTTACTGTAGGGCTGGGATTAAAAACTTGGGTGGGTATCGAGGATAAAACAATACAGAACAAAAAACTTACTTTTATAAAGCCGGGGATTATTCTTCCATCCACAGCATCTGGAAATAAAAACATTAATCAAGAAACTGCTGATAGAATCAACATGCTTTACGCCAAAGACTACCGTGCTTGGAATGATTTAACAATAATATTTAAAGCAATAAAAAAACTCGGGAGCTAAGCGAGTGTTGTTTTTTCTGAAGCAAAATCGTAATCCATATAATTTTTCACAATATTATAAAGCGTGTCGCGCTCAATAGGCGTGCGTTTTACATTTTTTATTAGCTCTACTAATTGTTGTGTGGTAAGTTTTGGAATTTGTTCTTCAGAACCGGCCATGGTGTAAATTTTTGTACTATCGTCAATAGTGCCATCAATATCATCTACTCCAAAAGAAAGCGAAAGCTGTGTCGTAGTGCGCCCAATCATTGGCCAATAAGCTTTTATGTGCGAAAAGTTATCCAAGTAAATACGCGATACTGCGTAATTTTTTAAATCTTCTATCACACTCACCTCCGCAATGTGCGACATCTGATTGTCTTTGTTTCTGAACTTAAGTGGGATAAAAGTATTAAACCCGTTTGTTCTGTCTTGCACATCGCGCAAACGATGCATGTGATTAATGCGGTGTTCGTAATTTTCCAGATGGCCGTAAAGCATTGTAGCATTTGATGGTATTCCAAGTTGGTGTGCAGTTTCGTGTATTTCGAGCCACTGTTCCGATGTGCATTTATCTTCGGCTATTTGATTACGAATAGATTCATCAAAAATCTCAGCACCTCCACCGGGCAAAGAGTCTAAACCATGTTCTTTCAGCAATTTTAATCCATCGGCAAAACTCAACTTAGCCTTTCGGAACATATATTCTAATTCTACGGCAGTAAATGCTTTTATATGTAAATCGGGGCGATGTTTTTTTATCCGCTTTAAAATATCGGCAAAAAACTGAAGGCCCATTTTAGGATGTACTCCGCCCACAATATGAACCTCAGTTACAGGCTGCCCATCATACGATTTTACAATATCGAACATTTGGTCGGCAGTTAATTCCCATTGCCCATCCTTTTGTTTCAATAAGCGCGAATAGGAACAAAACTTACAATCGAAAACGCAAATATTTGTTGGTTCAATGTGGAAGTTTCTATTGAAATAGGTATTGCTATCGTGTTTTTCTTCACGGATGTAATTTGCCAATGCACCTACAAAAGCAAGGTCTGCCTGATAAAGCATCAGCCCTTCTTCGTTATTAATTCGCTCAGTTGCTATTACTTTTTCGGCAATTGCTTTTAATTTTTTATCAGTAGTAAGGTTAAAAACTTGTTCCATGTGCGCAAAGATACGTATTGAAACAGAAAACGCTCCGCCTTTGGGCGGAGCGCTTTGCATAAAAAAAATTAAAAATTATTTAGATAAAACAAGTTTTTGAGTTGACTTACCGATTGCATTGCTTATTTCTACAAAATAAACTCCCGCACCAAAACTTGTTAAATCAACATTGGTTTTTTGCATAGTAGTGTATTGTTGCGAAAATACTATTTCGCCAACTGCGTTGGTTATCAACAAGTTCACATTAGTTGAATTATCCAATGGCTCAATGGTAACTATACCGGATGTAGGATTAGGGTATAGGTTAAATTTGTTCTTGTTATCAATATCATTAACTGATGTAGATAGCGAACAAACTGTAGAGTTATTAAGTGGCACACGATATGTTCCATTAGCCATACAGGTTTGTACACGTGTGCGCTGGCCGGTAGTAAACATTACCATACAAGCATCATCCACATAATCCATATAATTCACAAACATATCGCCATTAGGGCCATTGTTGCATGTAACTGAAGGGAAAGTGGGGCAGCCGAAGTTATATGTTTGTTGTGCAGGAGTATCAGTAACACAATCTGAACCGCAGTTGGCATCGCCCCAAATGTGACGCAAACCTAACCAATGACCTAATTCGTGTGTTGCAGTACGACCTTTGTTGAATGGTGCTGCTACGTTACCTACACGCCCAAAAGCATTATAAAGACAAACAACACCATCGTTGGTAGTATTGCCAAATGGGGTGGATAGACAAGTAAGAGTAGATCCGGCAGGGAAAGTAGCATAGCCCAAAAGCCCACCTCCTAAATTCATAATCCATATATTACAGTAATTGTTCACATCCCATATTGTATTAGGTTTTATTGTACCATTAATATAAGACGTGCTATATGGAGGTGCAGTCCATCCCATTGTATTTCTGTTAATGCGGTCTATTCCAGGCTCAGTAAGTGTGTTACCTTGTGGGTCACGCAATGCTTTGCACCAGTTAATATCACAGTCAGCTGCCACTGGTTGAAATACGGATGGGCACACGGTAGTGAAATCGGCATTTAATTTATTAAAGTCTTCGTTGAGAACATCAAATTGTGAATTAATTTGAGCTTGGCTGACATTTGTTCCCGTTCCCACGTTTTCGCCATTGTGTATAACGTGAACAATTACGGGTATATTGTATACTGCCTGAGCATCATCCGGTGATAATTTATTGGCAGCGTCTTCTAATATTTTTTTAGTAATCCAGTCGCAATCTTGGGGCATGGGTGCTGTACCGCATGTGCGGCCATTTTGGGCAATTAGCGGCAATGATAACAAAGCTGCCGATGCAAAAGTTAGTAAGGTTTTTTTCATGATTTCGTTTAGCTTGAAGGTTTCTGATTGCTAATGTAGATATATAATTGTAAAAAGCAAAAAACCTCTCGAATGCATTCGAGAGGTTTTTTTAAATCAGAAATTAGAAATTGAATTAATGAGTTAGCAATAGTTTTTTGGTAACTGTGCCACCATTTGTTGATACTTCAATGAAATAAACTCCATTTTGTTTATCAGCCATGTTAAAACGGTAAGTGCCACCTACGGTGTTTTGTACCATTACTGCATCTACCAACTGCCCTACCACATCATAAACCTTAATTGTAAGATCGGTTTCAGTAATGTTAGCTATATCAACAAACACTTCGGTATTAGCAGGGTTAGGGAAAACATTAATGTTAGCGTTCAATATGTTTTCGTTTATGCTGGTAACACCATTAATATTTATATCATCAATGTAAAGCATGTTTTCGTATTGCGTAATGTTACGGAATTTGAAAATTGCATTTTGAGACGATGCGTAAGAAGTTAAACTCACAGTTTCCATTCTCCATTGGTTTTGAGTAGGCACAAATTGTGTGTTGCTGAATGTAGGAGTAATGGTGGTTAACTGTGTTCCAAATTTGAAATAGATGCTGGTATAAGTTACGCCACAATCAGTAGATACTAATACGCGCAATGAATCAGAGAAATTAGGATTACTTGCCGGATCGGTGTACATCCGATATGCCACTTGGAATGTTAATTGCGGACTTTGCATTGATGATAGGTTAATTGGCGGAGTAACCATTTCATCGCGCTCACCACTGGCATTGTAATTATAGTTATCAATACTTGCAGAGGCAACGCCTGTTTTGGCGGCCGTTGTAGTACGTATCCAAGTTGTAGAAGCATCAGGGTTATTCAATGTCCAGTTAGGTGGAACAAATGCTGTACCCTCAAAACCTTCAATAAATGGCAGGTTTTGCCCCGAAGAGAATACGTTAAAGCTTCCTACCATTTGGTCGTTAGATGATTGACCATCTGTTCCGTTATTAGGATTAGTGGTAAATGCGGTAAATGTATGCGCGCCACCGGTTGTGGTCATTGGTGGTAACGTAACGTTGGTAGTTGTGTTTGTTGCCAAATTACCCGTCCAGTTAAATGTTTGGTTAGTATTATTATCTATGCGGTAATTTATAACACACGATGTTAAAGCGGTTGTTCCGAAATTACGAAGCGTAACTTGCGGAGTAAATGTGGTGCTGCATAAATTGCCCGATGGCGAAATAATACCAAATATGCCTGCATCTAAACCTACTTGGTTAACCGGTTGACAACCGTTTGAAGTTGTAAGTGCATTATAAGGTGTAGTACTCAATACGGCATTCATTCTCGTTGATTGACCTTGTGTAAACATATTCATACAAGCATCATCGGTATAATCCATATAGTTCATGTGCATATCACCATTAGGGCCATTTGTACATGATACATTAGGAAAAGTTGGGCAGCCATAATTTTCATCAGCTTGGTTGGGAGTATCGGCACATTGGTCAGAACCGCTACATGAAGTGCCATCGTCTCCCCAAATATGAAACAGATTAAAGCAGTGACCTATTTCGTGTGTTGCTGTGCGACCTAAATTGAATGGAGGGCTTACATTTCCGGTAGTCCCAAAATAAGCGTAATCACACACTAAACCAAAGGTATTGCTTGGGCTTCCTGTTGGAAACTCACCATAACCAAGTATGCCACCGGATAAATCACATACCCAAATATTAATATACTGTGTAGTTGGCCAAGCATCTCTACCTCCTTGCGATGTAAATTTTACAGCATCGTTAGTGGAAAAAGAACTAAGCGTAGTTTGCGTGCGCGTAATACCATTGGTAGGATTTCCTTGAGGATCGCGCTGGGCCATGCAGAATTGTATTGAGCAATTTGCCGCTACCCCCGCAAATGCAGATGGCGTTTGATTGGCATCAGTATTAGTGCGGCCAAAATCTTGATTTAAAACCGTTATTTGAGATAACACCTGTGGGTCGCTAATATTTTCAGCATTATTTTGGTAAACTACATGCACCACCACCGGAACCGTAACCACCGCTGACATTGTTTGCGGGTTAATTTTATTGGCAGCCATGTATTCTTGCAATTGCTGCTCGTATTGCTCACGCTGAGTTTTACGATTAGGGTTAATTTGCTGCAAATACTGCTCGTGGTGCATTACGCCACATTTTTCGTTGCACTCGTGTTGAGGTTTTTTGTTGTTTGCTTGCGAAAAACCGGTTAGTGTAAAAACCGATAACCCTAAAGCGAGGAGTAGATTTTTCTTCATTTGGTTAGAGTATTTAGTGGTTAATTATTTGTTTAGTGCTAAAGTAGGAAAAGAAAACTACCGAAATAATCTAATTATTCTAACACTATTAGTAGTTGGTCTATAAAAAAATCATTGTTTTATTGCCATTCCGTATGGGTCAACAGCCACTTCTTGCTTGCGCACCGATTTAAGTTCGAGCGTATTTATATCAATAGTGGTAACAAATCCATTGCGCCCACCACACGATGAACTGTGGTGAGGTGCCGGCCCCGTTGAACTATAGTTTCGACTGGCTACGTAAACCACTCCGTTATAATCATCCACCGCAAGGCCGTGTGGCTGATAACCCACGTTAATATTTTTCACAACTGTATTGGTATTCATATCTATCACGGTTACGCACCCGCGCCCGGTGTAAAACAAAACAGTATCTTCCATGCAAGTTACAAACAATAAATTTCTCTGTATTGAGTATGCCATTTCTAAAGGTGTAATGCCCGTAGGAACTACGGCAAGCAAACTATCGTCTTGTGGAAATGGTTTTATTTTTAAAACACGAACTTCGTTAGAGCGCATGCAGGCAACGTATATTTTATCGTGCGTGGGCGATGTAATTACTTCGTGCGGATCAAGCGAATTGCCTAAAGTAGGAGGGTTTAAATCAAGTGATTGATCTTCAATTTGTGGGTTAAGCGGATCAGACACATCTATTTTATGAATAAAATTACTGTAGTTAGATGTTACATACAATACATCTCGGGTATCATCTACATAAGAGCCGTGTGGAAAATTAAAAATACCTGCATAGGAAGTTATCACGCTCATTGTTTCCAAATTAACAACCACAATTTTATTTCCCGTCCAATCAATTACATAAGCTTTTTTCGAATCGGCAGTGAGAGCAAATGTGTTCCAACTACCAATACCAATATCTGCTTGTGCTAAAAAGCGGTCATCGGCAGTGCTGTATTTTTGGAAATAACGTCCTGCAATAAATGACACACACCAAAATTGTTGGTCGGCCGATACTTTAATATAATGCGGTGATTCTATTTGCGCTTCAGCACCCACATTAATGTAGCGCATAGCAATATTGGTATTGGCATCAAAAACAGTAACCACATCGCAACCTTGGTTTGTAACATAATACTTTTTGCGTGGCGATGATGCAAACTTCACTTCGCCTTTATTATTAGGTGCGCCTGCTAAAATCCAATTTTGCAGTAGTAAATATTCTTCTTGCGAAAGCGCTGCACCGTTAAACGGCATAGTGGGAATTAAAGTAGGACCAAAATCGGGGTTAATATTTGTGTAATAGCAAAGTGTACTGTAATCGGGCCGAAAGGGAATAATGCAAGCACCGCCATTGCCACCTGCAAATGCATCGGCCCATGTTTCGAGCGAAAAACCGCCTGCCGATGCTTTGCTCACATTATCGTGGCAGCCTTTTATGGCGCATTTGGTTACCATAATTTTGCCCACATCGTTCGGGAAACCGGTTAACTGTGTTTCTACGGCAGGTACATCTTTACTGCACGATAGTACCAACACTGCCGCCAACAAAAAAATACTGCTTAATACAATTAACCCATGTTTCAATATGCAAATATAGGCAGAGAATATTTGAATTTCAAAACAGATATGGCTTAACAAAAATTTAACTGTATATAAACAATTGCTTATTACTACTTACCTACGTTTGTAACGCAAAATAATCACACCCAAAATGTTTCAGCCCAACAATAAATATTTGATAATTAACGATGGTGATAATATAACCGAGAAGTTAAAAAGCGCTTTACACAAAGAGGGCTATCGCATTTTCGTATCGGATGAAGAGCAAAGTAACAACAGCTCAAAACAATCAATAACTATTAACGATTTAATAATTGACCGCGAAACTTATTTAGTGCATTTCAAAGGCAGAAAAATAATTTTTCCGAAAAAAGAATTTGAACTCTTATACTTACTTGCCTCTAACCCCGAAAAGGTTTTTAACCGAGATGTGATTGCCCAAAAAATATGGAACAAATCGAAGATTGAAAAGGGCGACCGCACTCTTGATGTACATATACGAATGATCAGAAAAAAACTGAACGAAGAATATATCACAACCATAAAAGGTGTGGGTTACAAACTTATTAAAAGTTAGATTTCGATTTTATATCCTATTCCTTTGATTGTTTTTATTGTTTTATCGCCAAGCTTATCGCGTAGTTTACTTATGTGCACATCTATGGTTCTATCGCCCACCACTACTCCATTTCCCCACACAGTTTCCATAATTGTTTCTCGCGGAAACACTTTTCCGGGTTTTGAAATTAAAAGCGTAAGCAATTCAAATTCTTTTTTAGGAAGCAAAATACGTTCACTGCCTTTTTCTACTTCGTATTTTTCTTTATCAATTATTAGATTGCCAATATGCACGCGGTTGTTGCCTATTTGCAAGCCCGTTTTTCTGCGAAGCAGTGCTTTTACTCTGCTAATTAAAACGCGCGGCTTAATTGGTTTTCTTATATAATCATCGGCACCCACTTCAAATGCTAATACTTGTGAATAATCTTCGGTTCGGGCGGTTAAAAAAGCAATCATGCAATAGCGAGTTGCTTCGTTTTGGCGCAATTCGGCACATGCTTCTATGCCATCCATCACAGGCATCATTATATCAAGCAATATTAAATCGGGTAAAAAACGTGTTGCTTTTTCTATTGCCAATTTTCCATTTTCGGCAGTTTCTACCACAAAACCTTCGCGCGAAAACTGGTACTCCAGCAAAGTTCTTATGTCTTCATCATCGTCCGCCACTAATATTTTATTCATCAGTTTATCTGCCATTAACAATTTCTTTTTGTGCAGGCAAAACACCGATTGTTATCTCACAATACCGTTACCCCAATTATAACAGAATGTTAAGATTAGTGTCCAACATTTAACTTTTGTTTAAAGTGAACTTAATTTTTTGATTACATGATTTGGTTTGCTTTGCTATGCAAAAAAAAAGCAATGAAATCTATCTTAACATTTACTTTACTCACAATTACAGCACTCAATGGCTTAGCCGGAAACGGAAAAATTACCGGTCACATTATTGATAAAACTAACAGCGAAGATTTAATAGGAGCTGGTGTGGTTATTGAAGGCACAAAAATAGGCGCCACTACCGATATTGAAGGTCGCTTCAGTATTTCAAACATCAATCCCGGAAACTATACAATTGTAATCAGCTATGTATCGTACGAAACACAAAAGATAAGTAATGTGCAAGTAGAAGATGGTAAATCAACAACCATTGATATTGTGTTAAGTTCGAGCGAAAACGTGATGGACGAAGTGGATATAGTTGCCAATGTGAACAAAAGCAGCAATACCAGTTTACTTTTGTTTCAGCAAAAAAATGTGAGCATCACAAGTGGCATATCACAAGATGCCATAAAAAATTCGCCCGACAGAAATACCGGTGAAGTTTTAAAACGCGTGAGCGGTGCAACGGTACAGGATAATAAATTTGTTATCATTCGCGGATTGAGCGACCGATATAACTCGGCACTCATAAACGGAATGCCACTACCATCTACCGAACCCGACAGAAAGGCGTTTTCATTTGATATTTTTCCGAGCAATATGCTCGATAACATGGTGATTTTTAAAACTGCTTCGCCCGATTTGCCCGGTGATTTTGCAGGCGGAATAATTTTACTAAACACACGCGATATTCCTGAAAGCCCTTTTATTTCGCTTAGCGGAAGCCTTGGCATGAATAGTCAATCAACATTTAAACCATATAAAACATATAAAGGCGGAAAAAAAGATTTGTTTGGTTACGATGATGGCACACGCCAACTACCAAGCGATTTACCCGAAACTTTAGAATTGAAAGAGCTTTTATCTAACAGCGCTACGCGCTACGAATACAGCAAAGTATTAAACAACGATTGGGGAATTGACAGTGTGAGTTCTTCGCCTGTTAACCAAAACTATCAATTGGCGATGGGGACTAACCTGAAACTTTTTAAACGCGAATTAGGAGTTATTGGGGGCTTAACTTATAGCTACTCGCGCAGAAAAACAATTATACAGCGGGGCGATTACAATGTGGATACCACCCAAATTTTTGAATACAACGATACCAACTATGAAGAAAACATAATGTGGGGCGCCATACTAAACTTTGCTTACAAACTAAATGACAACAACAAAATTTGGATAAAATCATCCAACACATTTACATCCGAAGATTTAGTTACTGAGCGTTTCGGAATTCATATTGAAAACGACCGTTACGAGTACGCAACATCTATGCAATACAATAGTTCAAGACTTTTAACAGCACAATTAGGTGGCGAACATTTTTTGAATAAATCGAAAATTAAAATTAACTGGGCGGGTGCTTACAATAATATTTTTAAAGACACACCAGACTTGCGTAAAATGCTTTACTACAAAAATCGCACGCCATTTGGTAACACAACCGATTCGGTGTGGACAGCTTATGTTCCATTTGGTGCGGGTTCAAAAGATTATGCCGGCAAATTTTATTCGCAACTTAACGAGTCGTCATATTCAGCAAAGGCAGATGCAAGCATTCCGTTTCAGATGTATAAGCAAAAACACAATTTAAAAATTGGTGCTTTTTACACTGAGCGCAAACGAGAATTTAATTCACGTACATTTGGCTATGCAGTATCTAATCCTTCCCAATTCAACTATGATTTGTTATACCTTCCACAAAACCAAATTTTTAACATGGAAGAAAATATTGGCGTGGGCGGTTTTAAATTAAGTGAGCTTACTTCAAATGCCGATTTATACACAGCTGCATCAAAAACCACAGCTGCGTTTGTGATGTTCGACCAAACTATTACAAAAAAACTACGAGCAGTTTGGGGCATGCGTTTCGAAAGTTTCAGACAAATGCTAAACTCAAAAACATACAGTGGCGATACAGTAGCTATTGATACTACTTATTTTGATTATTTGCCATCTATGAATTTAACTTACTCATTAAGCGAGAAAACAAATATTCGTTTATCTGCTTCGCGCACAGTGGCAAGACCTGAGTTTAGAGAAATTGCACCATTTGCATTTTATGATTTCAATACATCTACAGCCGTTACCGGAAACGATACATTGATAAGAACAAAAATCACAAACATTGATACTAAGTTTGAAATTTACCCGGGAATGAATCAGTTGTTTTCTATAGGCGGATTTTATAAGCACTTTAAAAATCCTATTGAAAGTGTTACTTATTTTGGTGGTGCAGGTTCGCGTACACGCACTTATCAAAATGCGCCATCGGCACAAAATTATGGTGTGGAGTTAGAATATCGCTGGGTACTTTCTTGCCTCGATTCGATGTTGAAAACTACGCAATTCAGCAACATTACCTGGTTTAGTAATTTGGCACTCATAAAATCGCAAGTTGATTTAACAGGCCTTGTGGGTGTTGACCCACGTCAAGCAAGCCGACCATTGCAAGGACAGTCGCCATTCATCATCAACACAGGTTTACAATACACCAATAAAAAAACAGGTACTACTTTTTCTACTTTGTTTAACCGCATTGGCCGCAGAATTTTTGATGTAGGTTCGGATGGATACTTAGATATTTACGAAGCACCACGTAGTTTATGGGACTGCCAAATATCGCAGCGCATTTTCAAAAACTGGGAATTAAGGTTTACAGCATCAGATATTCTAAATCAGAAAAACATTTTTTACCAAGATCAAAATAGCTCAGGCCAATACGAAGAAGAAATTGACACACGTATTACGAACATTACTTTTGGTAGAAGCTTTTCGTTTTCTATAGCTTACCGTTTTCAAAAATAAGTTTGGTTTAGCTTGACAATTAAAGCACCAAGTATGCTTGGTGCTTTTTTAGTTAGTAATAACTTAACCCCTTAAAAACATTCTATTCATTTGGTATAGCAACTTTTGCATAAATACTTTATGCAATGGACATAGTAAACAACAAAAAAATTCTTTTGGTAGATGATGAGCCGGATATTATAGAATTCTTGTCTTATAATTTCAGAAAAAAGGGCTACCTCGTTTACACCGCCTATAATGGCGAACAGGCGCTCGAAGTTTTAAGCGAACATAAAACAGATATAATTATAAGCGATATACTGATGCCAAAAATGGATGGCGTTTTGTTTTGTAAAGAAGTGAAACAAGATGAAAACCTAAAACACATTCCCATTATTTTTTTGAGCGCTAATGCCGATGATTACAAAACCATAGCAGCCATGCAAGCAGGGGGCGAGCATTATGTATCTAAACCGGTAAGCTTAGCGCTGCTTAGCGAAATAGTAACAGATACGCTAAGTCAGCACCATGCATAACATTGGCTAAACATGTTAACATTGGCTTAAAAACACATTAATTAATTAGTAAAGCTACAGTAACAGTATGGCAATAAGGCGCCAATACTTTTGAACCGAAAATTAAAAAAACACAAAAAAATGAATCTGAAAAAATTACTCTTAACAGCAGTTGTGGCAATGGGCTCGCTGCTTGTATCTAAAGCAGCAATTATAACGGTTAATGCCGATGTTACTGCAAGCACCACTTGGACTAATAATAATATCTACATTCTCGATATTTTGGGAGGTGGTTTTATTTACGTTACCAATAATGCTACACTTACTATACAACCGGGTACTGTAGTAAAAGGAAAAGCAACTGCACTTGTAATTACACGAGGTGCAAAAATTGTAGCTAACGGAACTCCTGAAATGCCAATTGTATTTACATCGTGGCAACCTGCAGGTCAACGTGCGCCTGGCGACTGGGGTGGATTACTGGTTTTGGGTAACGCTACCATTAACGATCCGGCTGGCCAGCGCTTAGCCGAAGGTGGTATTGACCCTGTTAAAGGTTTATATGGCGGCACTAACGACCAAGATAGTTCGGGAGTTTTAAGATATGTACGTATAGAATACGCAGGTATTGCTTTTCAGCCGAATAACGAAACTAATGGATTAACTTGCGGTGCAGTGGGTTCGAAAACTGTAATAAATTATGTGCAAGTGAGTTATGGTGGCGATGATGCATTTGAGTTTTTTGGAGGAACAGTTAATGCGAAATACTTGATTGCGTACCGCACAGTGGATGATATGTTTGATACCGATTACGGCTTTAGAGGGAAAATACAGTTTGCAGTTGGATACAGCGATACTACTACTGCCGATATTTCTTTATCTAACGGTTTTGAATCAGATAATGATGCAACCGGAACGACCAATGCTCCTTTTACAAAACCGATTTTCTCAAACGTAACTATTGTAGGCCCCAAACAAACTACTAGCACAGTAATTAGCTCCAACTTTGGTCGTGCGTTACACCTCCGCAGAAGCACAAAAACTTGTACCTATAATTCTGTGTTCACTGGCTTCCCTCGCGGATTAAAAATTGAAAGTGCTAATTGTGCAACATGGGTTACTAATGGCGAACTACAATTTAAGAATAACGTAATTGCGGGCTGTGCTATGCCACTTGACTCAACGTCACTTATCTTTGGAATGGCGGCTTGGTACAATGCAAATAACAACACTACTATGGCTAATAGCATGGATATTATGCTTACAACGCCTTACGTTTACACTGCACCTAATTTTTTACCGCAATCAAATTCACCAATACTATCGGGTGCTGATTTTAGCAGTAGCAATTTGAACGATCCATTTTTTACGCCTACAACTTACCGTGGTGCTTTTGGTACTACCGACTGGACAAAATGCTGGAGCGAGTTTGATCCGCAAAATGAGTTATACAGCGGTACTATAAACAATACAATGGCAACTCCAATAATTACACCAAATGGCGCTACTACTTTTTGCCAGGGCGGCTCGGTTACTTTAGTTTCGAGTGCAGCTAATATGTACATGTGGAGCAATAATTCCACAGCTAATTTGATTAACGTAAACACCACAGGTTCTTTCACTGTAACAGTTTCTAATGCCGCTGGTTGCTCAGCTACATCAGCCACCACACAAGTTACAGTTAATCCTTTGCCATCTACACCTACCATCAGTGCTAACGGACCTACCAGTTTTTGTACAGGTGATAGCGTGGTGCTTACATCAAGCGCATCGAGCATGTATATGTGGAGTAATAATGCAACCACGCAATCAATCACTGTTTACAATTCAGGAATTTATACGGTTATTGTTACTGACGCTAATGGATGTACTTCGGCAACATCAGCGCCTATAACAGTTTCATCGAGCAATGCTCCGGTTCCAACTGTTAGTGTTAACGGAAGCTTAACACTTTGTCAAGGACAATCGGTAACGCTTACATCAAGCCAAGGACAAACATATTCTTGGAGTAATGGCGCCACTACGCAATCAATAACAGTGAGCACTGCCGGAACATATAATGTAACAGTTACAAACAGTAACCCTTGCAATGGCGTGGGTACATCGGCTAATGCAACTGTAACTGTAAACCCGGTTCCCACAGCAGGATTTACTTTCACCGGAATTTCTCCTGTGGTTTTCACCAATACTTCAACCGGTGGCAACACGTACCTTTGGAATTTTGGCGACCAAACACAATCGACAGCACAAAACCCATCGCACATTTACAGCTCAAATGGAATGTACACCGTTACACTAATTGTAACCAACACGCAAGGATGCTCAGATACAATTACACAAACAGTTAATGTGAATGTAGGTATTGCCGATGCGGCTAATAGCATTAATTTATTAACACTTTATCCAAATCCGGCTACTGATAATGCAACTGTAGAAATTGGATTAAATGAAGAAACAATGGTTACTGTTTTAGTTTTTGACTTAACTGGAAAATTGGTAAACAATTCTGAAACACAAACATTGGCTCAGGGCAATCACTTATTGGATATAGATGTAACTACTTTAAATGCCGGAATGTATTTTGTGAAAATACACACTAACCAAGGTGATAAAGTAATGCGCATGAATGTGATAAAATAATAAACATTTAAAAAGCCCCGCTTCACATGTTGCCTATTTAATAGACATCATAAAACGAAGCGGGGCTTTTTTTATAAAACCAAAACAACAGAACTTATGTTTGAAACACCGGTGAAAATTCAATTTAAAAATGGGCGCATTAGACATGCTGTAATGAGTGCAATTAACGATCCCGAAATGGTATTTATTGTTGACTACAATAACATTAACGAGTATCAAAAAACTACTAATAAAGAATTAATTGAGATGATAAACATCCAGTCAATCTCAACAATTGAAATGCACCTGAAGTAAAATTACTTAGGTAACTGTGCCCTCAAGCACTTCCAAAATTTTAACCATTGCCAGGGTATCCATTCGGCAATATTCCATAAGCGCATCACGCGTTTCGGCAATTTTAAAAATATCTGTTTCGTAAAGCAATTGTTCAAATACGTGAGTGGCAGTAGCACCATCTTGTATTTTTAAATTATTGTAACTTAAATTATTGACCAGCGCTGGCAAAACATATTTAATAGAATATGAACCCTTCATTGCCGGATGGTAATAATGTCGTTCACGAAAAGGATCCATTAAATCTTTTAATCGTGTGATACGCTGGTCAATTAGCTGACTCAACTCCGGAAAAAGTTGTTTTAAATTATTTAAAACCGTGCGTTCAAAAGTTGCATTATAAACAATTATATCGCCTTTGGGCAGGGTGTCTAAAAGCAACTGATTAATAAAATCGTGGCGAGGGTCTTTGCGAATATCGTGTTCGGCCAAAAACTCAAAATGCTTGATGGGCGCACCCGGCTTTTCTATATAGTGTAGTGAATATTGAAATGGAATTTGAGCGTAAGGCGAAGTGTTATCGAAAAGTGGCACTGCCGGCATTATAGTTTCAAAATCGAGAAAATAAAGCGGATAGTAAATGGATGACAGAAAATTTTTGATAGCTGCTTTATTAATGATAGGCGCATTTAGTTTTTGTGCTTTCACTTGCAATTTAACCATAGCTGATAAATCTTCCTCATCGTTTATATCAGTAATTTTAACAATGCCTTTATTAAAGAGTTCAAATTGAGTTTCTTTGTTCATCCCGCCTAATTCAAAAATTGAGTCATTAGGAATATCGCGCCAGCATGTGCTTTTAAAGTCGCATTCGTAAGGCTGGTAACAATGTGCGCCAATATTTATTTCGGGTACAGCTTCTTTTGATAGTACGTTTTTAAATTGCTCAATTTTTTCGGCAATTAGCGGTGCTGTTTTTTCTGCCTCTTCTTTTACTGAAACTTTGCTGAATAATTGCTCTACCTCCACGGCTCCATTTTTCACATATTTATTATTAATGTGCATCAGAAAAAAATCGGCAAGCGGTAAGCCGCTTTGTGTTATTACAAAATATTGCAGCGCTGCATCGGCAATATAAGTAGCGGAAACTCGTGCCGAACTTTTCACTTCATAAGCGTACCAGCTATTATCTTCGCTCACTAAAATATCAACCATCACCAGCACTTGATTGTGCATAAATGTGGCTTCGTAAATTACTTTAGTGCCTTTTTTTATTTCTTCTTGTGTGCGCTGCACGGCTTCGGCATACTTAAATTTTTGTGCGCTCACATCCACTCCGCCTTTAAACATTTTTTGGGCTAATAGCCCCACATTTATCCCTCGCTTAAAAATAGCTTTCTTGCTTTCGGGCATTGCATCGCGCCACTGCGGGAAATACTTATTTAAGTAAAGCGACTTGTGGCATTGTGTGCCTCTCATAAAAGTAGATTTACTTAAAACGTGTTTCTCCATCAGTGAGCAATAGTATAAAAAAAATAGCCACGAGTTATACCCGTGGCTATTAATAAAACTAATTAGTGACTATAAAACTAGTTTGCTTTTTGTCCGTTATTCCATACTTCAACAAAGTATAATTTGCCTTGCTGATCATAAAATTTCCATTGGCCATTTTTTTGACCATTTACATAAGCTCCCTCCACATTTATTTTTCCGTTATCATAATAGGTTTTCCAATTGCCTTCTTTTATCATGCCGGGCAACATTTTACCTTCTTCAAATAATTGACCATTATTGTACCAATACTGAGCTGCACCGGTAGTAAAATTAATATCTAATTCTTTTTTTCCGTCTTTGTAAAAACCCTTCCAATTGCCAATCATCACACCGGTGTTAGAATAATGGTTTTCGGCAGCTACTTGGCCGTTTTCGTGCCAGTAAGTCCATTTACCTATTTGGATAGCATTTGCCATTTTCTGTGCTTGCACTTCTTTGCTATCATCATTGCTTATGGTAACAGCCGAGTTATATTGACCTTCAACTTGCTTAGTACCATTTGGGTAGTTAGCAGTATAAGTTTGTTGTGCATTGGTAACTGCAAAAGCAGCTAAAAGTGATGCGGATAATATTAGTTTTTTCATTTTTAGAATATGAATATGGTTTCTTTATACTTAAGACAAATATATAAATAATAAAGTTGCACAGCCACTAGCTTATTAACATTTAGCTGAAAATCAATAATATGCAGACGAACAGGTGGCTACTTTATATGCTTTTACATTAGTACCAAATGTTATGCTTTATTACAGAATTACTGTATTACTATTTTTTGCGAATACACTTTATCTCCCTCCAATAATTGCAGGTGATAAATACCTTTTGCAAAATTTGTTAAATCAATTTGTTTAGTTCCCTCTCCTTCATTA